>CATMOE010000001.1:0-218095 GCA_950072105.1 uncultured Dehalococcoidia bacterium
CCTTTCCACCTTCAGTTGGCCGATGTGCCGGTAGAGCTGAGAGATCTGGATGTCCTTGGCCTTCTCCTCTGACTTCCGGTCAGTGCCAAACAACCCTGGAGCGCCCTCTATCAGGGCTCTTCTCCAGGTGTGTATCTGACTCGGGTGTACTTCGAACCGGCTGGCTAACTGAGCGATCGTCTCTTCGCCCAAGAATGCAGACAAGGCCACCTTGGCTTTGAAGGCTGGGCTGTGTTTCTTCCGTATCTGTTTCATGTCCTGCTCCTTTTTTGCAATTCTAGGAGCGGGACTCTCTCTTAGCTACCTGTTCAAATCTCCCAGACCACCTCAGTCTAGTGCTAAGTGTGATGGCAGGGGGAATCGCCCTATACGGAAACTTCATTCCCGGCGTAAACGCCGCCGGTAAGGATTCGACCGCCGTATTCGACCTTCAGGACCATGGCGGGGTGTTCGTGATGAATCCCCAGACCCGAGGCAGCTCCGACCTGGTCAGAACCGTCGACAATATATCAATGAACATCGATACCACCGACCTCCCAATTGGCGCCTATACCGTATGGTGGGTCATCTTTAACAATCCCGCGGGATGTAGCGACGGTGAGTGTGGCGAAAACGACGTTCTGCCACCCTTGGTCAACCCCGAGGCTGAGGTTTCGGTTCTCTGGGCGACCGGTGGAATCGTCGGTCCCGACCGCAGTGGCCACTTTAGCGCCCGTCTCGGCGTGGGCAAGGACGCTGCTCCCGGGCAGGTCCTGTGGGGAGATGGGGTGACCGACCCGATGGACGCTGAGGTCCATATCATCGTGCGCTATCATGGCCCGGCCAAATGGGATGACGCCGAAACCTTGAAATCTCAGATGTACTCGTTCCAGGGTTTCTGTACCCCTGCAAGTTCGTTCGACATTGGGACGGACGAAAACGCATTCTCATGCTACGAGCCCCAGGCTACCATGCACTTGCCGTCGGCAGGTAGCATGTCCCCGTAATTCTTTGGCCGATACCTAGGCGGTATTGAACGAGGCTCGGTGTGTACGCGCATTGAGCCTCGTTTCTCATCCGGCGAAATGCATTGAAGCAAGGAACGGGAAACTGCTACACCTCGAATTTCCGAAACACTAGGCAGGCGTTCTGGCCGCCGAAGCCGAAGGCGTTGGAAAGGACCACTCGGACGTCCGACTGACGGGAGTGGTTGGGGACATAGTCCAAGTCGCATTCCGGATCCGGATCCTGGTAATTGATCGTCGGGTGGATGACGCCTTCGCTGATTGTTTTCAAGCAGGCCACGGCTTCCAAAGACCCCGAGGCGCCCAGGGAATGGCCGATCATAGATTTGGTGGAGCTGATGGGAATCTGATACGCCCGATCGCCGAACAGCTGTTTGATGGCCACCGTTTCCAGGGCGTCGTTCAGTGGAGTGGAAGTCCCGTGGGCGTTGATGTAGTCGACATCCTGGAGACCTACCCCCGCGTCTGATAACGCCAGCCGCATCGCCTCGGTCGCGCTGGCGCCTGACTCCTCAGGCTGCACCAAATGCCCGGCGTCGGAGGTGCAGCCAAACCCGGCTATCTCGCCAAGGATCACCGCGTTCCGTCCCAGGGCGTGCTCTAAACTCTCCAGAACCAAGATCGCCGAGCCTTCACTGGGAACGAATCCATCGCGGTTGGCATCGAAAGGACGGCTAGCCTTTTCAGGTTCCTCATTGTGGGTGGTCAACGCCCGCATGACCGCGAATCCCGCCAATCCCAATTGGCTGATTCCGGCCTCCGTGCCGCCGGCCAGAATCACGTCCGCGGCGCCCCGGCGAATCACGTCCAACGCTTGGCCGATCGCCTGGTTTGACGAAGCGCAAGCCGTGGTGGCGGTAGCGTTATAGCCATGAGCTCCCACAAACCGGCTAACGTTGGCCGCGGCCATGTTGGGCAAGACCATGGGGAAGAAGAAGGGCGTCATGCGCATACCGCCCCGTTCCGCCAATACCCGGCAATTGTCCTCAAGAGTCGGGAAACCGCCGTTGCCGTTGCCCAGAACCACGCCAACCCGGTAGGGATCTTCCCGGGAGATATCCAGGCCGGCCGACTTCACTGCCGTCAAACCGGCGGCTACGGCCAGTTGGGAGAACCGGGCCATTCTCCTGGATTCTTTATTGTCCATATACTCGGCGGGATCGAAGTCTCTTACCTCGCCGGCGATTCGGCAAGGGTAATCGGTGGGGTCGCACAACGTCATCGGCCCGATGCCTGGTTTGCCGGCCACCAAGTTGGCCCAGAAAGCATCTGAGGTCTGCCCCAGCGGGGTCATCGCCCCCATGCCGGTGACTACAATCCTGGAACGGTCAGATGTCACGCCTCATTCTCCTTGGTAGGTCCAGTCCGCTCCGGAACGAATCCGGGAACTCCCCTAGCTAGTCCTCAAATCAGCGGGCAACAGGTCCGGGTACAGTTCTGGCTCTATCCCTAAGATTTCTTCCCTAACTTCCGCGGCCACAAAGAGTGAACCCGTAGCCAAGATCAGATCTCCTTCATCGGCCAGTTCCCGTGCCTGGGTCAACGCCTCGGCCAAGGTGTCGGTCTCCGTCACGTCGATGCCGTGTTCATTAAACAGGGATGCTATATGCACGGGGGGAGTGGACCTGGGGTGGCGAGACCGGGATGCGAAAACCACCGGGTTCATCTCCGCCAACCGGCTGACCATCTTGGCGATGCTCTTATCACGGGAAAATCCTACCACCAAGAACAATCGCCGGAAATTAAGGTAGCATCCCAACGATTCCAGCAATGCATCCATGGAATATTCATTATGGGCACCGTCGACTACAGTGACGGGATCCCGGCCCAATACCTCCATCCGGCAAGGCCATACCACCTTCACAAACCCTTGCTGTATCGCTTCATCGGAGATCGGATGGCCCTGATCTTGCAGCGCTTCCAATGCGGCCACGGCGGTAGCGGCGTTTTCCAACTGGAATTTACCCAACAGGGGCACCCTCAGCTGGTAGGTATGGTCGCGGCCTGCCACCGTCATTTCTTGGCCGTCGATCGAAGAAGGACCCGGAGACCAGGTTACATCTTTGCCCACCAGGATAGGGGTGGCCGATAACGAATGACACACATCCAGGATAACCGAAAGCGCTTCGGGTTTCTGGGGTGCGACTACAACCGTTCCTCCGGTTTTGATTATACCGGCCTTTTCCCGGGCGATCTCGCCGATTGTGTCTCCCAAGATTGCGGTATGGTCCAGGCTTATTGACGTGATGATAGACACACCGGCACTGACAACGTTGGTGGCGTCCAATCGACCTCCCAATCCAACCTCGATGATCTGGAAATCGGATTTATCTCCAGCGAAGCATTGGAACGCCATACCGGTCATGAATTCGAAGAGGGTTACCGGTCCCAGCCCTTCGTGCCGTCCGACCCACTCTTGATGGGGCCAAAGTTCTTCCACCAACCCGCTGAATTCCTCTTCGGAGATGGGGATCGTATTTCTACGTATGCGCTCCCGAAAGCTGTGCATGTGGGGCGACGAGTAGAATCCGGTACAGTATCCGGCGGCGTGCAAGGCGGAGTCGCAGAGAGCCGCGGTGCTGCCCTTGCCCTTAGTGCCGGCGACATGGATAGCAGAGGCGGCGTTATGAGGGTCGCCCAACCGATGGAGCAAGCGCTCTATCCGCCCCAGATCGAAGATTGCCTTCTGTCGGGGACCAACCGGGTGGTTACGCTCGTGGTCGACCAGGGAGAGCAAGAGGTCGATGGCGTCGGGATATTTCAATGGATGCCCCTCCCTCCCCAGCTACCGGGCTACCCGGCTAGTGGTCGCGAAGATGGGTGGGCATGGAGCCTAGAGCGATCTTGACACCGTCCCAGAAGCCCACCGATCTGATGAATTCTATGTTACCCTCCAGCGGCCTCGGGGTAAACCCAAAGGTCTCCTGGACGATAGAGGTTTCGGCCACGTTCCTGATTGCAATCATCTTCAATTGGTCCGTGGTTACCGGCGGCCTTGACACCACCTTCTGAAGTATCACCGTGGCGATGTACATCATCCATACCGGCACATGTAGACGCAACCGTCGCTTGCCCAACGTCCGGGCTATCAGCGAGATCACTTCGTTATAGCTTAGCTGATCAGGTCCCCCGATCTCCACAATCTTGCCCTTCAGATCTTCCCGGTCCACTGTCAGCGCCAGGCACCGGGCCATGTCTGCCACTGCGATGGGTTGGAAACGGTTTCTGCCCGTTCCGGGCACCGGTACCACTGGTGTTGTTTTTACCAACCCAGCCAGCGTGTTCAGAAATTCGTCCCCGGGGCCGAACATTATGGAAGGCCTTACGATCGTATAGGACAATCCACTGTTTACCACCTCCTGATCTCCCCGCCACTTGCTATATAAGTAGGGATACCCGGCGTCATTGGTGGCGCCCAGAGCACTAACTTGTATGAAGTGCTTGACCCCGACTTCCTTGGCGGCCGCGACAACGTTGGCTACGCCTTGCCGGTTGATCAGGTCGTAAGTCCGGTTTCGTGACCTTCGGATGATTCCCACCAGGTGAATCACCGCCTCAACGTCGTAGAACGCTCCCGCCAATGCTTCGGGATCGCTGACACTGCCATAATGGACCTCAACCGACCGGTCGGGGAACATGCGTTCATTGCCCGGGGTATGGACCAGGCAGCGGACGCGATGATGATGCTCCTGCAGCTCGCGGACCACGGCCCGGCCCAAAAAACCGGTGGCTCCTGTTACCAAAACCAGCATTACCGCATAATCACCTTATTGGACTTCGAAGCCATTGCCTAGTAAATTTTAAAAATACAAACCAACAAAAGGAAGACCTATACGTCTGGTTATTATAATATAGGATCGAATATCGGTCCGCAATTTGACTCATTGTGGGGCCTGGGCATCTCAAGGCGGAGGACCTGTACCTATGGCAGACACCAAGTTGCACTTCGGCGCCGGTATGGCTCATGGGGCGGCGGAGACGGCCCGCGATGCCAGGTGGATGGAGGAGTTGGGCTTCGAGTACTTCGCCGCCGGCGAGCATTACATGCGCGGTAACCCGCCCGGTCCCACTCACGCCTCGTTACCGCTGTTGGCAGTGGCAGCCGGGGCGACCGATAATATCCGCGTTCTCTCCTCCATTTTGTTGGCGCCATTTTACCATCCAACTGTTCTTGCCAAATTGACGAATACACTGGACATCGCGTCGGGCGGACGGCTGACCTTGGGCGTAGGAGTCGGCGGCGAATTTCCCGTGGAGTTCGAAGCAGCCGGACTGAACGTCAAACAAAGAGGACGAATGACCAACGAATGTCTAGAGGTACTTCGCCGCCTTTGGACCGAGGAGAACGTGTCCTATCAAGGACGGCATTTCCAGTTGAATGACGTAACCGTCATACCACATCCGGCGCAAAAGCCCCATCCACCGATCTGGGTGTCGGGACGCCGAGAACCCGCCATGCTCCGGGCCGCGAAATTTGGCGACGGCTGGATGCCCTACTTCTACGACCCGGATCGATACCGATCCAGCGTGGCTACTATCACCGGATTCGCCACGGAACAAAACCGGGACCTGACCGATTTCCAGTGGGCCTATTTTCCTTACGTTTCGATATACGACACGGTCAAGCAGGCGGCGGAAGTGGCCGCGGAAGCCTTAGGCGGCCGCTACCTGTATGGGGGTGGTTTCAGAGACATCGTGGAAAAATACTGCCTACTGGGCCCGGTGGAAAGTTGCATCACCCGTATCCAGGAATATATCGACGCGGGCGCCCGCCATATCGTATTCAGCGTCGCCTGCCCAAGGGAAGACCGTACTCGGCATTTGGAGACCATCGCCAAAGAAATCATCCCGCATTTTAGAGAACGTGGGATTTGAGCACATTTCTGGGATACACAAACCTACACATTGGCTGCTAAGAATTCACTACTTGCTGTTTTATTCGACTGAATCCGGTATAATACAGTCTATGCTGGCACTAGATGCGGCAATTCCGTTTACTGATTTCACCTGCGGGCCGGCTCAAAAAGTCATATCCGTCAGGTTTTCTTCTTGGGGATTTGAATCTTGACACAGGTGGGCTCAAGTGGTGAGCCTTCGTAGGAGGGACTGTGGTAGTAACGTCAAGAATCAAGAAAGTCGTGCTGTTACAACCGGCGTCTGCCGGTGGAAATTTTGAGTACATCGCCATTCCCCGTCAAGGGATGTTGTTCCTCTCGGGCGCTCTAGCTCAATGGGAGGGCGAATTCCTGTACGAGCGGGATATCTGGTTTGAAGATCGGTGCGGTGTGATCGACCCGGATAAAGACCTGGATGGCATTGACATCTTGATGGTGACGGCGCTGATCAATGAGGCGCCCCGTGGCTATCAGATCGCCAGGCAGGCCAAACAATATCATCCGGAGATTATTACCATCGGAGGCGGCCCTCAGATGGGACCGCTTACCGACGAGGCCTTCGACAACGGCGATTTCGATGTTGTAGTGCAACGGGAGGCCGAGGACATCATCGGTCAACTGTGCGACATACTACTAACCCGCAAGCCCGGCGAGCGGGAAGCTTACCTAGACAAAGTGCCCGGCATCAGCTACCAACGAGACGGCCAATTGGTTCAAACTCGCCGGTCTGGCTTGATAAATCCCGACTTTGTGGAGTTGCCGGACTTCCGCTCCATCAGAGACCTGACGGCCGAGAACCCCATGGCCGGCGGTGTGATTGAGACGACCCGGGGCTGCACCGAAAAATGCACCTACTGCCAAGTAATTCAGCAGTTCTTGGGCTATCGGTTGGTTTCCCGCGAAACTGAGATTAAACGTCTGACTCAGATGACCGAAATGGCGGCAGACGGATTGATTCACTCCAGGAATGGCAAATTCCAGGTATTTATCTCCGACGATCTGCACCCGCCGCCTTTGAGAGCGGTAAAATACCGTGACGAGCGCCTTGCCCGGTTACAGTCTTGGAAAGACCACACCCAAAACATGTACATGATTTGTCAGGCGCGAGCCGAGATTGGACAGGACCCCGAGCTTGCTAACGCCATGCTGGAAGCCAATATCAAGATGGCGTACATCGGCGTGGAGTCTGACAACGCGGAAAACTTGAAACTGGTGAACAAGCGTCAAGAGCCAGGCCAGATGCATACCGACCTGGTGGCTCTGAACGATATGGGCTTCTCCTTAGTAGCAATGACGATAATCGGTCTTCCCTACGATACAGAAGAAAGCATCATGGCATTGGCCGACTGGGTGACTCAGGTTAGCAAGTACCAGACAGTAAACTTCCTCACGCCCCTTCCGGCAACGTCTAACTGGGACGACTTGGTCCCGCTGGACGAAAACGGCGACCTTCTTGCCGAAGGGCAGATGCGGCCTTATCACCTATATACCGGACGGCAGTTTGTTCATTACGACGAGCGCTGGACCATGGCGGAAACGAGGGACCTGTTTGACCAGTATTCAGCCAGGCTGACCCCGGTGGACGACCTGTACAGGCGTATCTTCCGGATCCTCCGGAACTATCGGCTGCGTCTGGCATCCACCAGCCGTGACCTGGGAGACAGCATCACCGCCCGGTTGGCGGACGCCACCGATAGCTTAAAGAGTTGGTCGGACCCGGTGTCAATGGCCGGACGTGAGTTCGGCGAAAACATCTCCCAACGGGTGGGCGAACTGGGGGAGAAGCTGCGGTCCGTGTCCCAGCCCCTGGCGAACGCACGCCGGGAAGTGGTAGAAAACATCGGAGCCGACATCAGCGAATTGGCCGATTCATTGAAAGACCTTTCCGGCCCGGTCAACGCCGGCAGCAGCGAACTTGCGGCGAGTATATCAGGCCGGATCAACGACCTTACCGAAATGCTGAATACCGTGATGTCCGAATCGGGCCGCGGCAGGACCACTACCACAAGCGACTAACTTAGATCGGGCTCTGGAATCACCTGAAACCACCGGCGGCGCTGGTGCTGAAGTGTTAGGGGAGAGGCGGCTGTGACAGTCCATGCGTTCCTGATAGTTCATGTTACGTGGCTGGCGTTAGATCATCTGCCTGGATTGAAATGAACGAACTTCGCCGTGTATTTATCACCGGCCTCGGCGTCATAAGCTCCTTGGGTCTCGACGTGGCCACCACCTGGGAAAATCTGGTGGCTGGACGCTCTGGCATCGACACCATCACGGCCTTCGACGCCGAAGCTTTCGATACTCACTTCGCCGGTGAGGTGAAAGGGTTCGACGCCCAGAACTACCTGGACCGCAAAGAAGCCCGCCGCATGGACCGATTTGCCCAGTTGGCTGCCGTGGCCGCGAAAGAAGCCTGCCAACAAGCTCATCTGGCCCCCAAAAATGGCGACCCCTATCGGGTGGGCGTCATCATCGGGAGCGGGATTGGCGGCATCATTACGCTATCACAGCAATTTGAGGTATTGAGCGCGCGGGGTCCGAAACGGGTGAGCCCATTTTTGATTCCCATGATGCTGGCCGATATGGCTTCGGCCCAGGTTTCCATGGTTACCGGGGCAATGGGCGCCAACTACTGCCTAGTCTCCTCCTGCTCCAGCGGCGCCGATGCTTTAGGGCAAGCCTGGGAGATGATTCGCCGCGGCCAAGAGGACGTGATGCTGGCCGGCGGTAGCGAGGCGCCGATATTTCCCATCGCCGTCGCCGGATTCAATTCCATGCGCGCCCTCTCCCGGTTCAACGAGAACCCTCAGAAGGCGAGCCGCCCGTTCGACGCTGCCCGGGATGGGTTTGTGATGGCTGAAGGGGCTGCGGTACTGGTCCTAGAAAGCCAGCAGAGCGCCGAAGCGCGCGGGGTCACGCCACTGGCAGAATTACTGGGATACGGCGCCACTTCCGACGCTCACCACTTAACCGAGCCCGGACCCAGCGGGCAGAGCGCCGCCAAAGCCATCGGATTGGCTTTGAAAGCCGCGGACGTCAAACCGTCGGACTTGGATTACTTAAACGCCCACGGCACGTCTACGCCATTGAATGACCGATCGGAAACAAAGGCCGTTAAGTTGGCTCTGGGAGAGCACGCTTACCGAGTGCCCATGAGTTCCACCAAATCCATGACTGGCCATCTTCTTGGAGCAGGCGGGGCTTTAGAGGCGACGTTCTGCATCATGGCGATACAAAACGGGATCGTTCCACCGACCATCAATCTGGAGACGCCGGACCCAGATTGCGATCTTGACTACACTCCCAACAAAGCCAAACATAAGCAGATCGACGTGGCCATGAGCAACTCATTCGGTTTCGGTGGCCACAACTCCGTCCTGGTGTTTGCCAATCCAGACCATCGAGCCTGACGCCCAGCTTATCTAGCCCGCCTTTGTCCCCGCCTCCCACTTTCCGCATCTTGCGTTGGCTTTACGAACTTAGCTTTGAACACCACTAAGGGTATCGCTACCGCCATCACGATCAGGGCGATGATCTGCGCCTGGTTCAACACGTCGAAGTAGGGTATCTGCTCCACGCGAAGGAAGCTCAAGAAGAACCTGCCCATCGAATACAGGCCCCCATACAGCACGAAGTACATTCCGTGGGGGCGCAACCGGTTGCGCAACGGCCAGATAGCAGCCAGCAATAGAAGATCGAAGATCAACTCATACGCCACCGCCGGATGGGATGCTGGCTGTTGGTAGCCAGGGCTGGACGGGTTAGTGTAAATGAAGCCCCAGGCTAGATTGGTGGCCTTGGCAAAGTGCTCCCCGTTAATTATGTCTCCAACTCTGCCGATGGCCATGGATATCAGCAACGCCGGGGTGGTGATATCGACCATTAACCCGATCGGTGGCAGTGGAGCTTTGTTCGGTTCCCCCAGGAAAGGCATCACTTTGTATACCGAACCCCACATCGCCAAAAACCGGTCCGAGTTTCGGATGATGACATACAATGCGCCGCCGGCGAATCCGCCTAATATTCCGCCATAGATCGCGATGCCTCCTTGCCAAACGTACAACAGCCTGATCGGGTCGTGCTGGTAGATCGGACCCCAGAAGTCGATTATGTGGACTATCCGCGCCCCCAGGATACCGCCGATGATCGCCCAAACCGAGATCGAATATATGGCATCTGCCGACAGGCCCTGCTTGGTGCCCCAACGGACCGCCAGGTACACCGAAGTGGCCACGGCTACAAAGGTGAAAAATCCGTGCCAGGCCAGGATAAATGGGCCGAATTCGATGATGTTGGGACCGAATGGGATGGATATGGCGGCAAGGGTATACATGTTCTAGCTCACTATAATCTTAGGATTGAGATTTTCAGTCGGATACTCCCGGCGCTGAGCCGAGTCAGATCGTGTGTACAAGGTATACCCGAGCGCTAGAATGTTGCAAGGCGTGGGACACCCTCTGATATTCATCTTCACTGGAAGGAAGGAAATACAACGCTGGGCCCGCGCCCGACAAGTGGACTTCCGCACCGGTTGCCGACTCGACCTTCAGGCGTAGATCGTCCAACTCCGGAAACTCCTGAAATGCCACATGCTCGAAAACGTTATATTGCATATCTGGTACGAATTCGTCACCACCCAGGATCTCTTCAAGCCGGCTGGTCCGCTCCCCGTCACTGTAATGCCCGGACGTTAGACGTGAAAACATTCTCGATGTCTTGTCCAGAAACGTCGCGGTTGGGCAGATCAGCGTCACCGGGACCGATGGCAAAGGATGAATCGGAGTGACCAATTCCCCCCGGCCGGCCGTGGATGCAGTTCCACCCGCCAAAAAGAAGGCCACGTCGGAACCCAAACTCGCCGCTATTCCCGACAGTTCCAAAATGGACAAGTTAAGCTGCCAGAGTTGATTCAGCGCTATCAGTGTGGCCGCCGCGTCGCTGCTTCCTCCTCCCAAACCCATCGCCACCGGAATATGTTTCTCCAGATGTATATACGCTCGGGGCTGTATGTTGCGGCTCTTAGCCAGCCTAACGGCGGCTTGCCAAACAAGGTTAGCTTCGCCGTTGAGGGAAGAGTCATCGCATTGAAGATGAAGCCCCGATGCCGGATGGAAAGTAAGGCGATCCGCCAAGTCGATGGTTTGGAGCACTGTTCTTATTTCATGGAACCCGTCGGGCCGCCGGCCCAGCACCTCCAAGACGAGATTCAGCTTAGCGTAAGCCGGAACTTCCACGATTATGCCGCTCCCCGGATCCGCTCCTCCCAGCCTCTGTAGATCAACCCCCACTCGTCCAGAGTCAAAGTCTCGGCCCGCCGCCGGCCGTCCAACTCCAAGTCCTCCAAGAGTTCTCCAACTGTCGTGGGATGAACGCCCAAACCGTGGCTCAAGGAGTTTCGCAGTTGTTTCCGCTTGGCGGAGAAACCGGCGCGGACCACTTGAAAGAAGGCTGATTCATCGGCTACAGCCACCGCGGGCTGAGACCTAACGTCGAGCCGTACTACCGATGAATTCACCGACGGAGGCGGACGAAAAGATCGGGGAGGGACGTGGCACACGAGGGACGGTTTAGCATAGTACTGGGTTGCGACCGATAAGATGCTCATTCCACCGGGTTTCGCCAGCATGGAGCGCCCAACTTCTTGCTGGACCATCACCACCAGCAACTCCGGTTTTGGCGCGGCCTCGAGTAGCCGGCGGATTATCGGGTTGGCGGCGTAGTAAGGGAGATTGGCCGCCACTTTGTAGGGCTTATCCTCGCCCACCAAAGGCGCCAGATCTATCGACCGGGCGTCGCCGTGGACTACTTCCAGGTTAGAGGGATGGTCGAGACGCGCCGGCAATTCAGCGGCGAGCACCCGGTCCATCTCCACCGCCACCACCCGGCCGGCCCGCTGAACTAACCGGCGGGTCAACACACCCCGTCCGGGTCCGATCTCCAATACCTGGTCTTCGGGAACAAGCTCCGCCGCGGCGACGATTCGGTTGAGGATCCGGGAGTCGGTCAGAAAGTGCTGGCCAAGGGCCTTGCGGTGTCCTGACCTGGATGGTCTGGTTGTGGAATCACTGTCCCAGGGCTGATCGATGGCATCTAGCGCGGGACCGTCATCATCTTGGTTAGAGACCGCGCACCTCTCTTCGACGCTGGCCACTAGGCATGTTCCGGACGGTGACTCGGGTCAGGCGCTCCCACGGCACCCGCAGAGCACTGTTTACCGTTGCTCCTTCCGGCCTGGCGGAGTTCGCAGGTCTGCGCCGCGTGGGACCCAACCTTCAACATCATCTATCCGAAATATTGGCCTAATGGTCATGCCTGGGAGAGGCATTCAACCCCGCTATAGCGGATTGCGGGTACAAGGCACCGCTAACTCCCCGTCTAGCGCGGTCTCGCTATAATGTTAGGCTAGCCCTAGCACCGTGTCAAACACCGATATAGCGCCGATCGTAGAAAAGTGTGTGGTTTAGCCTTGCCCAGCCAAACCCCGGCCGGTCGCGTTGTCCCTTACCCAGCCCGGTGTTAGAATTAGCCCGCTCCAGGAGCGCTACATGAAAGTTAGGACCGCCGTTATTCCCGCCGCCGGATTGGGCAGCAGATTTCTGCCGGTAACCAAGTCGGTGCCCAAGGAACTCCTGCCCATTCTGGACAAGCCGATGCTTCAGTACGTGGTCGAAGAGGCTGCGGAGGCCGGGATAGAACGGGTCATCGTCGTCACCTCCAGAGGCAAGGAATCCATCGCTGCCTACTTCCAAGCGATGCCGGATCTAGAGGAGCGTCTGGCCGATTCCGGCGCCACTGCATTGGCGGCGAAGGTTAGGGCCGCTGCGGAACTAGCCCAGGTGTCTTTTGTAATCCAGGAACAGCCGTTGGGTTTAGGGCATGCCGTCTTGACCGCGGAAGAAGCGGTGGCCGGAGAACCTTTCGTTGTAATACTGCCCGATGACATCATCGCCCATAGCCCCGGCGTCGTCGCACAGATGCTGAAGGTGCACGAAAACACCGGGGGCGGCGTGGTGGCCGTCGAGCCGATGCCATGGGAACGGGTCCATAACTACGGAGTGGTGGACGCGACTCCCGTGAACGACCGAGTTCATCAGATCCATGGGCTTGTGGAAAAACCCTCCCGCCAAGAAGCCCCTTCCAACCTAACCATCGTCGGACGCTATATTCTACCGCCGGAGATCTTCGATCATTTAAGGCGGACTCCGCCGGGAACCAACGGCGAGATTCAGTTGACCGACGCCCTGCTGCTCCTATTGGAGCATTACGAACTTTACGCTTACGAGTTTTTGGGTACGCGCTATGACGGAGGAACTCCCTTGGGCTTATTGCGGGCGTCGTTGGAGTTTGGTCTGGCGCGGGAGGACACCCGCCAGGAAGTTCTGGCACTGTTGAAGACGCTGCAGCCGGAGTGACCCAGCCCAAGGCCGGGCGCTTTTTCGATGCCGGCGAGCTCAGATCACGGGGGGAATATTGTTTCAGTTCATTTTAGCCATCCACATCCTAGCGTCGGTCATCTTTTTAGGGAATCTGATCACGACGGCGTTCTGGAAAGTACGCGCCGACCGCTCTGGCAACCTTGAAAATATGGCTATGACGTCCCGGAGCGTTCTTTTCGCGGACTACGTGTTTACCGGCCCCGGCATAGCGACTCTGCTTGTGACCGGAATCCTGCTGGCTGGGCTCAGTGGCTGGGAGCGGTTCCAGGAGCCTTGGCTAGGTATATCTTTGATGCTGTTGCTCGTCACCGCGTTCATCTGGGCCGGTGTGTTGATTCCTCTCCAATTGCGCATGGTCAGACTGTCCCAAGAAGGATTGGCCGCCGGCTCGCTGGACCCCGCTTATACCCGCACCAGCAAGCGCTGGTCGATGTTCGGGGGTATCGCCACGCTGCTGCCTATCGTCATCCTGTTCCTCATGGTCCTGCGCCCGTGACCAGCCTCAGAGACCGCCATCTGGCAACGGCCCATAGTATCAGGGCCGAGCTGTTGGAACTACTTGAGGGAATGGACTATTGCCTGGACTGGAAACCCGAGCCTTCCGTTTGGTGTGTCCGGGAAATCGTCTGCCACCTACTGGATACTCCGCCCGGCGGCATCTATTCCATCGTGCGGGGGATCCTATCGGGAGAACTGGAAGAGTATGACATTTGGGCCGACAGGACCAACATGACACCGGAAAAGCAAGCCAAGGACATGGCACAGTTGCTGGATGAAATCAACACCCTGTTTCAAGAGTTAGAGCAGGCTTTGGGATCGGCGACCGATGACGACTTGGCCGGCAAACCGGTTCTGGCGCATCTCAAAAGCCGGGGAGTCGACGAACAGCGAACCGCAGATATGCTGCTGGAGCGGGGATTTAACGGACACTGGCGGGAGCACATGAACCAAATCGGTGATCTAAGAGCCTCGCTGGGATTTTCCTGAATCAGGCGTCCGTGCCGATCTTAAGCAGGGTCAGGAAAGCTTCCTGCGGAACCTCTACCCGGCCAACCATCTTCATCCGGCGCTTTCCTTCCTTTTGCTTCTCTAACAGCTTCCGTTTCCGGGTGATGTCCCCTCCATAGCACTTGGCGAGCACGTCCTTGCGCATGGCCCGAATGGTTTCCCTTGCGATGATTCGGCTGCCGATGGCCGCTTGGAGAGGGACCTCAAACATTTGCCGGGGAATGGCCGCCTTCAGCCTCTGAATAACCTCTCGGCCGTGGCTAACGGCTTGGTCCCGGTGGAGTATCATCGCCAGCGCTTCAAGCGGCTGCTGATTGACCAACACGTCTACTTTTACCAACGAAGCGGCCTCGTATCCTTTAAGAGTGTAGTCCATCGAGGCATATCCCTGGGTACGGGACTTGAGTTGGTTGTAGAAATCGGCCAGCAACTCTACCAACGGCAGCGTGTATTCCATGACGACCCGAGACTGGGCCGTATCTGAATCCACGCCTTCGCGCTGGACCATGCCACCCTGGATATAGTCCATTCTTTTGAATTCGGACCGCCGGGAGTGCATCAACTCCATAATGACGCCGACGTAACGGTCGGGGGCAACGATAGTCAGGTCCAATACCGGCTCCCTTATTTCCTTAACTTCATGGGGAGGCGGAAGCTTGGAAGGATTGTCGATATTCGTAATTTCTCCGGTGGGGGAAACCACCTGATAGGATACGCTGGGGGAAGTCACAATGATGTCCAGGTCGTATTCCCGTTCCAGACGTTCCTGCACTATCTCCATGTGCATCAGTCCCAAAAATCCGCAGCGGAAACCAAACCCTAAAGCCGTGCTGTTTTCCGGCTCGATTCTTAACGAGGCATCGTTCAGCTGCAACTTCTCCAGAGATGTTCTCAGCCTGTTATGATCTTCGCCGTCGGAAGGATAGAGTCCGGCAAACACCATCGACTGCAGGGGCAGATAGCCCGGCAAGGGCTCCTTGGCCGGCTTGCTGTTACTTGTAAGAGTGTCGCCCACACTGCAATCCCGGACATCCTTGAAACCGGTGGCGACATAGCCCACCTGACCCGCATAAATGGTGTCCACGGTTTTGGGGAAAGGCGCGAATACGCCCACTTCCAAGATTTCAGCCACTTTACCCGAGGACATGACTTTTAGACGTTGATCCCGGGAGAGTTGGCCGTCTTGCACGCGGACGTGCGCGATGATTCCTTTATAGGAATCGTAGACCGAATCGAATACAAGCGCCCTCAAAGGATCCTTTGAGATTCCCTTGGGGTGAGGGATGCGGGCCACCACGGCATCGAGGATCTCCCGGGCTCCGGTGCCTTCTTTGGCGGAGACGTAGAGTATTTCATCTTCGCGGAAGCCGAACACCTGCTGGATTTCGCTGGCCACCCGATTGGGCTCGGCTTGAGGCAGGTCTACCTTGTTCACCACCGGAATCAGTTCCAGGTCGTAGTGCATTGCCAACAAAGCATTGGCGATGGTTTGGGCCTCAACTCCTTGGCTGGCGTCCACCACCAACAAGGCGCCCTCGGCGGCGGCCATAGCCCGTGATACTTCATAGCTGAAATCCACGTGGCCGGGGGTGTCGATAAGGTTTAACTGATATACGACATCGTCCGGGGCGCGGTGGTACATGGCCACCGCTTTACCCTTGATGGTGATGCCCCGCTCGCGCTCCAGGTCCATCTGGTCTAGGAACTGGGACTTCATGTCCTCGGCGCGGACTGTCCCGGTGAGCTCCAGAAAGCGATCAGCCAGCGTCGACTTACCGTGGTCGATGTGGGCTATGATGCAGAAATTTCGTATTAGTTCTGGGTCCATGCACTATCGATGGTATCACGGGGGAAATACAGCTACAAGGCTGGACGGGCAAGGTTCGAGGGCAAATGTTTAGGGGCGCCCCAATCGCATCTGGGCGCCCCTAATCGGAATCACAAGATAACGCGCTTAACTTGGTTAGAAAGCGCCGTACCCGTCGGCCCTGATGCAGGCTGCCCAATGGTTGGGCTCTACTTCCTGCAACTCGGGGAACACCTGACTGCACTCGTCGATGGAGACGGGGCAGCGTGGGTGGAATACGCATCCGGATGGCGGGTTCAAGGGGCTAGGGACCTCACCGGTCAACAAGACTCTTTCCCGTTGGGCGTCGATAACCGGGTCAGGTATCGGTACCGCGGACAGGAGGGCCTTGGTATAAGGATGGATGGGGTTGACGTAAATCTCATTCCGGTCCGCCATCTCCACGATGTGGCCCAAGTACATCACGCCGACACGGTCGCTGATGTGACGGACTACGGACAGGTCGTGGGCGATGAAGAGGTAGGTAAGGTTGAACTCATTCTGAAGGTCTTCCAAGAGGTTAACGATCTGGGCTTGAATGGACACGTCAAGAGCGGAGACAGGCTCATCGGCAACGATAAACTTGGGGCTCACCGACAGTGCCCTGGCCACTCCGATTCTTTGACGCTGTCCGCCGCTAAACTCATGGGGGAACCGGTCCGCCATGTATGGGTTCAGACCGACATTTTGTAAGAGACTAGCGACGCGTTCGCGGTACTCGGCTTTGCTATCCACCAATCCGTGAACTACCAAAGGCTCGCCGACGATATTGCCGGCGGTCATTCGGGGGTTCAACGAACTGTAAGGGTCCTGGAAGATTACCTGCATCTCCCGCCGCATCGACCTCAATTCCCGGGAACCCATGCCCATCAATTCGCGGCCGTCAAAGGTGATGGATCCTGCGGTAGGCTTGTAAAGCTGGAGGATGCACCGGCCGGTGGTTGTCTTTCCGCATCCGCTTTCCCCTACAAGTCCTAGGGTTTCACCCCTTTTTATCACAAAGCTAACGCCGTCGACGGCTTTGATGTTAGCCACGGTCCGTTGGAATAACATCCCCGAGCTCACGGGGAAGTACATCTTCAGATCCTTAACTTCGATCAAGTTTTCGGATTCCGGCGCCGGAGCGCCTCCTTGGGGTTGAAGCTCTGGGGTTGTGGTCATACCTAACCGTCCTCTCCTGGCTGGTTCTCTTCGGACGCCACCGCTTCGGACGCAACGGGTTCAGGCGCGGATTCTGCTTCGGCGTCAGTCCCAAATCGCCGCGCTTCGTCGGCCACGACTTCCTTTATAAGGTCTCCTAACTCCTCGGCCCGGAAACAAGCGGACAGATGGCCCTCTCCCGCTGGGGCCAACTCGGGAATGTCTGTTGCGCACTTATCAATGGCCCAACGGCATCGCGCCCGGAAAGAGCACCCTGGCGGCAGATTAACCAAGTCCGGGGGCTGTCCTTCAATGGGATCCAATCTCATTCGGCGCGGCAGGTCCAAACGGGGCACTGACCGGAGCAGACCCACGGTATAGGGGTGCCGGGGATTGGCATAGATTTCTCGAGCGGAGCCTCGCTCGATAATCTTGCCGGCATACATTATGTTCACCCGGTCGGCGTAGCGGGCCACCACACCCAGGTTGTGAGTGATGATTATCAAGGCCACGCCGAACTCGGTGGTCAGCGACTTCATCAACTCTAAGATCTGCGCCTGAATGGTCACGTCCAGCGCGGTAGTAGGCTCGTCGGCGATTATGAGCCTGGGGTTACAGCTAAGAGCCATGGCAATCATCACTCTTTGCCGCATTCCGCCGCTGAACTGGTGAGGATACTGTTTGATACGCTTGTCTGGATCAGGGATGCCCACCCTGGCGAGCAAGTCCACTCCTTCCCTTCGGGATTCGGCCCGGCTCATTCCCATGTGTAGCTCAAGGGTTTCGGTGATTTGCTTCTCAACCGTGAGCACAGGGTTCAGGGAGGTCATGGGTTCTTGGAACACCATGGCGATCTTGCCGCCTCTGATCCGGCGCATATCGTTCATGTCGATTTTCAGGATGTCCTCATCCTCGAACTGAACCTCGCCATTGATGATTCTTCCCGGTGGGTCGGGGATCAAACGCATCACCGACAAGGCGCTGACGCTTTTCCCGCAGCCGCTTTCGCCAACCAACCCCAGCGTTTCTCCTTCTTCAAGTTCATAGGAAACGCCATCCACCGCCTTGACCACGCCTTCATAGGTGAAGAAATAAGTTTGTAGGTCTTTTACCTCTAATATATTCGTCAATTGACGCTCCTCAACAACCATTGGCCCTAGAATGTCTTTTATTTGAGACTAAAGGGTTTTCGATTACTCCGGCTTTTGAACTCCCGGCGTCTCTGTCACTGGTGGGGAAGGGGAGACTCGAACTCCCACGCCTTTCAGCACATGATCCTAAATCATGCTCGTCTACCAGTTCCGACACTTCCCCGAGTGGGCCGGCGCACGATGTTTCACCAATTGACCTAACCACAGATTAGTACGAAACATGCGGAATCACGGGTAACTACACCTCTGTGGCGGGCCGAGGTATTATATCTGACCCTTTGATTCATTGTCCACCCATAAACAAAAGATACGGTTCGCCGCCTCATATTCAAGTAGTTGGACATCAATCGCCCAAACCTCAGCATACTCGACGGCAAGGCTTTGTGGTTGGGATAGCTGATTCCACGGAGTGGAGTCTATCAAACACCTGGGCAATAGACGCGAACAACATGTTAGGACGACTATTTGTTCAAGGTCGTCCCGGCCAACCATGTGATGTAAACCCTGCCGTCGGCCACAACCGCATCATGGTTGTGTTAGGCAATGCGGTGTGCCGGCTGATCCCGATTCCTTCCGATATAGGTGCCGGTGGTACTCTTAATAAACTCTGCGGAATTGGCCAGCCTTGCGATTAGGAGAGATCAATGGCTGATGCATCGAACACTCACAAGGAAAGGGTGCGCCTCCTGCTCTGGGTCCTGGAAAACCTGGATAAAGCACCCGGAGACGAATGGGCGGCTTACGAAAGCGAGATGGAATTGGCTCCGGAGCCGGTGCGGCTAGCGCACGCCAACGTTCTACGGGCGTGGGTCGACATGGGGCACTTGGAGTATGGGCCGTCATTTGGCAATAAATACAGCTGAGGTTTGCGACATAGACGGGCGCCCGTTGAACGGAATTTTTCCTTTGGAGGGAAGACATCCCGTGAGAAAGCCTCCAATGCCGCTTCGGATTTGCTTGGAGCGGGATCTCTTGAGAGTTGTCTAGGTTATCCTTCCCCCTGGCATGTTGACCCAGGCGCTCATTTCGTGGGGCTGGGTGGTGGCTTCCGCTTTGCAAATGTAGGACGGGGAGAGTTGGTCCATGGAGGTGACGCCCATCAAGCCCATGGCCACCCTGATCTCCTCCTGCAGGATCTCCAACACCCGCACCAGTCCCGCTGTTCCATTGGCGGCTAGCCCCCAACCCTGCAATTTGCCGATGGACGCAGACTTGGCGCCCATGGCTACCGCTTTCAAAACGTCGCTGCCGCGCTGGACCCCGCCGTCAACGACGATCTCGGCCTTACCGCCGACCACGTCCACGATCTCCGGGAGCATCTCCATAGTTCCCAGCCCATGATCTAACTGGCGTCCGCCATGGTTCGATACCCAAATCACATCTACGCCATGCTCCACCGCCAACGCTGCATCCGAGGCGGTCGCGATACCCTTTAACATGAAGGGAAGACCGGCGTACTCCTTGATCCGATCGATGCTCTCCCAGGTAACCGAAGCCGCCCAGACCGGGTTTCGAGGGGTGCGTTGGGAGAAAGGGGTCCAACGGGTAAGCAACGGACGCTCCCGCCGGCTGTAATTCGCCGTATCCGTTGTGATACAGAGACCCTGGTAACCGGCGTTCTTCGCCCGGTCGATCATCTCCTTAGTCCAGTCCCAATCGCCATGGATATAAAGCTGGAATATCTTGGGGCTGTCCGTGACCGCCATCGTCTCCTCAAGCGAAGGCTCGGTAACCGAGCTAACGACATGGACTACCCCAAACTCCCCGGCAGCCTTGGCGGCGGCAGCCCCACCCTCCGGAATGAACACCTGCAACGAACCAACCGGAGCGAGCAGAACCGGGATCCGCATGTCATGGCCCATGAAAGTGGTAGACGTATCGGTCTTGGATACATCGACCAACACCCGTGGCCGAAAGGCGATACGGTCGAAAGCCAACCGGTTCCGCCGCATAGTCGTCTCCGACTCAGAAGCTCCAACCAAATAATCCCACGGCCCCTGCCCCAACCGCTTGCGCGCTTCCCGCACGATCTCTTCATTAGTCACAAAATCGGTAGTCAAATCACTTCTCCGTGTTTAAATTAACAGCCGAAATTCAAAGGCCGGAGCATGGCCCCGGCCCAGTGGATTAACCTACATTATATTGGAAACCCGCGCTGAGGTCGAACGGGGTAGATGCTAATTAAGAGTCAGTTTTCGCAATGCCGCACACTTGTTCTAATCAGGACTTCCGTGAGGTTATGGGTCTCTGTGCCGCTCCGCTAATTCTTTTTGATGCTCAGGGGAAAGCCCTTTCATCACTTCCTGCATCATGTCCGACATAAGGCCGGGGATTAGTTCCATGAACTCTTCTTCAGCGGCGGCGATGCCCTGCTCTTGCAGAATCTCCGCCCACCGCGTGTATATCCATCGGCGGAACAACTGGGTCTGCCCCCAGGGACCCTCCACGTAGCGCATGTATGTTCTGTATCCTCCAGAGTAGCGCTCATATTGTTCGGCCTTGCGTTTCCATGTATCAAGATTGTTTTTGCTCACCCGCGGATAAACAAACGTTGCCAGATTCGTGTCAACCCCATAATAGTTAATAGTTGGGTGAATCTTCGTGACTGCATTGTAGACCGCACCGTCGATAGCAGCCTCAACATCGGATGATTGCGATTGGTCGATAGCAAGTTGAATCTCGCTAGTATAGGCTTGAACCAAACTATCCTTGACCGGTTCAAGTACCTGGGGAACATCAAGTAAAAGCAGGCGCCTGTGAAGGAAATACATGCCTTCGAATCGTCCAGGAGCCCCGTATCGACCAGCTTCCTCCAAGGTTGTTCCATCAAGCATAGTCCGATTCATGATGGGTCCAGCCCCTATCGGGCCAACGCGTTCCATCAAGGAAGCATAGAATTCCATCCCGTCGTTCCGTTCGGCCTCAATCGCCAGAGCCGCCCGTGTGAACTCAATGATCTCTTCCCGCTCAGAACCCAGCCCCACCTTGGCGGCCAACTTCTGAACCACCGACTCACTCTCAGGGTCAATGGGAACAGTCAAAGCGGCCGGGACGGACCGCGTAGTGGATCCAGGCACAGGCTGTGGCGACGAAGCTGGCGAAGTTGCACAGGCCACCAAAAATACCCCCAGCCACAGTCCCCGAAGCCCGACTACTTTCATGCCCAGAACCCCTTGACATTTCGTAGGCTCAATTGCTAACTGAGAACATCCGTTCGCTTACTGGCATACTACGCCGAGGGATGACATTTACGTCATGAGTAAGCACACCTTTAATACCACCGAGGAACTGGACGACGACCTGGAAATACCCCCGGGCGACATCACCGATTTCACCCCTGCTGACGCCCGAGTAATTGCTCCCCTGATCGAAGCCATCTTTCTGACTCGCCGACGGGAATCTCGCGCCAAAGAGCGGCTGCACGAACCTCTTCCTTCGACAGGGTCCTCTCCCTGATACCCGCCATCTCTTCTTGAGATAGGACGCCCGCCAGCAACCCTTGCTGCCGCTTTGTAAGAGGGAGGTACACCGTACCTTCGTCTACCATGTTCCGGCCCCCGTGCCTAAATGACCGATTTTGCTTAGAGTCAGTTGGCCTGCTACCATGTTTTTACCTGCCAACTATTACATTCGTATAAAATTTGGGCACCAAATGGAATTTTGGTGACCCGCCCCGGGGTCGAACCGGGAACCTACTGATTAAGAGTCAGTTGCTCTGCCAGTTGAGCTAGCGGGCCGTTCTGGGGCCTTGATTTGATAGACGGGCGTCTATCACGTAGCCAAAACCTATCAATAATCTATCCGCCGTGTCAACCGCCCACCGATGATATCCCGGTCAGGGTGTTGGATCGCGAATATCTGCTCTTTCTATTATATACGCCTAAATGCCGAACTTGAGCCGCTCAATCAGATATTCCGGCAAATGGGCTTCTTGCATCTTGCTCTGGGTGCCCTCAATATCGTATTCCACACGGTGCCGCTCGATCGTCGCATCTTGGTCGTCATAGATAGCGTAACTGGACCGAGGATCCCGGTCCCTGGGCTGTCCGGTGGATCCAGGGTTGATTATCCACCGCTGCTCGGTCAGGGGCAGCACGGCGTCTTCCGTGAATTCCACGAACTGGGGTGTGCTTTCGTTTTCCAAACACAGAAACGGGAAATGAGAATGGCCCACCAGCAAGAATCGAGTGGCCAACAACTTTAGACTGGCTTCCGCCGCGTCGGCGTCCAGCAAGTACTCTTCCAAGGGATCCCTCAGGCTGCCGTGGACCATGGTGAATGGTTCGTGGTTGGCAACCAGGGGAAGTCCGGATAAGAAATCTACCTCGCTCTGGGAAAGTTGGCTGGTGGTCCAATTGGCCGCGGCCTTGGCGGCGTAATTAAAGGCATCTACGCTCATCTTGCCCACGGACGCATAGTCGTGGTTGCCGGCCACGGCCACGAAAGAGTGGCTACGGACCAAGGTCAAGCAAGGGACTGGGTCCGGGCCGTAGCCCACCAAGTCTCCCAAGCACCATAGGACATCAAAGCCGCCGCGGCTGCTCGCGTCGTCAATGACTGCCCTCAATGCCTCCAGATTGGCGTGAATGTCGGAAAGTATTAAAGCACGCAAATGTGCAGCTCCCTTGGGCAAGTAACGGTGGGTAAGTAACCGTTCGATTATACAAGGGTTGCTGCCACAGGTGCCGGAGTATACGCATGGTAATTGAGCCAATTTACCTATCGGAGCTAGGGCCAACGATTTGAAGGTGATAATCCTTGACCGCCAAACCGCCGAGCTTCTCCCGGGCATTTTACTACCATTTGGCGTCATTTTATGAAACCAGTTGAGCGACGGCCGATCGGCCGCAAACTGACGTCAATCCGCCGGCTGCCCGGCCATTTCGCCGCTTACACTCGGGGCAAGTCGCGAAACATTATTACGGAATCTGAAACTCTGATGGCGGAATACGCTTTGAACTGGGAGTTGCCAGGTGTATACTCCCGAAGTTAGCCCAATTGCTACCTGCCGTATCTGGCCATCGGTATGAGAAATTAATGAAAGCAGGTTCTACAGCGTGGTTGAAACAACCGAAACCGTTCCTGCCCCTGCGCGACAAGAAGGGGGCCGGACCAGCGACAAGACCATGGCGACTACCCTCATCGGTGCCCACGGTCTTGAGCACATCTATGCCCACAGCTTCCCAGTCCTAGTAACCGCGATCTACGAGTCTATGGCGCTGGATCCCATCCAAGCCGGCGTGATGTCGGCGGTCCGCCAACTTACCGGCGGACTCACCAGCGTGGGCAGCGGCTTCTTTGTGGATATCTTCCGGTATCGAAGCGGACAGGTGCTGGGGATAAGCATGGGCCTCATCGGCTTGGGCTATCTTATGGTGGCCCTATCGCCGACTTACACCATCCTTCTAGCCGCCTTGGTGGTGGCTTCGGCCGGAAGTGCTCTGTGGCACCCTCCGGCGTTGGGCCTGCTGGCCCGCCGCTTTCCCAGGCAGCGTGGACTTTACATCTCCCTTCACAGGTCAATGGGGAACGTGGGAGACTTGGCCGGACCGCTGATCGCCGGGGCTCTGCTGGGAGTCGTAAGTTGGCGCTGGATCATGGGGGGTGGGACGCCGGTGCTCCTACTCTTGGGCGTCATTGTGTTGATTCTGCTCTGGAACGTAGGCGGCCCCAAGCCGGGCCCTATTAACTTGGCAAGCAACCTTAAATCCCAAATGATTAGCCTGCGGGAGTCTTTTCGCGGAACCGGAATGTGGTCCATTTTCATCGTTTCCGCCGTCCGGGGAATGGGCGACCGTTCTTATATCTTCTTTCTTCCTTTTTATCTGCGCCAAGAATTGGGCATGGGATTCTTCATGGTCAGCGTCCATGTCTCGTTAGTGGCCGCCCCGGGGATCGTATCCGGTCCGGTCTTCGGCGCTTTGTCTGACCGCATCGGCCGCAAGTTGATAATCGCCTTCTTGATGCTCATTGCCGTGGTGCTTTCCATAACCACGATCATCGCCGGCGGCGGCTTGCTCATGACTTTGTCGATTGGCTTATTCGGGTTGTTCCACTCGTCGGTGAACTCCCTGACCCAAGCGGCAGCCATAGACGTTGCCGAGGGGCGGGGATTGGACGCAACATTTATGGGACTGATGTGGGGCAGCAATGCCGCATTCAGCGCGGCGGCCGCCGGGGTTCTGGGAATACTGATCAACCGCTACAACGACGATTGGGGAATCGCGTTCTACAGCGCCGCGATCCTGTTTTTTGTGGGGTTCTTAGCAACTCTGGCTATGCCCAACAGCAAGTCAACTAACTCACAACCCACATAGATAAAGGTAGCCAGCCAACCGGCCGAAACTAGGAACTCGTGGCCTACTCGGAGAGATTTCCGTCAGCTGCCTTCTCCCAGGACACGCTGGTACTCTTCGGGGGTGTTCAAGTCCCAGAGCACTTCCGGGGCTTCCATTTCCACCCGGCGGGTGGCATCCAGATGGCGCTGCACCACAGCTTTTATACCGTACGTTTCCTCGTCTATCTCCCGCAATTCGTCCAACAGAGATCGGGAAAGAATTATCGGGTGCCCACCTTTCCCTTTATGGGTGGGGATGGTGATCAGGCTTCCCTGAGATTGATGCTCTTTCAGCAGAGACCGGATAACGTCCGCGTTTCTGGGTTGGTCGACATTCAGTATCAGGAGGGCGTCG
The DNA here is from genome assembly GCA_950072105.1 of uncultured Dehalococcoidia bacterium. GTDB lineage: Bacteria > Chloroflexota > Dehalococcoidia > Lucifugimonadales > UBA3495 > UBA11650. Next base: position 25,173 of record CATMOE010000001.1, read on the forward strand.
AGCTGCTCCGACCCCAATGTACTTAGGCCAGCTTTTATGGATGTTGTTTTGCCCTGTAAGTAATCCGGGTTGAGCTGCCAGGCAACCCCTTCGATTCCCGCCAATTCGGCCTTCAATTCATCGGAGCGATGACCTAACACCACCACTACCCGGTCCACTCCGCCCGCCCGCAAAGAAGTAACCTGATGTTTCAACAAAGAAGTGCCCTGCCAAGGTAGCAGGGCTTTAAGTTGGCCCATCCGGCGGGACTCGCCGGCGGCCAGAAGTATCGCGATAACGGCTGCCATATCAGGGCCTTGGCCGTTAAACTTCCACCTTGCGTTCCACGATGGACGCGGCGCGGTCAACGAACCAATCGTCCATCTGCAGGGTAGCGCCGGTGCCGCCCCGGCGGACCATAATAATCTCGGACATGATGCTGACGGCGATCTCTTCCGGCGTTAGGGCCCCAATGTCCAATCCAATGGGAGCATGGACCTGCTTCAACCGCTCCGTCGAAACACCTTGACGCAACAGACGCTGGAAAATCATCATGTTTTTCCGCCGGCTGCCCATCAACCCGATGTACCTTGCGCGGGTGGTCAGTGCCGACTCCAAGGCCATGTCATCATAGCGGTGGCCCCGTGTGGCGGCAATCACAAAGCTATTGACGTTAAGATCGATTTCGTTGGCCCATTGGTCGTAATTGGCCACAACGGTTTGCTCAGCATAGGGGAACCGTTCGGCGTTGGAAAACTCGGGCCGGTCGTCTACGATAAACACCCGATAACCCAGGGTGTTGGCCAGGTCGGCGGTGGCTTTGCCAACGTGGCCGCCTCCAATCATCACCAGAGTTGGCGGAGTGGTGAATCCTTCAACGAAGACCTCAATGCCGTCATCGGTGATGAAAGACTCCACATTCCCAACATCAGCGACTTGCCGGGCTTTTTCGATCGCCCTGGCGTCTAGCACCGCGCTACCCAAGGAACCGGAGGTGGAGCCATCGCTGCGAAGCAACAACTTGGCGCCCAGACCGTCACTGCCTTTGGGAACGTTGACCACGGTCGCCAGGCCCACCGGTTCTCCACCTTCGTAAGCCTGCACCAGCTCGGTACCGAGGGGCACGAAATCCTCGGGTTGCCATATCGGCTCCAGGTAAAAGTACATTGTGCCGCCGCAAACCAGACCGTCGCGGGCGGCTATTTCCTCGTTCAAGAAATAGTCTTTAAACTCGGGTCCGCCGTGCAAACGCAGCATCTCTTTCGCAGCGAACCAGATGTCCCCTTCAACGCAGCCGCCTCCCAAAGTTCCCACACCGGTGCCGTCTTCGCGCACCAAAAGCATGGCGCCGGGTTTTTGCGGGGTCGAGCCTTTAGTACGTACTACCGTCGCCAATACTCCCGGAGTACCATTTTCCAGGAGCTTAATGGCTTCCTTTATGACTTCCTTCATATCGCACGTCACCTGTTCGGCGGATTGTTCTTCAAGCTTATCAAAATCGCACTACCGAGGCAATCAACTCCAGGCGTCGAAGCGATGTCGACATAGCGAACTTGGTTTGTCCGGCTCGTACTATTATATGCTCTCCACCAACATCTGTCGTTAACGTCAGATGTCCTTGCTGACGCAGATCTGACGCGCTTAAGACTATGCCTGCGCCTTAGATTCAAGTACAATATTATGTAATATGTCGGTTATTGTCATCACTTCCGCCGGTCTTCGTAATGCCCGAAGGTACATTCAAGCTATTGAACCCTTGGGCGCGGAAGTCCGGCTCGTGACTCCTGAAAAAAGCGGGTCGCTGCCAACAGAACATTTGATGGAAGGCGTTGGCGGCCTGATGTTGTGTGGAGGCCCGGACGTAGACCCTTCTTTCTACGGCGAATCCCCCGATCCCGAAGCTGGACTGCAGCTTTCCCTTCCTTTAGATGAGTTAGAATTCCGGCTGCTTGACCACGCGTTGGACCGGGACATGCCGGTATTAGCGATCTGCCGGGGCATGCAAGTGCTCAACGTGGCTTTCGGTGGCCGGTTGATTCAAGACCTGCCGGATCATCGGGCGGAATGGAACGGCGAGAGATGGGAATCCACCAGCCACAGTATTTGTATATCCCCCGGCGCCAAAGCGGCGGCAATCATTGGATCAGCCGGATTCTTTAAGGTCAACAGCATCCATCATCAAGGATTAAAAGAGGCCCAAAGGGCGCCGCGATTGATGACCACCGCCTACTCGGTGGAAGACGGTGTGATTGAGGGATTGGAGAGCCCGGAGCATAGCTGGGTAATAGGACTTCAATGTCACCCGGAGCGCCAAGATGAAGTTCCTCGCTCCTTTAGCAACCTTTTCATGGGTCTGAAAGAGCGAGCCCAATCGTTTGTTGAAGTTTCCCGCGTTTGAATCTTGCCGGAGCGGATCGTACTCCGGAACCTATAAAGACAGGACGTATCTGGCGTCTGAAGATGCCATGATGGGAAGTGAAGGTTGGGTAGAGGAGGAATAGATAATGGTTACTAGCACATCCACACCGCCAGAAAATATACGACCAGTGCACATCGAAGAGGAGATGCGCACGTCGTACCTCAACTATGCGATGAGCGTCATCGTCTCCCGGGCGTTGCCAGATGTTCGGGACGGGTTGAAACCAGTACAGAGGCGGATCCTCTACGCCATGCACGAAATGGGCATCAGACCAAACTCACCCTACCGTAAATGCGCTCGTATCGCCGGGGAAGTATTGGGGAAGTTCCACCCTCACGGAGAATCCTCCGTGTACGACTCCTTGGTACGCATGGCCCAGCCATTTTCCTTGCGCCACCCATTGATCAACGGACAAGGCAACTTTGGCAGCGTCGACGGCGACCCTCCGGCAGCGATGCGTTACACCGAAGCGCGGCTGACCAATATAGCCGAAGAATTGCTGGCCGACATCGATTACGACACGGTCGACTTCTCGTTGAATTTCGACGATTCCATCCAAGAGCCCCGGGTTTTGCCGGCCCGCATGCCCAATATGATGGTCAACGGAGCATCGGGTATCGCGGTTGGTATGGCCACCAACATTCCTCCCCATAATCTGGGGGAGATTTGCGACGCCATTTGCTACCTCGTCGATCACCCCGACTGCGCCACCGACCGGTTGATGAATTTCGTCAAAGGCCCTGATTTCCCCACTGCCGGCAACATCCGCGGAAAAACCGGCATCTTCGACACCTACACCACCGGGCGCGGCCGTATCGTGATGGAGGCCACCACGTCCATCGAGGAAGTACGGGGCGGCCGAGAGAGGATCATCGTTACCGAACTGCCCTACCAAGTGAATAAGTCTACTTTGGTCGAAAAGATCGCGACCCTGGCTCGGGAACGTAAAGTTGAGGGTATCTCGGATGTCCGGGATGAGTCGGACCGGCAGGGTATGCGAATCGTGGTGGAGCTACGCCGCGACGCCCAACCGGAGATCGTACTCAATAATCTCTTCAAACACACCTCACTGCGCCAATCTTTCAACAGCATCATGCTGGCCCTGGTAGACGGCCAACCCCAGGTCCTACCGCTGAAGCGGACCCTAGACCTGTTCATTCAGCACCGGCAAGTGGTGATCCGGCGCCGGTCCGAGTTTTTGTTGAAGCGGGCTCAAGACCGGGACCACATAGTGCAAGGCCTCCTGCTTGCTCTGGACAGAGTGGACGAGGTGGTGGCCATAATTCGGGCGTCTGCCGATGTTGAATCTGCCCGCAACAACTTAATGGAACAACTGCAGCTAACCCAGGTCCAAGCACAAGCGATCCTGGATATGCAGCTAAGGCGTTTGGCCGCCCTGGAGCGGGAACGTCTCGAAAAAGAACACGAAGAACTGATGAAGACCATCGAGGATCTAGAAGTTCTTTTGGCCAATCCTGAAAAGATTCTGTCATTGATAAAAACCGAGACCCGCAAACTAAAAAAGGACTTTAGCAATCCCCGCCGCACCGTCATACATGAAGAGGAAGTGCAGGACCAAACGGCGGAGCAATTCGTAACGCATCAAGACGTAGTGATTACCCTTAGCCAGCGTGGCTACATCAAGCGGATACCCGCTGAAACCTATCGCACCCAGCACCGGGGCGGCAAAGGTGTTAGGGGCATGACCACCAGGGATGACGACACCTTGCTGGACTTGGTGGTGGTCGACACTCACGACACGTTGTTCTTCTTCACCAATCGAGGGCGGGTATATCCCAAGCGAGCCTTCGAAATCATAGGCGACACCTCCCGCACAACGCGCGGTGTCCCTTTAACCGCCCTACTTCCTGCCTTGGCTCGAGGCGAGCAGATCCAGGCCATGCTGGCGATAGAGAACCCCAAAGAGGATTACCTGCTGGTCTTGGCCACCCGGATGGGTGAGGTCAAAGCCCTAAAGACCGGCCAGCTCTCCAACATCAGGCCCAGTGGATTGATCGTGATGGACTTGGAACAAGGTGATGAACTCGTGGCCGTGGGACAGGTAGGAGAGGCCAAGGACATCATCGTGGTGTCGGAAAAAGGTCAGGCCATCAAGTTCCCGGTCGAGAAACTTACACCCCGCTCCAGAGCGGCGGGAGGGGTCCGCGGGATGCGGCTCCTTGACGGCGACAAACTCGTGGCCATGTCTCCCATTCTACCCAATACTCACCTATTGATTGTTAGTTCAAGAGGCTATGGCAAGTCCACGCCATTGTCCAGCTACCCGCGCCATTCCCGGGGCGGCCTAGGGGTCCGCACCTTCCGGGTAAATGAAAAGACCGGTTTGGTGGCCGCGGCCAGAGTGGTGCCCGATACTCCGGGACAGGAGATATTCATCATATCGGCCAAAGCCCAAGTGGTACGTATCACCCTGGAAGACGTAAGGGTCACCGGTAGGAACACCTCAGGCGTGATTGTCTGGCGAGACCGGGAACCCGATGACTACGTGGCTTCCATCGCTTGCTTCCAAGAAGGACTCTACAAGAATTCTTCGGCGTCAACGAACGGACACCGTGGAACCAACGGCACCGCAGAAGAGACATAAGACAACAGCTCAAAAGGCGAACAATGTGACTCTAAATCGCGTCCTGGCACCATCAGCCAGGAACCTGGCCCGCAACCCTTTCTCGATGCATCTACGGCTACGGAAAAATCTTGCCGGAATCGCAAGCAGGATTTTTGCGCCCAACGCATACCGCATCGCCACTCCCGAATCTCAATTTGATAGCCACATAAACTTGATTGCATTCGGGTGACTAATTAGAATAGACCTTAGGATAACTACGCCGAAAAGCCATTAATATCACTGGTACAATGATATGTATCGTTTTAGGAGTTGATTATGAAACTGGTATTCGTCCACGGAGCAGGCGGTTCGAGTCTATCTTTTTATTACCAACTGAGGCATTTCCGCAATTCGAAAGCCATCGATCTCCCGGGTCACCCTACTGGCAAACCTTGCGTATCCATTGAAGGCTATCTGGAATGGGTGCGTGGCTTCACTACGGCGCGGCGCTACAAGGACGTAGTATTGTGCGGCCATTCAATGGGAGGGGCCATCGCCCAACTTTACGCTTTACGTTATCCAGACGAATTGAGGGGTATCATCCTCATAGGCACCGGAGCCCGGCTCCGGGTTAATGACGATTACCTGAACCGGTGTGCTTCCCCGGGCGAGGACAACGCGGTCTGGATGGATGGCCAGCGAGATTATTATCAAGGCGTGGAATCGGACATATACCAGGTGCTGATGCGGAGGTCAACCGAAGTTGGACCGGCGGTAGACTTAAACGACTTGCAAGCTTGTGACAAATTCGACGTGATGGACGAGATTCAAAACATCGGCCTACCCACCCAGGTGATGTGCGGCAGCGAAGACATCATGACGCCCGTAAAGTATACGGAATACTTGGGTAGCAAGATAAAGGACGCCAGGGTACAGGTCATTGCTGGCGGCAGCCACTACGTGCAGCTTGAGCAGTACCAAAAAGTTAACGAACAGATCGAGCGGTTCCTCGCCTCACTGAAATAGAGTCAGTTCCGGCGAATGCGAATTTTAGTTAATCTGAACTGGGATTATACCAACGGCTCCGGTAGAACATCAGTGGTTGACCGGCCTCGTTTTGCTGAATCTCTTCGACTTCCCCTAGGAAAATCGTATGGTCCCCGTAAACATGCGTCCCAATTACATGGCATCCCAAAAACACCATGGAATTGTCCAGATAAGGCACGCCATCTTTACCCGGTAAGTAGTGAACCTCGACGCCATCCTCCCGGTCCTCCGGGCGTTTGGCAAAATAAGCCCCCAGCTCCTCCTGCTCCTGACGCAGGATATTGACCCCAAATCGTCCAGACTTTTCTAGAAATCCGAAAGTGTTCGTGCTATGCGCGACACATACCAGCACTACCGGCGGCTCCAAACAAACCGACGTAAATGAGTTCGCGGTCATCGAGTGAGGCTGGCCGTTATCGTCCACAGTGGTAATAACCGTTACCCCGGTGGCAAAATGACCTACCGCAGCCCTGAATTCATCCTTAGAAACCAATGCGCAATCCTTCTCGGGAGTTTTCCAACATTATAATCACTCGCCGGTCTGCGTGCCACCTCGAACGCCATCCTGATACACGGTTTATCTCACTGGTGTCCAAGCAAACTCTATTCATCTAAGGGAAACCCGCGCATCGGAAGCCTGCGGCCCGGGCTTCCCAATCATGCTGGCAAAGACGTAAAAGGGTGGAAACAGCGGGCTATTTCATCCGGAGGACAGTCCTTCGCCTTAAATGGGTCCAACTTCATGACCGTGTTCGTCGGAATCATCCCCGAAAACAAGTGAGGATGCGTTAGCTGGGCTAATATCTCCAGCCCGTAAATCACCCGTGGACCGGGACAACTGAAGTATACGTGGTCTATCAAGTAGACCTCTCCTGACCGTACGGCGGGCATATCCAACCAGCCATCTTGGGCGGCCAGCCAGGGGACCTCACGAAGTCCGCGGGCCAAGTCAGATGAACAAAGATCGATATAAAGCTTCTCCGGAGCGTAGTTTCGGATCTCTTTCCAATCCAGACGGAGGGCAGGAGAGCCGGGAGGATAAGGGCCCCGCGCCCCACCAGCTCGCTCAAGGAGATCGGGTATCCAGTGGCCGCCAATCACAATGGGATCGATCCCCTCCAAGGAAAAAACCCTGGGCCGGTATCCCACCGAGTCCAAAGTTTCCTCAACATCCCGGACCCGCTTCTTGAGACCATCTACCAGAGCCGCTGCCGCGTTGCCGGCCCCGCAGACCTCCCCAACTTCACTTATTGTCTCAAATATCCCGAGTAGCGTCTTCGGTTGCAGCACAACTACTCTGGGTTGATGGGACAAGCCTTGAAGGGCTTGATCCACCGTCGCGGCGTCGACTTCGCAGAAGTAACAAAGGTCCTGGGTCAGCACCACGTCCGGCGGATTGGTGGATAACCACTCTTGATCGAGTTCATAGGGACTGTCTCCGGCGGCCAGGATCCTATTGATCTCTTCTTCGACTTCGTTGCTGGACAAAACGGAAACGTCAATCTTGCTCCGGCTCACCACGGGCTTGGATCGAGCTTCAAGGGGATAGTCGCACAGATCGCTTACGCCGGTGATAAGGTCGCCCAAACCCAGAGCGAAGAGAATCTCAGTGCCGCTGGGCAATAACGAACAGATTTTCATCTCCAGGAAACTCTCCGATGTACCTGGTTACGGGTTTAGGTCACCCATGGCCGATATGTGTTGTATTATAGCTACTTGACGATGTCGCCACCAACATCCAACAATTGGACCAACCTGGCATTGCTGAGGCTAAACGCCTTCGGCGTGGGAATAAACGGTTTTTACCTGGCTATCGATACCGTGGTTCTGCCAGTCTTGGTCCTGATTCTGGCCCCGGAGGCACTGAAGAACACTTATCTTGCGGCCCTTGGGCTCTCCGGGCTTTTGGTGGCGGGAGTGATTCAAGTTATCGTGGGCCGTCTTAGCGACCGGACCCGATCGCCATTGGGGAGACGCGTCCCGTACCTTCTGGGCGGGAGCGTCCTCATCTGTTTGGGCATGGTCGGAATCGGCCTTGCTCCCACGTTTTGGCTTCTCTTTGCCGTCTGGCTGTTCATCCAGGCCAATATCAACGTTTCCTACGGTCCCTACCAGGCTCTGATACAAGACTTGGTGCCTGGGGCGCGAACTGGCGTAGCATCGGCCTTTAAGATTCTTGCCGACGTCGTGGGCGGCGTGGCTTTCATCAAGATCAGTACAGTTTTCATGGGCCAGTACGCCTTTGGCGATTCCATCGAATGGCTCTGGATCACTCTAGGAGTGCTAGGCATAAATCTGCTTGTCGCCGCCGGGATCACCTCGGCGACCGTCTTAACCAGACAAAAAAAACCGGGCTCCGTATCACGTGCCAACGGCCGTCCCGCCGCCCAAAGTTCTGGATTACACCCACAGCTCACACTATTCTTGATATCCCGGTGGTTCATGGTGACCGCCGTCATCGTGTTCCAGACCTATGGTCTCTTTTTCCTGAGAGATAAAGTAGGCCTGGAAACTCCCGTTCAAGCCTTAGGCAATATGGTCCTAGTGGTCGGTGGGGCGGTAGCAGCCGGGGCCTACCTGGCCGGTTGGTTCTCCGACCGGATAGGCCGCAAACCGGTTATTCTGGCAGGCGCCGCCGGCGCTGCCTTGAGCACTGCTACAATTTTGTTGGCCGGAAGCACGACGGAAGTCCTGGTGATAGCCACCTTCATCGGGTTTTCCGTTGGCGCTTTGCTTAGCTCCAATTGGGCGTTGGCCAACGAGATGGGGACGGCAGGAAAGGAGGCACTGCACATGGGTGTTGTGAACCTTGCCACTATCGCCGGCGCTGCGTCAGCCAAGATGCTGGGCCCTGGAGTAGACCTGCTAAACCGAGCCTCCCCGGCCTCGGGTTACTCCGCATTACTGATTGGATGCGCTGTCATGTTCGTGCTGGGCGGAATCTTGCTTATGCCCCTCAAGACAAATTCCGATTCGACTTAAACTTTTTATTCCACCTCGGTTCAACCACTGGGAAACCTACTTGCCCGCTGCACTTCATAGATGCCTGTTTGACTGATTCTGCCCCTCTTTGAGCGATTCTCAAAAACCAGCAACCTACAGGCCCCGGGCTCCCCTCATTTGAATCCGCTCCAAGGCGCTCTTGCAGAATTTGGCGGGCCAATCACACCCCAATGTTCTCTGGTGACCAGTTGGTGACCCAGATGAGTACACTGGCCCAGAAATTTCAATATGATTCGATGTAAATGTCCCCAGGCCGCCATCCTAATGCTGAGATATGGACCATAGTGATCATAGGCAGACCGCACAATCGGCATAGGGTTTATGCACAATTGCCTTGGATGAGGCATTTGTATCTTAGCCGATGGGCCGGTACAGGAAACCCCTGTCGCTAGCCGTTGCCATCGAACTCCGATGAGCCTGGAACCCTGCGCGGCGCCCTCAATTTCTGGCGGACCTTACCGATGACAGCCGGGCGCAGGCCCTTGAAAGGAGTTTAGAATTTAGATCTGAATCAGGGCTACCTCCGGTTCCATGGCTTGGAAGGTTCCTTTGGTTATCTCTAAACGCCGGGCGGCATCACGGTGCAATTCGGCTAAATCATCTACCTTGATCCGCCATCGTTCCTATCGGAATTTTGGCGCGGATCGCCAGCATTTACTTTGGCCTGGCAGGTGGAAATTGAGCTCGGTACGCGGAACACTCTCTTTAACCGACCGGGAACGCGATATAGTGCGCCTCTTGTTTGAAGGTTATACGAACCGGGAGATGGGTGAGAAGTTGGGGGTGAGTTGGCTAACGGTTCGTAACCACATCAGCAGGCTGCTGGTGAAATTTGAGGCGAAAACTCGCACCGACCTGCTTGCCCGGTTGGTGGCCCTGCGACGCTTAAGACACCGACAATTAATACCTTAGAGATAAGGCTCCGCCAGATGTATATGTGAATTTAGGTACATTTGTCATCTACTCAAGGTTAGATTGCCCGATTATCATAGTAGCCGATGCCTGAAGCTCAATCGGGGGCATAGAAGGGCAGGGAATTGCATCCAGGGTGCAATTCCCTATCAGCGAAACTAGCAAGATCTGGGGAAATCCAATGATCGATTCCCCTGATTGCCGGTGTAGATTTGGGCCAAACGACCGCTTCTTGATGTTGGCGTTTCCCCGGCTCTTCAATGGAGAGTTACTCATTTAATGATCTTCATGCCCGCAAATAAATCCCTCAAGAGGCTCTCAGAGTCGCGGCAGACTAGGACCCGGATGCCCGTACAAGACATGCCCCGATGATTGATTCGGCGATATATTTGATAACAAGTCAATTGAATCAATATCTGAGAAGGACTTTCAATCTCACCGAAGATATCGTCGCAGTGTCTAATATTTTAGAACAGGACGGTACGGTTCCTCCTCACGTCGATAACAAGCTGGTCGCGTTTTTGGTGAACATCGAGAAGGATCAATTCCCGCACCGCGGCCCATCTAACGGCAACACGGTAGGAGCGGGACTCTCTCTTAGCTACCTGTTCAAATTTCCCAGACCACCTCATTACAACGTTGTTGTCGTAGATAAAATGAGCTTTAGCATCCAAAAGGATTTACTCACCGAGCGAGGAAAATTGTACCTCGACATTCTTCCAAACGACCCGATGGAGATGAAGCAGGCGCTCATTGATTTTAAGAATGCCGAGAGAATAAAAAGGGAACCAAGTATTGATGCTATCACTCTTTTCCATCAAGCTCGATTGCTTACCCATAGTGCTCGGTTGCTGGCCCGTGCAGGGCGATTGGATGACAGTGAAACGCAATGGAACCAAGTAGTCGCGAATTTGAGCGAACTTATAAACCTAGACCCAACCTTCCGCCGTCGCATCACCATTGAACCTCTTTTCAAAGAACGTATAAATAATCATGAATTCGTGGAATTATTACAGAAAGCGGAATCAATCTCCTTATCAAAATCAAAAAACCTGGCCGAGGTGAAAATGTCGCTGGGACGGGAATTGGCGCGAAATGGAAGGCTAGAGGAGTCGTTGGAGGCATATTATGACGCTGTTCAGGCGGACCGATCATCAACTTTGCATCGCTCCAACTTGGCCAGGGCATATCTCGCAGTGGGTAAGCATGACCCAGCAATCGAGCAGTACGAAGCAGCCATCTACCTCAATTCTAGCTACGCATCGGCTTACTGTAATCTCGCACTTCTATATAAGTCCTTGTTGATGACGGACTATGCTCACGCGAATTGGGAGGAGTGTGTTCGTTTTAGTCCAAAATCCGGAATAAGAAGTCACGCTCAGAAAGAATTGAAAGATCTAGACGCAGTTCCCAACAGCTAATTTGCCGCGCCCTGCGGAGCGCAAGTTTGCCTATAAAGACGTCTTGCCCTGAATCGAGGAGGCACAGCCCAGCCCAGCCCTTCAACGTGTTCGCAGCAGGAGAAGTTGCCCCCTACTTCGCCCCCAGCGTTCTATTAATAAACCCGACTGCCCCTTGGGCTACCCAGGCGTTCCAGGAGGTCATGACAAAGCGGACTCCCTTTTCCACGTAGGAGGCCACGTTTTCATCGTTGACCAGGGTCCCCGGTGTCTTCCCTGCGGCGACTATTTTGGCGATAGCATCGTCGATCGCCTTCTGTACATCAGGATGGCCCGTGTTGCCGATGTGACCCATGGTCTGAGCCAGATCAGACGGCGCGACGAAGAATACGTCGATGCCGTCAACGGTCAGGATATCGTCCAGGTTGCTCAGGGCCACGGCTTCCTCTAATAGCACGATCACCATCGTCTGGTCATTGGCCCGCTGGAAATAATCGGTAACGCCGAATGACTGGCGGCCGCCGAACATCCCTCGATAGCCCAAGGGAGCGTATTTGGCCGATTGGAAGGCCTTTTCAGCCTCCTCCTTCGTGTTCACGTGAGGCACCACGATTCCCATGGAACCACGGTCCAACGTCCGGGTAATCAGCCACGGCTCGTTAGAGGTAACCCGGGTGATTGGGGTCATACCCCAAAGGTCGCAGGCCCTCGTCTGGTCCCCCAATTGGTCCCAGGTAGGACCACCATGCTCCATCTCTATCCAGGCGGCGTCGAACCCCAAAGGTCCGAGAAAGTCGATGTTATCGCTGGATTGCAGACCGGATATGGTGGTGACAACACCGCCCTCTCCCAGTTTTTCTTTGGCTTTATTTGGCCTTATCCCAGGCATTGAACAACTCCAAGCAAAAGATTTCCAGAGCACTAAATAGCCGGCGGAACAGATCAGCCGTGGCCGGCCGGCCGCACCAGTTTAGCAGAGCGCCTTTAGGAATGTAACGAACCAGCAGATGCGGCCGTGAATCGACGACTTGGAATGGACTTTTGCCGCCGCTGGATGCTACACTTCCGGTGTCTGGCTATGTGCCTGTAACACTCATAATCACCCGTACGGTTCGCCTTGTCCGCAGCCGGACTCCTCATCTTTAAACCGGAGGGACCCAGATGTTAATCGGACACTTCACCGAGCAACCCTGGCAGGACCAAGCTTCAGGACTGATGGGAACCCAGAGTACCGACCTGAGCATCAGCAACTCCCTCTATGACCCCGCCGTGGGCGCTCAACTCTACAACCGGTACTTGGATGAAAAGGTTTACGCCGAGGAAATGGGGTTTGACGGCCTGGTGCTCAACGAGCACCACAGCACTCCCTTCTGCATGCAGGGAGTTACCAACGTCGGAGCGTCCATCCTGGCCCGAATCACCAAGAAAGTAAAGATAATCATATTGGGCAACGTTCTGCCCATATGGGACGACCCTCTTTGGCTGGCCGAACAGCTGGCAATGATCGACATGATTTCCAATGGACGTCTAGTTTCCGGCTTCGTCCGGGGCGGTGGGCGCGAGAGCTTTGCCCACAATTCCCCTCCCCATTACAACCGGGAACGGTTCGAGGAAGCCCACGACTTTATTGTTAAAGCCTGGACCGATCCGGGCCCATTCCGCTGGGAAGGAAAGCATTTTCACTATCGTTATGTCAACCCTTGGGCCAAGCCCTTGCAGCAACCCCATCCCCAGATATGGATACCGTCAACAGTAAGCATCGAGACGGTCAAGTGGACGGCGCAACACCGGTACCCTCTGGTACTGCTGGCCACCAAGCTGGAGCCCACCAAAGAGGCTTTTCAGCTTTACCACGACACTGCGGCTGAAGAAGGATACGTATCCGGCACTCAGAACGTTGCCTATTTGTGGAAGGTACACGTCGACGAAACGGAAGAGAAGGCCGAGGAAGTGGGCAGAAAGTTCCTGTCCGGAGTCAGCAACCCCTTCCTCTCCGGTAATGAGGGGCAGGTCAACCCGGCAATCATGAATCTCCCGGGCCATACGTCCAGAAACTCTCGACGATTGGCTGCGGCGGCTTTCGGCCCTCGAGGCCGATTCGGAACCAACCGGCGCCCGTTTGAGGAGCAGGTCGCCGACAACACCATAATCACCGGAACGCCAAAGACTGTACTGCCTAAGATTCGTCACGTGCTAGAGTACCTGCGGCCGGGGAGCATCTTCTTCTGGGATGGCGACGGCTCAATGACCCATGACGACTCCATGCGCAGCCTCAGATTGATGGGCGAAGAAGTCATCCCGGCAGTGCGGGAAATGGGCAAGGAGTTGGGGCTGAATGGGCCTTTCGAGGTGGATTCAGCCACCGGCAAACCGTACCAGGATACCCTCGCGGCCGCCCAAGTGAGCCAGACAGCGGATTAGCACTCGATCGACAGCCCCATACGCAGCGCCGACGAGTGGCGCATTCTCTGATGGGAGATCTTGCCAATGGCCGAAACGGCAGATGTAGTTGTAGTGGGGGCCGGTGTCGTCGGATGTTCGGTCGCTTACTACCTGTCACGCCAAGGCGCCGACGTCAAGTTGGTGGAGCGGGAAGGTATCGGCAGCGGGGCCTCAACCCACGCCACCGGATTTCTCAGCCTTTTGGGCGCTGAATTTTCCCAAGGTCCATCCTTTGAATTCGCCCTGTCCGCCTACCGGGAGTTCCCGGATCTGGTGAAGGACCTGGAGGAATCAACCGGCATCGACCTACTCTACCAAAGACGCCCCTCGCTCAGGTTGGCGTTGGAAGAGGAAGAAGAGACCCTCATCCGGGACCTCATGAAATGGCAGCAAGAATCGGTCTCGGTGAAGTGGATAGGGCCCGATGAAGTCCATGCAATAGAACCCCGCCTTACACCCCAGATCCGGGGTGCCGCCTACGAGAACGAATCAGCCCAATTGGACAGCTACCGCTTGACCCTGGCCTTGGCGCAATCCGCCGAGAAGCGAGGTATGGAGTTGCAACTCCGTCCCGTGACCGGATTGTTGCGAGACAACTCCCGAGTAACCGGGGTAAGCACCGCCACCGGAGACATCGTGTGCGGCACGGTGGTCATGGCGGCAGGCACGTGGAGTTCGTCCTTCGGAGAATCCATTAACTTCCAGATTCCGGTGCGCCCGTTGAAGGGTGAGCGCCTGATATTGCGCTTCGACGGTCCTCCTTTGCCCGTGTTGATCAGCTCTCCCAAGAGAGGCCACATGATCAGCCGGCTCGATGGAGTGCTCAGCGTGGGCAGCACCGGAGGCCGCGACTACGATCAGAACAACCTGTTCCTAGGAGAGGAATACGACAGCATTCCCACCGAGACGGCGAAACTCGAATTATTGCAAAGGGCCATAGATGTGCTGCCGGAGTTGGAGTCTGCCGAGTTGATACAACAACTGGCCGGTTCCCGCCCCCTGAGCCCCGATCGCATGCCTATTATTGGGCCTGTACCCGGTATGGATGGTATAGTGTTGGCCACGGGTCATTCCACCAAGGGAATCCACCTAGGTCCCATCACCGGACGCATAATAGCGGAGTATATACAATCGGGGTGTACCCGAATACCGCAAGAGATGGAGGCATTTCTTCCCTCACGGTTTAAAACCGCGTCAGCGATCGACTTTCACGCCAGCGGGCAGCTGGTAGACGAGTAACCCCGGACTAACCTACAAGTCTGTTTAGCTAAGGAGGAATTCACCATGGGAATTGAGGTTAAAGGCATCGGACACATCGGGATCTTGGTATCCGACTTCGAAAGGTCATTCAAATTCTATACCGAGACTATGGGGTGCAAGGTGACCAATCGCCGCAAGGGCGCCGACGGCAGAGAGACCGCGTTTCTCCGCTTCGACGAAAACCATCACGACTTCGTGATCGCGACCGCTCCGGAGGGGGCCGACGTTACCTCCGCCCAAGGCGGGGACCGGTTGATTCAGCAGATCGCTTTCTTAGTGGAAGACCGGGAAGCGTACCTAGAGGCCTTGGCTCACCTGCATAAGCACGGCGTCAAGCCCGCCAGCAAAGTCTTGGTCCATGGCCCCGAAGGCGGCCAAGGCCAGGGAGTCAATGGCAGCGGCAGCCGCTCCTTCTACTTCTACGATCCGGACGGCAACCGGTTGGAAGTCTACTGCGACGCCGTTAAAGTAAGGAACGGGGAGCAGTTCCCCAGGGAAGATATCGCGGAAGCGTTGATCGCCTTCTCCCAGGTGGAAGTAACACGGTAGGGACTGAATAGTACTCGGCATCGGGTTGCGGCTAACGCTGCTCCCGGTGGCGATGGGTCCTCCGGTCCACTATCTCCGGAACTTTAGAAGGTTGCCTAGCCCAAAGAATCACGTTGTCTAGCAAGTTAGAATCCGAATCGGGAGGATATTATCATGGCGAAGATCAAGCATATAGCGCTGACGACCAAAGATCCTAGCAAGGTTGCCGAGTTCTATAAAGAAGCCTTTGAGATGGTAGAGGTACGCCGTAGCGAGAACGGAGCGGTTTTCCTCTCGGACGGCTACATAAATCTGGCCATCCTGAACTATAAGACCGCAGCCACCGATGCCGACGTCGGACCCAACGGAGACAATTACGACGGCATCCACCACATAGGCTTCAAAGTAGACGACCTGGATGAAGCTTGCGACCGGCTGGAGAAGGCCAAAGGCACGGCCATCACCACCAGAGAAGGGATGGACACCATGGCGCCCGGTTCCCCTCGCAACTTCGAGATGAAGTGGTCGGGGCCCGACGACGTGGTCATCGACATCTCCCACACCGGCTGGCTCACCAGCGAATAAACTGTTCTTCCCACGCCAAATGAAACCCGGCCCCGTCCAAACGGCAATGCGGTGTTATTACCGAGCCGTTGGCCGGGGTCTATTTTTTTGTATCATTCGACCAACCCTATTCTTTGTGAGCTTGTTAAACCACCGTCTTCCCGCCCTTCCTCAATTTCAACGTAAACTAAGAACTCAGCCAGCAAATTACGAAACTAGGCGCCATCATGGCTAACGAGTCTTCCAACAAATCTGAACTTAACGTCGTTACCGGCGCCTTCGGCTACACCGGCAAGTACATCGCCCGCCGGCTTCTTGCCGACGGTATCCGAGTTAAAACCCTTACCGGCCACCCCGAACGTCCCAACCCTTTCGGCGCCCAAGTGGTTGCCGCCCCTTTCAACTTCGACGATCTTCCAACCCTCATCGATCAGTTATCAGGCGCTTCCACCTTGTACAACACCTACTGGGTGCGCTTCTCCCGGGGAGAGGTCACGTTCGATCGTGCCGTCGAAAATACTAGGACATTGATTCAAGCGGCCAAGGACGCGGGCGTAGGCCGGATCGTTCACGTCAGCATCACCAATCCATCCCTGAACTCTTCTCTACCCTACTTCAGAGGGAAAGCCCAGGTAGAGGAGGCCATCATCGACTCGGGAATCTCCTACGCTATCATCCGGCCCACGGTCATCTTCGGCATCGAAGATATCCTTATAAACAACATAGCCTGGATGCTGCGCCGATTCCCTCTGTTCGTCGTGCCAGGCGGGGGTGGCTATCGGTTCCAACCGATCTTTGTGGAAGACTTGGCGGGTTTGGCAGTGGACGCGGGTGGACAAGAGGATAACCTGATTTTGGACGCCGCTGGTCCGGAGACATATACCTTTGACGAATTCGTCCGGCTCGTCGGGCAGACAATGGGCAGCAGAACCAAGATCGTTCACCTACCATCGGCCTTGGCTCTGGGGATTTCCAAAATCGTGGGATATTTTCTCGGAGACGTGGTCTTGACTCGGGATGAAATCACCGGCTTGATGTCAGACCTGCTCATTTCAGACGCGCCTCCCGCAGGCAATACGTCGCTGAAGTCGTGGCTGACCATCAATGTTGCCACGCTAGGCGGAAGCTATACCTCTGAGTTGGACCGTCACTACCGCCGGTGATCCTGCTCGAGTTGAATCGCCCCATTAGCGGGTGTATGCTGCGGAATTGAAGCCCTTCCCCAAAGAGGGGTGGCCGCCAACCGGCGAATCCCACTAATCAAAAATGATCAGGGAGACAGCCATGAAGTTCGGACTTTTTACCATTGTGCCTTGGCATGAAAGTGTCACCCAGGAGCAAGCCTTACGCGATGCCATGGAGCAGATCGAACTGGCCGACCAGTTGGGACTCGACGAAGTTTGGCTGGGCGAGCACCGGTTTTCTAGGCACGGGCTCCTGTCCGGAATATTCACGTTTCTCGGCCAGGTAGCCGCCAGGACCAAGCATGTCCGCATCGGCACCGCCGTGATCGTGTTACCCCTGCACAATCCGATTCTGGTGGCTGAAGAAACCGCCATGCTGGACGTTATCAGCGGAGGACGCTTCAATTTCGGCATCGGCGCGGGATATCAACGCCAGGAGTTCGACGGCATCGGGGTCAATATGGAGGAGAGCCGGGAGCGGTTCCAGGAAGCCGTGGAAGTGATAACCCGGGCTTGGACCGAAGAAAGTCTGACTTTCCACGGCAAGTACACCAATGTAGACGATCTGGAGGTCATTCCGAAACCTTTGCAAAAGCCCCACCCGCCCCTGTTCCAGGCGGTCAGCACCTCTCCGACCAGCATAGAATTCGCCGCCAGTCGGCAGATACAGGTCATCGCCGGAGGTCCGACTGATATTCTGGGCCAGGCGCCCCAAGTGATTCAGCGATGGCGGGACAAGATGGACGAATACGGCTACCCCCACGCCCATCTGGACCCCCCGATGTCCAAGGCCATCTACGTGGCTCCCACGATGGAGGAGGCGGAGCGGGACCCCATAGGTCTGGAAGACTTCTCTTCAAGAATCCTAAGCTCCACCGGCCGGTTGGGAACCCCAGTGGGATTGCCGGTGGACAGCAACGGCAACTTTCCCAAGGGGTACGAACATTGGGCCGGCCGCCAGAACGACCGAAACCGGCGCGACGACCCGGGACACGCCGGCCTCCCACCGTTGCGGGGCACACCGGACGTGGTGATAGAACGCTTGAAGGCGACCCAGGAAGCGGGAATCAATCATATATTCGGCGCTTTTGGGTTTCCTGGTTTGCCTCACGAAAAGGTCATGCGCTCCATTGAGTTGTTCGCCAAGGAAGTCATGCCCCATTTCCGGGAGGCGCCCGTTACCTAGCGTCTTTCGCCACCGGGCCTGGCATCGCACTCATTCCGGCCAACGGCCCGGTGGTGGCAAAGGCGATCCTCCGAAGGCTTCATTACATGCACAGGTGAGTGGCTTCAGGATATTCGACTGCCCAAATTTCAAGGTTATTGACGATGCGCCGCCTACATCTATAATTGTAAGGCGGGCTTGAAAAGAGAGGGTGTGGGAGGATACATGGCGGAACAGGACTCAGGACGGCGGCGGGCGGCAGGACTTCCCTTAGTGATTGGGGTTTTGGTTCTGGTGGTGGCGGCAGCGGCGGTGGGGGCATTCGCTTTTTTCAACTCCAAGGCTACAACTGTAGCTGATCCCGATCCTCTGAGCAATATCCAAGTTAGATCCCTAGGCCTAATCGTCTTTTCCTCGAACCGGGACGGCAATAACGAGATCTATGTGATGGACGTCAATGGTTCAAAGTTGGCCCGGTTAACGAATCATCTAGCTTCGGACACCTTCCCCAGTTGGTCGCCTGACGGGGAAACAATCGTATTTACGTCCGACCGAGATGGCAACGAAGAAATTTTTATCATGGACTTCGATGGGTCCAATCAGGTCAACTTGTCCAATGATCCGGGTCGGGATTACGATCCCGTTTGGTCGCCCGACAGTGACCAAGTGCTCTTCACTTCCGAACGGGAAACCGGCCAGGAAGTTTTCGTCATGAACCTCGATGGCTCGGGACAGGACCGCTTGAGCAATAACGCAGGTCGGCAAAATTCGACGGCTGCCTGGTCGCCTAACGGCGAGAAAATAGCGTTCACCTCATATCAAGACGATCTTAATATATCCACGATAAACGCCAACGGTTCTGTCGAGATCGTCCTGACCGATGACCCGGCCGACGACGCCAGCCCGGCCTGGTCCCCGGACGGGACAAAGATCGCCTTCCACTCATGGCGCGATGGAAACCCCGAGATATATGTGATGAACTCGGACGGTACCGTACCGGTGAGATTGACCTTCGACTCCGCCGCCGACTTTGAACCGTCGTGGTCCCGGGACGGATCCAAGATAATCTTTGAATCACAGCGAGATGGGGAGAAAGGGATCTACACGATCAATCCGGACGGCACCGGCTTGACCCGTATTTCCCATCGGGGGGACTCTTCCCCTGCCTGGGCACCCGTGCCCATCCCAGGAAAGTTAAAACTTTATCTGGTGCCGTCATTGAGCAACCCGCAGAGTTTGTCCGTTTCCGGCGAGGGGTTAGGGGAGCTTAGAATCATCCAGGTGCCGTTGATCTATGAAGCTCCGCAAGCAGCTCACGACACCTTGCTTAAAAATCTTTGGGGCAGCTTGTCTTTGGTGTTCGCAGGATCTGGATTTGCTGGAGTATGGTCCGATAACGACAATGCCCGCCTGGTGCTCCAACTAAACGGTCCGTTGACCGACGCCGATTACTTCCATTGCGCGGGGCTGAGCATAAATAACGTGGAAAAGACCAATTCCTGTGGCAACGGCTTCCACTTCTCTGAATTTGTAGCGGGCGGTTACACCGTGACGGTTGATATTCCCGCCATCAAAAGCATCGAGCCTTCAGACCGATTGGAGCTCTCGTTCGTGCTGGGCACCACTTTGCCGGAAGGCGAAAAAGTGGTGCCAAACTTGGTATTTGGCGGCGATACCCCCCTGAAGATCAGCTACCTGGAGATTGGCTCGGACCGGTAGGCAACCCTACCTGACCGGCCCTCCGATGGGAGACCTGGGTCCCTCACAGGCCAGGAATTGCCCGTAGCCGGGACGTTGCTCCAGATTGCCCTGGTTCAGCAGCACCTGACCTCTAAGCAGGGTCATCCAGGGAGTTCCGCTAACCTGCCACCCCTCGAACAAAGTGTAGCCGGCGTTACTCTGGTGGTCTTTGGCGGTGATTATCCGGTCGGTTTGGGGGTCTATTATCAATAAGTCCGCGTCGGACCCTACCTGAATCACACCTTTCCTGGGGTAGAGTCCGAATATCCGAGCCGGATTTTCCGACATCACCCGGGCCAGCCACCAGATCGGCAGTCCCCGCTTGACCACCCCTTCGCTATAGGTGAGGGAAACGATAGTTTCCAATCCTGGGGAGCCAAAAGGCACGGATGCTCCTTCCGGGGTAACGAATATGTTGTCCCATCCCACTTGCTTCAATTCCTGAGGGTGAGGCGAATGGTCGCTGGAAACTATGGAAGTGTGACCTTGCTCCAATCCTCGCCACATCGCCTCCCGATCCGGACCGTCGTCCGCCCGTAGCGGAGGCCCAATCTTGGCCAGGGGGCCAACTCGCGCCATCTCCGCATCCGAAAGCAAAAGGTACTGGGGACAAGTTTCCGTCCACACCGCTTGCCCAAGTGACTGGGCCTGCTTGATACGCTCCATTCCCAGATGCGTGCTCAGATGCACAACGTAGGTGGGGCAACGGGTGGCCGAACTCATCTGAACCGCCCGGTTGATGGCCTCTTCTTCCGCCCAATCAGGGCAAGCCCTGGGAAAGTCGGTGGGATGCGTGTGCCCTTCGGCGATCAGCTTGTTTTCCAGATACTCGATGATGTTGCCGCTTTCGCAATGGAGTTGCATCACACCGCCACCGGAAGCCACTAGGTCCATGGCGTTGCAGATGTAATCGTCGTCGCACATACGCCAGGGACGTTTCTTATAGGTCATGAACATCTTGTAGGACTTGACCCCCATCTCCAACGCCTGGGGCAAACCGTTAAGTATGTCAGGCCGGTTCTGCAACATGAAGTGGAAAGCGAAATCTACCAGAGCGGTGTCGGCGAATTGCTCTTTGCTTCGGTTTATCGCTTGGGGCAGGGTTTCGTCGCCTTCCAGGTTATAGCTGCCGAAAGGAATAATGGTGGTGAGACCGGCCAAAGCCGCCGCCCGTGACCCCAGTTCGTAGTCGTCGTGGCCGTCCAGGTGTACGTGGCTGTCGATAAGCCCCGGCAGCACGAACTTACCCGCCGCGTCGATATATTTATCCGCCGGGGGAAGTAATTCCTCGGGTCCGATCGCGGCGATTTTCCCTCCGGTGATCGCTATGGAGCTTTCATATACCTGGGAGGAAGTTACTACCTGTCCGCCCCGTATTATGGTATCGACTCTTACATCCGCCATTTGATGCCTCCCTGAAATGGAATCCTAGTACTGGATCAACTCTAAAATGAAAGATGTCATTCCGATCCTTCGGCGGAAGGAGAGGAACCTCAGGTTTGCTGGTCCAGCACGCATGAGATTCCTCGCTACGCTCGGAATGACAATAGCCCATCGGAGCGACATTGGCCCATGCCTGAGCCCTAGCCCGCTTTACTATACCAAGTAGAACCTTCTCCGGCGACCATAATTTAGTGGGTTAAAATATTTGTCATATCAACACTGATTTCCCACAACCGGGCCGCCGCGTCTTCATCGTATGAGGCGGGAGCAGACCGAACGGCCTGGAACTTCTCGTAATAGCCGCCGGTGATACCTTCTATCTCATCTGAACTGGCCAGATACACACTGGTTCGAGCGCCGTTTTCCGGGCTGATACCCTTCAACCCAAAGAAGAATGAAAAAATGGGCCCTATCTTGCCGTTGTTGGCCAGGAACCTGGTTGCTACCACGCCGGGATGCAGGGCGTTTGCCGTGACGCCGGTCTCTTCTAGCCTCCGGGCCAATTCGTAAGTAAAGAGCACGTTCCCCAGTTTGGACTGTCCGTAAGCCCTCATTCCCCGGTATCCGCGGCGTCCCTGGAGGTCGTCGAAATTGATCCGGGCTTTACGATGGGAACTGGACGACACATTTACTATCCTGGCCGGCGCGCTGGATTTCAGTAGATCCAACAATAGATGTGTCAGCAGAAAATAACTCAGGTGGTTGAGCGCAAACGTTAGCTCTATGCCATCGACGGTTTCCCGGCGGGCCAAGTTAATGGCGCCGGCGTTGTTGACCAGCACGTCTAATCTTGAATGGCGGCTTTTGAACTCGTCAGCCAGACTCCTAACTTGCTTTAGAGATGAAAGATCGGCAAGGAGATGGTCTACGTTCTGGTTTCCGGTCTGCCGCTTGATCCGCTCAACGGCCGCGACGCATCTTTCGATACTTCGTCCGGCTACCACCACGGTGGCGCCCAAGGCCGCCAGGCTCGAAGCCGTTGCCTCCCCGATTCCCGCGGTAGCTCCGGTAACTAAACAGATCTTCCCAATCATCGGTTGATCCGTACCCGCCATGTTTCCACTCCGCAGCGTCACCAACGTTTTCAGCACCGATAATAACCTATCCCAGCCGAATTAGTTACCCGACTAGTGTATAGTTGGTGCAAGCAGAGGTATGCCCATGAAGAACCCCGTATTCCTGGCGTTGATAGCGTTGATCACCGTTTTACTTGCCGTGACCGGCGACGGCGGGGCGTCAGCTCAAGTTGTATCCCTCTGTATCGGAAACGATCAGGTAAATGGACGAATCGTCATGGGCACGCCTTTCGCCGATTTCATAGATTGCAGTGTATCCAGTGGAGACTTGGTCATATTTGGGCTGGGCGGGAACGATTGGATCGTGGGCGGCCGTGGCGCCGACGTAATTGACGGGGGGCCGGGCGACGATATCATCATTGGACGAAATTCCAAAGACTTTTTAATCGGCGGACCGGAAAGAGATTTTCTTGCCGGCGGCCGCGGCGACGATCTGATACGCGGTGGCGCGGGCAGCGATCAGTTGTTCGGCGGAGATGGAAACGACCTGCTGTACGGGGGCGATGCCAACGACGTCATGTTCGGCGGGAACGGATTTGACCTGTGTAACGGACAAGAGGGGAGCGCTGATCTGGCCAGCAGTTCCTGTGAATTGCCCGCCAACGTTCCGTAACTTTTTTGGTTAGCGTATTCCCCACGGTATCTTCATCCCGGCCCTTCCGCGGTAAGGGGATCCAGAAAACCTCTCGGTTGGATACGTTCGTAGACACCGGTGTGACGAATTAAATGTCCCCACACTACCAGACATTGGCCCGCCATTGAGGACATCATCCATGACGAGTAGAATGGACCGGTTGGAACGGGAAGATAAATATGCTTAAGATTAACCTGCAGCCGGCTCACCTAGCTGTCGG
This sequence comes from uncultured Dehalococcoidia bacterium, assembly GCA_950072105.1. Taxonomy (GTDB): domain Bacteria; phylum Chloroflexota; class Dehalococcoidia; order Lucifugimonadales; family UBA3495; genus UBA11650. Next base: position 48,755 of record CATMOE010000001.1, read on the forward strand.
AACGCGAAAGGTTCATTACGCCTGGGTCATGGTAGCCGTAGCTTCCACCATGTGGATGACTACCGCCGCAGTACGATTTGCCGCCGCGATACTGGTGCCCGACCTCCAAGATATCTTTGGCTGGAGCATCTTCGCCATCTTCGCGGCGTTCGCCATTCAGTGGATATCCGCGGCTTTATTCAGCCCAATCGTCGGTTGGATGGGAGACCGGTACGGCGTCCGCCGCATCATGGCGTTTGGCGCCGGACTGTTTATCGCCGGTATGCTCCTCACTGGCACCATGACCCATCTCTGGCAATTCTACGTTTACTATGGGCTGGTTCTGGCTATAGCCATGGCCATCTTTCAAGTCCCGTTGGTGGCGGCGGTGACCCTTTGGTTCAAGAAGAATCTGGGCGTGGCCATGGGTACCCTGCAGGCTCTTCAGGGATTGGGGACGGTGTTGGGGATAGTCATAGTCGCCGTTCTGCTGGATTCTCTGGGGCTAAAATGGACTTTCTGGATTCCCGGCATAGCCGGCGGTACCATATTGCTTGTGCTGGTCCGGTTGTTTTACAACGAGCCCGGCGAGATCGGAGTCAAGCCTTGGGGGGCCTTGGAAGAGGACCCATTGGAGCGGCTGCTGGAAGCCTCCATAGCAAAGGCGAGGACCAGTGTATTTCTCAAGCAGGCCCAAAGGACCGGCGCTTTTTGGAACCTGATCAGCATCCACTTCTGGGGATGCGCCGGGCACAATATCATTCTGATGGGATTGCCCGCCATGGTGGCTGAACGAGGCTTTTCACGAGTAGAGTCGGCGGGGGTATTGGTAGTCCTGACGGTTGTGAGCTTGATAACCAGGTTCGCGGTCCCGGTGGCGGCGGATCTGGTGGGTAGCAAGAAAGCGATGTTGGTCAGCTTTGCCTTGCAGACCGCTCCCGTCCTGATTCTCTTGGTTGCCAACGACCTGTGGGTCTTCTACCTTTTTGCGGTCCTATTCGGCATCGGCATCGGCGGCGAGATGACGGCCTTCCCCATAATCAATCGCCAATACTACGGCAACGCTCCAATGGGCACCACCTACGGCTGGCAATTGCTGGGCGGAGGCATGGGCATGGCGATCGGCCTCCTGTTGGGCGGATATATCTGGACTGAAAGTGGATCATTTAGCGGAGCCGTGTTACTTTCATTTGGCCTGAGCATGGTGGGCGTTGTATCTATCTGGCTATTGCCGAGCACCTCCCATCACCTGATCCCCCATTGGGAGGAATCGTTGCCTTTAGAGGCCCGTTCGTCTGCTAGCGCGTGACGAACTACCCTGGAACGTGGCCCGGCGTGAAGGCATCCTCCTGAGTGAGTAAAATGGTCCGATCGTAATGGGAAAATAAAGATGTTTAAGGTCGATTTGCGGCCCGCTGACCTGGCCGTCGGGTCGCGGAAAATTCATTACGGCTGGGTGATCGTAGCCCTTGCCTCGACCATGGGGTGTATCACCTCTTCAGTTCGATTTGCCGCCGCGGCTCTGGTGCCCTATCTGAGGGACTCTGCATCGGGCTTCGGTTGGAGTTACGGCGCGATAAGCCTTGGCTTCAGCCTCCAGTGGTTTGTTTTAGGTGTCGTGAGCCCCTATATAGGCTCGTTGGGGGACAGATATGGAGTTCGCCGGCTGCTATATCTGGGAGCTTTTCTGTTCATCGCCGGCATGCTGCTTACAGGCGTCATGACCAGCCTGTGGCAGTTCTACCTCTTCTTCGGCGTCATGCTGGGCATCGCCACCACCATTTTCTCGATACTCTTGGTGACCGGCGTCACTCTATGGTTCAGAAAACATCTAGGCGTGGCCATGGGGGCCGTGGGCTCGTTCCAGGGAATGGGGACGATCGGGTTTCTTTTCCTGATAGCCGTAGCTTTCGATCTGTTGGGCATGAAGTGGATATTTTGGATTCCAGGCATAGTGGGCGGGGCGCTCATACTATTGCTGATAAAGTTCTTTTACAACGAACCCGGCGATGTAGGCTTGCGGCCTCTAGGCGCTCCTGAAGGTGAGGCTATCAACAGGCCACAGAAGGACGAGACGGCTAAGATAAGGGCCAAGGTGTTCCTCCAGCAGGCCCAACGCACCAGCACTTTCTGGAACCTCATCGGCATCCACTTCTGGGGCTGCATGGGCCACAATATTATCAACGTGCTGTTGGTGGCTATAGCCGTGGATCGTGGCCTTTCTCTTGGAGTGGCTGCCGGGGTCCTCGCTACTCAACAGATCACCGGCGTCTTCGCACGGGGCGCGGTTCCGATTATAGCGGACCGCGTGGGTAGCAAAAGCGTCTGGGTGGTTGGTATGTCTCTGCAAGCTCTGCCTCTGCTCATCATTCTCTTTGTCCACGATGCCTGGGCGTTTTACCTCTTCGCGTTCCTCTTTGGTATAGGCCAAGGTTCCGAGGTACCTACCTTTCCGATCGCCAACCGGCAGTACTTTGGCAACGTCCCACAGGGCAGCCTCTATGGATGGCAAAACATTGGGAATGGCCTTGGGATGGGGTTGGCGCCGGTGGTTGCTGGATTCTTGTGGGACATAACAGGCACTTATGCCGTTCCCTTGAGCATGGCCCTTGGGTTTAGCTTAATGGCCTTGATCTCCGCCCTGCTCTTACCCAGTTCATCCCGTAATTTGATACCCCACTGGGAGGAATCGTTGCCATTGGAGGCCCGTTCGCCAGCTAGCCTGTGAAGCTACGGTAGGCGTGGTACAATGTGCCGGTTCGATGGAATACCATCTTAGTTACACCTAGCATTCAGTAGATCAAATGGAGGTACAACGATGCCGCAAAGTTGGGTAGATATCAATGTTGGCGGAGATACCATGGAGGCGTATTTGGCTCAGCCGGAGGCGTCAGACCCGGCCCCGGCCGTGGTAGTCATTCAAGAGATCTGGGGCGTAAACTCCCACATTCAATTTCTGACCGACCGTTTTCCAGCCCAAGGTTACGTGGGACTGGCCCCCGCCATGTTCCACCGGGAAGGACGAATGACCATGGGACTGCACGAAGAGATGGACAACGCCGTCGCCAGGATGCAGCGGTGTACCGATGAAGGCATCGTGGCCGACGTCCAGGCTGCCGTGGACTACCTGAAGGCGCAGCCCTTCGTCCTAGCCGACCGAATCGGCATTGTCGGATTCTGCTACGGAGGCCGCGTTTCCTACCTGGCGGCCTGCAATGTTTCGGACATCAAAGCCAGCGTGGTCTACTACGGCGGGAGAATAATGAGCTCTCTGGGACACGGACCTTCCCCCTTCGATCAAACATCCAGGATCACCGCGCCGGTGCTGGGCTTGTTTGGCGAGGAGGACCAGAATCCTTCGCCTGAAGACGTCGCGAAGATCGACGCCGAAATGACAAGGCTGGGCAAGAACCATGAGTTCCACGTTTACCCCGGCTGCGGCCACGGTTTTAATTGCAACGCCCGCTCCAGCTACCGGCCCGAGTCGGCCCGCGACGCCTGGAGCAAGGCGATGGCTTGGTTCGAAGCGAATTTGAAGGGCTAGGAAGCCCTCACCCCGACCCCGATTGCATCTGCATCACTCCTCTCCCCGCGGGAGAGGGGCCGGGGATGAGGGGCCACATCCCTGAAGCCTGACTGAAATAATACCGGGGACGGCCTACATCGACTGGCTGTTCCCGGCTATTTTTGCCCGATGAAAGGCGATACCGTCGATCTACCCGGCGGTACGCCAGCCCTTAGAATTGGATCAAGACGCAGGGCGAAACCCGCGTGCACGCCCGCGCCGATTTGGAGTAAGGACCTTGACCACCCAGGCGCCCAGAAACCCGGCAAACCCAGAACCTCCCACAACGACAACCAGGAGTCCAAGGCAATCCAGCCTAGCCACTCTGAAAAACTATAAAGACTTCCGGTTGGTCTGGGCCGGGAACTTCATCGCTTTGGGCGGCCAGTGGATCCAGATGTTTAGCATCGGTTGGCTGGTTTTGCTGCTGACCGATGGGAACGCTATCCTGACCGGCACCGTCATCGCCATCAGGGCGTTGCCGACATTGATCATTGGGCCATGGGCCGGGGTTCTCGCCGACCGCATCGACCGGCGTAAAGTAGTGATGGCAACTCAAGCAGTCATGGCCGTGGCCGCCTGCTCCTTCGCTTTCCTGGTGCTGGCCAGCGATCTGGAAGCTGATCCGGTAACCGGGCCGCTCCGGCAATGGCACCCCTTCCTATATATGATCATCTCAGGGATCTCTCACTCCATCATCCAGCCGGTTCGCCAGGCAATGATTGCCAATACTGTCCCCCGCCATGCCCTGAGCAGCGCCTTGGCCTTGAACGGTATGGTCTACCCGACAACCCGAATCATTGCCCCGGCCATCGGTGGGCTCATCATCGCAACTCTGGGGTTCAACTGGAACTTCTTTCTGGAAGCCGTGGCATACGTGGGCATAGTGGTATTGTTGCTGCCAGTCAAGCTGCCATACCGCACCGAGACATCGGGACCGCGGTCCAGTCCCCTCCGCAGTATGCAAGAAGGATTGGCCTACGTTTGGCGCCAGAAGACCATCTTGCAACTGATCGTCATGCTGCTGATTCCAAACTTTGTCTTCCAACCCTTGATTTTCCTACTGCCAGTCTTCACGACTGAAGTTTTGGGGCGGGAAGCAGCCACCGGAGGCATCTTGGCGGCAGCCATGGGCGTCGGCGGAATCGTCGCGGCAGTCATTATTGCTGGGTTCGGCTTCATTATCCGCCGTGGCTTGATTACCTTTCTCGGTTTGGCCGGTGGATCGATCTTCGTGATCCTGTTCGCCCTGTTGCCTTGGTGGATCGCCTCGTTCGCTTTTTTGACGGGATTGGGCTTCTGCCAATACGCGTTCCGGGTAGCAAACAGCACTCTGATCCAGACCTCAGTGCCCGACGAACTGCGTGGCCGGGTGATGAGCATCTACATGCTGGACAACGGCATCATGCCCGTCGCCACCCTGATCCTTGGTCTATTGATCCACGTCTGGTCTCCAGCTGCCGCCTTCGCCATATTCGGGGGTTTGGCCCTGGCCGCGACCGTGTTGATGGCCTTCGGGTTTCACCAAGTACGGAGGCTGGAGTGACGGATATGCTCGCTCCCATCGCTGGACTCGACAACGTTTATCCAACCCTTTTCGATTGACACACCCGGAGTGTCCTAATACACTCGCTCCTAACTATCGGCGCACCCGGCCTGGTCTTGGGACACACGTAGACCAACTGGATGCTGAAGGAAGAGAGATATGAGCCTGGAGAGACCCGAATACGTATCCGACTTAATCGTCTATCTGTTGAACGAATTGGGCGTTGAATACGCGCCTTTGAATCCCGGCGCCACCACCCGCGGACTTCATGAGTCCATGGTGAACTACGGCGGCAACAAGATGCCGGAGTTGATCACCTGTTGCCACGAGGAACTGGCGGTGGCCATGGCCGAAGGATTTTATCTAGCTACCGGAAAACTCCAAGTATCCCTGGCCCACAACATCGTGGGACTGCAACACGCCAGCAAGGCCATCTACGAAGCATTCCTCAACAACATTCCGATGATTATCATGGGCGGCACCGGTCCCTTGGACGCCAGCCATCGCCGTCCCTGGATAGACTGGATCCACACCGCTCAGGTTCAGGGCCAAATAGTTAGAGATTATGTAAAGTGGGACGATCAGCCACAAGGGGCCCAAAGCGTGGCTGAATCCGTGCTCCGCGCTTACCAGATAGCCATGACCGAACCCAGGGGTCCGGTTTACCTGTGCTTCGACGTTGAATTGCAAGAAGCCCGGTTGCCCGACGATTTCGTCTTGCCGGATCTGAGCCGCTTCCAGGTACCCGCTTCGCCGGGAGGAAACCCCGAAGCTGTTAAGCAGGCAGCCAAGGCGCTGATGGAAGCCGAATCCCCGGTAATAATTGTCCAGGGACTAGGCCGGACACCCGGCGGTTCGGAGACACTTCAGGCGCTCTTGGACCTTGTGGGCGCGCCGGTGATCGAGATAGGGTCGGCCTACAACCTGCCCAACAGCCACCCTTTGAACGTAACCGGGGCCAACGCCGAAGTGCTGAAAGATACCGACCTGATCCTCGCCGCCGGCGTGACCAACCTGGAGCAAGTATTAACAAGAGCTGTCGCCTCAAGTAGCGCCACGGCCCCCGAACAACCCAGGGGAAGAGCGGGTTACAACCGAGTGTTCGAGAGGGCCATTCCCGAAGGAACCAAGATTATCCAGATCGGCCTCCAAGACTATGGCATCAAAAGCTGGCCCAGCAACTACGGGAGGATCCTGCCGACAGATACCGCCATTCTGGGAGACGAGATTCTAGTCCTGAAGCAGATCACCGAGGTTTGCCAGGATTCCATGGATGCCGGCTCTCGCAAGCGCGCCACTGAGCGGATTCCCAAGATCACCAAGATCCACTCGGATCTCTATGATCGCCTCCATAAAGAGGTCAAAGAGCGATTGTGGGACCAGACGCCCACCTCCACCGCCCGGTTGGCCGCGGAGATTTGGGAAGTGATTAAGGATGAGGACTGGGTCTTGGTTCACGGTTCCCTCAGCGGATGGGAACGGCGGCTCTGGGACGTGAGTGATGAATCCCGATGGGTCGCTGGCGGCGGCGGCACCGGTACCGGCATGGGTGTGGCCATGGGTGCGGCTCTGGCCTTTAGGGGGACCGATAAGGTGTGCGTCAGCATCCAGAACGACGGCGACCTTCTCTACACCGCCGGCTCGCTGTACACCCTGGCGCACCACGACATTCCCATGCTGGTGGTGATGTTCAACAACCGTTCTTACTACCAGGATGTGGGGCATCAAACAGCCGTTTCCAGCAACAGAGAAAGGTCTGTGGAAACTGTAGGCATAGGCGTTAACCTGGACGGTCCCTCGACCGACTTCGCCACCCTGGCCCAGAGCTTCGGTTTAGCCGGTATCGGCCCGATATTAAACGCCGCCGACATCGGCCCGGCCCTGAAAAAAGGACTGGACATAGTTAAGAACGAACGGCGGACCGCCGTGATCGACACCATCGTCCAGCCTCGCTGATATAGAAAACAGGGAGTTGAGCATGGCTACAACCTACTCCGTGGTAGGCACATCGGTAACCAGAGACGAAGGACCGGACAAAGTATCCGGCGGCGCGAAATATCCCGCCGACGTGGTGGTGCCGGGGACCCTTTCAGGAAAGATCCTTCGCAGCCCGTTCCCCCACGCCCGGATAGTCAGCATCGATACGTCGAAAGCCCGCGCCTTTCCCGGCGTCCATGCCGTTCTAACCGGCACTGACCTGCCGGACCGGCCGGTTGGCAGACTCCTTAGAGACTGTCCGGTGCTGGCCCGGGACCGGGTGCGGTTCGTTGGCGAGAAGGTCGTGGCGGTGGCCGCGGATACCGCCGAGGCGGCGGAAGAGGCCTTGCTGCTCATCGACGTCGAATACGAGGAGATAGAGGCGGTCTTCGACTCGTCGGAGGCGATGGAAGACTCAGCGCCTTCGCTCCACTCGGATAAGGCCAACTACATCGGCTTGCCCATACCAGCCTCGGAGATCAACAACGTGCTGGCGGAGAATCACTGGTCCAAAGGCGACGTTGACCAGGGCCTCGGCGAGTCAGACCTGATATTCGAGCATACTTTTAACGCCCAATTGATGCACCAGGCCTACATCGAACCCCATGCTTGTATCGTTAGCGTTGACGGTTCTGGCAAGGTAGAGATCTGGGCCAATAACAAAGGACCCTTCATGCTACGCGACCAACTTGCCGCGGCGGCGGGTATCCCCAAAGATCAGATAACCCTCTACCCCTGCAACATCGGCGGCGACTTCGGCGGCAAGGGCTCCTTCATGGATGTCCCTCTGTGTTACTTCCTGTCGCTACATGCCGGCCGGCCGGTCAAGATGGTCATGGACTACATCCAGGAGTTGCTGGCGGGCAATCCTCGACATCCGGCCAAGATTACCCTGAAGACCGGGATGAAGAAGGACGGACGCATCTGGGCCAGGCAGGCCCACGTGGTGTTCAACAGCGGCGCCTACGGGGCGTTCAAACCTCGGGTGTACCTGGGCGGGGCCGACCATCTAGGAGGCACTTACCAGATTCCCCACGTCAATATAGACAGTTACATGGTATACACCAACAGCGTCCCATGCGGCCACATGCGCGCTCCGGCCAAGCCACAGGTCCACTTCGCCGTCGAGTCCCACATGGACATGATTGCCGAGGAGATGGGCATCGACGCCTACCAATTCCGGCTGATCAACGTCATCAAACCCGGTGACGCCAGCCCAACTGGGAAAGAGTTTCAGGAGATCCGCGCCGAGGACACTCTGCGCGGCGCCGCCGAAGCCGCCGGCTGGGACAAGCCCAAGTCAGGGCCCAACATCGGCCGGGGCATGGCCATCTCGGACCAACCTCCCGGCAGCGGGCAATCATCCGCCAGGTTGGCGATGGACGCAGAGGGGAATGTTGACCTGCACATGTCTCTGTTTGACACGGGGACCGGCGCTCACACCATCTTGCGCCAGGTGGTGGCCGAGGTCTTGACCATACCGGTCGAGAACGTGCGCATGGTCATCGAGGACACCAACGCGGTGGAGTTCGACTCCGGTTCCGGTGGCAGCCGAGTGACCTACACTTCCGGGCAAGCAGTCCTGGGGGCGGCCAACGACCTGCGGGGGAAGTTGATCTCCCGGGCCTCCGAGTTATTCGAAAGCGACGAAGACCAGGTCGAGCTTGTGGGCGGCAACTTTGTCATCAAGGGGGACGCATCCAGAACGGTTACCCTCCAGGAAGTCACTTCTCAGGCAGTGACCGACACCCACGGCCCGATCGAGGGTCAGCTCACCTACACCTCACCCACTTCCGAGGTCACCGGTTTCAGCGCCCAGGTGGCGGAGGTGGAAGTGGACCCGGAGACCGGGCAGGTTACGGTATTAAAGATCGTCACCGCCCATGACGTAGGCACCATCCTGAATCCGCTAACCCATCAGGGACAGATCGAAGGTGGTGTCATCCAAGGTCTGGGCTATGCCCTGATGGAGGAGATCAGCATCGAGGATGGGCGCATCTCTACCTTGAGCTTGGGCGACTATAAGATTCCCACCATGTCGGACATCCCCATTCTGGAGACGGTATTACTAGAGTCTCCCTCAGGCCCCGCGCCCTTCAACAGCAAAGGCATCGGAGAGAGCAGCAACGTGCCGGTGGCCGGAGCCATCGCCAACGCGGTATACGACGCGGCGGGAGTCCGCATATTCGACCTGCCCATCACCGCCGAGAAGGTCCTCCGGGCTTTGAAGGAGAAGGAAGCGTCGGGTAACAGTTAGCTGGACGCTTTTTGCCTTCACGGTGGACTAACCTAGAGTTGCTGAGTTACCCCGAGTGGGTAGCTTAGAGAACCTGAGATTCCTCGCCGACCTTCCACCGAAGGGCGGGTGTTGGAATGACATTGCGGGCAACGAAAACGGAGATACGCGAACTGTCGTTCCGAGCTTAGCGAGGAATCTCAGGCGGCCACCGAACCTAACGCCCTACTTCCCAAACAACGCGGCAATCCTCTGGCCGACTACCTCATCTTCCCCCGGATACAGCCCAAAGGCGTGCAGGGTGATCCGGTCCTCGCCTTCCCGAACCCTGGTCCAGACCGGCGGATCGCCGGCTTTTAAACGGTCCACCACTTCCTGGTTTGTCATCCCGGTGACTGCCGGGTCCACTTCGATGTTCACGCCGTAGGGTTGGTGGCCGATTATGTTGGCTATCGATTCAACCTTTACACCGGGGATGCCCATCAGGGGAGCCATCATGTTCCGGCATTTTTGCTCGGCGTCGATCAGACGCTCCTCATGATTCAGGGTCATCCACCGGCGCACCGCGGCGACCGCTCCGATGATTTCCTGGCGGTCGACTTTTTGAGGCCGGCCAATCCCGCGGACCCGGCGTCCCTCGTAGCTGGCGAAGGATTGCAAGCCAATCTTGCGAATCATGTCCTGGGATCCTAACGCCAGTCCCACCGACTGGGGCGCCCCCAGATATTTGGCGGCGATGCACTGGAAGTCGGCACCCATCCGAACGTACTTCCCAAAATTTTCCAGCGGATATATCTGACCCGCGGCGTCTACCGTAACCAATACGCCATGAGCGTGGGCAATCTCTATGGTCTGTTCCAGAGAAAGTGCCTTGGGGTCCGGCTCCTGCTCCACGGCATAGTAGTGGACCGCGGCGGTGTTGGGACCGATGGCTTTCTCCAAGTCTTCAGCGGTGGTCTCTTCTTCCGAACCGAAATCCACCAGCGTCGCCCCGGCCAATTCCAAACAGCGGTCATACCAATACCGTTGACGGGTTTGGATGAGAATCTCGTTCTTCATGCCGGATGCGTTGGGAAGCTGTTGAATCTTGTCGTCGTCATCGCCGGCCATGGCGGCCGCGGTGGCCAGAGTCAATGCCGACCCCGCTCCGGAAGTCAGATAGGCCGCCGGTACGTCCACCATCTTGGCAATAGCGTCGCCAGCTTTTTCTTGCAGATCCAAAAGGTAGATATAAGCGCCATCTGCTTGGGCCATCGCCTCCCTGACCTCGGGAAAGGGGGTCGAACCGCCCAGCATGGTAACGCTGCCGGTGGCGTTGATCACCGGTTTGGCGCCCAATTCTTTATAGATCTCGCCCCAAGATGTGTCTGCCATGATGCTCTCCTATGTTACTGGCTTGGGATGTAAGGACTTTGCCGAATATGAGATATGAAGGGTTTCCGTAATGTTATCCGCCGCCGGTCTGGCTGTCCAGATGAATAGCGGGGAGTTCGAGTCTAGCGCTGTGTCAAGTTGATCGTCGGGAATTGCCTGATTCCGGCAGCCTGTCATTGCTCCGAAAATTGAATCGCCAACTTTCGGCCCACACTTCGTCATTCCGACACCAGCCCTTCCGCGGAAGGATCGGAATGACATTTATCACATATAGTAGGACCAAGTTTTACATTAGCGGCCCGGCAGAGGCCGCAGCCAACCTTCGGTTTCTTGTGCCGGCAATACCCGGAATATGCCCCAAAGCCCCGCCTGCCGGTATGGCTCTCGATGGTCGCCGTAAAGATAGTCGCCCGGAAGGCCCGTACGGCCTCCGGCGCCTCCCTCGGGTTGAATTGTTATGGCTTCCAGTGCTCCGATCTGGACGGCGCTAAGCATGTCCGAGCCTTCTCTACCGGGTTCCACGGGCCAGGGATGACCTTCCAAAGTGAAGACGTGGGCCTGTTCGCTGAAGGGAACTAAGACGTGAATCTTAACCGGGTCGCCGGAGACGGCCTCCAATAGGGGCGTGGCCGGGTCGCCGTGCACAGTGCTGCTGAACACCCGTGACGTATCCTCGTTCCGGGCCAGGCGGGCGCCAAGGGGCTCAAAATTATAGTTGAGACCCACCACTCCCTCGACCTCCTGGGAGTAGGGCATGATGTGGGTGCCGATCACTTCGTCTTGATCTTGGATGAACAGGGCGAAGTCACGGTAGCTGTCCCGGGCGGGCGGATGTACATCGACTCGCCAGCCCGACTTTAGCGTCATGTCCTCGCCGGTTACCGGGTGGGTGTAGGATGAGCCTTCCTCCCCAACCACGATGGCGCCATAAAGACCCAATCCCGGGTTCTCCAGCACATTGCCCCAGTCTCTAAGCAGAGCCATCGTTTCACCAACATCGGGGTGAGCATAGAAAGTGTAGGTCCGGGTGCTTCCGGGTTCCACCGTCTGAGGCGGGTTGCCGCCCGCCGCGATTCCCATTGACTTGGCCGGGTTGTAGGCCAGCATGTCGGCGTGGATGGACACCGGACCTGAAGCGGTCTCGTTGCTGAGCATAAGATTTACGCAATCCCCCACATTGACGTGCAACACTAGTGGCTCAGGAGATTGAGATCCAGAAAGCACCTCCGCCTTGTCCGCTTTTAGAACGTACATCTTGCCCTTGGTCTCGCCCAACATAGGCAAAGGTACATCGATCGCGGCCACCCAGTACTCTTTGACCGGAGCTTCCACAGGACAGACGGTCGCCGCCGGTGCTGGAATCTCCTGGTGACCGGGCAGTTTTTGCAACGATGCTCCAGCGTCATCGTCCAGCACCCGAATGATCCCCCAGCTTCCCTCCCGGAACTTGAACGACCGGCCATTGTAATAAAGATAATCCCCCGCCATCCCTTGCGGGCCTCCGGCCTTAGGCAATACCAGTGCGTACCGCTCGGAAATACCGATGTGTACCGTGTTGATTGGGGACGACGTCAGGCTGTAAGGTTCCAGCCGGAACCAATGCCCGTCGACGTGCAGGGTATGAACGTCGTTCATCGCCGAAACCAGACCCCGAATGACGATGGGGTCTCCAAGGTAGGCCTCCAGCAGCGGGGTTTCGGGGTCGCCGTGGGCCTCACTGCTAAACAGCAGCGACGGGTCTCCTTCTCTGGCTTTCAGAGGCGCCACACGCAGGTTTATAGCACTACCGCTGGAGCGGCCCTCTTTGGTCAGGGTGTTGTCGTCTTGGATGAACAGCAACAACTCCCGGAAACTCCCGGTCACGTCCGCGGAAACCAATCCATCATTATGGACATCCACGATTGGACCGCTTCTGACCTCGCCGCCGGTGCTGGGGTCGTGGTAGGTGGAGCCTGACGGTTCGGACACGATAGCCCCCACCAATCCGTGTTTCCAGGACGTTAGAGCGCTGACATGGTCATGGAAATAAGCCGTGCCGAACTGGACGTCCGGATACCATCGGTAGCGCACGAACTCGATGCTGACGATCTCACCCCGTCCGTGACCGAATCGCAGCGGCTCATCGAAAACTAGGGTGGAGCCGTCAATCTCCCGAATGCGGCGGACCTCAAAGGATTCGGTCTGATCCATCCCCACACCGACCAGCGCTCCGGGCTGGAATCGGTCGGCGCTGACCAACTGGAGGCGGCTCTCGCCGGCTTGGGCGGTTCCCCGAATCTTCTCTCCTTCCTTGGTGAAAGGACGCACCGAGGTTTCGTAGTTAAACCCGGTAATAACGCCGTCGCTGCCCTGGACATCGAATTGGACGAAGTGGACGTGGATATTCGCCTTGCTGAAAAAATCGTTTTCGCCCGAGTCTTCCAACTCGCTCTTGAAAACAATGTCCACGCAGTCCTCTCCGGCGTTTGCCCGAATCGCCAACGGGGACCTCAAGCCATTGTCGGCCCGAACGGCGTCCTCCTCCTCTTTGAGGACGTACAGTTGGCCTACCGGGTCGACGATGTTTGACGACCGGCTGAGGGTGATGGGCAGATTAATCGAGTGGATCACGAACTCCTGGGTCTGCGTGCCATCGGGACACAGACTCCAGGGCCCGTTCTCGCCGGGCTTGGGCGGATCTGTCCCATGGCGGATCGGGTCCAGAAAGGGGGCTGGACCGTGATTCGGCGCAAATGGCGGCCTTTTGGCCAGATGGGGCCTCAGGAATGGGTAAGCCAGTTTACCGGTTAAGGGATCGAAGTAAATGGGCGGACGCACTCCGGGCGAGGCAGAACTAAAGCCTGGCCAGTCCTTCTCGCTGTCCGGTTCGTTAAGGTAGAGGTTACCCTCCCGGCTCCAGTTCAGCACCGACGCGTCGTAGCCTTTAGGAATACCTTGGGGAGGGAGTTGACGTTCCACCCAGTCCGCCAGGTTCTCCTCGCCGATGGGCATGGCTTGGCCCTTCCAATCGGCGGTCGTCCCGACCAATTTTTCGGATGTGACCGCCGGCACCACGCCGCCTAGCTTGTCCGGCACTTCCCAAAGTGGGGGTAAAGAGTCTTGGGCGGCGCCATCTTCTTGCAGCGTGTTGTACACCCGCCATACCATCCACATGCCCGCCAGATAGTGATGGGCGACGTGGCAATGGATGAGGTAGTCTCCCACAGAATGCTGGCAACCCCCGCTGCCGCACTCGTTCTCCAGATCGTAACCTTCCGCCGGGCCAACAGCCTGGGAATCGGTCCGAGCGGATGCCACGGGAAGCAAAGGCGGCGTTTTGTCGAAGCCACTGTCGAATCCCGTATCTTCCACTCCCGGCTGCCTGCGCCAGCGGATAGCTCCGCCATGGACGTGATGCACGTGGAAAACCTCGGAGCCCCCGTGGATCACTCGCTGCTTCACCGGATCGCCCAAGTATGCCCTGGCGATGGGCGTGGCCGGGTCACCAAAGGTGTAGGAACTGTAGGCCAATGACGGGTCTGGCGGCTGGCCGATGTTGGTGTCGGCCGCTATTCTCAGCCGGTTCATGAAAGGCTCGCTGCGGTAGTTCATCGCCCGGCCACCAGGTTTATACGCCCTGGTGAACGGATCCACGAAGGGGACTTGGCGGCCCAACTTATCCAGATTCCGGAACCGTTCGTTGCCGATCTCGTGGTAGTAAATCGCGAATTCCCGGAAGTCGCTGCCATTGGGGTCCTGGATGATAGCGTCCCAGCCGCTGGACAGATTCTGGCCGGACCGGGGATCCAGGTATACCGATCCTTCAGGTTCGACGATGACGGCGCCGAAGAGGCCATGGGCGGTCTGTTCCCGGTCGTCACCGTGGCTGTGGAAGTAGTGGGTTCCTTCCGGCTCGTCTTGCTCCACCATCCACCGGTAGGTCACGGTTGCGCCGGTTTGAGCTATGGCATCATGATTGGTGGCTATCGCCGGGGCCCCGGTGTCTTCCATATAGAGGCTGGAGCCATGGAGGTGCAGGCTGGCCGGTTCACCGTTATCCATGCCGTTGCGCAGCGTCAACCGCAGACATTCGCCCTGATTAACCCGCAACGTCAGGGGCTGGATAGCGTCGCCTTGTAGACCGATGGAAACCGCCGGTTCGGCCTGGTCCAAACGGGCGGCCCGGTTTTGCGCTTCCTCCTCTCGAACCTGCTCCAAGCGGTCTTCAAGGACGTACATCCGGCCCATGTGGTCGTAGTCGAGATAGCGGTTCAGGGAGATCTCGACGTTGATAGCGACCACGGAGTAGTCCTGCACCGGTGCGTTTGGGCCGCAAAGCGCCCCGGTATACACGGTTTCCCTATCGGAGTCCGGACCCAACACCAACCCCTCGGACCCTTCATGGCCCGAAGGGGTCGCGCTTCGGGAAGTTGAGTCGACGCCGATGGTGGGAGCCGCTAGATCGGTGGGTGTCTCGGTAGCGCGTTCACCGCAGGCAATCATTAGTACAAGCGCAGCCAGTACGCCTAAAATACCGAAAATTTGACGCAACATCTTACTAGGGTGACTGCGCTTGGTCATACTTCAGCGAATTACCGTTGGAGCAAGAGAATCTAATACGATCACGAACCTGGCTGGGAGCCGGAGACTTTGATCCGGCTCCCAAGCTCCTCTAATCGATCCGTAGGCTCTCCAACAGCCGGGCGCAGTGACTGGCGGTAAACAGGTCCGCCCCTCCCAGGAGCTCGCCCCATTTCTCCAAGGTCAGATCGGCGCACTCCTCTTCAACGGCGCCCAGGTAAGTGCCGAACATCAGCCAGGGGTTCTCAAACCCGGTCTGTTGAGCAATGGTCATGAAATCCACGGTCTGAAGGGCTTTGGCGGCATTGGATTGCATATCCAGCACATACTCTTTCTGGGTTTCGACATCCTCCCTGGTGGCCGTGCGGCCCAGGTGGCCCGACACCAGGGTATCGAAATCGTAGCTTAAGACGTCATCGTGGGCCTGGATAAAGGCCGGTACGTCCTCGGCCACGGCGAGCTCTAGGAATGGCGTCCAACCGGGGAAGATAACATCAATCAGCAGCAACACTTTCTGCTTTGGGGCATAGATGTAGATGTTGCCCTGCTCGTGCGCAGGCCCCCGGTACTCCAACTCCAGGGTTTGATTGCCGACGGTGATGGTGTAGGTGTCGGAGAAAGTAACCGTCGGCGCGGGGACCGGGCCGCCGCCTACGAACGTGCCGAAGGGGATTGGCCGCTCACGGGCCAACTGGGAGGCTGTATCTTCATGGGCTATGTAGACCGCATCGGCCGGGAACATGCCGGCAGCGGCGATGTGGTCGGCGTGAGAGTGGCTGTAAATCACGTGAGTCACCGGCTCGTCGGTAACCTCGGCGATCGCCTTCAAGTATTTATCTCCGATAGAAGGCGGGGCGTCCACGGCGATGACTCCCTCCCCGGTGGTCAGGAACATAACCTGGTACGCGCCTTCGGTAACCCAGTAAAGTCCGTCGCCCAGGTCCTCAACCAGATATCCCTTGTCCTGCGGAATAGCCGGACCCATCGCCGCAGCTGGGACGGGAGCCGCGTCCGGAACGTGGACCCCTGCGGCGGTCACCGTCACCGAACCTTCCATCCCCAGCACCCGATGAATGGCGCACATATATTCATAGGACCCGGCCTTGCTGAAAGTCATGGCAAATGCCTTGCCACCGGGCAAAGCCATGGAGTCGACGCCCATGACTCCAGAACCCGGTGCCGTCGAACTCCCCAGAGGGCTAAGGTAAATACATCTGGAACGTTTGCGCTGGAGATCTGCGCCATCAAGTCCGGGGGAAGTCTTCCCGGATGAAAGGTGACATTGTGGTACATGACCGAAGTCCAGATTACCGTGTCACCTTCCTGGACCGTGATATCCCCCGGCAAGAAGTCGAAAGCCTGAGCGGTGGGCGGGTCACCGGCGGCGCCGGCTTGCACGTGCCATATCGTCGTGCCACCGGGACCCAGTTCGCTCCTGGCGCTCGCTCCGGCGACGACTAACCGGTCAATCTCAGCTTTGAGGATGTCCTCTTCCTTCTTGGCTTGAGCGTTTATCTCGGCTTGGGTAGGAACGTCGGGGTCATTGGCCGCTACTACCGTGACTGTAGCCTTCATCGGAGGATGGAGCACGCAAAGATATTCGTAAGTCCCGGGCTTGCTGAAGGTGAGCCGGAGGTCATAGTTGGGGGGTACTCCCGGCGGCCCGGCCGGAAAATTGTACATGATTCCCGAGGTGTGAAAGCCGGTGCCGTCGTACACTAAAGCCGGCTTGGTCGGACCATTGGTTGGAAAGGCTAATTTCTGGTTAACCTGCAGTTCGTTGGGCTCGCCGCCCGGCACGGGAACGAATACGGGTGGAGTCTTGGCGCCGGAAAGAAATACGGTGGTGTGAAATTCTTCCGGGTGGTTCAACTCCCACATTATCGTGTCGCCGGCGCGGATGGTCACGCTGGACGGAAGGAATGCGTTTACCGCGACCGTGTCCGTCCCGGCGCCCACCAAAACCGTTAGCAATCGGGCCTCGGCCGGTGGTAGTGGCGTCGCCGCGGCTCCTACCTCAACTATCCGAGTTACCTCGATCTCACGGATCGTTTCGATTCTTGTAGTACAGGCGGCGATCGCGACGGCCAAACCCAAGACCAGAGCTAGCCAAAGAAATTGTCTCGCGAACCACCGTGGCCACCGCCGCATACATCCCACCCTTCGTCACACCAACCAGTTGATACCACAGCCCATTATGGGGATTCTACCGGTAATTTCAACACCCCGGGCCTGGGAGTACCCGGGACCAAACCCAGCAAACGGAACAGGGAGAAGTTGGCCACGTACAATGTGTCGGAGTTTTCTCCCACGCCGAACCTCAAGTCGGAAGGGTTCTGCAACGGGCTGCCCTCATCCAGAGTCGTGATGTCGCCCTGTGGAGATATGCTAATCACCCGGTCGTTCCCCACCACCGCCACATATAGGTTTCCATCTTTACCAAGGACCATGCCGTCGGGAAATCCAATCTTGTCCAAGTCTTCCACGAAATCTTCGACGTTCCCGGCGCTCCCGGCGACGCTCACTGGGATCCGGACGATACGGCCATGTTCGGTGACCGCCACGTAGAGGTTCTCTCCAGCCGCGTCGAAGGCCAAACCGTTGGCCCCCAGGGGTATGCCCAGCGGGGAAACTATGGGAATTATTCCCAGAAGTAGCGGGTCTTCCTTCCAGGTGACGGCGTTACCGCTCTGGTCGATCTTCCAGATACTACCTCCGATAGTGTCCGACACGAAGAGATCGCCGTTGCTATCGAAAGTGACCACGTTGGGTAACTTGGTGGGATCCAGAGCGGCAAATCGCTCGGCGTCGCTGCCGTCGGCGCTGACCTTCCACACCCCATGGGTTTCGGGGATGAAGCTAGCCATGGCAACGTACAGATCTCCGTTGGAGCTGAATTCCATGCCCAGCATGAAGCCCTCGCCAGGAGCGGGCAATTCCGCGAAGGTTGAAACATCCCCATCGGTCGTGATCTTCTTGATCTCTCCCGTGAAAGCCATGCTTACGTAGATGTTCCCGTCCCGGTCTACCGCCAATCCTTCAGGAAATTCATTCGCGCCGGGATCCAGCGCCGATACCAGGGAAACGTTTCTTTCGGTGACGGTTACCGTGCCCTCCATACCCTGCTCTCGGTGGAAAATGCAGAAATACTTGTAGGTGCCGGGTTTATCGAACTTCAGCGACCAACTGTTTCCGGAAACGCTGAACGGTCCCAGATCGGCCGAATTAAAGTATTGGGCTGGGTCAAACACGGGCGACGGCTTGGCCGGCCGGAACGCCGCATTGCTTTGACGGAGCAGGGGCGGCCCCTGGGGCTGGGGTTCCGGAATCACGAAGGGCGCCGGTTCGGGGGCCGGGTCGAAGGTGATGCTGTGGAAAAAGTCGGACCCCCACACCACCGTGTCGCCCGATTTGATGGTGATGTCCTGGGGGAAGAACTCTAGGATCTGGGTGTTCATGTCACCAGTCACCATCTCGGTAGCCCCGGCCTTGACCTGCCAACTGTCGTTACCGTCGGCGGCCACGTCGCTATGGAACATGAAGTTGGCGAGTCCTTCGGCCTGCCCTGCAGCCTGCTGCCGAGCCAAATTCAGCCTGGCTTGCGCTGTTCCCGATTCTTGCTTGGCTTGGGCGTCGATGTCCCCTTGCGAGGGCGCCACCACCGGCGCATCGGCGGCCAGGACCTCAACTGTGCCGGTCATATTGCCAGGATGAATCAGGCAAAGGTAATTGAACGTACCCGCTTGGGCAAAGGTCAGGGTTATCCGGTCATTGGGCGGAGTCCCTGGGGGTCCTTGGGGGATCTCTGAGAGTATCCCTGAAGTGAAGAAACCTGCGCCGTCGTAGCTTTCCACGCCGGCCCCGGGCAACCTAGTCGGAAATGCGACTTGCGGGTTCATCATGAAATTGCCGGGCTCCTCGCCAGGGATCGATGAAAAGAATTCCGGGACTCGCGCCCCCTCCGGCAAGAACGTTACCGTATGGATCTCATCGCTGTCGATCTTCCAGGTGACGGTGTCTCCTACCCTTACTCTCAGGTTTCTCGGGAAAAAAGCCATTATAGCCTCAGTATCCCGGCCTGCCCCTACCAAGAGGTTCAGTTCCCTCGGTTCGGCGGAAACCGGAGCCGCGGCAACGGGAACTTCCCGAGTCACCTCAACAATTTTCTCGATCTCTACCTCGGTTGTACAGGCGGCAATGATCAATGCCATCGGGAGTAGGGCCGCCAGGAAAATATACTTATACAATTCCAATTCCTCCGAATATTGATGGGCTGATATTATCCGAACTTAATAGGGCGTCGGAAATTGTAATTACAGGCGTGGCCAATAGTCAATGCGAAGCTCTACGTCGTGTTCGGCTTTGGTTCCCATCGGCGCCAAGGCATCTGGCTAGGGTACTTGGTGTAAGACCCTGGGTTCCCGATAATCATTAGACTATAATGCGGGGGCTTAGCCTGATCCACGATTTCGAAGATACGGTGCGAAGACACCCTGCGAGGACGCTATGAAAAGCATTGAGCTTGATTACACCAAGCGGTGCGGAGACGAACCGGCCAAAGGGCACAACCGTTGGCATCCTGACATCGCCCCAGCCCTTACCGCCGACCCTGGCGAAGAGGTCGTTCTTCAGACCAGGAACGCCTTTGATGGAGAGGTGAAGCCAAGTTCCCGCGCCGGCGACCTGAACAATCTGAACCTCAACGTGGTGCATCCACTAACCGGCCCTGTGTTCGTCAATGGGGCCGAACCGGGCGACCTTCTAGAGGTAAACATCCTCGAGATCGAACCGGCGGCCTGGGGATTCACTACCATCATCCCCGGATTCGGGTTCCTAAGAGACGTGTTCCTGGAACCTTACATCGTCCATTGGATCATCGAAGACGGCTATGCCGAGTCGCCGGACCTCCCCGGTGTCCGGATCCCCGGAGCGCCTTTCATGGGCACCATAGGGGTTGCCCCGTCCAGGGAGTTGCTCCGGGAGATCTTCTTGCGAGAAGACGAACTGCTCCAGAGAGGCGGCGCAGTGTTGGGCCCAGAGCCTAACGATGCCGTCCCGGCCCAGGAACCTATCGCATCCGAGGCGCTTCGCACCATTCCCCCACGGGAGCACGGCGGCAACTTGGACATCAAACAACTGACCGCCGGAACCAGACTATTGTTGCCGGTGTTCACACCGGGAGCGCTCTTTTCCGCCGGGGACGCCCATTTCGCCCAGGGAGATTCCGAGTGTTGCGGTACGGCAGTGGAGATGGACTGCACCCTGCACGTCAACTTCCAGGTCCGTAAAGGAGAAGCAGCCCGGCGAAACTTGAGGTTCCCCATCTTCGAACGAGACGACTATTTCACCACTCCGGAGATGGCGGCGCCGCGCCGGTTCATAGCGTCTACCGGCATGTGCATCGCTGACGGCGTTAACGAATCGGAGAACGCTACCCTGGCGGCACGAAATGCTCTACTGACCATGATTCAACTGCTCATGGAACGGGGTTGGTCCCGCGAACAAGCGTATTGCATCTGCAGCGTGGCGGTGGACCTGAAAGTAAGCCAGGTGGTGGACGTACCCAACTTCGTGGTGTCCGCGTTTCTTCCACTGGACATCTTCGTCTAAAGACGAGGAATCGGGCGATATCGTTCGTCGTCCTTAGCGGATAGAGCCGGGCATCATATCGCCCGGATTCAGGCCGTACGGTAGCGATGGATCTGGTCCACAAGTCATATGCCATCGCCGGTAAAATCACCGCCGCGTCAACTGCCTCGACCACTTTCCGGGTAACGCAAACACTCGTCCATCCGGCGATAACGCGCTTCTAATTTTGACATCCCGCTTAGCCCCACCCCTGATTCCAACAGCGAACCCACCACCCGCATTTTTACCCTACCTGTGATTTCATGGGTAACCATTATCTTGGGTACCCTAACTCAGAACGAGTGCCTCAACTTGACGCCATTGGTTATCTTTATTAGGTCACCACATTTTTGCGGCTTATGAGTATTCAAGTTAATCTGTACCATTTAGTCTTACATACCCATTAGGTATCCCATAATTCACATTCATTCTTCAGTCACTAACATTGATCCCACGTATCCATTTAAACTAGCCTTTCGAACATTACTACGCAGAGATAAGTTTAATCAAATCGGAAATTTAGATGAAAATACAGGATGATGACTTCATTAAATTGGGTTACTGAAGGGCGATTATGTACGGTTGCAAATAGCGAGACCTACATCGTTTGGGTCAATAAAATAGTCTGTTCTAGAAAACGCTGGTCTTCTAGATAACCCAAGTTTGGAGGACGAGGGGTACCGAATAAATCGGCCAGACTTTAAGAAAGGGGCCGCGGGTGGATCCGCGTGGAGAGAACTAAAAAGGATTGTAAGGAAAGGCTACGGGTGCCGGTGTCAACTGGGCCGGTTGGGGAGAGACCGAGGGCGGGATTACCCTTAGCTTAGGGGCGCGAAGAACTCCCGGCGGTCGGCGTCGGGAAAGCCGTCCACGGCGGTAAGGACCATGCCCGGTTGCTCGATGCCTGCCCGGACGATCCACTTGTTGAATTCACCTACGTTTTCGTTGTTCAGAAACTCCTGGACGGGCATCCAAAGACATTCCTGGATCTCCTCGGCCTGCATGGTGATCTCGGTGGTCAGGGGCCGCAACCGGCAAACGAAATAGATGTCCGATTTGCCGTACCGGTAGCCGTGCCAGTGCCGGAAGCAGACCACCGACTCGAACTGGGACTCAACTCCGGTCTCTTCCAAAACCTCCCGGACAACGGCTTCCGCCAGATGCTCCCCGGCCACCAATGCGCCGCCCGGCAGTTTCAATGTTGGGGTCCTTCCCCGGTAGCCAACCTTCTCCCGCACCACCAGCAGGTCGTTCGATTCGGTGAGTACGATCCCGCCGGCCCCGATGTAGTGGGAGGCGTAGGGAGGAATGTGGGAACCCTCTCTTAACGCGCAGGTCAGCAACAGGTAGTCTTCCCCAGCATGGTGGTAGGAAAACCCGGCCTCCACGGCTATCGGAACCAGGGCGGCCTTGGCGATGGAAATCTCCAACCAAACCACCAATACGCCTTGGGAGCGCCATGATTCCAACGAGTTATCAAGTTGCCCCCGGAACGCCGCCGGGTCGCCGGTCAGGCTGTCTGCTTTGGTTACCACGCCGCCAAATGGATTATTGGCGGACTCAATGATTTCCGGCATATTCACATCTTTGATCAGATTCTGGTTCCCACGTCTTCTGAAACCGTCTCAGTATAGCTGAAATACCCCCTCACCAATTCGCGTTCTTAGTCCAATTAAATCCAATCGTTGGGGTATGACAGGAGCCGTGCAAGTCAGATGGCCGCCCTGTGCTAAACTTCGTTCATGCCGCTCTCCCAATTCCATCCCATCATCCAAGAGTGGTTCCAAAGCCGGTTTCAGGGGCCCACCGAGGCCCAGGCAGCCGGCTGGCCGGCCATCGCCCAGGGCAAACATACTCTGATCTCGGCGCCCACGGGTTCGGGTAAAACCCTAGCCGCCTTCCTGACCTGCATCGATCAATTGGTGCGCCAGGGCATAACGGAGGAATTACCCGACGCCACCCAGGTGGTCTACGTTTCGCCCTTGAAGGCCTTGTCCAACGATATAAAGAAGAACCTGGCCGTTCCGCTGGAAGAGATAACCGCCCTAGCCGAACAGCGGGGCACTCCCATTCCGGAGATCCGAACCGGGGTGCGCACCGGGGACACCACAGCTTCAGAGCGGGCACGGATGGCCAAGCGGCCTCCCCACATACTGATTACTACCCCAGAGTCCCTCTACATCTTGCTGACGTCGGAAAGTGGCCGGCGGGGCCTCAGATCGGTCAAAACCCTCATTCTCGACGAGATTCACGCCGTGGCTGACGATAAACGCGGCTCGCACCTGTCCCTGTCCGTGGAGCGCCTTTGCGCGCTGGCCGAAGGCCCCGTGGCCCGCATCGGTCTCTCCGCCACCCAGCGCCCCATCGAAGAAGTGGCTCGATTCTTGGTCGGAAACCCGGAGATCGACGCCGAAGGAACACCCAACTGCTTGATCGTCGACACCGGACGCGCCCGGACCGTGGACCTAGCAATCCAGTTACCCCAGTTGGAGATGGGCCCTATCGCCACCCACGAGCTCTGGGCAGATACGTTGGACGCTATCACTCGACTAGTGGAGGAGCACAAGACGACTCTGGTCTTTGTGAACACCAGGCGGTTGGTCGAGAGGGTTTCCCATCAGCTTTCCGAAAGGATGGGGGATGACGCCGTGGTGGCCCACCACGGCAGCCTGTCCCGGGCCACTCGTCTGGCCGCCGAGGAGAAACTGAAGTACGGCCAAGTCAAGGTTTGCGTAGCCACGGCCTCCCTGGAATTGGGCATCGACATCGGAGACGTGGAACTAGTCTGCCAGATCGGCTCGCCCCGTTCCATCGGCCTACTACTCCAGCGCATCGGAAGGTCAGGGCACACCGTTGGGGGAACCCCCAAAGGACGGCTTTTCCCCTTGACCCGGGACGAACTGGTTGAGTGCGCCGCCCTGGCCAGGGGAATAGCCCAGGGTAATCTGGACGCATTGAAGATTCCGCCCTGGCCTCTGGACATCTTGGGACAGCAGATGGTAGCGGCCTGCGCCGCCGAGGACTGGGGCGAAGACGCGCTGTTCGAGCTTTGCCGCAAAGCCTACCCATATCGCGACCTGCCCAGGGAAAAGTTCGACGACGTCGTGGATATCCTGTCGCAGGGGTTCGCTCCCAGGCAAGGGCGGAACGGCGCGCTCCTGCACCGGAACGGCGTGAACCACCTGCTAAAAGGGCGGCGCGGGGCCCGCATAACCGCCCTGACCAGCGGCGGCGCCATCCCGGACAACGCTGATTACGACGTTATCGCGGAACCCGAAGAGACTTTCGTCGGCACGGTCAACGAGGACTTTGCCATAGAGAGCGTGGCCGGAGATATTTTCCTGTTGGGCAACACGCCCTGGAAGATTCGCCGGGTGGAGAGAGGCCGAGTGCGGGTTGAAGACGCCCAGGGTCAGTCGCCCACGATCCCCTTCTGGCTAGGGGAGGCCCCAAGTAGGACCTGGGAGCTATCAGAAGAAGTTAGCTATTTGCGAGAGGGAGTAGATCAACGGTTGGAGCACCCGCCGGAGGCCGAGGAATGGCTGATGGAGGGATCCAAGATCTCCCAGGAAGCCGCTCGGCAGATCGTCGCCTACATCGTTGAGGGTAAGAAAGTCTTGGGCATTGTGCCTACGGCAAACCGCATCGTCGCCGAGCGGTTCTTCGACGAAAGCGGGGGGATGCAGTTGGTGATCCACGCTCCCTTGGGCGCCGCCATCAACCGGGCATGGGGAATGGCCCTGCGAAAGCGTATCTGCCGCACTTTCGACTTCGAACTTCAGGCATCGGCCACCGACGACGGCCTGAACTTCTCTCTGGGCCCTAGCATGTCGTTCCCGGTTACCGACGTGTTCAGCTATCTAACGTCCAAAACCGTGGAAGACGTATTGCTTCAAGCGGTGCTGCAGGCTCCACTGTTTGGGACGCGGTTCCGCTGGAACGCGACCAGGTTCTTGGCCTTGCTCCGCCATATGGGAGGCCGCCGGGTCCCCGCGCCGATACAACGCATGAGGTCCGACGACTTGCTGGCGGGAGTTTTCCCCGCCCAGGTTGCCTGCCAGGACAACGCCATGCCGGGAGATATCGAGCCACCCGACCATCCCTTGGTTTTCGAAACTATCCGCGACTGCCTGACCGAAGCCATGGACATAGAAGGCCATAAGGGGGTGTTGGCGCGAATCGAGAACGGCGAGATTGAGATCTACGGCAGAGAAACGGTCCAGCCCTCGGTTTTTGCCCACCAGATATTAAACGCCATGCCCTACGCCTTCCTTGACGACGCCCCCTTGGAAGAACGGAGGGCCCGCGCCGTGTCGCTGCGCCGGGCGCTGCCCGATGACTCCCGCGACCTGGCTTCGCTGGATCCGGCGGCCATCCAAAAAGAATCGGACAACGCTTGGCCGCGAATCCGCGACGCTGATGAACTCCACGACGCGTTACTCAGCCTGGGGATACTGCCGGAAAAGATCGCCCTGAAAAACGGCCGGGACACGGGTTCTCAGGAAATCACTCAGTGGTTCCAAGATTTGGCGAGCGTCGGCCGGGCCTACCGGCTGATCAGAGATGATAACGGCGCGGTTTGGGTGGCGACGGAGAAGCTAGCGGCATACGCAGCCGCCTTCCCAGATTCAGAGTTAACCGCCCAACTCCCTATCTCCGTGGAACCGCATGCCGAATCGTCACAAGAGGAAGCGATCCTCGATCTAGTCCGTGGCTGGGCCGAGGCTTTGGGTCCGTTCACCGCCGAAGAAATGCGCGAGACCTTAGGGATGTCTCTTTCCGCAGTGAACATAGCTCTGGCCCAGATGGAGAACGAAGGCGTAGTGCTTCGAGGTAGTTTCCGGCCCGGCGTGACTCAAGAGGAATTTTGCGACCGGCGCATCTTGGCCAGGATTCATCGTTCGACCATCAACGGCCTGCGCCGGGAGATTGAGCCGGTCTCCCAATCCAACTTCTTGCGTTTCCTGTTTCGATGGCAGCACGTCGGCCAAAGCTCCCAAGTCAGCGGCGAGGGCGGTTTGCTCGACGTGATCGAGATGCTCCAAGGATTCGAAGCAGCGGCGGGCGCCATCGAACCCGAACTACTTTCTTGCCGGGTCATGGAATACCAACCCTTCTTGCTGGACCGCCTGTGCGTCGGTGGGGAAGTCGTCTGGGGACGTCTATCCCGCAACTCGGGGAAAAGCAAATCCAACGGCAACGGAGAGTCCCATCGTTCGACACCCTTGACCCGGGCCACTCCCATAACGCTGGCCCTTCGCGAGTCCTTGGATTGGCTACTAGACCCACTCCCTCAGAACGGCTCCGGACATCCCGGAGCGGCTGCGGAAGTGCTAGACGTTCTGTCTAGAAAGGGAGCTTGTTTTATTTCCGACATCGTCGCCACAACCCGCCGTCTACCTTCGGACGTGGAGGAGACCCTGTGGCTTTTGGCCGCCGATGGCCGGGTCACTTCCGATAGCTTGGAAGGTCTCAGGATGCGGATCAACGGCACGCCAAACCGGAGCCGCCGCGATCCAAGAAGAAAACGCGCCCGGCCCTACCGCCGGGGTGGCTTCAGCCGATGGTCCCGATTGGAACCGGTAGACCCGGAACCGGAGACCGCCGAATCCAAGGCTCACCAACTCCTGCTGCGGTATGGAGTGGTGTTCCCGGAACTTCTGGCCCGGGAACCCATGGCCCCCAGTTGGCGAGAATTGGTTCGGACCTATCGACGTTTGGAAGCCCGGGGCGAGATCAGAGGAGGCCGGTTTGTGGCTGGGTTTGTGGGAGAGCAGTTCGCCATGCCTGAAGCGGTGGAATCCCTTCGGGCGGTCAACAAAGACCAGTCCAGAGGGCACATGGAGGTGGTTTCCGCCTGCGACCCCTTAAACCTGGTGGGCATCCTGACTCCGGGTGAGAGAGTGCCCGCGATTCTGGGGAACAAGGCCGTGTTCAGAGACGGCGTACCGGTAGCGTCCCTGGAGAATGGGAAAGTGGTCGACCGTTCCGGGGCGGATCAAGCTGTTTTGGCCCAGGCTTATGCCCTGTTGCGGCGTTCACCGGTGGAAACCCAGACGGAGCCGTACCGCCGGGTAGCCGCCAGGGCTATCTAGCACCTCGTTCCTGGCAAATAGCCGCCGCTAACAGTTGCCGCCCCTAATGGTCTCGTCGCGGCGTCTGGCATGGATGTCCTCCGGGGTGATTACCCCGTCCGCCTGGTCAACCCGCCACACCCTGTATTGAATCTCGTCATCATCCTTCACCACGTACCGGTCCGATACCGGGTCCAGCACCGCCTTAAAATCGTTCAATTCGGCACTGGGGAAGCACTTAACCAAGTAAGACCAAAGGGTGGCCACTGCGTCAGTAGTACTGGGAACGATGGGCGTTGCCGTGGGAATCGGCGTCAACGTCGGCGTCGGCCTTGGCGTTCGAGTAGGCGTCGGTGGCGGCGATGCCGTTGGCGTAGGGGTTGTCGGCAACACTCCCAGTCCGGCAACCGGGTCGCATCCGGTTTCCACGTAGGGTTGCCATTTGCGGGCGGTCACGTCATGGGGGAACAACTTACCGGTGGCTGATTCTATTCGCCAGATGCCGAAGAAAAACTTCTTCGCGTCCGGCGCTTGCACATACCAGTCATTTTCAACTTCATAAGCCGCCAGTTGAGACGGGTTAAACGGGGTACACCGGCTCAGGTAGACCCAGGCCACGTTGCGCGCTTCCAACTCGGATTGCACCGCCCCGCCTGCCGGCGGCAGGGCCAACTGAGATGGCGCCCTGGCAACGGTCGGCCTGATCGTGGCCGCGGGCGCCACTGTAGCTGGGATGGTAAATGCCGCTACCGGCGGTCGGAGTCTAGGTCTTGAGGTTGGCGTTGGGATGGGGACATCGGTGGGAGTTGGGTCGAGAATGACAGCAACCCCCGGAGTGATGGTGGGCAAACGCGTTGGCGTGGGGCTCTCACCGCAGGCCAAAGGCAGCAAAAAACCTAGGGGCGCCAGAAGGAAAAGCTTACCCACTTCCTCGCCGCTTTTCGAAGTAACTCGTCGATGTAACACCGCGATGTTACGCCTAAAAGTCCGTCCGGGCTCCCACTCTAACCGATATGGGAAAGCCAAACAAGGCGAGTGATGCGCGGTTCCGGAGCGTTACGGCAATCTTCAAGCGAAGGCCCGCAAACCTATGGTACCGACAGGCTAGGCCAGCTTAAGAGCCGGTCTATTCCTTAAAGCAACCCGCCGATAGTCAGCCAGTAAAAGACGATGTAAGCACCCGCGATCACCATCAACCAAGAACCGATGGGCTGGATGTAGGGTAGGGCCTTACGCACCGATTTAACCATGGCGCCCTTGGCAAAGGCCATGCCTATGGTCAAGCCCAAGATCACCACGCCCATTCCCAAGCCGTAGAGCAGGAACTGACCCAGGGAAACCAGCAGGCTGGAAACCGCAAAGCTGGAGATCCCCACCACCGCCAAGAAGATTGGCAGAGTACAGCTTAAAGACGCGGTGCCATAGCTCAACCCAAACAGGAAGTAACCCTTAGGGCTCGCCTGGTTGGGGTCGCCGATATGCGAAGCAGCCCGGGCCGCGATACCCGAATACATCTTGCCACCGCCCACCATCCAGGACCCGGTGATCGCCAGGGCGATGCCGATGGCCAGGCCCAGCCAGGGCAGGATCCCGACCACAACTGTGCGGGCGCCCAGGTTGATGAGGGTGCCGGTAGTTCCAAATAGTACGATAAACCCGGCGGTGACGGACCCTCCCACCAGCAGCGCCTTGCCCAGACGGCGGCCTGTTTTCATTGTCACGTCGCCTTGCTCTCCGTCGCCCAGGTATAGGCCCAGGTAGGCCGGAAGCATGGCAAAACCACAGGGATTAACCGCCGAGGCCATCCCAGCGGCGAACGCGAATCCCAGGGGCGCAAGGAGCCCCAGATCGCCCAATATGGAACTAGAGCCGCCGGAAAGAGACTCGACGAATCCGTTGACACCGTCGATGCCGCTGTCTTTTCCGATGATGAGAGCTCCCACATACGCAACAGCCAAGGCAACGGCGGCAATCAAGCCTGGCAATAGCAGGCTTCGCAGCACCTGGATATGGTTCGTGGACGTAGACATGTCAGTTGACGAGGCCATTGAGTTTTCTCCCAAATACAAGCAGTTGGCTTTGATGGTTTTTTTATCGGCGTCCGACTAAAGAATCGTAAAGCTAATAATTCAAGGCGGCCGACTCCAGTTCCAACATTTCGTTCGTGACCTTGGTCAACACTTCATTGTTCAGGACCCCGCCCCAATGGCGAAATGTTTTACCTTTAGAGTCGATGAAAACCGTAGTCGGCATTCCCAGAATCTTGTAATCGCGCATGACACCGGCGTCGTTGGTGAAACCGGCAGGGTAAGTTACATTCAATTCTTCAAGTAACGCTTTTGCGGATTCCTGGTTCCCCAGTCCGGAAAATTGCCCCACGTCGATACCCAGCAGATTCACGCGGTCTTTGTTTTCTTCGTAGAATTCCTGGAGGTCGGGCATCTCGGCGCGGCATGGGGGACAGAGTCCGGCCCAGAAATTGAGCACCAATGGCTTGCCCTGGAGGCTGCTGACCGTGAGGTTACCTTCACCCAGCACGTCGGCTCCTTGATAAAGAATGAACGACAGATCTTGCGCTAACTTTTCGCTGGCCGGATTGCCGCCGCTGGAAACTCCAGGGTCCGCTGCACCGCTACAGGCGGCCAGCAGTACCGCCAATACGGTTGCCGCGGTGACCCACCGGCTGCGCCAAGCATTTCGAATCATGTTCCGCATGTTAAATCTCCAAGTGCCAGGCTGGGCCGGCACATCGATATTCTGTCTAAGCGGCTTAAAGCTGATACATCCCATGCTAACACGAGGCCAATCCTAGCTTCCAAGACGACCGCCGTAGATCAAAGCACAGGACCCGGGCCACGGGACCATCCTTGAGCATCAACCACTTCATAATCACAGTATTTACGTTTCCACCGGTCTAAAGGATGTCCACCAACCACCGTTCGGTATTTCGCTCGTTGGCGGGAATCTGCCGCATCAGGTTCGTTACCGCTTCAGGGTGCTCTCCCCTGCAATCATTGGATGCCCTCCGCCGGAAGGAGATTCTATCGGACTGGAATGGGACTTCGCCGGCCGGGCGGAAAGTGGCATAAAAAAGGGGAGGGCATAAGCCCTCCCCTTAGTAGGCGATGGAGACGCTACTTTTTGTCCCAGAGGGCTTCCAGGATATTCCCGGGCGACATGGGAAGTTTGCCCATGCGAACGCCCACGGCGTTGTGGATGGCGTTGGCGATGGCCGCCATGGGCGGTACGATGCATACCTCGCCCACCCCTCTCACCCCGTAGGGATGGGTGGGGTTGGCCACTTCCACAATCACCGTGTCGATCATCGGCAGGTCCAGACTGGTGGGCATGCGGTAATCCAGGAAGCTGGCATTGGCCATCTGGCCCTGATCGTCAAAGAAGTACTCCTCGTTCAATGCCCAGCCGATCCCCTGGACCGCTCCCCCCTGTAACTGCCCTTCCACGTAGCTGGGGTGGATGGCCTTTCCAACGTCCTGTAGCGCGGTGTACCGGAGGATATCCACTTTGCCGGTCTCAGGGTCTACCTCCACGTCTACGATGTGTACCGCAAAGCCAGGACCAGCGCCAGTGGGGTTTACGTTGGCGTTGCCGACAATGGGGCCCCCCGTGCCGTTCAATCGGCCGGCAAGCTGCTTAAAGGTGAATTTCAACTCGGGGTCCGACTTGTGGGCTATCACTCCACCGGTGTAGTCAACGTCGTCAACGGCAACGTCCCAGATCTTGGCGGCCCGCTCGATCATTTGCCGGCGAATGTCATGGGCCGCTTCGTAACAAGCCCAGCCGGTTTTGAAAGCGACGCCACTGCCCCCGGTCATGGAGGTAAATCCCACCGAGTCCGTGTCGCCCACCTGGGGATTCACGTCTTCGGCAGCGATGCCCAGAACTTCGGCAAGCTGCATGGCCACCGCCGTCCGGCTGCCGCCGATGTCCGGCGACCCCTCCACCAAACTAACGGTCCCGTCGGCCAGCACGCTGGCAGTGGCGCTTGACGGCCCAGTGCCGTTGAACCAGAAACCGCTGGCCACGCCCCGGCCCCGGTTGGGACCTTCCAGTTTAGTCGAATAGTGATCGTGGTCACGGGCGGCCTGGACCGTCTCCAGGTAGCCGATACGCGGGTTGATGGGACCGGTCACCCGGCGGGTCCCCTCTTTGGCCCCGTTTAGCAACCGGAAATCCAGCGGGTCCATGCCCAGCTTCTCGCAGATCTCGTCGATGACGGTTTCCACGGCGAAGGCCGCCGCCGGCGAGCCAGGCGCCCGGTAGGCGGCGGTTTTTGGCTTGTTCAGAACTACGTCGTAACCTTCGATGCGGCCGTTGGGAATATCGTAGGAGGCCAACATGCACTGGCTGCCCGCGCTGACCGGGGAGCCGGGAAATGCGCCTGCTTCATAGGCCAAGGTGGCGTCGGCGGCGGTGATTCGCCCGTCTTTGGTCACG
The DNA here is from genome assembly GCA_950072105.1 of uncultured Dehalococcoidia bacterium. Taxonomy (GTDB): domain Bacteria; phylum Chloroflexota; class Dehalococcoidia; order Lucifugimonadales; family UBA3495; genus UBA11650. The sequence continues at coordinate 80,152 of CATMOE010000001.1, forward strand.
CCCATCTTTACCCGCATGTAGCCGCCCGACGTAGGGCCGGTCCCTTGGAACACTTCGGACCGGTTCATGGTGACCTTAACCGGATGCCCCGTCTTTTTGGCCAGCAATGCGGTTACCGGCTCAAGATAAACCAAGGTCTTGCCCCCAAAGCCCCCGCCGATCTCCATTTGGACCACCTTGATGTTGGACACAGGGACACCCAGGATCTGGGATGTCTGGTCCCGGACGTTGAAGTGACCCTGGCTGCTGCACCAGATGGTCATCTTGCCGTCGGCGTTCCACAGAACGGTGGCGGCGTGGGGCTCGATGTAACCCTGGTGCACCGACGCGGTGCGGAATTCCCGCTCCACCACCAGATCGGCTTCTTGGAACCCTTTGTCCAGGTCACCCAGCTCGAAGAAGAAGTGGTTGGCCACGTTAGTCGCTTTGCCGTCGTCATCCTCGGACCGTAGTCCGCCGGGACGGATATTGACGTTGGTGACGTTGGCCAGCCGCTCGTGCAGGATCGGGGCGTCGTCTTTCATCGCATCTAGTACGTCGACCACGGCAGGCAATACCTCGTAGTCCACGTCGATCAGCGCCAATGCTGCTTCGGCGATGTGGCCGGAGGTGGCCGCCAGTGCCGCCACGGCGTGACCTTTGTAGAGCGCTTTTTCGGTGGCCATGCAGTTGTTGCTGAGGAACCTGGTATTGGTCATGGCCCCCTCGCCCAGGTCCATGACCCTCCCCGCGTGGTCCGGCATGTCGGCACCGGTCACCACCGCCATGACGCCGGGGAGCGCCAGGGCCCGGCTGGGGTCGATTCCCTTGATGCGGGCATGGGCATGTGGGCTGCGCAGTATCCGGCCGTGGAGCATCCCGGGCAGATGTATGTCGGCCCCGTATTGGGCTTGCCCAGTGACTTTTTCCGTTCCATCGTGGCGGATGGGCCTGGTGCCCACCACATTAAATTTCTCAGTTGCTAATACTATATTCGAAGCCATCGGTTTTTCCCTCCATCATCCGGTCCACTCCCGGACCGGTGACAAGATTTTACCATGCTGGGAGAAACAGATGGGCCTTATCCTGATAAGCAGCCACGAACCGGAGCGTTGCCAGCCTGATATGCCAATCTTATAATGGCGGCGGCTAGGCGAACGCAAGCAGTGGCCGATATTTCCCTAAGGAGTAGGACATGACAACAGAAGCCAAAATAGGATTGCTGGTACCCGGATGTTTCGCCGGTACGCCGCCATCGATGCAAGATTTTACCCAGTTTTTCCGCCGGGCGGATGAACTGGGATTCGACTCCCTGTGGGTGATAGACCGTATTTTTCACGACATCAACATCCTGGAGCCCATGACCTTGCTAACCTGCGCCGCGGCCGTCACCAACCGGATCCGGCTGGGGACTTCGGTATTGCTATTTCTTTTCAGGAACCCGGTGCAACTGGCAAAAACCGCCGCCACCCTTGACCACCTGTCCGGAGGCCGCCTTACTTTGGGTATTTCTTTGGGAGGAAGGGATTTCGAGTTCGGCCCTATGGGCATCGACCGGGAGCGGCGGGTCAGCCGGTTCCGAGAAAGCCTGGCGTTGATGCGCAAACTCTGGACCGAAGATAATGTTACCCACCACGGCCGGTATTACGACATGGACAACGTGACCGTACTACCCAAACCGGTCCAAAAGCCAGGCATCCCAATCTGGTTCGGCGGCTCCGCCGAGGGTGCATTGAAACGTAGCGCCGAACTGGCTGACGGTTGGGTAGGCGGCGGCAGCGGCGACAACGACGCCTACCGCCAGACATGGCAAAAGGTGAAAGACTACGCTCAAGCGGCAGGGAAAGACCCCGATTCGCTGGACTCGGGACGGTTGGCATACGTCTACGTTGACCAAGACCGGGAGAAATGCCGCCAGGCCCTTGTCGAATTCACTCACGCTTACTACGGCCCGCAGTACGACGTTGACAACAATTGCGTTTTCGGTTCGGCGGAGGAATGCGCCGCCAAGATTCAAGGGTTTATCGACGCCGGGGCCAAAACCATGATCCTAGGTCCAACCTGGCCTGACGTAGAACAGATCGAACGGATCGCCCGAGAGGTAGTGCCGCTACTTAAATAAGTCGCGCCGTCCTTTCGTATTTTGACCCTCGGAATCGTTGGCCCGTTCCAGGAAACGCTCCACGGTTAATTATTACTGGCTAAGGAATAATTAAACCGATGAAAGTACTGTTTGTGTGTAAGGCTAACGTTGGTAGGAGCCAAGTGGCCCAGGTTCGCTTTGAACAGCTTTCAAAGCATGAGTCTTACTGTGCCGGTATCGGTGTCGCCGAATCAGTCGCGCAACGCCCAAGCAGCAAGCTGAAAGACATTCGAAACCTACGCCCAGTGGAATATATCAAAACCAGGCTTGGAGTAGACCATTCGGAACGGGATAGGCTCCAGCTAACACCCGAGATGATCGACGATATGGACCTGGCGATAATAATCCACGATAAAGCTGAGTGGCCTGATTACCTAAAAGAAGGTGCCAATGTAGTGTTCTGGGACATCCCCGACACCCCGGGCCTGGATGATGAATCCGCCGGTAAGCTCTGGGATCAGGTTCAGCTACGGGTCGAAGAATTGGTTCGGGAGATCGGCTAAACCCTTCAAGTATTTCAGCACCCCGGCCGGGCCAGGATGCCGGGGGAGACCTTCCGGCTCAGCCATCGGCCGTCTGGCGTGTCACCCGATAACTTGCCGTCTTCAACTATCACTTTGCCCCTTAAGATCGTCATCACCGGATAGCCCTGACACTCGAACCCCTCCCATATGGAGTAGTCCGAGTCGGAGTGCAGATCATCCAGCGTGAGTTTCTTGTTCAAATTGGGATCATAGACGACGATGTCGGCGTCGCTGCCCACCGCGATGGCGCCCTTTTGTGGGTACATGCCCAGTATCTTGGCCGCGTTGCTGGACGTGATGGCGGCGAACCGCTCCAGCGATATCCGGCCGGTGGCCACCAGCTTGGTGTAGGTTACCGGCAGCCGGGTTTCGATTCCGTTGTGCCCGCCGCACACTGTTTCAATCGTGTTGCCGGACATCTTTACGTCTTTATAAGTGGTGTACTCGTCGGTGGCGGTGGTGCACAGAGAGCCATCCGCCAGGCCTTCCTGCAGGGCGTCCCGGTCGTCGGGGTATTTGATGGCAGGGTAGGTGTGGATAGCCGTGCCGATGGGTTTCTGGTAGTCCTCGCAGGTGAACTCCAGGTAGTTGTGCAGGGCCTCGCCGTACACCGGTTGCTGCTGAAGCCTGGCCTCGGCGATGGCCGCCACTCCTTCTTTGGCCGTGGTGTGGACGAAGTAGATCCCCGTTTCGGTATGCTTGGCCAGACGAAGTATCTGGCGAAAGGCTATGTCTTCCGAGATATTGTTGTGGACCAGATGGAGATTGTAACCCTGGTCCCGGCCTTCCCGTTTAAGCTTCTCCTCCATGTAGGTCACAATGTCGTCGTCTTCGGCATGGACGGCCATGATGCCACCATGATGCGACACCTGCTGAAATATCTCCCACAGGTGACCGTAGGGCGTGCGGGCGGCATTAAAGGTGGTGAAAATCTTGAAGCTGGCGACGCCGTTCTGAATGGCCTCCCCTATCTGCCCGATCGTAGCTGGGGAAGTAGCCCCGGCCAGGATGAAATGGAAAGCGAAATCGGTGTAGGAATGACCGGCGAAAGCTTCGCGGCGTTCCTCAATCTGCTTCATGATAGGGTCGGTGGTTGGGGATTCTCCGGGTGTTATCGCCAGTTTTCCGGCGAAGTCGATCAACGTGGTAACACCACCAAAGGCAGCGGCCCGGCTGGCGGCTTCGGGCGGTTGGGTGATAACCTCAGACCGCCCGGCCCATAGTTTGGGGACGGGGATTCCGATGTGGGTGTGCGGCTCGATCCCGCCGGGAAGCACTATCATTCCGGTCGCGTCGATCATTCTACCTGCTTCGCCACCCAGCGTTCCCGGCGCGGCGACAACGGCGATGCGCCCATCCTGAATTCCAACGTCCAGGTCCGAGGCCCCTTCCGGCGCAACCACCTGACCCCCACGGATAATCATGTCCAGCATGGTATTCCTCACTTTTAGTCGATCGCCTTTATTCTATCGTTACCGGTGCGGCGAGAGTGGCCGGTATCCAATCGCTAAGCAGTTGCTCCAGGTCGTCCCGGCATTCCTCCAAACGGTGTTCCGCGCCATCATAGAGTACGAGTTGTTTCGGCTCCAACGCCCGGCCGTAGATCTGCTGGGAGCAGGAAAAGGAAAGACGGGTATCGCTCTTTCCGTGAACCAATAGGAGAGGCCGCGGCGATAATTGACCCACCGCCTCGGAGCCGTAGGTCTGGGACGAAAGGCATACCACCCCTTTGACGTGGGAATTCACCGCGCCGCCTGCGATGACCACCGCCCCTCCGAAGGAGTGCCCCACCACTACGACCGGCTCGTAATCCTGCCCCTTGAAGTAAGCGACTCCGGCCATCAGGTCCAAAACGCATTCGGGCAGATTGTTAGGGTCCCGGTAATCCAGCCGCAGCGACGTTATTCCCTGCCCGGTGAACTGCTCGGCCAGCCGCATGTAGGTGCCTGGTCCCGGCCCGCCAAATCCACCCCGGGCTCCGCACACCCAGACCACTCCAAGTTTGGCCTCTTCGGCCCGGTGCACGATAATGGGGATGTCGCCCCGGCTGGTTTGGATGACCAGAGGTTCCCCGGTCTGCCCTTCCGGCAACGTTCCTTCGGTGATTCCCTGAATGCTCATGGCGATACTTTTGTCTGCGGCTGGTTGAGTCATGGGACACCTGTGTTTAGAGAGATTGCTGATTCTGACTCTGACGGATGCGGGTGATGGGAGATGTGAGAAATCCCCCCAACCCCCCTTGACGAAAGGGGGGCTTTTGTCATGGGGATATGCACTGATCAAAGGGAGTTTATTTTAGAAAAGCACCGACGGCGGCGTTAAAGTCGGAGGGATTGTCTTCGAAGACCATGTGTCCGGACCGGGGGATCTCCGCGATCTGGGCCTTGGGCATCACTTCTACCATACGTTGAGCCGTTTCGACGGTGAGGATGTCGGTCTCGGCGCCTCGAACAATCAAGGTCGGGCAGTTGATTTTAGGGATCTCAGGCCACAGGTCCTGGTTTGGCGGCACTGTTCCTTGACGGCGCGCCTCCCGTATGGCCAGATCGTATTTCCAGCCAATCTTTCCGTTGGAGAGCAGCTTGGTGGCATAGGTTAGCCGTCGGCGTATAACGGCATCGGAAGCGAAGCGGTTCTGCTTGGTCATGTACTCGACCACGGCCTCAAAGGAGTCGAACTCCTCGGGAACCTCAACGAGTTCACGGCTGATGCGCTGGCCACCCTCCCGGTTAATGTCGGGACCCATGTCGACCAAGATGAGCTTTACCAGCTTCTCCGGGTGGCGGGAAGCGAAAGTCATACCGTTGCGGGCCCCCATAGAATGGCCGCAGAGGATGAATGAGTTAAGACCCAGGGCATCGCAGAAGCCTTCCAAGTCGGCCACGTAGGCATCTGTGTCATAGTCGCCGTCCGGAGCCCAATCGGTGTCTCCCCTTCCCCGTTGGTCCAGGGAGAGAACGTGGAAGTCCTGGCAGAGGGATGTTGAAACGTCGTCCCAGGAATGGGCATGGCCCCTAAGACCGTGGATCATAACCAGCGTAGGCTTCCCGGTGTTGCCCCAATCCAAGTAGTGCAGGCTCAGCCCGTTGGCGTTTACGGTTTTGTCCTGGGGTTGTACCTGTGTCGTCATCTCGCACCCTCCCTCTAAGGATAAATTGGAATCAAATTTGGTTGCCACAGTTTAGCACAGGGTTGGGTGGGTGGAGATGGATTGGAGGTGCTGATCAAACGGTGGCTCTCGTCCATGGCTGATGCCCGCTGCGCTATTGTCCCCAATCGGGGTTGACGGCCGAGCTGCCACTGGTGATTTGGACCTGGTTAGAACCGTCAGATTTCATCACGTAGATATCCCATCCGCCGGGACCGGTGTCGCGGGATCTGTCAAATGCGATATAGGTTCCGTCTGGCGACCAGAAAGGGTTTGCATCACGAGCGTTGATTTTCCCAGAGTTATCAGTAAGCATCACGATATTGGTTCCGTCAGAGTTTAGGACGTAAATATCCCCGCCACTTTGATATGCTATTTTTGAACCGTCAGGCGACCAGGAAGACCTTCCAATCGACCCTTCAAGGGATGTCAGTTTCACGGCATTGGAGCCATCGTCGTTAATTACGTGCATGATCGCTAGAGGCCTACTGCACCACCAAATTGACCAGGCGTCCGGGGACGAAGATGGTCTTGCTCACCGATTTGCCGTCGGTATAAGACTTGACCCGGGGGCTGGCCAGAGCTAGTTCCTGGGCCGCGGCCTCTTCGATACCGGCGGGTACTTCCAGCTTGTCGCGCACTTTGCCGTTGACCTGCACCACTAACGTGATGGTATCCTCGGCGGCCAGGTCATCGTCCCAGCTGGGAAACGCTTGCTGGTGGATACTGTAGGCATGGCCGGTGCGCTCCCACAACTCCTCAGTGACGTGGGGGGCGATAGGCGCCAGCATGAGCAGGAAGTTCTCTATGCACTCCCGCCAGGTGGCCGAATCGATGCTGGATTCCGCCCAAACCCGATTCAAGTGATTAGCAAGCTCCATCAGACTGGCGATGGCGGTGTTGAACTTGAATCTGTCCAGGTCGTTGTGGCACCTTCGAATGGTTTGATGTAGGACGCGCAGCGTCTCTCGCCTTTTGTCATCGGTTATAGCTGTAGCCCGGGCCACCTCTTGACGCTCCCCATCCAAGTCGGCTGGGTCCCGGACCACGATGTCCCAGACCCGGTTCAGCCAGCGGGCGACGCCGTTGATGCCGACCTCGCTCCAGGGCCCCCCTTGGTCCCACGGTCCAATAAACATCATGAAACAGCGAACCGCGTCCGCTCCCAAACCTTCTACAACTTCATCGGGGTTCACCACGTTACCCCGGCTCTTGCTCATCTTCTCGTGGTCTTCTCCCAAGATCACACCCTGGTTGAACAGGCGTAGAAAGGGCTCCTCAAAGTCCACTACTCCCATGTCGTGCAGACCTTTGATGAAGAACCTGGAGTAAAGAAGGTGCATCACCGCGTGCTCGGCGCCCCCGGTATACTGGTCCACGGGCAGCCAGTCCTTGACCGCCGGGTCGAAGGGTCCTTCACTGTAGCCGGGACTGAGGTACCGCAACATATACCAGGAGGAGTCGAAGAAGGTGTCCATGGTATCGGTTTCGCGCCGGGCGGGACCGCCACAGCGATAACAGGTGGTGTTCAAAAAGCCGGCGTTGGAAGCCAAGGGCGACCCCTCGCCGGTGGGGATATATTCGGCGTCGGTGGGCAGCAAGACCGGCAATTCATCTTCAGGCACCGGAACGATGCCGCACTTGTCGCAATACACCACCGGTATGGGAGTCCCCCAATAGCGCTGCCGAGAGACCAGCCAGTCCCGCATCCGGTAGGAAACGGTGCGGCTACCCCACCCCTTTTTCTCGATGTCCGCGGAGATGGCCTCGATTCCTTCCTCGTCGGTCATACCGTCGTAAGCCTCCGAGTTGGTCATGAATCCGCCGCCCAGGTAGGCTTCGGTCAATTCGCTGCCATCCCAGGAAATGGGCGCCACGACGATGCGGACGGGTAACCAGTATCTCTGGGCGAAAACGAAGTCCCGAGAGTCGTGGGCCGGCACCCCCATGACTGCTCCGGTCCCGTACGTCATCAACACGTAGTCTCCGATATAGATCGGCACCTTCTCACCGTTGAGCCGGTTGATCGCGTACGATCCAGTGAACACCCCAGTCTTGTCGGTTTCCGTGGACAGCCGGTCGATCTCCGAGGTCTTCCGGGCTCGGTCAATGTAAACTTCAACGGCTTCGCGATGTTCCTCGGTGGTCAAGTCCGCTACCAAGGGATGCTCGGGCGCCAACACGATGAATGTAACGCCAAATATCGTGTCGATGCGGGTGGTGAAAGTGGAGATGTCCTTTTGTTCCAAGCCCTTGTCTGAAATATCGAAGGAGATTTCCACTCCCTCGCTTCGGCCGATCCAGTTCGTTTGCATGGTCAATATCTTGTTGGGCCAGTCCAACAGACCGCTGAAGTCCAACAACCGGTCGGCGTACTGAGTGATGCGGAAGAACCACTGCTCCAGGTCCCTTCGCGTGATGGTCGTACCACACCGCTCGCAGTTCCCATTGATCACTTGCTCGTTGGCCAGCACGGTCTGACAGGAGGGGCACCACACAACCGGGGCTTTCGCACGATAGGCCAAGCCCTGATGGAAGAACTTGAGGAAGAGCCACTGGTTCCAGCGGTAATACTCGGGCAGGCAGCAAACGATCTCCCGGTCCCAATCGTAGATCGCCCCGATGGAACGGAGCTGCTTGCGCATGTTTTCGATGTTGCTCATGGTCCAGGAATAGGGATGAACTCCCCGGCTTATCGCGGCATTCTCCGCCGGCAATCCGAAGGCGTCGAAACCGATGGGATGAAGGACGTTGTATCCCTGCATCCGCCGGAAACGGGCGTGACAGTCGGCAGGAGCCATGGCGTACCAGTGGCCGATATGCAGATCCCCGGACGGATAGGGGTACATCGTCATTTCGTACCACTTGGGCCGGGGATCGTCGTTGTCTACCCGATGCAAACCGTCTTTATCCCACCGATCTTGCCACTTACGGTCGATCTCCTTCGGGTCGTAGCGCAACTCCACGTGTCGCCTGGCTTCCGCCATAAATAGTCACCTCGGATGTGCTTGGACTTGCCAAACATCTTAGCATAGATACGTTTTAGGATAGACGCCGCCGCAGCGAACGCACTTGTATCTCTGGGGCGCCGGTTCATTTCTCGGAGATTGGCCCTCCCTGGTTATTGACTTGCCGGCCACAAGCTACTAGAATCCCACTGATTCGCTAGAGGTCATCCTGACCGGCCGTTCCACTGCGGCGTACGCTTCGTCGATCTAACCACAAAAACGCACCGAAATGTCCCCCCAACTTCTCACAGTTCTTCCTTTATTTAACTGCCGAGCTTTTGCGCGTTTTTGCGTGACCGGGATGGCTCTGGATCAAGTTATGTTCTTGACGCCCCGAGACCGGGCCAACCCACAGATTTTAGTCTTCCGGAAATAGACTGTTGCTAAACCGTAGGTCCAGGCCCAGAGAGACAGTGATCCGTCAGACACGGCCCAGAGACGTGCGACGGTCGGTGGCCCACCTCGCGCCCGACCGAAGACCTCCCCGGGCTTTGAGCACTCCTTATATCCTCCTCTTGGGCTTCGTTCTCTTAATTATAGTTGGCGGCCTACTTTTGGCGCTGCCCATCGCCAATCATCAAAACGAATTCACTTCCTTGGATATCTCCTTCTTCACGGCCATATCCGCCGTAACCGTCACCGGCCACACGGTGGTGCCGACCAGCACTTATTGGAGCGTATTTGGACAAGGCGTTATATTCCTGTTGATGTTGGTCGGGGGGCTGGGATTCATGGTGGTCAGCACCTTCCTGTTATTAGTGATCGGACAGCGGTCTACTCTCCAGGAACGGTTGATGTCCAGCGGGTTTATGCGTGACACGGTGGGAGTGGAAGGAATGCAGGGGCTGAGACGTATCGGCCGCAACGTTGTGCTGATGGTGTTCGCTCTGTACGTCCTGGGGACTATGGGCATCTTCTGGCAGGTGCAGGGCCTGGACGGGATGGGATTTGGGGAGTCATTGTGGAACTCCACTTTCTTGTCGGTATCGGCATTCAATAATGCCGGGTTCAATATCTTGCCGGAGTTACCCACGGGTAGCAGCTTAGCTAGGTTCGCCACCAACCCCATCCTGCTACTCATGACCACGGTCCTGATAGTCTTGGGAGGCTTGGGATGGACCGTGCTGTTGGACATCTACCGTAACCGGCGATTCCCCCGGTTGGGCCTGGACGCCAAACTCGTGGTCGTCACTAGCCTGGCCCTGTGGGGATTTGGCGCCGGTGTGCTGCTTATAGCGGAATTTTCTAATCCAGAGACTCTGGGCAGCTTGAATTGGGTGGACCGGGTGACGGGAGCGGTATTCGGCTCGGCCAGCGGCAGAACGGCAGGGTTTACCACGATAGACTTCGGTGATGTTCGAGACATTACCAAGCTGACCTATACAGGATTGATGTTCATCGGTGGTGGTGCGGGCTCTGTGGCCGGCGGGATCAAGGTCGTTACTTTCGCTGTAATCGTCGCCGCGGTGGTTTCTTCCTTGCGGGGCCGCTCCCATGCCGAAGCATTTGGGCGCGAGATCCATCAATCCCAGCTTCATAGAGCTTTGGCCGTGGCCGTTTTGGGTATTGGGCTCTCCATGCTGCTGGTAGCGATCCTGACATTAACGGAAAGGGACGTCTTGATCGAAAAGGGTATCTCGTTCGTGGACCTGCTGTTCGACACGGTTTCCGCCTTGGGCACCACTGGAGCTTCAACGGGGATCGTGCCTGATCTCACCGTCGGCGGAAAGGCTATATTCATGGTGGCGATGTTTGTCGGTAGATTGGGCCCGGTGACGCTGGCATTGACATTGGTCCCCAGGGAGGAGGCCACGGTATACCGCTTTGTCCGGGAAAGGGTTAAAATAGGCTAGTGCCAGGATAACGGAGGGAATTGGTGAAGAAACAAGTCTGCGTCATCGGTTTGGGCCGTTTTGGCGCCACAGTGGCCCGTGAACTGTTCCAATCGGGTCACGATGTCTTGGCGATCGATATCGACGAAGCTAAGATTCAGGATACGTTGGGCCACGTAACCTATGCGGTCAGAGCGGACGCCACCAACGAATCGGTGCTAAAAGAGTTGGACGTGGCCGACTTCGACGTGGCGGTCGTGGCCTTGGGCAACGACAACGCCCAGGGCAGCATCCTGGTTACTTCTCTTCTTAAAAGCATCGGTCTGCCCTTTATCATCGCCAGGGCAGCGGACGAGTTGCACGGAGATATTCTTGAAAGAATAGGCGCCGACAAAGTAGTTTTCCCCGAGATGGAAAGCGCCCGCCGGGCAGCCCACGTCGGTTTCGACTCCGGCGTGGTGGACTACATGCCGATCATCCCCAACTTCGGCATCACCAAGGTCCATCCCCCAGAGGAGATGTTTCGCCATACTCTGCAAGAAGTGGGCCTAGGCGGAGGATCTGGGAACAAGTACGATATCTCCGTCTTGGCCATACGGCGGGGCCGCAGTTACGTGTTGCATCCGGCCAATGATGAGGAGATCAAGCCTGGCGACGTTTTGATCGTAGCCGGCACCAACGAGCATGTAGGCCACCTGTACGATCTGGCCCGTGACCTACCACCCCCTGTTCCAACAGAAAGGAGCGAGGTGCGCACCGCGAGTTGATTCGATGCCGCGCGTCAGATTCCGGCAGATCTCAATCTCCGCTCAAAGTCACTCACTTTCGATGCCCTATGCTATTTCATGATTCGCCACAATCCTCAGTCCAGCCCGATTCGTTTTGAACGGTCGCGATTCATGCTTGATTTGCCCGCACTCAGTGTTTATAATCTGCCGTTGACGTTTCACTGCGTCAATCGCTGCCAGTCTTGGAGGCTGTGTGTCCGGAGTTAAATTCGACGCTAATCGAATCCTGGTGCCGGTCAATGGAGACAAGGCCAGTGAGCACGTATTTCGCTGGGCTTGCCAGTTGGCGCGCCAATCCAAAGCCCACCTCCACGCGGTCTACGTCATTGAAGTACCTTTGGAGATGCCCTTGGAATCGGAGATTGGCGAGGCCACCGATCGGGGCGAGGAGATCCTGGCCCGTATCGAAGTTATCGCCTCTGAAGAAAAGTTGAAGGACGTCCACGCCAGGTCCTTAAGAGCCAGACACGCCGGACCTGCCATAGTCATGGAGGCCGAAGACCGCCAGATGGACGCAGTCATCCTGGGGGTCCCCTACCGCCGGCGCTTTGGCTCCTGCACCTTGGGAACGACCTCCAGCTACATCTTCAACAATGCTCCTTGTCAGGTCATTTTCTGGCGGGAACGCGCCCCTACCCCAGTGCTTGCCTAAGGCTGCTCCATGCGGGTATTGATTCTGGGATGCGGTAGATTAACCACCACCCTGGTACCAGACTTGGCTGGCAACGGCACGGAAATCACCATTCTGTCCCGCGACCGCGAATGCTTGGAATCCGTGTCCGACATCCCCGGTGTGGAAGTTGTGCTGACCATAGAGCCCACCATGCAGGACTACCTGCAGTTGGCCGGCGTAGATACCACGGACATCTTTTTGGCCTTGTCCGATGACGATCACCGTAACGCTCTTACCGCCCAGATCGCCCGCCACATCTTCAACGTGCCAAAAGTGATCTGTCACCTGGACAACCCCCAACTCCAGATTCTATATGCCGGCCTGGGACTGGATGTGGTGGGGTATTCCTTCGGGCTCCTGCAGGATATCCGGCAGTCCATAGAGAAGTGAACCACATCTGATGTTTGCGGTAATCGTTGGTTGCAGTGAGATTGGATACCATCTGGCCAAGTCCTTGTTGGCTACCGGCCACGAAGTGGTCGTGATCGAAAAGGACCGGGAGAGATGTCAGTTACTCATCGACGAAGTGGGGGGTATCTCTCTACAGGGCGACGGCACCGACGAGGTGATCCTTAAACAGGCTGGCTTGGCCCGGGCCGATGTTCTGATAGCCGTTACCGGTCGAGACGATACGAATCTGGTCGTTTGTCAGATGACCAAGCATGTGTTCAACGTACCAAGAACCATGGCCGTGATCAGGGATCCCAAGAACGAGGCGCTTTTTCATCTACTGGGAGTCGATGTGGTCGTTAACTCGATACATCTCGTCCTTGCCAGCCTGGAGGAAGGCATTCCTGGCCGTCCATTGGTGCATCTGAGCAGCCTGAGCGCGCCTGGCACCGAGTTGATCAGCGTCTCCATACCCAGTGACGCCGGGGTCGTTGGCATGCGTTTGGAAGACGTTGAGTTGCCGCCCCACAGCTTTATATCTTTGGTGATCAAGAAGGGTGGCGCGTCGTTGCCGACCGACGGCCTGGTTCTTGAGGCAGACGACGAGCTGGTCGCGGTCACAATGACCGGCGATGAGCAGACCCTTTACGACATTTTGACCGGAGTATAAGGGTGGTCAAAAGCATCGCATATTTCGGCCCTTCGGGCACCTACACGGAAGAGGCGGCTTTTCAGTACGACCCAAAAGCCAACCTCCATCCCTTCCCAACCATACCCGCGGTGGGGCTGGCCGTGTCGTCTTCCGCCACCGACCAAGGTGTGGTTCCCATAGAAAACAGCTTGGAAGGGGCGGTGAATAATACCCTGGATATCTTGATCAGCCAGCCAGACTTGTCCATATTTGGCGAGTTGGTGTTGCCGATCAATCACTATTTGATGGCGAAGCCCGGTACTAACGCCGGCGGCATCCAGGTCATTTATTCCCATCCCCAGTCGCTGGCGCAATGCCAAGATTACCTGGAACGTGAATTCCCTAACATCCAGCAGGTTGCCTCGCTGAGCAATTCAGCTGCCGTTGCCGACATGGAAAAAAGTCCTATTCCGGCCGCGGCCATCGGACCCCGAAGGGCCGCCGCACTTTACGGCGCCGAGATTCTGGACCGGAACATCCAGGACAGCCCGAATAATATGACCCGGTTCGTGATATTGGCGCTACACGACCACCCGCCCACCGGCGCCGACAAGACATCGATGTGCCTATCTTTCAATCAAGAAGCGCCCGGCGTCCTTTACCGCGCCTTGAATGAATTTGCGTCCAGAGACGTGAACCTGCGAAAGATAGAGTCCAGGCCCACTAAGCAATTGCTTGGGCAGTATATCTTCTTGATCGACTGCGACGGCCACCGGGAAGACCCATTGGTGAATGATGCCATTCAAGCCCTCAACACTTCTAACAGTGTGTTGAAAGTTTTGGGGTCTTACCCGCGTTGGATCGATGCAGAAGCAAAATAATACTGGCCCTCCCTCCGGCCACCGCTAAGACCACACCACACGCCAAATTCCCTACACCGCTTAGCTAGTCACTACCGTAGGAAGGGCCAGCCGGATTGGGCCTTGGCTTTTCTCGAGGTTGATCGCGTCATGCCCAGGCCCGGGATAGCCCTGATATTTTAGTTTTTCTTAAGAGATCAAATATCCTTTATTCTTCGATTTCGTCAGCATCGGATGTCCGGTCGGGGTTCCTATATTCTTGAACTAACTCCACCACGCCCCTAACCACTTCCATCACGGTCGGAACCACACTCAACGGACGCGCTACTCGATTTAGCAAGATCCCGGTGATTTCTTCAACGTTCTGGGTCACTTGCCTGGTTGACCGATAGACCCGGAAGAGCCATACACTCCACACCACCAGCAACAATGTCGACAGACCGGTGAAGACGATGACGAACACGTCTCGGATAATGGCTAACGCTTCTATGTGCTCACCTGGAAGTATTTTTATATTTATTTAATATTCCAGCCAAACTTAACAATTATGTCAATGACTTGTCAACGATTTGGAGACCGAGTTTTTGACATAATCAGTATTTTCTACCTTTATGACAACCCAAACCCATGTGAGTCCCCTGAGCAAGGGTATCGAGTTGATTTTTCTGCTTAGGCAAACCCTACAACGACGAAATAGCGTCCTTACCGTCATCCCGGCGCAGGCCGGGATCCAGGAGCTTTCCGCACAGAGAAGACGAACGAGGAGGAAACCCGGCTAGGGATCGCGGTGTCCGGAGCAATGACGAAGGCCAACAAGCCGGCCGTATTCCCAATAAGCTGGGACTCATCCTGGAAGGTCGGAAAATGGGCAGCTACATTCAAATCCTGGACCGTTCCGGTCACCGCAGGTTTCTGTAGATGGAAACTCCTTCGTTGCGATATACCCTTTCGACCAACTGAGATTCGGCAAGTTCCTCGAATTTCTTTATGCCTTGGGGAGAGTAGTAGATGCGTTCAAGCTCGCCGACCACGACATACTCAACGTTGTATTTATTCAGGAGGAACCGGGCGCGTTCCAAGTCACTGGTTTCGTAGATCTCCTTGACCCGGGCCGCCCGGTCGCGGACCGTATAGTCGTAGTCCATTCGCTGTTGTATCTGATGCCAGGGCCAGCCCAACACCGTGGGTAGCCCGGTGTAGGTGGCGATGCGGCCGGCCCAATGATATTGATCGTTGTGGGCCTCCAGCACCACCGGCGAACCTGCCACATTGTTCTGCAGCCATTGGATCGCCTCCAGGTCCCACTTCAGATTGACCGGTTGTTCCAACTCCCGGTGCACGGCCTGTTCCATATAGGCCGTACCATCCAGGGTAAAAAGCCCGTCGTTGAACCGGTCGGCCACGCGGTCCTGGGTCCCCATTACTGTGTAAATCAAGCTGGAACCGACGAGAACAGCAAGTACGGCCATCCAGGTCCTTCTCCGCCAATTCGGACCATCCTGGGAGCGGGCCTGGGACCCCAGATACCAAAGCATGTAGGCCACGGCCAGACTGAACAGCACCCATACTTCCAAGTAGTACTTGAATTGGGTATTCATGCGGCCGATGTCGCCTTCCAAACGCACCAAGTCCACCCCAACGCTGATAGCCAGGCCCATGCCCAGCAGCAGCAGCGGCAATATGGCAAATGGACCGCCGATCTCTTTGGACCGCAGGACGTCTCGGACCGCAACCCCCGCTAGGACCAACACACCCATCAGAAGCGCGGCCGTCCAGAATTCGGCGGCGGCCAGGTATACCGCTAAAAGCAGTCCAACCGCGCAGGCCGTTCTGGGCCAAGATATGCTCCTGCTAAAGATACCTAAGCCCTGCGTATTATCGGCGAACCGTGACAACTCGGAAGCTAGGCCTCGTCCTACGTGAATCAGGGTTTGCCGTGTCTGATGCACCAAATAGGTCAGGGCGACAAATAAGAACAAACCGTGGATGCCCAGGTAACGGTGCAGCGGCGTCCGCCACCTCGTCGGCTCCAATCCAGTTTGGAACGTCTCATAAAACTGGTGAAATGGATAAAAAGCTACTACGCTGAGGGCCAAAACGCCCACGACGAGTACCGCCAAGATAGCTAATCTACGCGGGGCCCGTCCCGGACTGAAGTAGACCGCCAACCCCAAGATCGCCACGGTGAGAAGGACGTATGACGGGTAGTCCCAGCTATTTATCACCCACAACGCCCCCAAAGTCACTGCTAAGGCCGCGCTAGTAGCCCACTTCCAGACCAGGCCACTTTGGCGCAACCCTACCACCATGGCCAATCCCAGGCCGATGACCAGCAAGGTGAAGGGCATCACCATCATGTGAGGGTGCAAGTCGGCGAACAAAAAGGTGAAGAAAGGGAACTCGGTGATATGCCAAGAAACGTCCGGAGACCCGGCGATCTTCTCGGGCACCCAAAACGCTAGAGGCGACGGGTCGAAATTGTCCATCGGGGGAATCATCCGGCTGCTTCGCCAGAAGTCGAAGTCGGGAAAGTTCCGGCAATTTTCCACCAAGGACAGGAAGAGCCCGCCGATCAAGCCGCGGCATACCAGATATTTGTACCAGATACCCTGAGCGATCTGAACTATGCCGTCCAAGTTACCGATGACCGAAACGAATAATCCCGCCGTCAAACCCGCGCCGATGGGAGTCCATAAAGAGATACGCCAGAACCGACGGCGAGTCCGAATTCCAGCAACCGTGGGTTCCGCGCCGCCGCATATATTAGATCGGCGCGTACCCTCGGCCAGGTTATAGACCAGGGAATAAGCCCCGGAAAAAGTCAACGCGAAAAACATAGGTACGGCCAAGTTGAAGGCCGTAGACGGGACGATGCTGGTCACCCGAATCAATCCGGCCAGCACGAAGTAACCCCAATAGTAGTAGTTCATGTAGCCCCCGGCGTACCACGGGTCGAAGGGGGGCAACGACGTGGAGCGAACTACCGCGTTGAGATAAGCCAGTTCCATAGGCTTTTCCCCGCCCCGGTAAGGGTGCCAAAGGTCCGGGTTCGCCGCCCTTACCACCACGAACGCCAGAAAAGCCGCCAGAAAGATGAATTCTCCAGTGAGTGCCAGCCGCCAATGTTGGGCGAAGAACCCTCGAATCTCCCGCCATCGGAAGAACAGGACCAGCCCCGACAAAGAGGCTAACGCCAGTATCCCCAGGTAGATGGCCGCTCGGGATAATTCGAGCCACCCCAGACTAACCAGGAGCCAGGCCACGTAGCTCGCTCCCAGCAAACCAACGATACGAGCCAGAACGATTCCCCTGTCGGGCAAGGGCCTGAACAGGAACATGGACAGAGGCAACGCCGCAAGGTATATCAACTCCACCACCAACAACCAGGCCAGAACGGGCAGCGCGTTGGTCCAACTTTCCCGGAGGATTATGCTAGACCAAGTACCTCCGCCCTGCTGCACCGCCGCTTCATCCGCCGTCATCAGCAATCCAACCGGTGGCCTTCGGAAGCCTTCCACGCGGAGCCTTGATAACTCCAGCCTTAACTCACCCTCGCTCATCTTGTATTGGTTGTGAAATATCAATACCTGGGGATGGTCGTAGCCAACCACGTTATCGTCGGCGTACCCCAGGTCTAGCTTCAGAAGAGCGTCTTGGTCCGGCGCCGTCGGTCTCGGGGAAGGGAGACCGGCCCTTTTGAACGGATTGTCTTGGAAGGAGATTCCCAACAACCTGGGATGGGAAGTAAATCTTCGGTCCAGCAGATAACCTAACTCTCCCTCGAATAGCTTCCGATAGTAGGAATTGCTCAGTGGGTACCGATCCGGGGCACGGGCCACGCTACTGTATGGACGGTTGCTGTAGAAGACCACGTATTCGGCTTTCGAGAGGCGCTTGGCAAGTTCATTCATCTTTTCCCGGTCGTCCGGTTGGTTGTACACCGGGAACTGCCAAACGTCATAGCCATACAGGTTGGGAATAAATTCATCCCAGTGGTTATCGCTGACGATCTTTGAACCGTAGGCCACGTTCTGGTTGATCCAACGAGAGGCCGCCACCGCCGGATGGTCGTTCGCGTAAACCATCTGGAAGGCCAAGGAATAAAATGCGGTGGACACCACCACCAGCCCCAACAATAACCACGCCGCTTTGGTCGACTGGGAACGCAACCATTGCATCATCGGGAAATCGATCTGCCTGTTCCTAACGGCCGGTGGCCGGGTCCGGATGTAGGAAAACCGCCGGGCGAAGTCCACCGTCCAAAGGAGCATCCGGGCGCCCATCAATATAAGAAAAGGCGTCAATGGGAACATATAGCGCTGGAATTTCACCTCGAAGCTCTCGAGAAACAGGAAGGTGGGAATCACCCAAGCCAATACCAAAAGATCGGCCCGTAGATGGCGTCGCTGGGTCACCACCAAAACGGCGGTGAAGGGGACCGCCAGCCAAGCCACCGCACCCAGGGGCAACCCAAGTCCCCAAAGGGCAACCTGCCGGATCTGGTAAATGAAAGCCGGAGTGTCGATGTACTGAATGGTAAAGGGAAGGGTGCCGGCCTCACGGGCCATATCGACCTGGCTCCCGATTCCGTCAAATAAAGCGTTATAGTCCAGCAAGGCGTAGGGAGCGGACAAGATCAAAACACCAACGGAGATGACACCGGCTAATGCGGCATGACCAACAACTGGGATCACCGCACGGGGCGTGATGCGTTTCCAACGGCCGCCAACCGAATCCAGCAAGATGTACAAGTAAGCCAGAGTCAGGGGCAGCAGAAGCGGCAGAATATTAACCTTTGGCGCCAGGGCCAACCCCACGAAAAGGCCAAGTAGCGCCGAGTCCCGCAGACGCCGGCGTTCCACCATGCGCAACATCGCCCAGAAACTGGCCAAGGTGAACAGCACGGAGAAGGTTTCCGGCCGGTAGAAATGGCTGTTCTGTACGTGTATCACCGCCAAGGCGGCCAGGCCGGCCGCCAGCAACCCGACACCCAGGCCGTACATCCGGCGGCCCACCAGGAATAACAGGAGCACCGACCCCACGTCGGCCAGAGCGGACAGCGGCCGTCCCACGTATCGCATATCCAAGGCTGAAATATCGGTGAACAGCTCTATAGCCGACCGAAAGAGAACCATCACGTAGATAAGGATGCTGCCCAAGGGGAACCAGTGGGGGTTCAGGGGGCTGCGCTCTGCGTCCAGGAAAACGCCGGGGCTGGGAAGGCCGCCTACGGTTTCCGGGTATTGCTGTACATACCCGCACCGGCCATAGCCCGCCTTTTCGATCAAGACATCGTACATACAACCGGCGCGCATGTAGATATCCCGTTCGTCGGGGTGGAACAGGTTCCCATCGTCCCAGTTGACCCCATGCAACCGTAGGCCAAGGGCAACCAACAGAATCAGGGCAAGAACCAAGAAGGCCCAGGGTAACCGGCCGGGAAAGTGAAGCCGTGGTGTCATCGCACCTCGCACAGCTACACGCTCAGCCAATGACCACTTGTGGATTCATCGAGAAAATAAAAGGCGGCATGGATCGGGCTAGATCAGGCAAAGATGAGCTCCATCGATGGGTTCGCAAAAGGGGCTGGACATTCACCATCTCCGGCGTTGACCAGCCCCTTTGCCATTCCCCGTTTAAATATACGATGCGAGAAGGGAGCTTAGATGCCTTTGTCGGCGATCAAAGCGCATAGATCGGCGGTGCGGCAGGAGTAACCCCATTCGTTGTCGTACCAGCCCATGACTTTGACCATACGGCCCTGCATAACCATGGTGGAGAGTCCGTCGATGATGCAGCTATGGCTGTTTCCTTTAAAATCGGAGCTGACCAGCGGCTCATCCGAGTATTCCAAAATACCCTTCATCTTCCCATCGGCTGCTTCCTGGTAGGCCGCGTTTATCTCGTCCACGGTTACGTCGCGGGACACCGTGGCGACGAAGTCGGTGATCGATCCGGTAATGGTCGGTACCCGGAACGCTATGCCGTCAAGTTTGCCGTTCAACTCAGGCAGAACCAAGCCCACGGCCCTGGCGGCCCCCGTCGAAGTCGGGATGATGTT
Source organism: uncultured Dehalococcoidia bacterium (assembly GCA_950072105.1). Taxonomy (GTDB): domain Bacteria; phylum Chloroflexota; class Dehalococcoidia; order Lucifugimonadales; family UBA3495; genus UBA11650. Next base: position 100,189 of record CATMOE010000001.1, read on the forward strand.
GGCGGCGGCGGCCCTAGCGCGCCGTAAGTCGGAGTGGCGCTGATCCAAGATGGCTTGGTCGTTGGTGTAAGAATGGATGGTGGACATGACGCCGTGTTCCACGCCGAAGGAGTCGTGCAGCACCTTGACCATAGTGGCGAAGCAATTGGTGGTGCAAGAGGCGTTGGAGACGATCTTATGATTAGCTCCATCGTATAGATGCTCGTTGACACCTAATACAATGGTCAGGTCCTCGCCTCGGGCCGGCGCTGAGATAATCACTTTTTTGGCGCCGCCTTCCAAGTGCCCGCCGGCTTTTTCCGCGTCGGTGAATAGCCCCGTGGATTCAACCACCAGGTCCACACCCATCTCGGACCAGGGTATCTTCGCCGGGTCTCGCTCAGAGAAGACCCGTATGCTCCGGCCGTCGACTACCAAGTCCCCGTTGCTGGCCTCCACGTGGCCGGGATATCCGCCATAGGTTGTGTCGTATTTGAGGAGATGGGCGTTGGTCTTGGCGTCGGTCAGATCGTTTACCGCCACTATTTCCAACTTGTCCGGATATCTCTCTTTGGTTGCTCGTAGGACCAAGCGTCCGATTCTACCGAATCCGTTGATGCCCACTCGAGTTGTCAATTCCCACCTCCACAATCTTGGCAACGGCGCCGGTTATTGAGCCCAGCTGGCCTGCCGGAAACCTGGCACTCATACCCCACAGGATAGCCCGTATATAATACCCGCTTATCCATGGGTTGTGAAGTTGGGAACGTGCCTGATATGAGTATGGGTAGAGTCCGGCACTTCACTCCGATATAATCGGTTCGGAAAGCTTGATCTGGTCAAGTTTGTCCCAAGTCGTATCATTGAACAGTTGACCAACGAGCTGTTCTAAATCGTGGGATACCCAGATTGATTCTGTAGGCTTATCAATCAATAAATCGGAGGTTCGACGTGGCATTACAACAAGTCACCAGCAACATATTCGCGGACACCGGCCGGATGGGTTGTAACTTTGGGTTCCTCACCACTTCCGACGGGGTCGTCATGTTCGACAGTCCCCACCGCCCGACCGACGCGATGGAACTGAAGGCGGAGATCGCAAAGAGGGGAGAGCTGCGTTACATCATCAACACCGAACCCCACGGCGATCACTGGACCGGGAACGCGTTCTTCGACGTGCCGGTCATCGCCCAGGAAGGTGTGCGGCGCCGCATCCTAGAAACCGACATGGCTTCGCACATCCAGAGAGTATCCGGCTTCGGACCCGACGAACCCAAATTGATGGAAGGCTACACGCCCAACGCCCCGGTTATCACCTTCAAGAATGGCATGACCCTGAACGTTGGCGACCACACAATCGAGATGATTCACATGCCCGGGCATACCGCCTACCAAGCAGCCATATGTATCAAAGAAGAAGGCGTGGTTTGGACCAGCGACAACATATTCAACAAGGTCCAGACCTACATCCAGGAGGCGAGCCCAGACGAATGGCTGACGACGATCGCGGCTCTGCGGCGGTTGGACGAGGAAATCTTCGTACCGGGCCACGGCCTGTTGTGCGACAAAGGCTATCTGGACGAACAGGGGTCCTATATCCAAGAGTGGAAAGACTATGTTTGGAATGCCGTCGAGCGCGGAGTAACCAAGGAAGACGCGATCTACAGCCTCACCGACAAGATCGCCCGCTATCCCATGGAGTCCCCTCATCAGGATAACCCGGCGGTGAACCGGATGAACGTGGCCAACCTCTACGACTTTCTGACCGGAAACTGGAAGCCATCCAACCCCCAGTCCCCGCCACCCCCGGAAAACCGATAACGGAATCTCTTCTTCTGTAGCGGGAGAGGGCCGGTGTGAAGACTTTCACCCCCACTCTAACTCTCCCCAAAAAGGGGAGAGGACAAATCCCTTCCCCCTCGACGGGGGAAGGTTAGGATGGGGGTGATTCGCTGCTTTGGAATCTCGGCCCCTGGCGGATAAAAATTCCGGTAGACCGCCCGGGTATCAAACCCCCTTGAGATGCCGAAAGGCGTCACGCCCGGCATACCTGGCCGAGGAACCCAGCTCCTCCTCGATGCGCAGCAACCGGTTGTACTTGGCCACCCGGTCCGACCGTGCGGGCGCGCCGGATTTGATCTGCCCAACGTTCCAAGCCACGGCTAGGTCGGCTATGGTAGTGTCCTCGGTCTCTCCTGAGCGATGACTCACCACCGCGCCCCAGCCCGCGTCTCTGGCCAGGGTCAATGCCTGGAGGGTTTCGGTGAGAGTGCCGATCTGATTGGGCTTCAATAACACCGCATTGGCCGCCCGGCTGTCGATGCCTAGTTGGATGCGGCTGGTGTTGGTGACCAACAGGTCGTCGCCCACCAACTGCATGGTCTCCCCCATGCGTTGGCTCAGTTGAGACCAGCCATCCCAGTCATTCTCGTCCAGCCCGTCTTCGATGCTGATAATGGGATATTCCTTAGCCCAACGGGCGTAGATATCGCCCATCTCTTCCGCGGTAAAACTCGTGCCTTCCCGCTCCAGCAGGTATTTGCCCAGGCGTTCTTGGAAAAGTTCGGAAGCAGCCACGTCCAGGGCCAGATAGACATCCCGTCCCGGAATATACCCAGCTGTTTCAACCGCCTTCAGGACCAATTCTAGAGCGTCTTTATTCGAAGGCAGGGTGGGAGCGAATCCCCCTTCATCGCCCACGTTCAGGTTATGTCCACCTTCCCGTAGCAAACCCCTAAGGGCATGATAGATGTCCGACCCGGCTCGGAGGGCCTCGGCGAAGGTTGATACGCCCACCGGAGCCACCATGAATTCCTGGATATCGGTGGAGTCGGATGCATGGGCGCCGCCGTTTAGGATGTTGAACATGGGCACCGGCAGGCTTACTTCGCCCCCACCGGCAAGATAGCGCCACAAGGAAACGCCTTCGCCATCGTTTTGGACGGCGGCGCCGGCTTTTGCCACGGCCATGGACACGGCAAGGACAGCGTTGACGCCTAAGTTGCTTTTATCAGGGGTGCCATCGAGTTCGATGAGACGCTGGTCGATACCTTCCTGGTCCGACGGAGACCGGCCTACCAGGGATGGACCCAGCAGGTGGTCGACGTTCGCCACCGCCTTTAAGACCCCGTTGCCCCGGTAACGGTCCAGGTCCCGGTCCCTCAATTCCCAGGCTTCGTGACTTCCGGTGCTGGCGCCGGAAGGGACCGCCGCGTGAACCGTGACACCATTGGAGAGGGTAACCTCCGCTTCCACAGTAGGATTGCCTCGTGAATCCAGAACTTCCCTGCCGCGAACGCCGGCGATCGTTGCTCCACCGCCGTGACTCACCATGGGATTGCCGTCGGGGGGGAAATAGCCAAATAGGTCATGATCTGTCTCACCCTCCACCCACCAATATCGGTTCGGAACAGATATATCTTACGACGAGCCTTAAACGAACCGTGCCTCCGCCGCCGCGATCGCCTTCTCCACGGCGTCCACCGGGTCAGACGCTTGAATCATGGCTTTGTCCACCGGCTGGCCGTCCCCGTTTCGGGATAGCGGCCAGGTATTCAGGGCAACCACGGGTATGCCGTCACCCAAAGCGTGTGCAATCTCCGACAGAGTTCCGAAAGCGCCGCCGATGGCGATCACGGCATCTCCGGTGTGGACCACAATCACGTTTCGCGAAAAACCCATGGTGGTAACAATCGGAATGTCCACATAGGAGTTGGCGTCCCGGCTTGAACGTCCCGGTAGTATGCCGATGGTGGTCCCACCCGCCGATTTAGCACCCCGGCAGGCCGCTTCCATGATGCCGCTAAGCCCGCCGCAGACCAGGCCAACACCGCGATTGGCCAGCTCCCGGCCAACTTCTTCAGCCAATCGAATATGATCAGGATTGGTGGGACTGCTGCCGCCGATGACCGCTATAATCATTTTTCCAAATCCATCTCAGCAACTCTTGCCGCCCGATCGGAACTAAAGACCGGGCAGAATTGCATGGCTGGCCGCGTCAATAACGGCCAAGAATGGCGCCGGGTAAACTCCCACCCAGAATACCCCCACCAGGCTAACGCTCTGAACCATGAGGATCAAAGGCGAAGTGGAAACTTCCGGACCGGTGGGGATGTAGACTTCTTCTCCAGCGATCGCCTCCGCCACTTCTTCCACGGGGCGGATGTACATCTGTCGAATGACCTGTAAATAATAATACAAGGAGATCAAGCTGCTGAAGATAGCCAATCCGGCCAACCAGAGTAGTCCTTGGCTGGCCAAAGCGGTGAAGAGGTAGAACTTGATCGTGAACCCGGCGAAGATCGGCATTCCGCCGAGAGAGAACAATCCGATGGCGATGGTCGCCGCCAAGAATGGCTGTCCATCGGCCAATCCCCTAAAGGCCGAGATGTCTTCCCGTCCGGTCATATTGAAAAAGGAAATCAACCCGGCGAACACCAGCATGTTGGTCAGCGAGTAACCCACCAGGTACAGCATCACACCACTGGCCGGGAGTATGGAGTCCGCGGACAACGCCGCCACGCCGGTCAGGATTATGCCGACTTGGCCGACGCTTGAGTAAGCCATCAATCGCTTGATGTTGTGCTGCGCCAAGGCGACCAAGTTCCCTGTCAGCATAGTTATCGCCGCCATCACCGCTACGACGATCCGCCACTGGTCGGCAGCGGGCAAAAATCCTTCGGAGAACAACCGAAGCACCAGGGCGAAAGCGGCCGCTTTTGAGCCGATGGCCAGGTATGCGGTCACCGGGAAAGGAGCCCCTTCGTAAACGTCGGGCGCCCACATATGAAACGGTACCGCGGCCAGCTTGAATCCCAGTCCCACCAGAATCAAGGCCATGCCGACCCACAACGCCGGGCTAACATCGCCGGTATTGGCCAAAGCGGCGCTGATAGAGGCGAACTGGGTCACTCCCAGAGTGCTGTAAACCATGCTGACGCCGTAGAGCAAAACGGCCGACGAGAACGCTCCGATGATGATGTACTTCAGACCGGCCTCGTTGGACTTGGCCTCGTTCCTAGCGTAGGCCGCCAGCACATAGAGGCAGAAGCTAAGCAATTCCAGGGAGATGTACGCGGTTAGCAGCTCCCTGGACTGGGCCATCACGTTCATGCCGAGGATGGAAAACAAGATCAAACCGTAGAACTCGCCCCGGCTGGTCAGGTTCTTTTCCACGTAGTCCATGGAGCTTAGGATGATGAAGATACCCAGCCCCAGGAAAAATATCTTGAAGAACAGCGAGAACGCGTCAACGGCCAGTAGACCGCCATACAGAGTCTCGTTTTCACCCCAAAGCATCTTAAGGGAAAGCGCGATCAGTCCCAATAAGCCGGCGATCGACAACCATCCCAGCAGATTCTTCCGGTTCTGGGGAACGACCAAGTCGACGGCCAATACAAGCAGGGCAAGTCCCGCCAGAGCGAACTCCGGGGTCAGCAGTTGTAGATTAGCGGTTAAGCCGGGCATCTGATCCTACACTCCGGGGAGGGCGTCTACGCTGACATTGATGAGCCGCAGCAAGGGCTCGGGCCAGACACCCACGAATATAATGATTAATACGAAGGCGCCGCCCACCGCCTTCTCCACGGGACTGGCATCGGTGAGATGCTCCCATCTGGCATCTGACTCCCCCAAAAACGTGAGGGCCAGCAGCCGCAAGATGTAAACCGCCGTCAACGCCGCGCCGATGACGGCCAGAATCGCCAATGGTAAATAGGTGCGGAAGGCCCCGGTGAACACCATAAACTCGGCGATGAACCCGCTCAATCCGGGCAGACCCAACGAAGCCAGTCCGGCGATCGCGAAGAAGAAGCCCGTGACCCCCATGCGGCTGAACAACCCCTTCAGCGCATATATGTCGCGGGTGTGGGTCCGGTCATAGATCGCCCCAACCAAAAGGAACATGAGGGCCGTCATTATCCCGTGGGAGAACATCTGGAGCACGGCCCCGCCGACACCGATGCGGTCCAAGGTGGCGATACCCATCAGAACGTAACCCATGTGGCTAACGCTGGAGTAACCGATAATATACTTGAGGTCAGTTTGGGACATGGCCGACACCGCGCCGTAGAGGACGTTGACCGTGCCCAGCGTGATCAATACGGGCATCCAGTTTTCCGCGCCCTCGGGGACGATCACCATGCCAACCCGGATGATGCCGTAAGCCCCTAGTTTCATCAGCACTCCCGCATGCAACATGCTGACCGCCGTGGGCGCTGACACGTGCCCGTCGGGGGACCAGGTATGGAAGGGCCACATGCCTGCCAGGACGCCGAAACCGACCATGAACAGAGGGAAAACCCAGGTTTGAAACTCCTCGCTAAGCTGGCCTGCTTCGGCCAACCTGCCCAAGGTCTCCATCGAGAAGGTGGGGAACCCGGATTCGGCCGCCCCCATGTATACCGCCAGGATGCCGATCCAAACCAACACACTACCGGCCACGAGGAACAGAAACAACTTCGTCGCCGCGTATTCTTTGGCCCGGAAGAAAGTCCGGAAGTCGGTGGAACTACCCCATACGCCGATGAGTAGGTACATCGGCAGCACGGCCAGTTCGTAGAAGAAAAAGAGGAAGAACAGATCCCGCACCGCGAACGTCCCAAAGACACCCGTACCCAATGCCAGCAACAGAACGAAGAAGTCCCGAGGCCGGTAGACGATGTTCTGAGAGACCAGCACGCCACCCAACAGAATGATCCCGTTGAGCAAGATCAAAAGAGCGCTTATCCCATCGATCCCCAGGGACAGATTGATGTCCAGCGGGGCGGGAAGCCATAGATAGCTGTCCTGGAATTGGAACCCACCCGCTCCATAGTCGTACCGGAGGAAGATATACAGGGAAAGCGCGAAGCACAGTCCGGCGACGACGATGGCGAAGTACCAAACGTCCTTCTGACGGTCGGCCGGCATGAACATAGCCGCGATCGCTCCCGCCAAGGGAACGAAGATGATCAGCGCCAGAGCTATTTGGTCAAAGTTTTCCATGCTATCCCTAGGACACCGACCTGAACCACCAGAAAATGGACAGGGCTATCGTGCCTAGCACCATTCCCATGGCGTAACTATAAACATGACCGGTCACGTGCAGTCGCATGGCAACCCCTAGCCGATGGACTGAATTGGCCGGCCCGTTAACGGCCAGGTCGTTGATAACGATGCGGTCGAACAAACCGATGAAATTCGCGAAGACCAGCACCACTCGGTCCACCGCCCACTGGTAGGCCTCGTCAAAGTAGTACTTGTTCTCCACCACTGGGATCAAACTACCCAATCTCGCCCGGAATCCCTCCAGGGAGACGCGATCTTTAATGTACACCAGATACCCAAGGATAAACGCACCCACCGCCAAGATTATAGAAAGGATGCCCAACCACCAGTTGAAGTGGAAGCCCTCGGCCTCGTGGAAAAATAAGAAGCTGCCGATGCCTTGGTAGCTGCCCGGCCAGTTGAAGCTGACGAAACCAAAAACAGCCGCCAACACTCCCAGCAGGGCCATCGGACCTATCATCGACGCCGGAGATTCATGGGCATGCTCCATCTCTTGACGCAAGTTACCAAAGAAGGGCACGAACATCGCCCGGGCCATGTACATGGCGCTGAGGAACGCCGTCAGCAGAGCCAAAATGATGAAGGCCGGGTTAAGGTGTTCGTTCACCGCCAACAGGATCTCGTCTTTGCTCCAGAACCCGCTTAGGATAGGAATCCCACCCAGGGACAGCGCCCCTAGGGAAAAGAGAAAAGCCGTCATGGGCATCACTTTACGAAGTCCGCCCATCTTCCTGATGTCTAGCTCATCGGTACCGTGCATGACGCTCCCAGCACCCAGGAACAACAACGCCTTGGCAAAGCCATGGGCCAACAGGTGGAAGATTGCCGCAGTGTAACCGAATGCCCCCAGGGACAGCATCATCAATCCCAAATGGCTGATGGTTGAATAAGCAAGGATTCGCTTCAGGTCCACCGAAACCAGGGCGATCGTCGAGGCCATCAAGGCGGTGATGAGACCGACGATCGCGACCACTAATAGGGCGTCGCCGTCGTAGGCGCTGAATATGGGGTAAACCCGGGCTACCAGGAATACACCGGCCACGACCATTGTGGCGGCGTGGATCAGGGCGCTGACCGGGGTTGGGCCCTCCATGGCGTCGGGCAGCCACACGTGGAAGGGGAATTGGGCGGACTTGCCCATCGCCCCAAGGAACAGCAGCAGGGCCGCGACAGTGGTAACGCCCTCGGACATCGCCCCACTGCTAACCGCCTCAAAGGCGTCGAACATGCTGAAGGTGCCCACTTCCCGCCAGATCAGCAGGATACCAATGAGCATTCCCACGTCGCCAATACGGGTGACGATGAAAGCTTTTTTGGCCGCTTCCTTGGCTGCCGGTCTTTCGTGCCAGAAGCCGATCAGCAGATAAGAACAGATCCCCACCAACTCCCAAGCTACGTAAAGCAACAGGAAGTTGTCGGCCAAGACCAAGGTCAACATGGCGGCGGCGAACATGGCGTGGACGGCATAATACCAGCCGAACCGGGAGTCGCCGCGCATATATCCCAGGGAATATATCTGGACCATCAGAGCCACGAAAGTAACCAGACCCAGCATGGCCAACGTCAGCGGATCTACGATTATGCCCCAGGTCAGGGCAACGCTGCCGGCCGCCCCGGCCAGACCGGCATGGAACCAAGCCATCTGGTAATGGCAGGTCAGGGTCCCCGTATGTGAGCTTACTAAGCAGTTTTCCGTGCCGGCGCCCGCCCCCAGGAAACCGGCGAACACCCACCAGAACATGGCAAAACCGGCGGCAATGGCCAAGATAGCCAAGAACGATCCACTTCCCGGCAAGACCCGTCCCAACACCACGATCAACGGGGCGGCGGCAAAGCTGAACACGGGAATCAGCCAGGCCCACTCCATACTAAGCGCCCCCATCCGAAAGCTGACCGCTGATAGCTGATAGCTGACAGCTAATTACCATTTCATCAGGTCCACTTCATCCACGTTTACCGAGCCCCGGTTGCGGTAGATGCGCAGAATTATCGCCAGCGCCAACCCCAACTCGGCGGCCGCCACGGTGATCACGAAGATGGCGATGATCTGGCCATCGAAGTTGGTGAATGCTTCCCCAACGCTGCGGTAGCCCAAATGGGAGGCAGCGGCGATCAGATTTATGTTCACGGCATTGAGCATCAACTCGATGGACATGACGATAAGGACGGCGGACCGGCGCGCCAGAACACCGTACATCCCTATGACAAATAGAGCCGCGCTTAGCAACTGAAAGTAGACTAGATCAACCACGGGTTAGGTCCCTTCCTCGTTTTCCCGGGCAATGATGATCGCCCCGATAAGCGCCACCAGCAGGACGAGGGAAGCTATCTCGAAGGGAATAGCCCATCTGGTAAACAATGAGTTGGCCAGATCGGTCAGCGCCGGGTTGTGAGGCTGGGTATCGATCGCCGCTTTCGTCCAAAACGACCCAGCCAGCACGGCCAGCGTGGCTACCGACGCTACCGCGGCCAATGGCCACTGCCGGTTATCGGTGATCCGGGGATATTCGGCGGTGCGGGTGAGCATGATCGCGAACAACAGGACGATGGTTATTGCCCCGCCATAGATGAGAACCTGAACGATGGCCAAGAATTCAGCGAACAGGATCAGGTATATCCCGGCCACCGCCAGCAACGACAGAAGCAGCGCTAAGGCGGCGTGCACCACGTTTCTGGTGGCCACGACACCCAGACCTCCGCCCAAGGTCAATACCGCCAATACGATGAACAATATCCAAGACATCTCTACGCGGCCAACTTAGCGAAAGAATGAACGTAAGACATCACAACGACAGGCGGCGCTCCAAAAACATAATGAATGGAGATCAATCTTGACCGGACTCCCCTCATGCAGTCACCCAGTACCGGGCAAATAATGAGCCACCTTATAGGCGGCTCCGGAAACAATTGCTTGTTGATCGAAGGCCATTCGGCGTCACGATATAAGGCTGCTCCACTGTTTTCAAGAAGATGATTCCGAACCTTCGGTTTCCCCATCGCCGGCCACGGCCGGTGCGGCCTCCGGTTCTGGTTTGGCCCGTTTGGTGGGTGGGATCCAGCCGGTCTCCCGTTGAAATTTGGTCCCGATCTCCAGAAGGACCGGGAGGTTGACCCGGTCACCGTTGCGCTTGAAGGTACTCATTTCGTGCTCGTGACTCATCACGATGGCGTCAAAGTTGCACACCTCGACGCAGATCCCGCACAGTATACACCGGTTGAGATTGATTTCGAAGCTGTCTACGATCTTTCTACGGGTGCTCTTCCCTTCTTGTTGGAGTGGGTTGTCCTTCATCGTCGCCGTCATGCACTGGGTTGGGCAGTGACGGATGCAGACCATGCAACTGGTGCAGAATGGCTCCTCTATTTCGCCGTCCCACGTCAGGGCCGGGAAACCCATAAACCGGTCCTGCACCGGGGTGGGAGCCTCTTCCCGCTTCCAAAGCGTTCCCGTCGACGGATATTGGCGCGTCACCGGACTGCGCAACCCGTTCATGGTGGAGACCAAGGTCAACAAGAGACCTTTAATGCTATTTATCATCAGTTATTCCTGCGTGCCATGGTGCACCCCTTACTGGCCGGATCGGGATTGGAGGGCTAGGTACCTGGCTCGCACCTGAGCCGCCTGGCTGGCCGGTCCCGCAAAACGCCGGTAGATCGCGTATCCCACCACCGCCAATCCGGCCAGGGACATCAGGGTCAACGTCCACGGGGGCAATCCGTAGAAAAGGTACACGGCGGTGATGACGATGGCATAGAACGATAATGGGACCATCACCTTCCAGGCAAAGGCCATCAACTGGTCGATGCGCAGGCGCGGGAACGTTCCCCTGATCCAGAAGATCACCAGTATCACCGCGTACACTTTGGCCAGGAACCAGATAATTTCCCAGTTGCCCGTCAAGAAGGGACCAGACCATCCTCCCAGGAACAGCAGAACCGTCAGGGCAGCCACGGCGAAAGTGTTGATGTATTCCGCCAGGAAGAACACCGACCAATGGGCGCCGCTGTACTCGACGAACGGGCCGCCCACGATCTCCGATTCGGCAAAATAGATGTCGAAGGGTGTTCTGCCGACCTCCGCCAGCCCGGCGATGAAGAAAATCACCAATCCCAGGGGAAACACCAGGACATAGGGATAGGAACTTTGCTTCTCCACGATCTCGACCATGTTCAAAGACTGGGCCAGCATGGCGACGGCGATTACCACCATGATTACCGGAATCTCATAGCTGATCAACTGGGCCGCCGCCCTGAGACCTCCCAGGGTTCCGTACTTGTTGGCGGACCCCCAACCGGCCAGCACCAGGCCAAGGATTCCCACCACGGAAAACGCGATTATGTAAAACAAACCCAGATCGCCCAGGTTCTTCAATACCAGATTCCCAGTGCCCGGGATGGTGACCCAAATCATGAACGCCGGCACGACGACCAGGACCGGGGCTATCCAAAATATGGCTTTCTCCGACGACGTGGGAACAATGTCTTCTTTGAGGATCAACTTCAGGGCGTCGGCAATCGGTTGCATCAACCCCATCGGGCCGGTCCGGGTTGGCCCCAATCGCCGCTGTAGCCTGCCGAGCAACTTCCGCTCCAGCCAAGTTAGGGACAATACCACCACCGAAAGGGCGGTGAACATGGCCAACAGCCCGGCTACGATCCAGAAGAGCGTGATCAGGTTAACCGACAGCAGAGGAATGGGCAGGCTCACCGGTCCACCTCACCCAACACGATATCCAGAGAACCCAGGACCACCACCGTGTCGGCGATCCAAGTGTCCTTCAACAGGTGCTTGATGGCCGACAAGTTGCAGAAAGACGGCGGGCGAACCTTTAGCCGGTATGGTTTATCGGTGCCGTCGCAGACCAGGTAAACACCGATCTCACCCCGGGGATTCTCCGTCCTTACGTAAACTTCTCCTTTGGGGGGCCGAGGCAGCCGTCTTCCTAAAGAGGAAGTGACGTTGCCCTTAGGCATCTGTTTCAGGGCTTGCTCCAGAATCTTCATGGATTCGTACATCTCTTGGACGCGGACAAAATGGCGATCCCAACAGTCGCCGTCCAAACCGGTAGGCACATTAAATTCGAACCGCTCATACACCGAATAAGGGTCAGCCTTACGAAGGTCATAGTCCACACCGCAGGCCCGCAGGCAGGGGCCGGTCAGTCCGAAATCCAGTGCGTCTTCCACGGATATGGCTGCCACTCCTTTGAGCCGGGCCAGGAAGATCTCGTTAAAAGTCAGGAGCTTATCGGCCTCCTCGATGTCTGCTTGCAGCAGAGGCATCAATTCGCCAACCATTTCCTCAAAGTTGTCCGGCAGGTCTTCTTTAAGTCCCCCGATCCTGAAGTAATTGTGCATCATGCGGGCGCCGGAGACGGCCTCGAATAAGGACTGGACTCGTTCCCGCCCACGGAAGCAGATCATAGAAGGAGTCATTGCTCCGGCATCCAGACCCATGGTCGCCACGAACAGCAGATGGCTGGCGATGCGGTTCAACTCGCACAGGATGACCCGCACGTACTCCGCCCGCTCCGGCACAGTCAGACCCATCAATTTTTCAACGGCGGCGCAATAGACCAATTCGTTATTGAAATTGGCCAGGTAATCCATCCGGTCGAAAAGGGTAATGACCTGGTGAAATTGCTCACCTTCGCACAGTTTCTCCGAACCCCGGTGCAAGTAGCCGATGTGGGGCTCCACGTCGGTGACCTTCTCGCCGTCAACCCAGAGCACCATGCGAAAAACCCCGTGGGTAGACGGGTGCTGCGGGCCCATGTTAAGCAGCATCTCCATGGGTTCACCCCGGGCAACCACTCCAGTCGGGATATTGGTCATCGCCTAACCTTTTTCAAGTTTTTAGTATCCAGCATTTTCATTGTTTGTCTGAAATCCTCTCTCGGGAAATTCCGTTCTAGCCCCCTTTTATAAAGGGGGTTGGGGGATTTCGGTCCCCCATCCGCACACCCGGTGCTGGTCCCCATTTATAAAGGAGGGTCGGGGGGATTTCCCGGCATCAATCCCTCAAGTCCCTCGAGCAACCCCGACTCGCTGTCCAGCATCAAGATCTTAGGTTCCCGGGCCGGAATCACGGCATCGCTAACCCAACGGTCCCCGTCATCATAGAATCCTGCTTCTATCAGCACGTCTTCCAAGATTCCCAACCGGTCGCAGTCCTCCAGATAAGAACTCACTTCTCGCTGCAAAGCCTCCTTGGCTTCCTCGGGCGTGTCGCCGAACCCAAGCAAAATGAGTTCCGGACAATACGCCTGGTAGGTCTTGCCAGAAAGTGACTCCTCTACTTGATAAACTACGCGATCTCCGGGCCCATCGCTTTCCCCGTCGTTTACCAACGAGCTCTGCTCCAATCAACCCCGATTAATCCACAAACTCCAATTGCAATTCGGTTTCCTCAGCTACGCCCGGAAATCCGGCGTCGGCCAAAAGCTGCTCCAAAGTGTCCGTACCGTCGTTCTCCTCGATCCAGGAGCGCATCGTCTGAATCAATTGGTCTTGCGCTTCCTCAACCGACTCGCCAACTCCCTCCAAGGGAAGCTGGTCAACCTTGGCAAGGAAGTGATCGCTGTCCCAAATCACTCGAGCCGTCAGCATCACCGATTCCATCGCGATTAAAACTCCTGATAGTCGTTGAACGGATACTCTTTCCGGCCTGGATACCCTTCGAAACCTTCGTACAGCAACAAGGGAGATAGATCCGGGTGGCCTTCGAAGTGTACGCCAAATAGGTCGTGGGCCTCCCTTTCGTACCAATCGGCCGCCCGCCAGACCGAGGTCACCGACGGCAGCGCAGCTGTTTCGTAAGGAACATCGGTCTTGATGACCGCCGTCCGGTCGGGGTCCAAGGAGTGGAGGATATACACGATCTGGAAATACTCTAGGTAATCCACGCAGGCCAAAAGGGACAGTTGAGACATGCCCAATCTGGGGTCATCTTTGGCCAAACGGCAGGCCCGCTGGACGTCTCCGGGGCCTATAGTCACCTGGGGGAGATCGTCTAAGGCGCCTGGCCGGGGATTGAAATCTTTGAGGACTTCCTTGAGGACTTCCAATATATCAAGATTTGATTGACTGAGGCCTTCGATGGCCACATCGACAACCCCAGCCTCCTCGGAAGCTTGGGTGGCTTCGGGATCGTTATTTTCCACCACTGCCTTTGGCGTCCTGCATTATTTTTTCCTGTAGCTTGAGGATGCCGTAAAGCAGCGCCTCCGGCCGGGGAGGGCAACCAGGCACGTAAACGTCCACGGGAATGATGTGGTCGACTCCCATCACAACCGAATAAGACCGGTAGTAAGGGCCGCCGTTGGTGGCGCAGCTACCCATGGCGATGACCCATTTCGGCTCCGGCATTTGCTCGTACAGCAGGCGGATGGGCTCCGCCATCTTCTTGACCACGGTGCCTGCCACAATCATTACGTCCGACTGGCGCGGCGACGGCCATGTAACAACGCCAAAACGGTCGAAATCGTGGTGCGCCATATAGGTGGACATCATCTCTATGGCGCAACAGGCTAGGCCGAAGGTCAGCGCCCAAAGCGATGACTTGCGGGCCATCCCGAACAGTTGATCCGTGGTCGTAGTAATAACGCCGGGAACTCTCCCTGACGTTGCCTGATCAAAAAGGCTGGCTCCGGGACGGTTGCCCGTACCTAGGGTTATTTCCTCCATTCAAGGACCCCTTTTCGCCATGCGTATACGATGGCAAAGAATAGGACGCCCAGGAACATTATCATCGCGTAAAACGGTATCACGTTGTTGTAAACGACCTTCTGTTCCATGAATATCACTGCCCACGGAAACAGGAAAACCGCCTCGACGTCGAAGATCAAAAACAGGATGGCGAAGATATAGAAGCGGACGTTGATGTTGGACCAGGAATAACTGGTGACAGGAATGCCGCACTCGTACGTCGTGAGCTTTACTTCGGAATGTCGGCGAGCGGACAACAACTGGGAAGTGGCGAACATACCCAAGATGGCCACTGCGGCCACGACCGCCGATAGGGCAACCGCCGTCCAGTTTTCAGCAAACAGACCGGGGTTGAAAGCTTGTAGATTAAGGCCAGCGATAAACGACATAGTTTAGCGTTGGAGAAAACTCTGAAAAAACGGTTTATAGGCACGCCTGCCAAGCGTCCACATGTTAACATCGGGTAGTTGGAGTGTCAATTCCAAGGGCCGTTTCGGCAGGCTGGTGAAGGCCGTTTCCACAGCTATCAACGCTCTCCACGCAAGGCGGTGGAAGAGATATCGTTGCGGAATCGAGACTCAGGAATCTCCTGGAACAAGGGACTAAACCCCTGAGGAACATCAACTTCGTCCAACGTATAAAACGCGCCGTTATCCTCCCGGCCCGCCACTAGAAAGCGGCAGCCAGTAGCCCACATCTCGGCCAGAGCGGTCAGCATGGCCGATGTTTCGCCTCCGTAGTACCTGGGAGCCACCAGCCGGACCGCCGTGTCCCATCCAATCACAAAAGCGATGCCGGGAAACAGGCCGGCCTTTTTGCGGAAGGTCTCCGCCCGGGTGAGGACCACCCTATTTTGACCCAAAAACTGCACCAGCCTACGCTCCACCTCCTCTTTAGCCAAGGGCGGCTTGTCCACGTTCACCACCGAGATCTCGAAGAAAACTTCCGCCCCCAGCATATCCCCGGCGATGCGGGCCAGTTCACGATGGCCGTCATGGAAGGGACTGAAAGAGCCCGGTAGCAACGCGCCGCCGACCTTGGCGTCCACTGTCATCTGCCCATCGGTTTCTACCAACACGCTGTTCACTTCGCCGGATAATAAGCGCGATATAGGGTCGTCGTGCTCCTTCGCACCCGTTATCAACTCGTCTTCCGGAACCAGACCCAGGGAAACATCTTCCTCTAATCCGCTGGCCGTGGACAGTGCTTGGAGCAACAGCCAGCTCACCACCTCTTCCTCGCCGGCCCGGTCGCGCCGGCCCTTGTCGAATCGAAGGGAATAGGTTGCCACGCCGGTTTCGCTCCAAGTGGCGATGCAGCAACGGTGTTCGCCCCGCTTCGGCCGGTCGGTGGCGATGGTGGCGGTGCAACCCAGACCCAACACCGGCACGGGGCTTTCCCGCATGAGCAACGCCCGGTTGTAAGCGGCCCTGGCCATGTCAGTCGCAGTTTCCACCGATACGAATTGGGACGGCTCATGGCCGATAAAGTCGATCATCGACAAGGAGCCGTAGGGGACCACCACCTCCAAAAGGGTGCGGGAGGCCCCCGCCACCCCCAAAAGCCAGGCAACGGCCTCGCTACCGGCCCCGGCCACCGCCAACACGGCCTGCGGAGGGGAGTCGTGGATCTTTTGCACCAAGTCCCGGAAATCGCTCATAGATCAATCCGAATCAAATCGTTTACGCTTTGGGCTGCCATGGCTTGAAGTCGAGGTTGGGCATGCGCCGTTTGGAGACCTCGATCTCTCCGCTGATCTTTCGGTCCCACTCCTCGTTCCAAGCAGCCGGAATCTCCCGGCGGGCATCCCGCCAGTACAGCGGCTCGGCTTGAGAAAGAGTTTCTCCATCCAAAACATCGCCCAGGAAACAGGTCATATCGCCGCCGTCCATGGCATTCACCACCCGGCAGTCCAGGAAACCCCAACAATCGTCCAAGACTGGGCTGCCCGTTGCCCGCGGCGCGTGAGCCACGCCCAACAATTTGTCCCTATCCCTTCCCGATACCAACCCAAAATCATTTATCAGTTCAAGTTGGTCCTGCCGTAGAAAGTTTAGGGCGAAGCACCCGCTGTTGTAGATCAGGTCGTGACTATAGTTGGTTTTGTATATCTGAAGCAATACCCGGGGCATATCCGGAACGATGGAAGCCGCCGCGATGGCCACCGCGATCTGGGCGTTGGACTTGCCTTGCCAGTGGCTGGTAACCGCGGCGATGGGAGACCACAGGCGCCCCATTATCGGCGCGATCCGGGAATATTCCATGTCGTGCTCACAAGAGGTACGGGGATCAAGGGCTACGGTCCCGTCGGCATTCGGCCCCTACTTAGAGCCAGCCGCCCATCGAGGTACCCCGAGTGTAGCACCGTGGCTTTCCGGTGACCAGAGCGACGAGGTCAATCTCCCGGGAATAACTGCTTGACTTCAGGTATACGTACCCGGCCACGCTGAGAAACTTTGAAGATGCGGGAAGCAATTCGCCTGCGTACTCCCGTCATTCCGGCGAACGCCGGAATCCAGGCCGCATTCCGTCTCAGGGGCAAACGCCGCAGAAAAGCTCACAAATCTGAGTCCCGGCTTCTGCCGGGACGATGGGTGGAGTAGTTTTGGCTAGGGGACGTCATTCGATCCGGCATAGACCTGGGTACCTGGATGAAACGAGTACCACCCGAACCAATAGGATGCTCGACTGGGCAGCCTGGCAAGCCGCTCAGTGGGGTTTTCTACTAATACCAACGCCTCTTCCTCGATTTGCCAAGGCCGGTCGTTCATGTCAGTCAGGGTAATGCTCCCATCCCCAGATCCGGTTCGCGGCAAGCGAAACTTATATGACCCTCTTTCGTAAGCCCGGGCACCCACCTGGTCAGTTGCGACAACCACTAATGCTTGTCCCGACACCGTGTCATTGATTACCAGCTCCTTGGACAGTGACTCAAACGGATAAGCCTTGGCTTGCCCATTCAAAATCAACCCTAGGACTTGGGCTTTTGTGGCCAAAAGCTCGGCGCGTTGGGGGACCGGAAATATGGTGTCCGGGGTATTACGGTAGCGGAAGTATATCGACCGGCGGTCATCCTCGGGCGCATAGCTGCTGGGCGGATACACCCCGGTTTCGATGCTCAGTACGGTGGTGTCCGGATGAAGCGCCAGCCAGTCGGCCCATGTTGTCAGCGCTACGGGAATCAGCTCAAGCTTCACGCCGCTGTCGCCCAAAGGTCCCACAACCGGCTCACCTAAGAACTGGTGCCACAACGATTTGGTCCCCCGGTCGTACATCAGCTTGTTGCTGTGATAAAGCATGCCCGACGTACCGAAACTCAGGACCTCTCCATCTACCTTCGTGGAATACACGATTCCAAAGCCGCAGAGAGTTCAATATGCGAGGGCGAAGGGAACGCCGCCAAGAACGTCGTTGGCCATCTCGTGGGGGTTTAGGATTCGCAGCGGGTAGGCCCGGTGTTCTTCGTTTATCAAAACGCCGAAAACCCGGTCCGTGGGCCTCAGATACCTGGCATCCAGAGCGGGAATCGAGGTTGGGTTAATCAGGTCCGGTATGCCATCCTTGGCAACCCCTCCCCCCACCGCTTCTTCCAAGCGGATACGAGTTTTCACGCCGTCGTAGAAGAAGGCCCCCATGCCCGGGTCGATGTGGGCCAGGAAGCGGCCTTTCCACTCGGCATAGCCCATGGGCGGCTCGATCTCAGGATGGCCGGCCAGCCATACGCTCCACTGCATCCATTCGTTCCGCTCCGTCGAGTCAGGTTTGGCATCGTCGCCAACCAATCGATCTAGGTAGGAGCTGTAACTGGCCCGTCCTTCGTAATATATCTGCAGACGCAAGAAGTCGACTAAGATAGGAACGTAGGCGAGGTCACCGGATTCCGCCATTTTATCGGCCACATACTCCAGTCCGAGGAGAACCGGGCCGAACCGGGGCATGTCAGGGTCGTCACCAATCTGGTGGAAGATTGGCAGAGAACTTAGGGCCGAGGCCAGAAGGGCCTGGTGTTTATCGTTTCCAGGATCGGAGGCCGCCGGGCCGGTGGTGGAAGGTGATGAGAGATTGGGATCAACAACGGCTACAACGCCACTTGCGGCCGGGTTAGAACGTGTGGCGGTAGGCTCCGCTTGCCTGACGGTAGGCGACGGTCGCGGCGCGACGAGGGTCGGTTCTGGCGACGGTACAGTGCTCGCTGGCGCCCCCGTGGAGTTGCAAGCCAAGCTCACAACTAAGAACGCCATAAGCAACAATAAACCGGCGGGCTTCAGTCCAAGCACAACCCATCCACGGCTTCTGTATATTATTGCCGGCATCTGTGACCTCAAAACCTAATCAACCATGCGTTCAGGGGAGATCGGTGGGTTCGGCTTGGGAACGGTAAAGGGGTTGGTTTCTTGTGCTGGACCGCCTAGCGGGGAGTTTCGCCAAGCGCGGCATCGCTGCTATATATAACGGAAGAATCCGGCTCGCGGTTTCATTGATGGATGGTGAGGGTGACGGCCGCCAGGTATCCTGATCGCCGATTCAGACCTACCAGTTGGGATTTCGGTCCTCGGAGCTGTTGTTGGTCATGCGCAATTGATTGATCCCATTCGATTCCATCACGAAGATCTCCCCTTCTCCGTACAGATGGGATACAAAGGCGATGCGCTTGCCATCACGGGACCAGGAAGGCATCAGGTCTTCGACCTCGTTGTTGGTTAGCCGGACCTGCTTGGACCCGTCGCCCCGCATGGTGTAAACCTCGGAATTACCGTCCCGGGACGAAACAAATACTATGGACTTGCTGTCGGGAGACCAGGAGGCCCCCCGGTCCGAAACGTCGTTCTGAGTCAGACGGATCGACTCAGGTTCGTCTTGCCAGGTGCGTCTTTTCAGCTTGCTGAGGGTGTAGATCTCCTCCTCACCGCCTTCTCCCCGGACGAAAACAATGTGTAGGCCGTCGGGAGACCAGGAAGGCGAGTGATCGAGGCCGGTGGTCAGATGAACCAGGTTGACTCCATCCGGGTTGCGCAGCCAAAGCCCCCGTTCCTCTTCATCACCCAGGACGTAAAACACCAGCCATACACCGTCTGGGGACCAATCTCCCAATCGTTCTTGGCTATCGTTGGAGGTGATGCGAGTTGGATTGGCGCCATCGGAGTCCATCAGATACAAGTCGGTCTGGCCGTCGCGTTGCGAGATAAACGCCAGCCTTTTGCCATCGGGAGACCACCGGGGCGAAACGTCATCTCCGGCTTCGTGAGTTAGCCGCGTGATGACCTCACCCTTCCGGTCTACCACGTTGATCTCCAGGTCGCCGGATTCGTCCGACAGATACGCTATGTGCTTCCCATCCGGAGAAAGTCTGGGACCGTAGTCGGCGCTACCGTTGTTGGTCAAGGAAATGGACTCGCCGGATCTTGCGTTAAGCAGGACCACTTCCAAGTCCCCGTCGGCCGACGACACGTACACGATTTCCTGAGATGAAGAGGAAAGGCAAGCAATGCCCAAAGCTAGGGCGAGCGGAAATAAGATTAATCCGAAAAGACGGGACAAGTACGGCAATTTCATTCTATATCCCCAGGTTGACTGCCAGGTGCGGACACCGAGACCGCCGCCCCACACCTAAGATTACCTTGATGTGGATTATATCCAATCACAACGCATCGTTAGCTTGCCGCGAAACACCCGGTTTAACCTGAAAAGCCCGGTTTGACGAAAAGCTCTATGTAACCGGCATCTGAGTAGATGCTCGAATACCTACCGGCTGAAAAGGATAGCCGTATCAGTAGCAGTCTGAACACCGAACGAATAACTATACCTGCTTGTCTCTTGACAGGGCTGGCGGCGTATTTTAGCATCACGGCAACCGGCGAAAGCAGCGACATGGCAATTGCGTAGCCGCCGATGGAGGTACGACATGAAGGTATTTATAAACGCAAACTTGATCGACGGCAACGGCGGTCCGGTCATTAACGACGCGGCGGTGTTGATCAACGGCGAACGCATTGTATCCGCCGGTCCTCGAGCCGCCGCGACTTGGCCGGACGGAACCGAGGTTGTGGATGTAACCGGGTTGACAATCATGCCCGGCCTCATCGACTGCCACGATCACTTGGCTTCCAAGGACTACACAATGGCCAGCCGGTGGGGCCTCACCGAGCCCATATCCCTAGGTTATCTGCGGACGGCCAAGGCACTGGAAGATACGTTGTTGGCCGGATACACCTGCGTAAGGGAAGCCGGTGGATTGGACATCGGATTCAAACAGGCCATCGAAGAAGGTCTGATACCCGGACCCAGATTGGTACTAACGGTGGGAATACTTTCCCCCACCGGCGGCCTGGCCGACCGTCCCAGTCCCTCCGGGCACCACAACCCCTTCCACGTCGACGCCCGCATCCCCGTAGGAGTGGCCGATGGCCCCGACGGTGTACGGGCCAAAGTACGGGAGATGGCCCGGGTAGGGGCCGACCAGATCAAGTTCGCCACCACCGGAGGGGCCAGTTCCCGCCCAGGCCACGGCACCATGGATATTGAGTTCGGCAAGGACGAAGTCAAGGCCCTGATCGAAGAGTCGGCGTCTTTGGGCCGCGCCACCATGTGTCACGCGGTTGGCGGTCCCGGACTGCGCATGGCCATCGAAGCCGGCGCCGGCTCCATCGAGCACGGCTGCTATCTGGCCGATGATCCAGACCTGCTGAAAATGATGGCGGATCAGGGCACCTTTTTCGTGCCTACTTTTGAAGTATACGAATTCCACTCCACCGTCAGCGCACCCCACATGATAGCCCGAGCCCAGGCCTTGATGGATGTCCACCAGGAGAGCCTGCACAAGGCCGCGGAAGCTGGGGTTAGGATAGTCGCCGGTACCGACGCCGGGGGATTCGTTCATGGGGACAACGCCAAGGAAGTGGAGATCCTGGTAAATCGGGGCATGACCCCCATGCAAGCCATCCAGGCCGCCACCGGCCTGGCCGCCCAGTGCGCCGGTTTGCAGAAGGACATCGGCACCCTGGAAGCGGGCAAATTTGCCGACCTGCTGATTCTCGACGGAGATCCTTCGAAAGACATCACCATATTGAGGAACCGGGACAAGATCAAGATGGTGATGAAGGGCGGAGAAGCCTTCGTTAACACAGTGCCGGTTGCAACGGGTTCTCCCCAGCCCGTAAGCTGACCCTCTAGAGTTCCGGCAATATCGAATCCGTCACGCCGGCGTAGGCCGGTGTCCAGGATCGCCGCTGTAGAGACGTGTTCTGGATTCCGGCCTTCGCCGGAATGACGGATGCGTGACTGATACCCTGCCCGGAGATTGGAGCAGGGTTAGGGCTTCCTGTATCATGACCCCATGATTTTCAAAGTCCTAACCCTCTTCCCCGAAGTTTTCCAAGCGCCCCTGGAGTCCAGCATGGTAGGCCTGGCCCGCCAGCGGGGACTGGTTACCATAGAAGTCACCGACATCAGGTCTTACACCCACGACCCTCACGGGACCGCAGACGATTACCAATTTGGCGGCGGTCCCGGCATGGTCCTCAAGCCCGACCCCATCTTTGAAGCGGTTGACGACGTTCTGTCCGCCCACTCGGTCGAGCAGCGCGCCGGCATCCCCATCATATTGACGTCGCCCCAGGGGGAAACCCTGACTCAAGCCATGGCGCAAGAGCTGTCCCTAGCCCCAGAGATCGTGATTATCTGTGGCCATTACGCCGGGGTAGACGAACGGGTGCGGCAACACCTGGTTAATCGGGAGGTCAGCATCGGCGACTACGTGCTCACCGGAGGGGAGATTCCGGCCATGGTTCTGATCGACTCGGTAACTCGGCTGATCCCCGGGGTTATTGGCTCCCAAGAGAATATAGAAGAAGACTCCATCACATCGGGTCTGCTCCAGCATCCGTTGTACACCCGTCCGGCGGAATTTCGGGGTATGGCCGCTCCCGAAGTGCTACGCTCCGGTCACCACGCCGAAATACTTAAATGGCGCCGCCGAGAGTCTCTTAATCGCACGTTAGAGCGGCGGCGCGACTTGCTGGACAAAGCTGAACTAACTACGGACGACCTAACTTACCTACGCTCGCTGGGCTACGCCAGGCCGGAGTCTTCTCCTTGATGGCCCGGCCACATATCGCTCAACCGACGACAATTCCCACCCCGCCTTCGATCTCATCGGCGGCACGCCTCTCCCCGAGGGAGAGGGGCCGGGGGTGAGGGCCCATGCCCAAATCTGACTTCAAATTCCAAACATCTCTTCGTGTCCGCTGGATGGAGTGCGATGCCCAAAGCATCGTCTTCAACGGAGCGTACATGGACTACCTGGAAGTCGGCCAGTCGGAATACTATAGAAACCTGGGTTTCAGCATCTACAAAGTTGCCGCACAGGGCTACTTCGACACCGCGGTAGTCAAGGTAGAGATAGAGTACAAGGCCCCCGCCAGGGTTGACGACATGCTGGATCTCCACGTGCGCGTCTCCCACATCGGCAACACCAGCCTGATCCTGAACATCGAGATATATCCCCAGGACTCGCAAAACCTCCTGACAACCATTCAGTCGGTCTACGTTGGCTACCATGCCGATTCGGGAAAAACCCGCCCAGTACCCGATGAGATGCGGGGACTGATCAACCACTTCGAAGAAACCGGCGAAGTTCTCCCGTTGGACCGCTTCCCCGATCTGGCCGCGGCGGCAAAGTAGCAGCCAGCGGTCAGCTGTCAGATGTCAGGAAGGACGCCTAACCATTGACGATTACCGTCATCACCGATAGACTTAGCGGGCAATCAACGATCAGCGGAATCCGGTCAAGAAAGCTGATCGCTGACGGCTGATAGCTTAAAGCCACGGACGTTATGGCTCGAATATTCGACCTTCATATCCACACCACCAAGGGCAGCAGCGATAGCAATCTTTCCCCGGAAGACCTGATTCTGGAAGCCGAACGGCTGGGCCTGCGAGGCCTTTGCATCACCGAGCACAGCGGCCCCTGGGACCCACATGAATTCCGCCGATTTGCCGACCGTCACAACGTTGTATTAGTGCGGGCCATGGAAGTAGAAACCGACATGGGACACATGCTGGCTTTCGGTATGGACACTTACCAACCGGGGTTCCATAAAGCGGAATTGCTGAGCAAAGCATCAAAAGCGACGGGCGGATTTGTTATAACCGCTCATCCTTTTCGGGCCGTATTCAGCCGGCCGAAGTTCAACCGCCCTTTGCTTTACAAGTCGGTGGACGATGTACTCCCGGAGCAACCGGAAGACGCCCTCGACCATCCCGTATTTAAACTGGTAAATGCCGTAGAGGTTGCCAACGGTGGGACCGTGGCTGAGGAGAACGGCTTCGCCATGAAAGTCGCCGGCGCCCTCAACCTGCCGGCCACCGGAGGCAGCGACGCCCATTCGGTTCATGGCCTGGGCCTTTTCGTAACGGCCTTCCGTGACGAGATCAACAACGAAGAAGAATTCCTGGCGGCCCTCCATGCCGGAGCATTCTATCCGGCAGTCGGGCTTCGCACCGGGAATCTTCAGCCCTATACGGCTTAGATCGTAGCTGGGTTAATAACCGTCTCGGTGGACTAAAGCGGTTGGTTGAGGACGGCGTCCTCAGCTCGGTGGGAGAGGCTAACTCGGCGTTCAGTTTGTCTCGTGATGAAGGGGGTACCGGGAGGACCGGCAAACATGTCATTACTTTCTCAGACCATTTCGCCTTTTGAGCAGATCTGCGTGGCGCTGGACCTGGAAACAACAGGCCTGGACGAAAATCGGGACACCATCATCGAGGTGGGCGCGGTCAAGTTCCAGGGCGAAGAGATCATCGACACCTTCCAGACCTTTGTGAACCCCGGGCGAAACATTCCCGAGTTCATCCAGCGTCTCACCCATATATCTCCCAGCCAGGTTGCCCGAGCCCCCTTCTTCGGCGCCATCGCCGCTGAAGTGGAGGAGTTTGTCGGCGAACACCCGGTGGTCGGCCACAACGTGAACTTCGACTTGAGGTTCTTGGCCTCCCACGGGTTGACCCTGAACAATCCCACTTACGACACCTGGGACCTGGCATCCATGTTGCTCCCCAATACCATGCAATACTCCTTGGCGTTTCTCACCACCCATCTGAACGTGTCGCATATCAAGCCCCATCGCGCCTTGGACGATGCCAAGGCAACCCAGGGCGTCTTTGTCGCCTTGCTGCGCCGGGCCGCCGAGATGGACCCGGGACTGGTGTCGTACATCGTCGGCCTGGCCACCCGAAGCCGATGGTCCATCGCTCCCCTATTGCAAGGGTTAGACCAGGATGTAACCTCTTCTGCGCCATCGGCCGTGGGGATGACCGGCCTGGACCTTGAAGCCATCGCCAACCGCTTGAGCCGGCCCGAGAAACGTCAAGCCGCCAGCAGGCTAAGTTCCCTAGATGAAGAACGAATCGCCGGTTTCCTCGGTCCCAAGGGACCTTTTGCCCAAGCGTTCTCCGGGTTTGAGCATCGTCCGGAACAAGAGGAAATGCTGGCCAGCGTCACTCGGGCCATCTACCAAGGCCGCCATCTGGTGGTGGAGGGCGGCACCGGCGTCGGCAAGTCCATGGCCTACCTGCTCCCGGCGGTCCTCTACGCCGTAACCCACGGCGGCAGGGTAGTGGTTTCCACCAACACCATCAATCTGCAGGAACAATTGTTAAAAAAGGACATTCCCGCAGTGGTCCAGATTTTGGAGGGCGCCGGACTAGTGGACGAGGGAGTGATTCAAGCAGCTTCGTTGAAGGGCCGCAGCAACTACCTTTGTCTGAAACGCTGGAACTACTTGGCCCGCAGTGATAGCCCCAGCGTCGACGACGCCAGACTCCTGGGCAAGACCGGGGTTTGGCTTCAGGACACCCTCACCGGCGACCGTAGCGAGATCAACCTGTCAGGACGGGACGCATTCACCTGGAGCAAGGTTTCCGCGGGAGAAAAGGGATGGTGCCCCGGTCTAAGAGACGGCAGTCCCTGCTTCTTGAGGGCCGCCAGGGAGCGGGCCGAACAGGCCCATATCATCGTGGTAAACCATGCTCTCTTGATGTCCGACTTGGTTCGGGGCGGGAGTTTGATCCCCGATTATCAACATCTGATCATCGACGAAGCCCACAACCTGGAGGACCAAGCAACCAGCCAATTGGCATTTGAGATTTCCTCGGATCATCTGGAAGAAGCCATAGAAAACCTCAGTCGATTGACGCTGGAACTGAGAATGGCTCTTCGGGCCGAAGGACCGGCTCCGGCAGTTCGGTCGGAAGGAGAAAAAGTAGCGGCCGAAGTTGAAGAAAAGCCGCCACGGTTACGAGAACTTTGGGCCAGACTCTGGGCTTCCGGAGAACGTTACCTGCAAGAGCAGCGTCGTCATAACTCTGACGACCAGTCCCCAGTGTTACTCACTCAAGACGACCGCACCACCCAGATCTGGGAAGATTTATCTCTGGCTTGGGAAAACCTGGATGTAGCGTTACTACAAACCATCCAGGGCGTTTCCAGGATGCACCGCTTCTTGGACACCACCGAATTGCCTGGGGCGGGTGATCAACCTTCCTTGGTGATGGAAGCCGGACAGATGCAAGACAACCTGGACCAATTGCGGGACCGGTTAGGGTCGATACTTGGCCCGCCCAACGATGACCTGATTCTTTGGATCGCCCGCGGTCAGGGAAGAACCGAGATCAGCTTCAACGCTGCGCCCCTCGACGTTGCTCCAACCCTGGAAGACCAACTCTTCGGCAAGAAAGAGAGCGTGGTATTGACCAGCGCCACCCTTAGCACCGACGGTAACTTCGACTATCTGCGTAGGCGGTCCGGTGTGCCCGCCGACAGTGATGAGTTGCTTGTTGGGTCGCCCTTCGATTACCAGAGAGCAGCCCTATTATTGATCCCCGAGGATATGCCTCAACCCAACTCCGACGGTTATATCCAAGCCATCTCCCAGGTCTTGATTGACCTTGCCCGGTCCCTTGGCGGCCACACCATGGCCCTCTTTACTTCTTATTCGTCCCTTCGCGGGGTCAGCCAGAGAGTGCGAGAAGCGCTGCAAGCCCACGACATCGGAGTGATGGCCCAGAGTATCGACGGCTCGGCGCCCCAACTCATGACCCGGTTCGCCGAAAACCCGAATAACCTGTTGCTGGGCGCCAGCAGTTTCTGGGAAGGGGTGGACATGCCCAACGGCGCGGTCAAGGCTCTGGTCCTGACTCGCCTTCCGTTCCAAGTACCCACCGACCCTATAGTCCGCTCCCGATCGGCACAGTACGAGGACCCGTTCAAGGAGTATTCCATTCCTCAAGCGGTGCTCAAGTTCCGGCAGGGGATCGGCCGGTTGATCCGCAGCAAAGAAGACCGGGGAACCATCGTCGTGTTGGATAAGCGAATATCCGGTCGGTCCTATGGAAAGTCCTTCCTCAAGTCCATACCTGAATGTACGACGCTACCAAGCAATCTGGGGACGGTGGGCACATTGGCGGCCCACTGGATGGGAGGTGACCGTGCAAATCGTTCCTGAACAACCGTTGGACATGGTAGCCAGTCTGGAGAGCGGGCAAGCCCACCGCTGGAAAAAGGAGGACGGCTGGCACACCAGTGTCGTCCAAGGCAACTACATCAAGATACGCCAGACGGACGATTACATCGAGTACCATTGCGCGCCCAACTCGGAAGAGTCGATACTGCCCCTGATGCGCAGCTATTTCAGGATGGATGACGATCTGGACGACGTCTACTCTGAAATCACCCGGGACGACCGGGTCGCCACCATGGTGGACCGTTACCCTGGGCTGCGGCTGCTGCGCCAGGAGCCTTGGGAATGTTTCATCGCGTTCATCACCTCCGCCAACTCCAATATCCCCCGTATTCACCAGGGGATGGAAAAAATGGCGGCGAGCTATGGCAACCCGATCTATATGGACGGGTCAGTGCGTCATGCCTTCCCCAATCCGGAGCAACTGGCCGGCGCCGGGGAGATGGGATTGCGCCAACTGGGTCTGGGATTCAGAGCGCCCTACGTAGACCAAGCGGCAAAACTAGTCGCCGAAGCCCGTCTGAACCTGGACGTTCTGGTAGACCTGCCCTATGAAGACGCCAAAGCAAAGTTGATGGAATGCAAAGGAATCGGTCCGAAGATTGCCGATTGCATCGCCGTCTTCTCCTTGGACAAGCTGGAGGCGTTCCCCATAGACGTCTGGGTGCGAAGAGCTTTAGGAGACTGGTACTTCCCCGGCGAGAAGCCACGCCCGGACCGGGTATTACTTGAGTGGGCTCAAGGCTACTTCGGTCAATACTGCGGCTACGCCCAGCAATACCTCTTCCACGGCCGGCGGATGGAGAAATAGCTGGCTGTTCTTCCGGCGAGGTATCAAACTTTCAAGCTTTTCGGCCCGATATCGGGAACGCCGGACTAGCATTCAACTTATAAGGCTACCCGTCTCCGCCCGCGCTTCCTGCGGCGGCGGTTGCCGGGGTCTTTGGCAAGGTGAAAGTGAAGCTGCTGCCCTTGCCCAGACCGCTCTCCACCCAGATTCGCCCTCCGTGGGCTTCCACTATTCCCAGAACGATGCTCAATCCCAACCCGGCGCCGCCCGAGCCTCTGGTGCGGGAAGGATCCACCCGGTAAGAGCGTTGGAAAATGTGGGACAACTCGCATTCTGGGATTCCCTCACCGGTATCCTTTACCTCCACCTGGACTTCCTCGCCCACATCGCGGGCTTGAATCGAGATGGTTCCGTCTGGCGGAGTGTGGCGTAAGGCGTTCTGCACCAGGTTGTAAAGCACCCGCTGCACCCGTTGTGGGTCAATGTCCACTGGGGAGAGTTCCTCGTCGACCTTGCCGCTCAAGGTGAGTTTTTGAGCACGGACTTGGGCCGACATGCTCTCCAGAGTGTCGGAGATCAGATCTTGGACCGAGGAAGTTTCTATTCGAAGCTCCAGCAGTCCGGCATCCAACTGGGCCAACTCGAACAGGTCGTTGATGAGCTGGTTCAGGTTCTCCACCTCGGTCTGGGTCGAGCGCATGTATCGTTTTACCGTCTCTTCGTCTGATACCACTCCATCATTGATGCTCTCCACCATTGCTTGGATAGACGCCAGAGGTGTTCGCAAGTCATGGGAAACCGCCTGCATCATCTCCCGGCGGTTCCGCTCCAACTCCCGCTCTTTGCTAAAGCTCTCCTCTAATCTTTGGGACATATCGTTAAACGCGGCGGCTAGCTCGCCCACTTCATCTGCCGTCGCCACGGGGACTTTGGCTTCCATGTTGCCGGCATTGAAGCTACGCACGGCGTCCAGCAACTCATGTATCGAATCGCTGACCGTACGAGACACGGAAAGGGCCACGAAAACCGACATGCCCAACGCAAAAGCCAGCAGACCGCCGAGCAATACCAAATCATGGGGAGAGAGGAACATCAAAAACGCGGTAAAGCCCACGTTGAGCAACGCCAGAACCGCCGTCAAGACCGCCATCAAAACGATCTTGGCCCGTAACGACCCTATCCAGCCGGGCAGATTCCAGCGGGTCAATCCTAGGGCCGCCGCGACGGTAAGGCCACCGGATGCAAGCAAGAACCCGGCCATCGCAACCAAATCACTTAGGGGTGGTCTGAGCAACACTAGAGTGAGCAGCAGCAACAGTCCAGTTAGTCCCACCAACGTAGCCAAGGCCCCGGATATCGCGCGCCAACCCGGTCTCATGCCGGCGCCCCTTCAAACTTGTAGCCACTCCCCACAC
Organism: uncultured Dehalococcoidia bacterium; assembly: GCA_950072105.1. Classification (GTDB taxonomy): domain Bacteria; phylum Chloroflexota; class Dehalococcoidia; order Lucifugimonadales; family UBA3495; genus UBA11650. Next base: position 129,642 of record CATMOE010000001.1, read on the forward strand.
CGTTTTGATAAACTTTGGCCGTTCAGAATTAACTTCTACCTTTTCCCGGAGACGGCGGATGTGTACCGTGACGGTACTTGAGTCGGCGGCAAAGGTGAAGTCCCATACCTGGTCCATCAACTGACTTCGGCTAAAAACCTGACCGTGGTTGGCGGCCAAGAATCGCAGCAGATCGAACTCCTTGGCCATCAGGTTCACTTCTTCTCCGCCAACGGTTACTTTCCGCCCTTGAGGATCAATGACCATCCCCCCTAAGCGAATAGCGTCTCCGGAGACCTGAACGGGCGCGGCATCGACTCGCCGAAGCACTGCTTTGACTCTGGCCACCAACTCCCTTGGACTAAAGGGTTTTACCAAGTAGTCGTCGGCGCCCATCTCCAAGCCCACCACCCGGTCGGTCTCCTCACCTCTAGCGGTAAGCATGATGATGGGCACCTGGGATTCCCGGCGGAGTTGCCGGCACACTTCCAGACCGTCTATCGACGGGAGCATCAAGTCGAGCACGATCAGATTGGGGGCCCATTCCCGGGCCAGCCGCAAACCATCCGCTCCGTCGGCTGTTGATGCCACCTCATATCCTTCGCGGACGAGGTACCGCTCGACTACTTCGGTAACGGTCGGCTCATCATCAACTACGAGTATTCGATTGGCCATGGCTCCACAAACTCGCCCTTGAATCAGTCTTTTTAGGTGCGTTTCAGTATACACCGCAGCCCCCAGGCCGAATTTCCATCGAGTCTTGCTTAGAGACGTTACCACCTAAACCTTGCCAGGGAATGAAGAATATTACGGAATTATTAACTAGGCGCGAACCAGGCTCAGAAACCTCGAACTGTAACCGCCAATCACTCCGTCCGAAAGAATTTCCTCACACCGGAAAATGTTAAGAATCTCGTAACATTCGCAATGGTCCGGCAACATCTCCACCGGATACTTGAGCCATACAACCAGGAGGTGATGCCTTGCTAACCCAAAAAGCCAGACGGATTCTACTCCCCGCAATCTCCGCGTTATTCCTCGCTCTCGTCCTAGCCTGTAGCGCAGAGACCGCTCCTGTATCTCCCCAGCGTCAGCCCGTCAAAATTGTGACCGAAGCCACCACACCACAGGAGGTCACTTCGCCAGACACTATGGCAAAGACCGGCGAGTCTATGTCCGGCGAAACCATGGCCAAGACCGGCGAGTCCATGACCGATGAAACCATGGCCAAGACCGGTGAATCCATGTCCGGTGAAACCATAGAAATGGTTGGCTTCTCAGGGTACGAGACCTTGGTTCTGAACTTGTTCGATATTCAGCCCTTGCAGAACGGCTTCCACTATGAGGGCTGGGCAATCGTGGACGGAAAGCCCATTTCCACCGGGAAGTTCAACGTCGGACCAGGCGGAGAGCTGGTCTCCCTTAACGGGTCGCCGATACCCCAAGGATCATTCGCAACCGGCGTGGACCTGAAAGATGCTACTGCGGTGATCATCACCATCGAACCCGCCGGAGACAATGACACCATCCCGGCCAGCACCCACTATTTGTCGGGGAGCGTCTCCGAGGCGCAAGTCAGCTTGAGCATCGGCCACGGCGCCGCTCTGGGCGATGATTTTTCCGGAGCCGCCGGGACTTACATCTTGGCCACGCCCACCGACGGGGACGGCAACAACGAAAACAGCGGCATTTGGTTCTTGGACCTGTCAAGCGGAACACCAGCGGTGGGGCTAGACCTGCCAACGCTGCCCGACGGATGGGTCTATGAAGGATGGGTGGTCATCGACGGAACCCCGGTCAGCACCGGCAGGTTCACTCAGATCGGCCAAGGCGATCTGGCGGCGCCTTACAGCGGACCGGAAAGCGGCCCCTCTTTCCCCGGTGAGGACTTCCTCTTCAACGCGCCGGAGGGGCTAACGTTCCCGGTGGACCTGGCGGGAAAAGTAGCGGTGATCTCGGTTGAGCCGTCTCCCGACGACTCACCGGCGCCATTTGCCTTGAAGCCTTTGGTGAGCGTCATCCCCGCAAACGCGACTGACCACTTCAATTATTCCATCGGTACTCCAGAAGCGGCCTTTCCCAGAGGAAGCGCGAGCATCGACAGTGGCGACATGTCCAAGATAGTTCAAGCCAGCGGTTAGTCGAAGATCCGCTTAGACCTGCAGCCTATTCGAAGTAAGTTCGTCATGCTAGCGAAAGGGTCCGCGGAAATCCGCGGACCCTTTTCTTTGCTGGATTCAGAATTTCGACCCGAAATAATTTCACTGACTGCTCCGGCCGTCAGCCTCTACCAGTACGGTTTCAGCACTAACTTCCCGAAGAAGTTCTGCCCTTCCATCGCCTGGTGGGCCGCGGCGGCTTCGGCCAGGGGATATACCTGGTGGACTACCGGGTGGATGACTCCCCGATTGAGCGTTGACGTGATCTCGTGCATGTCCTGCTTGGTGCCCATGAAGATACCGAATATCTCGATCTGCCGGCTGAACAAAAGCCCCAGATGAAGCTCGGTGCGCAGGCCCGTGGTAGCGCCGCAGATGCCGTAACGGCCGCCCGCCCTCAGGGAACCGAATGCCTTGGGGAAGAAATCGGCGCCAACGTGGTCAACCACCGCGTCGACTCCCCTGCCGCCGGTTAGTTCTCTGGCCCGTTCGGTGATGTCCTCTTCGTTGTAGTTAATGACCTCATCGGCCCCCAATTCCCTGGCCTTGGCCGCTTTTTCCGGGGTGCTGGTGGTGGCGATCACCCGGGCGCCGATGGCCTTGGAAGCCACCTGAATCGCGGCGGTTCCCACACCGCCGGAGGCGGACAACACCAGCACCGTTTCCCAAGGCTTAAGTTGGATCTTCCGTAGGAGCATGTTCCAAACCGGCAAGTAGGTTGTTGGCACCGCCGCGGCCATCTCATAGGTAACGTCGTCGCCGATGGCGTGAACGTTGGCCGCTGGAACCGCAACGATCTCAGCGTAGCTGCCATCGATGGCGCTACCCATGAACTGGGGCCTGGGGCAAAGATCGTCATGTCCCGCCAGACAGGCCTGGCACTGCCCGCAAGTAATCTTGGGGTTGACCAACACCCGGTCTCCCACGCTAAAGCCGCGCACTTCTGAGCCAACCTCAGTTATCTGTCCGGCGCAGTCGCCGCCTAAGATCAAAGGCGGGGGGAACTCCCGTTGCAGGCCGCGGTCGCCGTTCCGAGTATAGAGGTCCAGCCGGTTCAGGCTTGATGCCCCTACTTGTATCTTTACCTGCTGGGGCAGTGTAGCCGGCTCGGGCCGTTCGCCGTGGGTCAGGACTTCAGGCCCGCCGTGGGCCTCTATATATACAGCTTGCATATAAACGCGTCTCCGAATGTACTAGATGTCCATGCCATAGGTGGTTCGACGAGTTCACCACGAAGGGAGGCAGTCTTCTTCCCGTTCGTCTTGAGCTTGTCAGAGGACCCTCACTCAGGATATTGAAATGACTTCTGGCAAGATCTCAAGGTCTTCGCCCAAAGTAGCAGTCATCACACAGGAACACAATAGCTAAGGCCTCTTCGTGGCTGCCCAGGCGGCCGCACCGGGGCACATCGGTGTCTCTGCTCCAGGGCTGGTGAAACTTCCCGCCGCACATCTGGCAGGTAGTTTGGTGCACCCCGTCCAGGTCATCGCCGCAGATGACACAAGACTCTGGCTCCAATTCTTCATTCGTTGCCAAACCGCTCTCCTTGAGCCAGAAATTCCTGGGCCATTCGCCTTTCGTCTTCGACAGTGCTGATTTTCCCGTCTAACTTGGCGTTTCTCAGTTCTTTGAGTATTTTCCCTATCACAGGACCTTCCGGAACACCCAACGCCAGCAAGTCCCGTCCGTTCAGCTCCGGCGACAAGTACCGAAACTCTCTGAGATAACGTCCCAGCCGCTCTGCCGCCAGCGGTTCATCGGTCACCCCAGCCACCGTCAACACGGCGGCGTCAGTGTATGATTCGACCATTTCAACCACCTGGGACGCCGAGATCGACTGGACGGCCAATCGCGGTTCTAGTTGCCTTAATTCAACGGTATCCCGGACCAACCGAGCCCAATCTGAGGGCATGTTAAATCGGCTTATCACCCCTTCTGCATCGCCGGGCGTCAAAGGGTAACTCAGAGCTGACAGGTAAGAAAGCGAGGATCTGCTGCCGGGACTTTCACCGGCGCCGGGTTTATTGATCGAGTCCCGGATCGATTCTTGCACGATGGCCGCCGATCGTTCCACGGCTTTCGCCTGGGTAAGAGCAGGGTGTATTCCGGCTAAGATACCCAAACAAACAGACCGGGTAACGGCCAGTTCCGGGCGGTCTTCTTCAAATATTCTCTCCAGCTCATGGCGCAACCGGTCTCCGCTGACGGTGGACAGGCATCCATTGACGACGGCTTCTTGGAGTCGGACCAGGGTACCGGCTTCGATGCGAAAACCCAAACGTTGCTCGTATCTCACCGCTCGCAGCAGACGCGTTGGGTCATCGATAAAGCTTGCGTCACGCAACACGCGGACCACCCCAAGCCGCATGTCTTCGATGCCGCCATGGGGGTCCAAAATTTCTGGGCTTTCCTGGCCCAACGGAAGGGCCAGGGCGTTGATGGTGAAGTCCCGCCGGGCTAGGTCGTCGTCGATGCTGGATGGCGTCACGTCAGGAAGGGCGCCGGGGCTGCGGTAGGTTTCCCGCCGGGCCGTCACTAGATCGGTGGTTGCGTCTTCAATAACCACGGATGCGGTCCCAAAGCTGGGATGGACCACTAAACGGCCATCCATCTCCTCCGCCAGTCTGGCGGCCAACGACGGCGCGTCTCCTTCCAGAACGAAGTCCAGGTCTTTGATGGGCATTCCCATCAATATATCCCTGACCGGGCCTCCCACCAAATACAACGGAAGGGTTTGTTCAAGGGCTATTTCCCTTAGTTTCAGGAGGACCGAAAGGCTAGCGCCGGTTAAGCTGCGCAGTACAGCGTCAAAGGGGGCATGGATGTGAAGGGGATTCGGCGTGGAAAGCCTCCTACTCGCCGTATTATAGCATGGTGGCCGGCAGATCCTTGTCTCGGAACCTGCCTCTAATGCTTTGACAACGGTACCAGGGATGGATACAATCCAATCACGAAAACACCAGGAGGTACTATCGTGGCAGAGGCAAACTTCACGACTTATTACGATTTTCGTTGACCCTTCGTGTACAATGCCGCCATGTGGCTGGCAAAAGTTAGGGAAGCTAAGGACGAAGAAATCGAAGTCGATTGGCAACCCTTCTCTCTGTCCCAAGTGAACAGCGACAAAGAATCGGATATCAAGCTTTGGGAGCAGCCGGAGCATCTAGACGGCTCTGACCATACCTTCTTGGCTCACCGGTCCGGTCTTGCGGCCAAGCGACAGGGTAAAGAGGCTTTTGAGTCCTTCTTTATCACTCTGCTCAAGGCACGGCACGAAGACAAAAAGGACCTGAACGACCCAGTGGTTATGGAAGAAGCCGCAATCACTGCCGGTTTGGATATGGCCCGCTTCCGCGAGGACCAGTCCGACCCTGACCTGCTCCGGGAAATCGGCGAAAGCCACACCAAGGCCATTGAAGAGGTCGGGGCCTTCGGAGTGCCTACATTCGTTTTTGGGGAAGGCAAGGCTGCTTTCCTTAAGATGTTCATTCCCCCGGACGAACAATGCGCCGAGATTTACGATACGCTGATCAAGACCATGAGCGAATTCGCTCACGTGGGCGAACTCAAGCGCCCGCAGCCGCCCTGGCCTCATGGAGTCATCTAGGGAAAAGTCACCAACTGCCCAGCTCCTGGAATCGGCTTTAGGATTGAAGTTTCGAGACCGGGAGCTGTTGCGGCAGGCTTTGGTCCACAGGTCCCTACTGAATGAACAGGGGGGGCAACCTGAGGATTCCTACGAACGACTGGAATATCTAGGAGACGCCGTGCTAGAGCTTACCGTTTCGACGGAGCTCTTCCGGCGTTTCCCCGTTCTTAACGAAGGGGCCCTGACCAAACTCAGATCCGCGCTGGTGCGCGGCGAGAGCTTGGCCAAAGTAGCGCGACGATTGAGCCTAGGGGACTTCCTCTTGCTAGGCAAAGGTGAGGAAAACTCGGGAGGCCGCCAGCGAGATTCCATCCTTGCCGCGGCGTTCGAGGCGGTGGTGGCGGCGGTGTATCTGGACCAAGGTTTCGACGAGGCAAGCCGTTTCGTGGCCCAGTCTCTGGACCCAGAGTTGCAACAGATCTCCCAGCAGGGCGCTCCTCCGGATAACCCCAAGTCCGACCTCCAAGAGCGCGTTCAAGCCATCGGTCTTTCAACACCTAAATACCGCCTGGCTTCCTGCGAAGGACCCGATCATAATCCCTTGTTCACTGTGGAAGTTCTAGTCGAAGGCGAGGTCGCCGGCGCCGGACAGGGAGGCAAGCGCTCCGACGCCGAGCAGTCCGCCGCCCGGGACGCTCTGTGCAGGACGTTCCCGACGCCAAGCTCCTGAAAATTAAGAACCTGCTCGAAACCCATCGCCGGGAATCAAATATCCAAGTAAATTTTGGTCAAACGAAGGTCCAGCCGCTCAATGCTCAGAATCTTTAAGCGCAATCGCGATGAAAACAAGAAGCAGACCGCGGATGTGGTTCAGGCCAGCCGGGAACGCTGGTTTGGCCGGATCCTCGGCGTGCTCCGCTCCTCCCGTCTGGACGACGCGGTCTGGGAGGAACTGGAGGAGATCCTCATCTCTTCCGACGTTGGCGTGGACGGCTCCCTTAGGATAATCGACGAACTCAAAACCAGGGTGAAAGAGGAAAAACTTGAAGACCCGGACCAGGTTTTCCAGATCCTGAAAGAATCGCTGGTAAGAGATTTGGAAGAAGGCCTAACCGGCGACCCATGGATGGATTCGACGGAAGAGGCATCTCCTTATGTAATTCTGATGGTGGGGGTCAATGGGGTCGGTAAAACCACCAGCATCGCTAAGCTGGCCCACCATTTCAAGCAGGCCGGCAAGAAGGTCGTCCTCGGCGCGGCCGACACCTTCCGCGCAGCGGCGAAAGAACAATTGGAAATCCTTGCCGAGCGGGTGGGCGTAGATGTAATCAGCCACGGTTCAGGGGCTGATCCGGGCGCCGTGGCATACGACGCCTACCAGGCCAGCAAGGCCCGCGGCGCCGACGTGCTAATCATCGACACTGCCGGACGGTTGCACACCAAGTCCAACTTGATGGAAGAACTCCGGAAGATCAACCGGGTACTGCAACGGCTGGAGCCCACGGCGCCTCACCAAGTGATCCTGACCATGGACGCTACGACTGGGCACAATGGTCTATCCCAGGCCAAGTCTTTCAAAGAATCGGTAAACTGTACCGGCATCTTCCTGGCCAAGCTGGACGGGACTGCCCGAGGCGGAATAGTCCTTGCCATCAAGCAGGAGCTGCAGGTACCGATTCTCTTCATCGGCACGGGGGAGGGCCTGGACGATCTGGCGCCCTTCGACACCAGGGACTTCGTTGACGCATTGTTGGCCCCGGTCAACTGAGCCGGGTGCTCAGCTATCAGCTACCAGCGGTCACCCAGTGGCCGTTGGGTAGCCTCTCGTTAACGCAGCATGGTTGACGCCGCCATATGGTTTCTGTCCATTGAGATTCTCGGCCTGTTGGCCCTGCCTCTAAGCTTCGTTCTGTTCCACAGGCTGCCCGATCGCGGATACACCCTGGCCAAGCCCCTTGCGTTGATTCTGGGGTCTTACTCGTTATGGCTACTGGGGCTCAGCCACATCGCGCCAAATACTAGAGCCACGATATTTGGGATATTGGTACTGGGCGGCTTGATCGCCGTACTGCTTATCTGGCGGAACCGAGATTCTTTGCTGGCTTTTCTTAAAAGAGAATGGCCCGGCTTGCTGGCAGCCGAAGGGATCTTCCTGGGCTTCTTCATCTTCTGGGCCTTTATCGTGTCGGAAGTCCCGGCCATCAGCCACACCGAGAAGCCCATGGACTTCGCGTTTTTGAACGCGGTGCTCCAGAGCCGGTTTTTCCCGGTGGAAGATCCTTGGCTGGCCGGGCAATCCATCAGTTACTACTATTTCGGCCATTTCACCATGGCATTTTTGACCCACCTCACCGGGATAACTTCCAGCATCGCCTACAACCTATCGGTTTCCTTGGTGCCGGCGATGGCGGCCATGGGCGCATTCGGGCTGGTCAACAATCTCATCCGCCTTTCCGGAGGCAGCCGGTTGACGGCTCTTGGATTCGGTCTGATCGCGCCTGCCCTACTGCTTCTGGCCGGGAACCTGGAAGGGGCGTTGGAGTTCATTCACGCCCAAGGGTGGGGCGGCGACGGCTTCTGGGCATGGATCGGAGTGAAGGGGTTGGAAGCGGGCGCGGCCGGGTCTAGCGCTTTCCCCAACGACTTCTGGTGGTGGTGGCGAGCTACCCGGGTTATAGATACTCTGCAAGCCGGCCTAAGCCTAGACTACACCATCACGGAATTCCCTTTCTTCAGCTTTATCTTGGGGGATCTTCATCCTCACGTGGTTAGCCTGCCTTTTGTGATTCTGGGCCTATCCCTATGTCTTAACCTCTTCTTGTCCCCAGCCCGATTCGGCCCAGCCTGGCTGTGGCGTCACCCGATCGAGTCGGCTGCCATCGCTTTGCTTATAGGCTCACTGGCTTTCATCAACGCTTGGGACTTCCCTCTGTTGGCGGTATTGTTGTCCATGGTGTTGTTACTCAAGGCATATGGACAGAATGATGGCGACCTTTCGAAGGCCACGGCGCGTTCGGCGTTGATGCTACTTCCCATATTGTCGGTCGCGGTGGTCTTGTTCCTTCCTTTTTACCTAACATTGGCCAGTCAAGTATCGGGCATCCTCCCGTTAACCGGCGTGAGTACCCGGCCGATCTCTTTCTTCCTGGTGATGGGCTTATTTTTCTTCCTGGGTGTTTCTTTCTTACTTCGCCAGGTCGGCGGGTTATCTATGCCGGCCCGAAGAGAAGCGCCTGGCGTTCTGCTCATCCTGGTTGTCTCTCTCATGCCATTAGCCGTCTGGATACCTATCGTGTACTTAATCACTGCGATCAGCGATGGAGCCGCCGCCGCCATCACCAAAGTCTTAACCCGGACTTTATGGGTCTTACCCGGATTGGCTTTCGTGGCGTTGGCCGGTGGCAGCGCCGCTCAACGTGTCCTGCTCAAGCGAGACCTGGTGGTGGCCTTTCCCCTTTTATTACTGGCCGCCGCTTTCTTCCTTCTGGTTGGAGTCGAGCTATTCTTCGTCGCCGATGCCTTCGGAAACCGCATGAACACCGTGTTCAAAGTGTATTATCAGACTTGGCTATTATTGGCGATAATAGGAGCATATGGGCTGTACTTCTGGTACTCTCACGGCAGGGTGGCGGCTCAAGCCGGTACGACAAAACAGCGGCGCGCCATCCCCGTCGCTATACGGCGGGCGCTTCGGCCGGGGCGCCTTGCCTGGACAGGGGTCCTGGTTCTGCTCCTGACAGCCTCAGCCTACTACCCGGTGGGAGCGGTCCTGAACCGAACCGGCATCACAAGTCCGAACCACACGTTTTCCGACAACACGCTGAACGGCCTTGCATACGTTGCCGATGCCGACCAGGGAGAGTACGCGGCGATCCAGTGGCTTCGTGACGAGGCGCCATGGGGCCGCATCGTTGAGGCGGTTGGCGACGACTACTCCGAGTACGGTAGAATCTCCGGAAGCACCGGTCTGCCCACCGTGTTGGGTTGGAAGGGCCATGAGATCCAATGGCGGGGGAACACCCGGCTCCTGGACGGGCGGGAAGAGGACATCACCCAGATATTCCAGAGCGACGATCCCCGATTAGTGGGCCGTCTCTTGAAAAAATACGACGTAACCTACGTATACCTGGGCCGCCGGGAAAAGTCCGCTTACGGCGGTTTGCGCTTGCCGGACCTGGACGGTCTTTTGGAAACCGTTTTCGACCAAGACGGCGTAGTTATATACAAGGTCGTCTCAGGGGCATTGGGGGAGAACAAAAGTGACTCTGGTTAACCCAACACAACAGTTGGCGTGGCGGGAATGGATCGTCCTATGGCCCGGTTGGCGCCCCGGCTGGTTCCTGGCAGGATTCATGCTCTTGGCCCTTGTTGCCTTGGTGCTGCGGCTTTGGGAACTGGATGGCCGCACCATGCACTACGACGAAGCCATCCATGTCCACTTTGCTTGGAAACTGGCCCAGGGTAAAGAGTTCATCCATTCCCCTTGGATGCACGGACCCTTCCAAGTTGAACTTACCGCCCTGGTCTTTGCCATATTCGGCGATACCGACTTCACCGCCCGCATCACCTACGTCCTGTTCGGGACAGCTTTGGTGGGGTTGCCATATTTCCTAAGAGATCACATCGGCCGGACCGGAGCTCTGATATCGGCGGTGATGCTGACTCTCTCGCCCACCCTGCTCTACTTCAGCCGCTTCGGCCGCAACGATATCCTGATGGCGTTCTTTGCTACCTCTTTGTTTATCCTGATGTGGCGATACATCCACGAGGAGAAAAATCGCTACTTGTACCTGGCGGCAGGAGTGCTAGCCTTCATGTTCGCCAGCAAAGAAACCACCTACATGATCGTGCTGATCTATGGCGGCATGATGTTTCTGCTGGCCGTTCCCGACTTAGCCCCAACGATTCTGGGGCGAGCCAAGATATCCCAACTGACCGGCCCGGCGGGATTCTTGCTGCTGTTGATCACCCTGACTCTCCCCCAATGGGGCGCTATCTCCGGGCTGGCCCAAGACGCGTTGGGATTGATATTAGTAAACCCCAATGGAGTATCCGGAGGAATCATCGGCGCTCCTCATTGGGGATCACCCTTCGTGGCGCTGCCCGTCTACCTCGGCCCGTGGTGGTTCCACTCCCTGATCATCGCGGCTCTTGTTGCGATACTCGGAATAATCAACCGGCGACTTTCTTCCAAAGCGGTCGTGGGGATAGTCGTCCCATTAGTTTCCATTGCCGCGACTTGGATCGCTCTTTTCCGCCCCATCGCAGACGCATCATCGTTCGACATCGCAGTGGCGGCCGACCTTGGGATCTCCGGATTATTGGCCGCCGGCGCCGTGGCAGCCCTGGTAGTCTTGAATCAACCATGGAAACGGGGCGTCTTGCTGCTGCTGGTCCCGGCCATAGCCATGTTCTTGTACCTATCGGTATTTACCCCCCTGGTCAACGTGGGGTCGGTGTTACACGATGTACTCCCTTCCGGAATCAACGTGGACGCCAGCGCCAACGCCATTCCGATGAACTTTCTGGTAGCCGGTGGGCTGCTTCTCGGTTTGATGGCGACGTCCGCGATTATCGGGGTGGCGTGGCTGGGGTCTCGTTGGCTGATCTGCGCCGGCATTTTCTACGGGATCTGGGTAACTCTTTACACCACCATATTCAGTAACATCGCCGGAATCTTCAGCGGCTCCTGGCTGGGCATGGGCTACTGGATCGCCCAGCAAGACGTGGCCCGGGGAAACCAACCCTGGTATTACTACTTCGTCGGTCTTTCCGTGTATGAGTTGTTGCCGGTGGTCTTCGGGGTGGCCGGAGCTGTCTATTTTCTGAGGAAGGGAGACGTATTCGGCTTGGTATTGGCCTGCTGGGCCGGGTTAACCCTGTTGGCTTACACCATGGCGTCGGAGAAGATGCCCTGGTTGCTGGTAAACGTTGCCCTCCCCTTTATTTTCCTGTCCGGCAAGTACCTGGGCGACCTGGTTGAAAAGGTCCGGTGGCGCAACATACTTCGCCAGGGCCAGGTGTTCCTGCTGGTGTTTCCGCCGCTGGTGGCGGTTGCGGCGGTCTATCTGGTCTATCAATTCGTTAATTCCCAAGGAAACCTCCCCGGCGTGCAATGGGCCTTCGTAGGAGGCACGGCCCTAATGGCCTTGGCAGCGGCGTATCTAATTAGGATCGCCCCAAAACCAACCAGCGGCGGTGTTCTAACGGGATTGGGATTGGCAGTCCTCCTGCTGGCCTTCGGAACGGTAGGGGCATTTCGGGCCGCGTACACCTACGACGATTTCAACAAGGAGATCCTGGTATACGCGCAAGGCAGCGCCGACCTGCCCGTCACCTTTGAAAAGCTTCAGAAAAAAGCTTTGCCCGGAAACTCCTCAGACGATCCGGCAGTTCTGGTAGATTACGACATGTGGTACCCATTCCAGTGGTACGTGCGGACTCAGCAGGACGACAACACCGTAAGGTTCGACTGCTTCAAGGCCGAAGGGGATGAAGGTTGGAATTCCAGTTGCAAACCCGCGTCGGACACCACCGAATCCCAAGCATTGCTCCTGACGGTGGCACACAAGCTAACGAGCATCACTTCGTTGACCAAGTTCCAGAGAGAGGGCCCGTTCTTAGACCTGCTGTGGTTCCCTGAAACCTACCGCCGTCCCCACGAGAATCGGCAGGACGAGGGGTTCCAGTGGGGCTTCCGCGGCATCCCCAGCAGGAAACAACTGGGAGAAGATTTACGTTATTTCGGGGAGGTGGCCACCAGCAAGGAAAAGTGGTCAAAGACGTTAGGCTATATATTGTTCCGGGAACTGGATACCGATTGGTACAAGTCTGAGTATTACAGCTACTTGCCCAAATAGGGTTTGCCCGTGATAGCCCAAGCAATTCGCCCGAATTCGGAGAGTCCGGGACGGGTATGTCCTTGAGCAGGCCCGTGAAGCTCCGGTATACTGGGCACCGTATCCTGTGAAGAAGAAGATGAGGAAACGCCGCAAGTTCTGCCGGGACGCCCAGTGACCTTTCCAACTCCGTTCACGATTATCTTGTCGAGGTATCTAGAGATTGCTGCTTACTAACTGGCGGTTCTGGCTCGCTCTGGTTGTCAGCGCTCTCTTCATGTTGCTGCTGCTCTATCAGGTCGACCTGGGCGAGATACGCAGCGCCCTCTTGGAGGCCAATTACCTCTACGTCGCCCCAGCCATCGCTCTGTATTTCGTAGCGGTCTACTTCCGCAGTGTGCGCTGGCGGTACCTGCTTTCCCCTTTGCGGACATTCCCGGTCAGCCGGCTCTACCCGGTCATAGTGATCGGCTACATGGCAAACAACTTGCTGCCTGCCCGTCTGGGCGAACTGGTCCGCTCCTACTATCTGGCGCGCCGGGAGAATTTCAACGCTAGCGCGGCCCTCGCCACCATCGCCGTTGAGCGGGTTTACGACGGAGTGACCCTCCTGGCCTTTGCCGCCGTGTCGGCGCCGATTTTATTTATGTTGGGCCAGTTCGACGGCGGCGGCGGGATCTCAAGAACTGCCTGGATACTGGTGGGCGGATTGATGGTGGTCCTGTTCTTGGGCGCCCTGGTGTTTTTAACCTGTCTGGCGGTTATACCTCGGTTCTTGGATTTTGTCCAATGGTGCACCAACGTTATTCCGGCGCGATGGGGTAGGAACCAGGTGCAAAGTCTGGTGCTGACTTTTGTTGAGGGACTGAAAGTGCTGAGTTCGCCAAGACAACATCTGGCGCTCTTCGTCTTCTCCCTTCCGGTATGGCTTCTGGAAAGCTCCACCTACTATCTGGTCGGCTATGCCTTCGGCATCGACCAGCTATTCAGTTCGGTCTGGGTGTTCCTGCTTGTAGTGTTGCTACTGACTGCCACGTCAAACCTGGCCACGTCTGTACCCACGGCCATAGGCGGCATCGGCCCCTTCGAGGTAGTGGCGCAGCAAACCCTGCTGGCATTGGGGGTCGGCGCGTCGGTTGGGGCCGCTTACGCCGGGTTCGTGCACCTGATAGCCCTGTGGCTCCCGGTGAACTTGGCCGGCCTGGTCCTGGTATGGAAGCAAAACCTATCTATCAAGGAACTAACCGGGGGCGGAGAGATACCCGAACCGTCGCTGGAACAGATCAATCAGCCCTCGGGACGGACCGGTCAGTCGATGGAAGACGTGTCATGAGAGTAGGCATCATCGGCGGCGGAGCAGCGGGTCTGGCGGCAGCCTACGAACTGACGAAACGGGGCCACTACGCTGAAGTTTTCGAGCGGGCGCCCTTTTTGGGCGGACAGGCTTCGACCTTTACGGTGGGCGGAGGCCAACTGGAACGCGGATACCACCACTTGTTTGTCAGCGACGTGGCCATTACCGAATTGATCCATGAGTTGGGCCTGGGAGACAAGCTGGCCTGGCTAGAGTCCAAAGTGGGCTTGTATCACGGTGGCACAATCTGGAGTTTCAGCACGCCCATGGACCTGCTTCGGTTCAAGCCACTGTCCATGCTACAACGGCTCCGGGTCGGATGGTGGACCTTCGTCCTGCAAAAGACCAAGAACTGGCGCAAGTTTGAGGACGTTACGGCTAGGGATTGGCTGGTCAAGCACATGGGCGCTCAAGCCTATCGGGTTATTTGGGAGCCGCTTCTCAGGGGCAAGTTCGGCGACTACTACGACCAGGTCAGCATGACTTGGATCTGGGGCAAGATTTACCTCCGGGTCGCCTCCAGGGGCAAGGGTATGCAGAAAGAGCGTCTGGGCTACCCCATGGGAAGCTTCGGCGAGGTGTTCGACGTGCTTGGGGAGCGGGTTTCCCAGCAAGGCGGCGACGTCCATATCTCCGCCGGGGTCAACCGGATCCTAGTCGAAGACAACAACGCGACGGGATTGGAGGTGCAACTCTCTGACAGTGAACCCGAATCCAGAAACTACGACGCAGTCATCGCCACGACCCCATCATATATCTTTACCCGCCTGGTTCCGGACTTACCAGAGGACTACCGGGAAAAACTGGTGAACGTTCAATACCTGTCGGCGGTGCTATTGATCTTGGTGATGGACCGGCCGCTGACCGACAAATACTGGATAAGTATCGCCGACCACGACCTTCCCTTCGTGGGGATCATCGAGCACACCAATATGATCGACCGGTCCCTTTATGGGGGCCACCACATCGTCTATCTCACCAACTACCCCAGCCGTGAAAGCGAACTATACCAGAAGAGCGCCGAGGAGTTGATGGAAGAACTCACTCCCCATCTGCGCCGATTAAACCCCGATTTCGAACTGTCCTGGATACTGGAGTACCACCACCATAAAGTGGACGGGGCCCAGCCAATCATCGGCACCAACTATAGCGAGCGTATCCCTGACCACCGGACCCCCATCAAGAACCTGTATCTGGCGAACACAACGCAGATATACCCCGAAGACCGGGGCACCAACTACTCGGTGCGCATGGGCCGGCAAGTTGCCCGCATGGTTCTGGAAGACGCCGGTGAGGTAGTCGATTAAGTGGCGGCAGTTGCAAAATCCGGCCCACCAAGTAAAATAGTTGGAGCGGCGCTGTTACGGCGAAGTTACTCTGAAGCCGCAAAGACGCCCAATCATACCCAAGGGCGTCCAGTCCATCATAGTAGGTGTTTGTTGTGAGTGTTGAATCTTCCGAATCCCAATCCGGCAGCCAGTCGCGCCGGGGTTTCCTGGCCAAGATCGGTCTTGGTGTAGCGGCCATCGCCGCGGTATCTCTGCCGCTCGGCCTGGGCCGAGGTAACCCAAAATCCACGGCCACCCCAGCGTCCCAAGAATTCCCCGGTGAAGACTCCATTTTCCACCCAGCCCAAGATCCCCGGTTGGACCCCCGCCGCAACAAGTCCTCTTAGAGTCTACGCCAGGATTCCCATGGCAGGTTCGGCAAAGTGGTGCGAGCCGAGGGTCGTCGCTTCTTGCAGGGAATCTAGCTAACTCGCTCTCAACACTGTCACCCCTCTCCTTC
The DNA here is from genome assembly GCA_950072105.1 of uncultured Dehalococcoidia bacterium. Classification (GTDB taxonomy): domain Bacteria; phylum Chloroflexota; class Dehalococcoidia; order Lucifugimonadales; family UBA3495; genus UBA11650. The sequence continues at coordinate 145,350 of CATMOE010000001.1, forward strand.
CGCCGAAGGATCGGGGTCTCTGGCCTTCGTTGAGAGCGCCTCCAAGGGTGGACAGGCCGTTGGTGCAAGTACTAGACCGTCTTGCTAATGTTACCTGCGATTCCTCGCCGCCCTTCAGCGGAAGGGCTGGTGTCGGAATGACGAAGAGCGTGGCCGAAGGCTGGCGATCCTATCTTCGGAGCACTGACAGGTTGGCGCACTCAGGCGATCCACCACCATCAACTCAACCCGCAACCGGCTAACGCCGCCCAAACTCCCGTTCCATGTGGAAAGAGCTGAAATGGAGCATGGTGGGACGGCCATGGGGACAGGTGTGGGGATTGGTGGTGGCCTCCAACTGCTCGAGCAGTGACCGCATCTCGGCTTCGCTGAGGGACTTTCCCGCCCTGATGGCGCTGTGGCAAGCGATGGACGCGGCCAATATGTCCTCCTGTTGCCGTAGCAATCCCTCGAACGCCACCATATCCAGAACGTTGAGCAGCCCTTGTCCGGGGTCCTGTTCGCTTAAGATGCTAGGGACCGCCCTAACCAGGTAGGAATCGACGCCGAAGGGCTCTAACCGGTACCCGTAGTGGGTCAGCATCTCTTGGTTTTTTTGCAAAACCTCAAGCTGGGCTGGAGACAAGTCAACCATGGCGGGTTCTAGCAAACTCTCGGCGGGCCGCTCGGCGTCCTCCTTGGCCTGAATCCTGTCGAATAAGATCCGCTCGTGGGCCGCATGCTGGTCCACTAGGAACATCCCGTCCGGCCCTTCAGCTACGATATAAGTCAGCTTGACTTGGCCCACGACCTTCAGCGGAGGAGGAGCGGCGATGGACGCCGCCGCGTCAACCGGCCCAGAGAACGTCCCCTGCTGTTGGCCGGAGAAAACGGTGCGGGGGAAATAGGACTGGCTCCCCACCGGATACGGATTCATCGCGGAAGAAGAGCCGCTGGGCGACTGTAGCGGCGGTACCGGCGAGTCGGCGATCAGCGCGGCTCGAACCGTTCGCTGCAACGCGGAAAAAACCTTTCCTTCCTGGTGAAACCGTACTTCGCGCTTCGCCGGGTGGGAATTAACGTCCACATCGCTGTAGGGCACGGTCAAGTTGATAGCGGCTAAAGGAAAACGGCGCTCCGGCAACAGCCCATGGTAGGCCTCCTCCAAGGCGAAGGAAAGCATGCGGCTCTGGATCCACCTGCGGTTGACGAAGAACGCCATGTAAGTCCGGTTGGAGCGATGGAGATTGGGGGCGCTGATGAATCCGTCGACGCCGTAGCCGTTCTCCGGGTCTTCGCCGTGAACCTCCAGCATATCCTCGGCCGCTTCGGAACCGTAGACCGCCAACAGCGTTTCCCGGGCTTGGCCGTTGCCCGAACTGGTTAGCGATCGGCGCCCGTCACTGACCAATTGAAAAGCAACGGACGGGTATGCTAGGGCGTATCGGGCCACTAACTCTTGAACCCGCCCTGTCTCGGTAGAATTGGACTTCAGGAATTTACGGCGGGCCGGCATGTTGCCGAACAGATCTGAGACCTCCACCGTGGTGCCCACTGGACATCCCTGGGCGCCATTCGCCGACCTGATGCCCCAATCGATGGCGATGCGCTGTCCGGAACCGGACTGAGGCGGACGGGTGGTCATGGTCAGCCGGGAAACAGCGGCAATACTGGGCAAGGCCTCACCCCGAAACCCCAGGGTCGCGATGGCGTCGAGCTGCTCTTGGGACTGAAGTTTGCTGGTGGCGTGGCGGGCGAAGGCGGTTTCCAGCTCGGAAGGAGTGATTCCCTCTCCGTCGTCGGTGACTCGAATTCTTTCGGTACCGCCGCCGGCGACCTCAACGACTATCCGGGAAGCGCCAGCATCCAGAGAGTTTTCAACCAGCTCTTTTACCACCGACGCGGGTCGTTCTATAACTTCCCCGGCGGCGATCTTGCTGGCCAGGTCCGGTGGGAGCACCTTGATGGGCATGGCAGCGCCCTAAAAGAGAGGTATGGTGGAGCCCTTGGCTTTGTACTGACGGTCTTCCGACGACCCGGTTGCGACGACGTCGGCAATGATCTGGTAGATGCGGTCCATTTCCTGGTCTACGCTTCGTTTGAAGAAGTACGGCGGAACCCACACGCCGCTAAAAGCAGCGACGATCTCGGGATAGTCGTCGATGACAAAATCGGGCTCGAAGGGAACACTCAGTTCTTCCAGTCGCTCGTGGAAATGGTGGGTGGGCTTTTCGTACACGCCGCTGATAAGAGGTTCCAGGTTATGCTTTTTCACCACTTCCCAGCGCTCTCCCATCCCGGACCAGATGTAGATCTCGTGGCCGTCGTCCTTTATCTTTTGTAGAGTCTCCATGGTCCCTGGGCGGAGACTATCGTCAAGCCCCAAGATAGTGTAGTCAACGTCGAAAAATATCTTCATGGGCGAGTGTGGGGCCTTCTTTCAATGGCAGAATTGGGAACCGGATAATGTGATTATATCGTAACCTCCGCTGCGAATACAGTGCAATTCAGCACCGAAAATTGCTTGTTGTCTGAGATGCAACGCCAAATTCGGCAACTGCTATTCCGCCAGGGCAGCTTCCACCGCCTTGATATTCGCGCCCACCAGCAACTTTCCATCCATGTGGACCAAGGGGCGCCGCACCAAACGGGGTTCTTGCAGCATCAAGGACACCATTTCCGCGTCGGAGAGCTCCTTACCCGCCAATCCCAGTTTTTTTAGGCTGGGGCTCCGGCTGGCGAACATCGCGGATATCCCAGTGCCTTGAGCCAACTCCAACAGTTCCGATTCCGAGAACGGTTCTTTAAAGTAGTCCCTTTCTTCCAACTGGACGCCGTTTTGTAAGAGCAACTCTCTTACCTTTCGGCACGACGATCAACGAGGCCACCAATAAAAAGAGGCAGTTTTGCTCATGGTTCCTCCATCTAAGGCTAAATAGATCAAGGTCCGCCGATTATCCTACTCCGTGTGACCGGCTCCGGGATGTTGTTCGTGATGGTTAAGCGGGGCCCTCCGGGTTGCGAGCTTTCTGCTGCAATTCATAAAGCCGGTTTATGGCCTCCAGCGGCGTCAAGTTGGGAATGTCCAACGCCTTGACCTCGTCGGCCAGGGCCTGTGCCGGATTGAACAAATGCATCTGCAGGTCCGGCTCCCGGCGGTGGGTCTTTCGGCTGACGGGATGTCCGTCCCTGTGGTTGCTTTCCTCAAGCTCAGCCAGCACTTCCCAAGCCCGGTTCACCACGCCGTTTGGCAGCCCGGCCAGGCGGGCCACGTGCACTCCGTAACTCTTATCGGCGCCCCCTGGAGCGATGCGGTGCAGGAAGATCACGTCGCCATCCTCCTCAGCCACCGCAACCGTGAAGTTGCGCACCCCTGGCAGGGTGTTCGCCAACTGAGTCAACTCATGATAATGGGTAGCGAAGAGGGTTTTGCAGCCCAACCGGGGGTCGTTGTGCAGATGTTCGATAACCGATTGGGCGATGGCCATTCCGTCATAGGTGCTGGTGCCCCGGCCTATCTCATCCAACACCACCAACGACCGTGGCGTGGCCTGGTTCAAGATCGCCGCCGTCTCCACCATCTCCACCATGAAAGTTGACTGGCCGGTGGTCAGGTCGTCTTGTAGTCCAACCCGGGTGAAAATCCGGTCCACCAAGCCTATGACCGCCTGGGTAGCGGGTACGAAGCTGCCGATCTGGGCCATCAGTATGATGATTGCCGCCTGCCGTATGAATGTCGACTTTCCGGCCATGTTGGGTCCGGTGAGGACGATAATCTTGGCGTCGCCGTTGGACAGATAAACGTCGTTGGGCACGTAGCCGCCCGGAGGCAGAACACCCTCAACCACCGGATGGCGCCCGTCCTTGATATCTATGACATCGCCCATGTCCAGACTTGGCCGGACGTAGCCGTTGCGCACCGCTATTTCCCCCAAGCCGGCAAATACATCCAGCTGGGCTATGGCGGCAGCCAATCGGGAGATGGCGGCCCCTGATTCGCTGATCTGGCGGCATACCTGCCGGTAAAGGGTTTTCTCCAACTCATCCAGGCGCTCCCGGGCGTTCAGCACCAGAGACTCATACTCTTTTAGCTCCGGTACGATATATCGTTCGGAGTTGACCAAGGTCTGACGGCGGATGTATTCCTCGGGGACCTGGGCAACATTGGCTTTGCTGACCTCGATGTAGTAACCGAACACCTGGTTATACCCGACTTTCAGGCCCCTCAACCCGGTGCGTTCCCTTTCTTTCAGTTCCAGTCCGGCAATGTAGCCCCTGGCGTCCCGGGAGGCCTTTTTAAGTTCATCCAGCTCGGGAGAAAAGCCTTCCCGAATCACGTTCCCCTCGCCCACCGCGCCGCTCGGTTCCGGTGCTATGGCGCTTTCGATCAGGGAGCCCACTTCCGGTATCGGAGACAATTCCCGGCTCAACCAGGCCATGGAAACGTCTTCGCCACCGCCAGTCTGGGAATGTTCCGTCTCCAAACCAAGGCCGAGTTGTTCCACCAGTCCGGGCACGGCATCGAGACCATGCTTTAAGGCCAGCAGCTCCCGGGGTACTACCATCCCGGCGTTTATCCGGCCCAAGATCCGCTCCATATCGGGGACTTGGGATAGAAGGGAGGAGGTATTGGCCCGGCGAAAGCCATCTTCGAAAAAGTATCCCACCGAGTCCAAACGGCGGTTCAACTCCTCCAGTTCCAGCAACGGCTGGCCCAACCAGCGGCGCATTAACCTACCGCCCATGGGTGTCTTGCTCAAGTCCAACGTTGCCAGCAATGACAATTCTTTGTTTTCCGCCCGGCCTGCCGCGAACAGCTCCAGGTTGCGCCGGGTTTGGCTGTCCAGGATCATATAATCCGAGGCGTAGTAAACGGCCAGGTTGGCTAGTCGCAGATTGCCGGACTTTTGGGTTTCTCCCAGGTAATCTACGATGGCCCCAGCGGCCCGCACCGCCAAAGGCAGATCTTGGCATCCGAAGGACTCAAGAGAAACAACGCCGAAGTGGTCCAACACAGCCGATTTAGCTCCTTCGTATTCGAAGCAGGACGGGTCCAAGAGAGTTGGCTCTCCACGAATACCAGCCAATGGTGGCAGGGGAGCCGATTGGGACGGGTCATCAGGTCGGGGCGCCAGCACCTCGGAGGCGGCTATGCGTTCCAGTTCCGGAGGTAATTGGGACCGGTCGAGTTGAGCGGCGGCGAACTCGCCGGTTGTAACGTCCACGTAGGCTAATCCGGCCGAATCGCCCTCGATAACCACCGAAGCCAGGTAGTTGTTGGTATTTTGGTCGAGAAGGGACGACTCCAACACCGTGCCTGGCGTTACCACCCGCACCACTCCGCGGTCGACCAATCCCTTGGAGGCGGCCGGATCGGTAAGTTGCTCGCAGATCGCGACCTTGTGGCCCTTTTTTACCAACCGGGCCAGGTAGTTCTCCATGGCGTGGGCGGGTACTCCGGCCATGGGAACTCTCACGTCTTTACCCATGCTCCGGGAAGTGAGGGTTATCTCCAGGTCTCTGGCGGCGACTCGAGCGTCCTCGTCAAAGGTTTCGTAGAAGTCACCCATGCGAAATAGGACGATAGCGTCAGGGAAGGAGTGTTTAATCTTGAGGTACTGGCGGCGTATCGGCGTCACTGTCCACCCGTGCCCAGCGGTTTACACCAGTCATTCTACCCCACCCGGAGCCCGCTAAGATACCGTAAGTTGGCGACGATGCCGCTACGATCGCCGGAGATCAAAAAACCGGGGGCGTTTCGGCCCCCGGCTATCCAAGTCTGGGAAGGTTGCTTGATGAAGCCGGCTATTCTTTCCAGAACCGTTCTTCTTTGAACATCCACCCCTTGGGAACAACCTTGTCCTTCACGTCGGAGATCATACCCGGGTGGCCGCAGGCGTATAACATGGTATCGTCCTGGGGCAGATTCAACCGCTCCAGGACATCCTCGGCTATTGCGTTTGCCCGGCCTTTGGCCCCATCCCACCCGGCATTCCGGTCTTCATTGGGACGGCTGACCGTGGGGACAAACTGAATGTGGTCCGGATATTTTGCCGCGAACTCCGCCAATTCTTTGTCGTAAACAAACTCGTCCTGATAGCTGGCACCCATAAGCACGTAGAACTTGTGGTCGCGGATACCCTCGTTCACGTAGCTGCGGATCATGCCGATCGAGGGTGCTACTCCGGTGACCGTGGACACCATGAAGTGATGGTGGACATTAGGGTCCATGATGAACAGACCCTTTGCCCGGGGACGGACCGACATCTGGTCGCCGATCTTCATCCGGTGCATCCGGGGCGTTAGCTCTCCTTCCGGCACCACTTCAACGAAAATCTCCAGTAAGGGCTCGTGGGGAGCGGATACGATGGAATAAGCCCGTTCGATCCCTTCCAGACCGAGCGTACAGTATTGTCCGGCTTTGAACTTGAGGGGCCCCTGCTCCGGCTCTAGCTTGATCACAAACAAGTCTTCGGTGATATCGGTGCGCTCCACCAGAGTCGCTTTGGGCAGGTTAGGAAGCGCCCTCACTCTGGGTGATTGGGCGCTACCTCCGGTTGACTGGCTTACCATCAAGAACTCCTTAGATCGGCTAACGACATCTGTCGTACCCACGAACTACCAAGTTTACCCCAAAGGCGATCAAGCCGATTCATGCACCCGAACGGGCGGATAAATAAATTGGTTCAACCCCAATGGCCGAAACCAAACCTCTTTGCCGGCCTGTTAGCTCGAGCCGTTGCTTCCGGCTTTCACCACCTTGGCGGGCCGAATATCCAAACCCGGAACATTAGATGCCGGGTCAGGGTCTTTACTGTCTTGCAAGTCCACCGCCAACTGGCCGAATAACGAAGTGACGGCAACGACTCCCGGTGGGACCGAATCAACCAACCGGGCCTGCCCCGTCAGGTCGCCTCTCTGGGTGAGCACCTCAACTTCATCCCCTTCGCCGATCGACCACGCGGCGGCGTCGGAGGCGTTCAACTCCACCCACTCCTGCCGCTGTATGCGGTTTCGCTTTCCTTCGATGATTTCCATGTCCCGATGGTTCTGCAGCAGAACCCGCCCTGGAACCAATAAGAATGGATATTCGGAATCGTCGGCCGGCTCGGCAGCCCGGAATTCGGGAGTGGCCGGGTCGGCTTTCCTTTCTTGGAAACCTTCAACGTACAATGTTTCGGTACCCGGGGCGCCGGGTTCTTGGCAGGGCCACTGGATACCTCGGTATTCCCTGCTGGAATGGAGTACTTGGGTTGGCTGGGGGCTTTCCAGATTGGTCCTTAGAACCAAACGGCTTTCCTCTTCCAGGCGCTTGTAGGACACCCCCGCGTAGATGGGACTCAGGCGGGCGATCTCGTCCATGACTTGACTGGGCGAATGGTGGTCGAACCCCGATGCTCCCATTCGACGGGCCAATTCGCAGATCACCCAGCTTTCCGGACGGGAGTCGTTGTTCTTCACTTGAATGGAAGCCGTTAGCCGTTGAACCCGGCGTTCCAAGTTGGTGAATGTCCCCTCTTTCTCAGCGAAAGTAACTCTGGGCAAAACGACGTCGGCGATCTCGGCCACCGGACTCAAAAAGGTGTCGTGAACCACCAAAAAGTTCAACTCCCGCAGAGCCGACAGCCCATCGCCCAACTTTCCATTGCTGAAATTGGCGCTGTCGCCAATCACCATCATTGCCTTGATACGTCCTTCGGCAGCTCCACGGATGGCTGCGGCCAGGCCAAGCCCCGGATTGGACGGCAATGTGATTCCCCAGGCTTCCTCGAACATTTGACGGGCATTTTCGTCGCCAACCGGCTGGTAACCGGGAAGCCGCCCAGGCACGCAGCCAACGTCCCAGGCCCCCTGCTCGTTGGCCCCTTGCCTCATGGGATAGATGCCGGACCCCGGTTTCCCTAGATTGCCGGTCACTAACACCAAGTCGATCAACGCCCGGACACAGTCCTGCCTTAAATCAACCGAGACGTTGTCCAGAGCGTAGACCACCGACGCCGATTCAGCTTGGCCGTAAAGCCGGGCGGCCTCCGCGATGTCATCCAGCGAAACTTGGGTTATCTGGACGATCTGGTCCATGTCCAGATTATGCAGCGCGTAGTGGACCGTTGACGGACTTTCACAGTTCTCTTCCAGCCACTCGGGATTTTCCAATCCTTGGTCGATCAAAGACCGGAGTACGCCACCAAGGAGGAGCAGTTCGGTTCCGGGCGCCGGACGCAACCAGACATCAGCGTAACGGGTCAACTCCACTTCTCGAGAATCGATGACCACCAGTTTGGTGTCGCGCTTGGCGGCCCGTTTGATCGGCACGCCAACTACGTTGTGTTCTTCGGTAACGTTGGAGTTGAACACCAAGATGCAACCAGAATTCTCAAGGTCCCAGATAGGATTGGTGGCCGCGGCGTAGCCAAGGGCGTTCTCCAAGGCTTCGACCAACTCCGGTTGCACATTAGATGTTTGGTCCACGTTATTGGTGTTCATCACCACTCGGGCGAATTTTTGGCCCAGATAGTGCTCTTCGTTGGTGCTCTGAGGCGAAGTAAGCAGGGCGAACGTGTCGCCCGTATACTCGGAAAATCTGGTCGATACCAGGTCCAGGGCATCTTCCCAGGTAGCCTCTTCCAGTACTCCGTTGCGGCGGATTAACGGTTTGCGCAACCGATCGGAGCTGTTGACGTACTCCAGGCCGAATTTGCCTTTGAAACAGGCCTGGCCCCGGTTGGCCGGCGAGTTGAGGTCTGGTACGGCCCGAATGAAACGGCCTGCGGAGTTAATCTCCAGGTTGAGCTGGCAGCCAACGGGACAATGGGGACAGATGGTGCGCTCAACTCGGGCTGCTTTCTCCCACTTGTGGTCACGTTCCACCAGAGCGCCCACCGGGCAGACATCTATGCAGGCGCCGCAGAACTCACACCCCGATTCCAGCAGAGACGTCCCGAACGATGTGCCCACCAGCGCGGAGCCGCTCCTCTCTGTGAAACAGATCGCGTCGTCGCCCCGCAGTTCCTCGCAAGCCCGGACGCAACGGCCGCAGACGATGCACAGGTTGTAATCACGGTCGTAGAAGGGGTCGGCGACTTCCAAGGGAATCTGGCGGTACTTGTAATCCAGGGGTGACTCCAGGTTCATGCCCAAGTAGCGGACGGTGTCCTTGAGCTCGCACCGCTCGTTCTTGGGACAGGTGACGCACCGGTCGTTGACCGAAACGTGGCGGAGACATACGTCGTTTGGTCCGCATATTTCGACCCGGTGGCAGGTAAGACAACCGTCGGGATGCTCTGCGATGAGCATCTCCATCACCGACCGGCGCAACTCCAGAACGTCGGGGACTTCGTTGCGGATCTTCATGCCGTCCGCGACTGGTTGGACACAGGCGGCGGGATAACCGCGGCCTCCTTCAACGCCGACCACGCACATCCGGCAGGCGGCAAAGGGCTTCATGCCGGGATGGTAGCAAAGATACGGGATGTACACCCCGGCTTCGATAGCCGCTTCCAGGATCATCTTCCCTGGTTGGGTGATTATCTCAACCCCATCAATGGAGATGGTTATGTCATCTGCCATGGATACTACTCCGGTCCGTTTTCACCGCAGAGACGCGGAGGATATTATGAGTTCCCATTATTCATCCAATCCTAAAACGACCCTTTTTATACCTTGTTTCAATGCCGCTACGTTGAAGTTCATCAACAGCCCTACTTTCCATCCGCCAAGCCTTAAGTAGGTTAACAGTTGAGCTTGGTGAATAGGTAATAATCGGTCGACCGCTTTTATCTCGACAACAACCGTGCCAGCAACTAGCAGATCTAGCCGGTAACCGCAGTCCAGCCTTATGCGTTTGTAGTTTACAGGCAGATGACGTTGCCGATCGAACTGAATTTTTCGCAAATCTAATTCCCTGCACAAACATTCCTCGTAAGCAGATTCAAGAAGTCCCGGCCCAAGCGCCCGGTGAACTTCTATACCAGCTCCAATCACGGTTTGTGTAACCTCGTTTACACTAACCACTCTGCGAACTCCGCGCCTCTGCGGTGTATCTGTCGCGTCACCTGCGGCTAGACACTGGCGAGAATCGGGGGGCCGAGCACACTTCGGTGGGGCAGCGCCGGTTCAGGATGTGGGTTTCAAACTCTTCGCCGAAATAACGCAAGGCCGAGGCCACCGGGTTGAAACCGAGTTGGCCGTGCCCGCAAAGGGAACCGGCCTGCATATCTTGACCCACTTTACGCATCAGGTCCAAGTCCTCTGGAACACCCTCCAAACGGCAGATCCGCTCCAGCACCTCTAACAAGTGGCTCATCCCCATCCGGCAGGGGAAGCATTTCCCGCAGGACTCGTACTGGCAGAAAGCGATGAGGGCCCTGGTTAAGTCGACGACACAATTGTCTTCATCGGCGGCGATGACTCCCCCTGAGCCCAGAATAGCACCGGCGGTTCTCAGAATATCAAAGTCCAGCACGATGTCTATGTTATCGGCGCCCAGCACTCCACCCAACGGCCCGCCGGTCTGCACAAATTTCAGCGCCTTTCCGTCCGGAACGCCTCCGGCCGCCTGGTACAGCACGTCCTTCAGATTGATGCCCAGAGGCACTTCAATCATACCCGTGTATTTCAGGTCGCCGGTCAGGCAGATTATTACGGTTCCAGTGCTCTTGTCATGGCCGATACCGGCAAACCACTCGCCTCCCTTGGCGATAATTTCCGGGACGTATGCCAAGGTCTTCACGTTATTGATGTTACTGGGTTTGCCGAACAGACCGACCGCCGCCGGAAAGGGCGGGCGGTATCGGGGCATCGCCCTTTTCCCTTCGATGGCCTCCATCAGGGCGCTCTCCTCTCCGGCCACATAGGAGTCGCCGGTCAAGGCCACTTCCAGATGGAAACTGAAATCGGATCCGAGGATGTTCTCACCTAAGAAGCCCATTTCCTGGGCCTGGACGACAGCGGCTCGAGCCCGGTCTATGGGTCCGTCGTGGCCGTGACGGATAAATATATAGGCGTGGCTGGTGCCCGTAGCGTAGCCCGCCAGAATTATCCCTTCAACCAAAGTCTGTGGGTCGCTCTCCAGAATAGCTTTGTCGTTGAAGGCCCCCGGGTCCCCCTCTTCGCAGTTGCAGAGTATGTATTTCTGCGGCGCGTTGGATCCGGCTAGGAACCCCCATTTCACACCCGTGGGGAAAGCCGCGCCGCCTCGGCCTCGCAGACCCGAGGTTTTCACGTCCTCCAGAACCTCTTCCGGAGTCATCTCCGTCAAGGCCCGGTTCAAGGCGTGGTAACCACCGTAGGCGATGTACTGATGGATGTCCCCAGGGTCGATGGTCCCGGCGTTTCGCAGCGCCACCCGATTCTCCAGCACCCGCATGGGATGTTGGTTAAGATCCGGTATCCCGGCCAATGTGGAATCAACTTCCTCATCCGGCCCGCCGGCCGCCAGGTAGCCAAGCGCCAAGTGAGCCAGCGGGCTTCCTCCGGCAACATGATTAGACACGATCTCGGCAGCCATATCAGGGGTCACATTGCCGTAAAAAACCCTTGGTCCGCCGGGAAGCTGGACATCCACCAGCGGTTCCGCGAAGCATAGGCCCAAGCAACCCACCTGACTCAGCTGGGCGGCAACGCCGTTCTGCTCCAAAGCAGCTTCGATGCTTGCGATAACGGCGTCGCATCCGGCGGCCTTCCCGCAAAGGGCCGTACCGACCCTTATCCAAGGCTGGCCTCCGGCAGTTAACTCCTCCCAGCGCTGCTGGCTTTCGGCGGCAATCTCCTCGAAACTAGCCATTCTGTTCCGCCAGCAATTCAGCGATCCTTGCCTTGGCTGATTCCGGAGTCGCGCGGCCGATCAAGTGATGGTCGATAGCCATTACCGGGGCTTGGGAGCAGGCGCCCAGGCAGGTGTTGTAGCGGAGTGTCAGCCGCCCGTCGGAAGTATCGCCTTCCGTTTCAAGGCCGCTGGCCTGCAACGCCGCCTCGATCAGCGGCATGGCGCCGACCAAGTGGCAAGAAGCGCCCCAACACACCTCAACCTGGTGCAAGCACGGTGGTTCGAAACGAAAGTTGGGATAGAAGGACGCAACCGCCCAGACTTCATTGATAGTGGAACTGGTGAAAGCCGCTACCTCTTCAATCCCTTGTTTGGGGATGAAGCCAAGTTCGTCCTGGACGGCTAGAAGGGTGGAAAGAACGGTGACAGTGGGCTGGGATTGGCGGTGCATCGCGTCGGCTATGCGGGGTTTCAGCCCATCCATTTACCGGGCTCCCATGAAAAAGTTGATAGAGGAGGTTGAACCAAAATCATGGACTTCGTGAATTTGGTAACAATCCGGATTTATGGTACCACAGCCCCAATTGGCGTTCAATCGAATGGCACTCAGCTTACACGAAATAAGGGGCGGGAAAAACGCCGCCCCTTTGGACGCCAAGTTGAAACCTGCGGCCAGATTTAGAAGGCTAGACTGCCTGCTTGGCTGCGCTGCCCACCAAGATACGCTCTACATCCGGAGCGATCTCAGCGGCCCGCTGCTTGCACTCTTCATCAGTCAGGCTTGACAACGGATGTTGGGCAACCACGAACTCGTAGTCCGGGACGCCCATCATCCGGACCATGGCCTTCGCCGTGGGCAGGAAAACGTGGGTGATGATAGACGCGGTGGGGATGCCCAGGCGCTCCATCTCGATACCGTCGTGCACACTGCACGAACTGCAGGACCCTCAATCACCTATCCCGGTGATCAGCACATCCACCTTATCCATAAGTTCTTGGACGACTTCTGGTTTGGTGGGCAACGAGGCCGAATGCTTGCTAAGCATTATCACGTCTTTAAGGTCGTATTTCTCTTTGAGAATCACGGCCAATTCTTGAAGAACCTTGTCCGAGTTGGCTTTGTGGTTTTCCAGCAAGCCCAGGGTCTTGCCGCTAAGTTCGCTGGGCCGGTCGTTCAGGTGGAACTCGCCAGAGGAAAGGTCGGTCCCCCTGGGATTCACCAAACGCATATCCCTAACCGTTACAGTCTCCGCCATAGTCCCTCCTTATGTAATGCCGCCGTTGCCCGGGCACATTAATTTGGACTGCTCATAATCTTACACAGCGGCTCAGATTTTGCAAGGAGATGAGCCTCGCTATTCGCTCACATGCTCATAAGAAAAGTGGGGAACATCAGTACGGTCCTTGGCATGTTCGATAGTCATAGCACAGATATTTCCGTCGCGGTCCAGATCCAAAAGTGTGTTCTCATCCAAATCTCTAGTCTCCGCGATGTCCGCGGGTTTAAATTCAATATACAACGTATCTGTTTCTTGGAAATATTTGATTTTCATAGAGTGAACCTACGATCAAAAAATGCGTTATGAACTGTCTCTCCATCAGCCAAAAGAACAACCCGGAGGAAACGACCTCCCATTTCTTCAATCGCCGCCCAGCGCCTAATCCGGCCATCCGCCTGTACGACTTCCCTGACCGGGTGCTCTACAACTCGTAAGAGCCACTCTGGCCTTATCAATACCCGGTCGGGACGGTCCTGTATTGACAGAAAATACTGGGTGAACTTCATCCATGTTGCCCATGTTGCCGGTTAAACATTGCTAGTTCATCCCCCCGGCACATCCACCTTCCGTGTCCGTATCCGGTAGCCGGTGGTGTCGATGATGGCGCTGTTGCGGCCGCCGGTGCCGCCGCCCATGACTATCCAGATATCGTCGGCTTCCCGGGCACACCGGCGCACCAATTGGTCGTCTCCCGGCTTCTCCGGTCCTTGCGCCACTCCCAGCCGGATCAGTTCGCTTAACGGCCGGGTGGCGTTCTCTATCAGATAGTCTTGCATGCCACGGCGGGTCCAACCGTCGTCTTTGAGGGTGATGGCATGCTCCGGGCCGATGACCACGACCCACTGGGCCGGGAACCGCCAAGCCAAGCAGGCCGACTTCAGGGTGTCGGCCAAAGAGGCGAGAATGGACTCCCCGGTGTGCCCGTAGGCGTTGTTGACGGTGATGGGATTGTAGGCCACCGCCACGGTGACGCAGCTATCTTCGGATTGGAAGCCCCGGCTGACGTGGAGGCCGCCCCACGGCGAATCCTCCTCGTTCTCGGCGATGCATAGCGTATATTTGGCGGGATTGCCCAGGGTCCCCCGGTCCAGCACGCCGGGCCGGGCGTCGAAACCGTTCATGAAGCAGAGCCGGATGGACCTGCCCAGGCAAGCGTTGGCCCGGAACCCGGGGCCGAAAAGACCATCCTTGGAGTTCATTCCGATCTGTTCCCGGATGGGACCGTTGACGATCATCAAGATGGCTGGGGAACTGGTGGAAGCGGAGGCCATGTGGACGAAGTTCTTCTCCTCCTCAAGGGTCCGCAGGGTTGTAACCAGTACCGGAAAGTATTCGGGCAAGCATCCAGCCATCACCGCGTTGGCGGCGGCGTTCTCGGAGGTAAGCACCCGGTTGCGCATCTCCAGGGACAGCAGTTCCTCTTCCCCGGTCATGCCCACATATTCCAGCATCTCCCGCACCTTGTATTCGACGGGAGGTACCACCGGCAGGCCGTCGCTCCAACCCAACCGATAGCATTCTTCAATAGCTTCGATGGTATCGTTGGGTTCGACCTGGCCGGATCTTTCCAAACCTGTAACCATGGGTATCCTCCAAATAAAGCTATCAGCTTTTAGCTACCGCTTAGATCGACAAGTTGATTACCTAGTTCTCGGGCAGCCGGAGTTGGACGCCCGCTTTCTCTTCTTGTAACCGAGCCACCGCGTCGGAATCTTCCGCGCCCCAACCCCGGAACATCGCTTCAACGTGGCGCTGGTCTACCATATTGGAAAGCTCCATGGGTATCCCGTACTCCCGGCCTAAATCGGTGGCCAGACGCACGTCCTTGGCTGCTAGAGCAGTGGCAAAGCCCGGCTCGAAGTTTCCTTTGAACAGGAACCTGGGGAATTTCTCCGTTAGGCGCTTGCTACCGCCTGAACTGTTGGCGATGGCATCGGCTAATACCGCCAGGTCCACCCCGGCTTTTACGCCCAAAGTCAGGGCTTCCGCCATAAGGACCCCGATGCCCATGCTGAGCAGGTTGTTGCAGATCTTACAAACCGACCCGTTGCCGATGGGGCCACAGTAGACCACGTGGGAGCCGATGGCGTCCAGGGTCGGTTTGACCTTGTTGAAGACATCTGCGTCACCGCCCACCATCACCGCCAAAGTGGCCGCCGCTGCTCCGTACACCCCGCCACTAACCGGCGCGTCCAACATTGTGACACCCCGGTCCGCACACACTTGGTGCAGCCGGCGGATCACCGTAGGCGAATTGGTGGAAAGGTCTACGTATATCGATCCTTCAACTGCGCCTTCCAGGATTCCGTTTTCCCCCTGGACCACTGCCTCCACGTCCCTTGGGACGGGAAGAGAAGTTAGGACCACCTCGTTGCCCGGTACCGCTTCCTTTGGGCTGTCCGCCCACTCCGCGCCCATCTCCAGAAGGTTGATTGCCGCCTCTCGCCGGAGGTCGTGAACGGTTAGCTGGTGGCCTGCCTTGATAAGATTGGCGGCCATTGGGTTGCCCATGTTCCCGGTCCCGATGAACCCTACTTTCATCGCTAGCGCTCCTACTCGTATCTCTGGTACCGGTCGTGTTTCTGGTGCCGGCAGCTCTGGCCGGTGGTTGGGATGGTGGCGGCACTTCCGGCGCCGGCTGATTGGCCGGCGTAGCAGACTGTAGACCGAACCGGTAGCCGGAGTTCTGGTCGAAGGTCTCCTTGGCCACGCGGAACGCGTTGACCGCCGCGGGCATGCCGCCGTAGAACACCATCTGGGAAATAATCTCGGAGATCTGCTCACGGGTCACTCCGACGTGGAGCGCCCCTTGGATGTGCCGGGCTAACAGATCGGGGCTATGGCCCAGAACCGTCAGAGCGGCGATGGTGCATAGGCTACGGGTTTGAAGATTCACCGCCGGACGGTTGTAGATCTCCCCGTAGATGGTCTCATCGACCAGTTGCATCACTTCAGGGGCCAGCTCGGCCATCGCCGGAGGCGGGCCCGGATTGCCGTAGCGTCCGTAATAGCGCAGGCGGAAATCCGCCGCTGCTCGCCGTAGGTCTTTGGGGCTTCGCTCGGTAGTCACAGGTCATCTCTCACAAATACAGGTTTCGGCCGGGAAATTATAACACCACACGAATCATGCGGGCTATGAACAGCGAGCCCGGCAAAGTCGGAAGGATCGGATTTGAAACTTGTTAGGCTGGCAGATCCACCGCCCAGCGCCGGGAAAATGGGTAGGGGCGCACGGCCGTGCGCCCCTACGTCTGGTTCTTATTTGCTTGCCGTTGTTACACAGCCTGCCAGTAGCGGCGGCCCTCTAAGCGGACCACCTTTCCTATATGGTCTGCTGGCGAAAAGTGGCCGGCAGCTATCACGTAGCTCTCTTTTTCCGCCATGTCCAGAACTTTCTCGCGGCTCTGACGGCTCAGACCCTTGTCGATGTCCACGCCGGCGCACCAATCGGATTCTTGGACCTGGGCCTTGTTGTGCAGGACATCTCCCACAATCATTGCCTTTTCTCCTTGGGAGGAGATCAAGATGGCCTGGTGGCCGGGGGTGTGTCCCGGCGTGGGCATGGTCGATACTTCGTCGGTGATGTTGTACTCGCCTTCGATCAGATCCATCTTACGCAATCGGCGCAACGGCATCACTTGGCGCGAGACCTGAGGCGCTGAATCTATCGTTCCTTCCGCGGTAAAGTGGTCCCAATCGGCCTTGGGGACCAGGTACCTGGCGCGGCGGAAATAGGGCGCCGGCATACCGCCCGAGTACCGTAGGTTCCATCCTACGTGGTCGCCGTGGAGATGGGTATGCACAACAATGTTGACTTCATCGGACGGGCCGACGTTGGTGTTGTTCAGCCGGTCGGCGGGTATCAGAACGTCCCTCAGCCGGTCGAATAATTTCCCTTCGGCTCCCCCTAGATGCTCATGGGGTCCGGGTCCCATACCCGTGTCCACCAGAATAGTCTGACCCTGGGAGCGAATCACCCAAACGCCGTAGTAGAGTTGAAGCTGGCCATTTTCTAGGGCGTCGCCGTGGGATTCCCAGTCGCTGGCCGATGTCTCAGGGAACATCACCGTTGGGTCCCGGGGCGGCGGGATCATGTCGAGCACCGCCGTGATTTCCACATTACCTACCTTTATACTGTCCGCCATCGTCCTCTCCTTGATATAACTTTTTAATTAAACGATTCTAATCTTTGTTTTCTAGTATTGAATCAACGACTTGACGTTGTACGCTTCCAGCCCTTTGCGGCCGTTCAAGTCCATCAACTCGATAACTATGCCGACGCCGGCGATGATCCCACCGGACAGTTCCACCAAACGTGCGGCGGCAGCTAAAGTGCCACCGGTGGCCAACAGATCGTCCAACAGCAATACCCGGTCATTTTGACCGATGCCATCTACGTGGATCTCCATGGTGTTGCTGCCGTATTCGAGGGCGTATTCGATGGAGTGGGTAGCGGCGGGCAACTTGCCCGGCTTGCGCACCAGGATTATCGGCTTCTTCATTCGGTCGGCCAGGGGTGTTCCGAACAGAAACCCCCGGGATTCCACCACCGCGATAGAGTCGAAATCCTCGCCCTTGAAAAGGCCTTGAAAGCTGTCGATGGCATGACTGAAGGCCTGGGGATCAGCCAACAACGGGGTGATGTCCTTGAACAAGATCCCCGGTTTGGGAAAGTCGGGCACGTCTCGAATGTAGTCCTTCAGATCCAAGACCTACGCGCCCCCGTTTCATTTTTATCCGGATAAGCCTCGCGCCAACCCCACTCAAAGTGTTCGAATCAGAGGTGGCCCGTGCCCCGGTGCAGTGTAGAATAAGCGCCCAATCACGTCAAGTTGCCGCATCGGCGGATGGAATCCTCGCCAGATCGAACATGTTCGCATAGGCCCCAAAGGCAGCTTCGGGCACCGGGTTGCTGAGCCACGGAAACAAGGCCACTAGACTCACTCAGCCGGTAGTTACATGCGCGGGGCCACACGGAATCGGCTGCATCGACCGCGGCGATCAGTTCCCTTGCCGGGCCAGCCATGCGTCGTTGGCCTCGGCAAACGCGCGCATCGCATGCTCCATGTCGTAGGGCTTCTCCTCCAGGGTTTCAGGATCCCACTCGCTGCGGGACTCAGAGAAGAAGTCTCCTCCGTAGACATGGACGGCTCCAGTGAGCACGTTTCTGGGATTGTGAACCGCGTGGATGACTTCCGGTCCCAGTCCTACCGAATCTTGGATGTCCAGGGCTTTGAAACCGGCCCGGTCCAACCCTTGAGGGGTGCGGCGGAAGAACGTATTGTCCTCCTGGCCACCATAGATCCCGATCACCGCCCACATGTGGTGATCGTGGGGGAAGATCGTCATTCCGGGAGGCCAGATCACGTTGATCACGGTCAAGTCTGAAGAGCGGTGCAGGGTGGTGATCCCGCCGGCCGTCGGAGTCCCCAGGGAAGATTCCACATCGGCGGACAACGACATCGTCCGCTCCATCAACTCCTTCACCGCCAACTGAGGAGCGTGCTCCTTTATGGCAACCTGGCACGACGCGATGAACTCCTCTAGATCGAACATCTTCACATTCCCTCTTACTTATCATCGGTGGCATTCATCCAGCCACCGGCCGCGTTTTCATGGACATTATACCGATTCGGTGGCGGACCTCCAAGAATCCCTTACCCCATGCCCTTGGCGCTGTGGTCCAAGACAAATAGCGAGCCAAGGGATGACTCCGGCAATCGAGTGGTATAAGATATCCGGAGACTGAGACTCAGCATATACAGGCTTGGGATTGCCCTCTTGATGCAGTGGGAGTGACAGGATAAACCGGGTGGCGAGCACGCCCAGGACCATTAAAACAGGAGGTTGTACTGCCATGACAGACGTAAAGACCATCCTGGTGGGAACCGTTGGACAGGGGATACTGCGCAGCGGCGACGGCGGCGAGACTTGGGGCCGGATCGGTATCGGCGCGGGATTGCACTCCGACGCCTTGGTTCGGACGCTTTTGAACACACCCACTTCTCCGGAGATCGTATTCGCCGGGACGGACAAGGGCCTCTACCGCAGCGGTAACGCCGGCAAGACCTGGCAACCGGTCGATTCCTCTTTGAATAGCTACAACGTTTGGGCGCTGGCCGCGGACCCCGGCGACCCCAATCTGATGTTCGCCGGTACCGGCACGCCCACTCCGGCCGCCCTCTTCCGGTCCTCCGACGCGGGCAAGACCTGGGAGAAACGCCCCATGGAAGTCGCCGAAGAGTGCCCCAACGTCGGCGTGCCCAGGGTGACCGGTATCGCCGTGGACCCGGTAACCCGGCGCGACATTTGGGTGGGCCTTGAAGTTGATGGGCTGCGACACAGCTCCGACGGCGGCGATACCTGGGAGAGCATCAACGGGGCGATCCCCAACCCGGACGTGCACAACGTGGCCGTCGCCGGCGGGCCGCCCAAGACCGTGGTGGTCGTGGTCAACAACGACGTTTACACCAGCTCCGACGACGGCGCCAATTGGGACCGTCTCGGTATAAAGGAAGTCTTCCCTTATACCTACCCTCGGGGAATCATGGTGCAACCGGGACAGCCCAACACCATCTTCGTCACCATCGGAGATTCAACCCCCGGCCGGGTCGGCGCCGTGATGCGGTCCAAAGACACCGGCAAGACCTGGGAGAGCCTGCCTCTGCCGGTCGAACCCAACACCGCCATGTGGGTAGTCAACATGCAACCTGCCGATCCCCAAGTGGTTTTCGCCGGCAGCCGTTACGGATACATGTACCGTAGCGAGGACGGCGGCGATTCCTGGACCAAACTTTGGCGGGAGTTCAGTGAAATCTCCAGCGTCCTCTGGGTGCCGGAATAACGTCCCTCGCCCCACAGTTCACTACCGTCATTTAAAACCCGGAAGGAACTAGCCCCCCTTTCGTAAAGGGGGGTTGGGGGGATTTCCCCACCTCACACGATCGGCCACCTTGAAGGAAAGGAAATACCAGTCCTCGCTAGCAATCCCTCCCCCAACTTCTGCACTCTTTGAATCAACTCCCACTGGTCGACGAACAGGGGTTCGTGGTTCTCAACCACAACCTTACCGTCGATGATCACCGTGTGAACGCTACGTCCGTCGGCGTTGTAAACCAGATTATTAACCGGGTTAAAAATGGTCCGCCACTCGGGCCGCTTGGTGTCGAATAGCACCAAGTCCGCTTTTTTGCCGGGTTCGATGGAGCCGATCTCATCTCCCAGTCCCAGCGCTTCCGCTCCCTTGATGGTAGCCATCTCCAGCGCCGTCTCCGCCGGTATCATCCCCACGTCCTCCCGTCCGTCCTTGTAAAGCACCGCCGCCAAGTACATGGACCGCATCGTCTCCACCAGGTTGGAGTTGTTGCCTGCGTCGGTACCCAGGCCAACGGTGACCCCGGCCCGCAGCAGCTCCGGCAGCAAGGCCGTTCTGGTCATTCCCGCGCCGCCCTTTATCGCCGCCGTGGGGCACATCACCGCTTTGGTACCGGTTCTGGCCATAACATCCACCTCGCCTTGGTCGATGCCCAAGCAGTGAGCCAATAGGGTACTTGGACCAAGGACTCCGATGTCCTCCAGATATTCGGCGGGCCGCTTGCCATGTTGGCTCAAACTGGCCTCCACCGCCTGTGGGCTGTTATTAAAGTGCAGCGTGAGACCCGTGCCGTACCGGTCCGCCAATTCCTTGGCGCCACGCAATAACTCCTCGGTGGAGAAAGAGGGGGAGAAGGGCATGGCCCAGGCTCGCATCCTGCCGTCCAAGCGATTGTCAAAAGACTGGATAGTCTGATCCATCATTGATATAGCCTCGGCGGTAGACGAGACCGGAAGGTTCAGAGGATTGGGACGGTCCGCCACGTGCCACCCAACGATGATTCGGCAGCCAGACTCCTCATAAGCTTTCATGCAGGTTTCCAGGTGCTTGGTGCTGCCTGGGTCCAGAAAGCAGGTGGTGCCGTATCTCAGAAGCTCAGTGATCGCCAGGAGGGACGTGTAGTACTCCTCTTCCTCGGTCATCTCCCCTTGCAGCTTGAACACGTTGGGCAAGTAGCTAGCTCCCAAGTCATCGGGGAATACGCCCCGGGTAGCGTGGGCGTAGCTGATGTGCATGTGCCCGTTGCAAAAGCCGGGCGTCACCACCATCTCGCTGCCATCGATCACCCGGTCCGCCTTGACCGATTCCAGCTCCGTGGCCTTACCCACCTGGATGATGCGTTGGCCTTCAACGATGATGGACCCGTCTTGAATGATCCTCCGTTCCGGGTCCAGGGTCATAATGAAACGGGCGCCATGAATCTTCAGCGTGGTTTCGGCCATAACGTCTAATCCTCAAAATTGGAGTGCATTTATTTTCAATAGCTCGACGCAAACCGGTTCGCCGGATGTCCGGACCCCAGTTCAATCGTCATGGTAGACCATATATCACACATCCAAAACAGGCACAACTGGCCAAGGCCAAAGGGAATCGGCGGCCGCGCACCCGTCATTCCGGCGCAGGCCGGAATCCAGGCGCGCCTGCCTTCGCGCTAGCCGATGTTACTGGAAAGGGTGCGTCTTTGGGTCCTGGCTTTCGCCTGAACAACGGGAGAGCCTCTATCATTATGTGATGCGTTTCCCCGAATTCGAAAAGATACGGACTCAGAGGCCACCGTATCTTGCCCAAATAAATGGCCGTGGGTATCATGCTTGGTGACCCAGCCGGAAAGCGGCGAGACCGCTGCCGGCATTAGGAGGCTCCATGACAACACCTCAAGTCACTTTCGGATGCAACTTTAACGCCGACGGATATTGGGACGCCGCCGAGTTTGCCCGCCGGGCCGAGGCCTTGGGCTTCGACCGGATAACCACCGGTGAGCACTTGATGGACGGCAACCCGCCGCGGCCCACGGTCTTGAGCATCCCGGCCATGGCCGCCGCCGCCGGGGCCACCAAGACCCTTCGGGTCATGACCGGCATTGTAATCGTCCCTTTGTATAATCCCGTTCTGTTGGCCAAAATGATCTCCACGCTGGACGTGATCTCCGCCGGGCGGGTGGACTTCGGCATCGGCATCAGCGGCCAGCGGGGCACCCAGGTAGAGTTCGACGCCGTCGGCGTCTCCGTGCGGACCCGGGGCCGGCGCACCGACGAGATGCTGCAGGTTATGAAACGGCTGTGGACCGAGGAACACGTCAGCCATCACGGCCGGTTCTTCGATTTCGACGACGTGACCCTGCTGCCCGGGCCGGTCCAGCAGCCCCATCCGCCGATATGGGTGTCGGGCCGCAGCGATGCAGCCATGCGCCGGGCCGCTCTGTTGGGCGACGGCTGGTATCCATACCTGTTCACCGTCCGGCGTCTGAAACAGAGCAACGAGGAAATTACCCAGATAGCAGCCGAGGCGGGAAGGGACCTAAGCGGTTTTCACTGGGGCTTGAACCAACCGACATCGATAATGGACGACCCGGAGGCGGCCCTGGCCCAAGCGGTGGAAAACGTGGGCCAGCGGTACGTTACCGCCGAGAGGAGCGCCGAGGACATCGCCAAGGCTCTTTGCATAGCGGGCACCCCGGAAGACTGCGTCCAGTCCGTTCAAGAGCGCATCGACGCCGGAGTGCGCGACTTCAATCTAAGCTTCCTGGCCCCGGACATCGACGGTATTTTCCAACAGATGGAAACCTTCTCCCGCCAAGTGATACCTCATTTCCGATCGTGAAAACCCTTCTGGTTAAGGCGCTCCGAATCGACTTGACCCACCGAGGTATTGATGTAGTATCAAGCCAGGTCCCTAGAAGCACGACGCCCGCAGGACTTTCTCCGCGGGACCCACGGAGGTTGTTATGGACTTTGGACTGTTTTTAGAGTTCCCGCGCCGAGAGGGCGGAACTCAACAAGAAGCGTTTCAGGAATGCTTCGCGTTGGCGGACGAGGGCGAAGCGCTAGGCGTGGATTCGGTCTGGTTGGCCGAATATCACTTCAACCCCGCGCGCGTGCTTTCCGCTCCCATAACCATCGCCAGCGCCCTCGCCGCCCGAACCAAGACGGTCAGAATCGGGCTTGCGGTGATCTGTTTGCCCTTGGGGAACCCGATACGCCTGGCTGAAGAGGTCGCTACTCTGGACCATATAAGCGAGGGCCGCCTGGAGTTCGGCGTGGGCCGGGGCACCTTCCCCAACGTGCATGAAGGTTACAACGTCCCCTTCAGCGAAAGCCGGGAGCGCTTCGACGAATTCCTTGATGTGATCGTGAAGTCATGGACCACTGAGTCTTTCTCATATGAAGGCAAGTACATCACCTGCAACGATCTTTCGGTGCATCCCAAACCGTTGCAGACTCCCCACCCTCCCATCCACATCGGCATCACCTCAGCGGAGAGCTTCCCAATCATGGGGAGCCTAGGCTATCCCATACTGATCAACCCGTCACGAGTATTCGCGCTGTCGGAATTGGCCCCTTACATCTCTGAATACCGGAAGGCCTGGCAGAAGGCGGGTCACCAAGGACAGGGCAAGGTTGGGTTGCGCATCCCCATCTACGTGGCCGACACCGCCGAGCAAGCCTACGCAGAGCCCAGAGACAGCGCGATGTTGTCGGTGGAGCGTCTGGGGCAAAGGGTGGGGAGCTACGCCGCCTACGGGGGGACGACGGGAGACTGGCAGGCCGAGTCGGACCGGATTCTGGCAGCGGACTATGACGAATGGCTGCGAGACAAAGTGGCGTACGGCACTCCGGAGGCGGTAGAGGACCGGTTGCACATTTTGCAGGAAGAACTGGGTCTGGAGCAGATCATATTCGACGTGAACTACGGCAACCTAATCCCCCAGGAACGTCAACGCAAGTCCCTGAGGCTGCTCATGGAGAAGGTAGTCCCCAGTTTCAAATAGCCCCCAATACCCATTAATGAAAAGGGCTCAGAGCTGGGAGCCGATGAACTGGGGGCGGCCCCTGAGGAACTCGGCCGCAGACTGAGCCCGCTTGCCTTCCACCTGAATCGTCTTCAACGCCAAGACGCCCTCGGCGGTGACCACTCCCATCGGTGTATCAGCCGCCGGCAAGGACACGACCCGTCCGGGCGGACCTTCCAGCCCATCGGGCAGCGATGAGACGGTCACTTCCAACAACTTCATAACGCTGCCCTCCCACTGGGTGAATAAACCGGGCCAAGGCGTATAAGCCCGGGCACGCCGCTCCAAAGTTGCCGCCGCCACGTCCCAATCGGCCAAACCGTCGCTTCGCTCCAACTTGCGGGTAACCGTGGCCAAAGCCTGGTCCTGAGGACGCGCTTCCATCTCGCCGTTAACCCAAGCAACCAGACTTTCCAACAGCAACTCGCCGCCCAATGCGAACAGCACTCCGGTAAGCTCTTCCGACGTTTCCTGGGAAGACATCGGGTAACCACGCTGGGCGACGATGTCCCCGGTGTCCATCCCTTGATCCAGCAACATCAGCGTGACTCCGGTTTCCGCATCCCCTTGCTCGATCGCGGTTACCACGGGAGACGGACCGCGGTGCTTGGGGAGCAATGACGGATGAATATTCAAGCAACCGTGGGGCGGAGTTTCTAGGATGGCAGGCGGCAGAAATTTACCGTACGCGGCCACCACGATGACGTCAGGTTGGAGTTCAGCCAGTTCACTCTGAACCTGGGGAGAACGCAAAGAGTCTGGTTGATAGACGCTTAACCCGAGATCCAGAGCGCGGGCTTTTACCGGCGGCATCCCGGTAGTCCGGCCTCTTCCCTTGGGGCGGTCCGGCGGCGTAAAAACGCCAACGACCTGAACGTCTTCAACCGCGACTAGTCCTTCCAGTACCGGAACAGCAAAGGACGGAGTACCCATGAAAACCAGGCGCATTTTCCCCCTCGATCCAGGAGTACTTACCACGGCGGGTAAACCAGTGTTGCCTGTCCGGCGCGATTAACAAGAAGAGACGCTAGATGGCGGAATATCGATTGATGTAGGGTCAGCAACGGCACAGATCACGTTGAATCCGTCTTGACATTAGGGAAAAGCCGTTGCTAGAATAGCTTGACCGCTTTGCGGAATCTTGCTGAAGGAGGTGATGGCTTATGAAAGTTAGTTTAGCACGTAGGGGCGATGGTAGGCATCTGTCTGGACACGACGAGGTGATCGTAGCCTAACTATCCTTCGTAAAATACGAAAACCCGTTGTCGGGCCCAGGCCAATGTCTACCATCGCCCCTATAATTCGGAAACTTGGATAGGGGTAATAATCGACAGGTTGGCTGGGCCCGATCCTTTTCATGCGATGCCGGTTAACCGGCATCCACGGAAAATATCTATAGATCGGCCTCGGTTGAACGGCATTCCCGTGCCGGCCTCGCTGGGGTTTTTCTTTTGGCTCGATACAAGGCTAGGTCAGGCCGCCAGACGCAATATACGCACGGGCTCGACTAAGCTGGAATTGACAACCGAGCCCTGTCAGCTTAGAATTTCAACTGTGTTACAAGCAATCTTGGAGGAACTTCGGAGACTAGATGTTAAGAATTCGACTGAGAAGGGTAGGGAAGAAGGGAAACCCATCATATAGAATCGTGGTAGCGGATTCCAGAGCCCCACGAGACGGCGCATATGTAGAATGGATCGGAAACTATGACCCCATGGCTGATCCGCCGGCGGTCACCATCAAAGAAGACCGGGCACAGGCGTGGCTTAGCCAGGGAGCTCAGCCATCCGACGCGGTTGCACGAATCCTTGATTGGAAAGGCATTCTGACCAGGACTCCTAAACAGCGTACCACCGCCACGGCGGTTGAAGAAGAACCCGAGGTAGCGGCGCCCGCACCGGCACCGGTGGCTGAAGCGCCGACCCCTGAACCTGAAGCGGACGACACGACGGCAGTCGCTGAAGAAGCAGCCGAGGAACCGGTGGCTGAAGTCGTGGCCGAAGAAACAGCGGAAGAACCGGTAGCCGAAGTTGCTGCCGAAGAATCAGCCGAAGAAATTTCCGGTGAAGCCGAATCCGCTGATGATATTGATTCTGAAGATACGGGTGAAGAAACCTCTAAAGATACGCCCGAAGAGGAATCCTCGGAATGAAAGAGTTGATCGAGTACATCGCCCGGTCCCTGACTAGCAACCCCGATGCGGTAGTTGTTACCGAGGAGCAGTCTGAAGGCCGGGTAATACTTCGACTAGAAGTTGCCCCGGAAGACAAAGGCAAAGTCATCGGACGGCAAGGACGAGTGGCCCAGGCCATGCGGGTAATGTTACGTGTGGCGGCCGTGAAAGAAGATACCCATGCGGTATTGGAGATTGTTTAGACCAAACTCGATGGCGAACCTTTGGCCTCTGGGCCAATCTCCAGGTTGGGTGGCGGTGGTTTCGGGATGGACGATTCCTCAAGTATCAACGTAGGCCGCATCCTAGGCCCTCACGGCCTATGGGGTAGCGTCCGGATAGAGGTCTACACCGACGTACCCCACCGGTTCGACACCGGAGAGACTCTTTACATCGGCTCGGCGCCGTACCAGGTTTCCAGCTGTGGCTCCGGCAAACCCAATCAACTTATCCTCACGTTCCATGGGTTAACGACCCATTCTCAAGCCCAGGCGCTGGTCGATCAATGGATCACCGTCCCCATCTCCCAGACTCCCGATCTGCCCCCGGGCGAGTTCTACCACTTTCAACTGCTGGATCTGCTCGTCTTAACCCAAGACGGCGAAGAGTTAGGTAGGGTCAGCGATATCTTGGAGACCGGCAGCAACGACGTCTATATCGTCTCGGGCGAAGGCGGCGAGATATTGATTCCCGCCCTTGCGGACGTGGTTCAGGACATCGATCTGGAGCGGGGCGTGATGGTAGTTTCATTACCTGAAGGCCTGCGATAATCTCTTTGACCCCGCCAAATCGCTAGTGCTACAATCCCGTAACGGCAGCAATCTTGAGCAGTCCATTGGCTTAGGGAAAGCAGTCTCGGCGACTGGGCCGATATCCAAGGGGGTTTTATCATGTCAGGTCACTCTAAATGGTCCACCATCAAGCATCAAAAAGGCGCGGCTGACGCCAAACGGGGCGTCATTTTCACCAAGATTAGCCGGGACATCACCCTGGCCGTTCGGGAAGGTGGCGGCGATCCTGACATGAATTTCCGTCTCCGGCTGATGCTGGACAAAGCCAAAAGCAACAACATGCCCCAGGATAGCATCTCCCGTGCGGTCAAAAGGGGCACCGGTGAAGGCGGAGACGGCGACGAGAAGCTGGAAGAGATCGTTTATGAAGGGTATGGTCCCGGAGGTGGGGCCATCCTGATCCAAGCAGCAACCACCAACCGGAACCGCACGGCCGCGGATGTACGGTCGACCTTTGCGAAGGGCGGCGGCAATCTTGGTGAAAGCGGCTGCGTGGCTTGGAATTTTGAGACTAGGGGAGTCATTGCCCTGGCGATAACGGATGAATCCCGAGCAGAAGAACTTGGTCTCATGGCCATCGACGCCGGGGCGGATGACATCAGCATCGAAGACGGTGTGCTTGAGATATTGACCGCTCCCGAAGTCCTTCTTACGGTGCAGAAAGCGTTGCAAGAAGAAGGTGTCTCTCCCGAATCTTCAGAGATTTCCATGATTCCCAAAACCACCGTAACCCTGGAAGAAAAGGCAGCCGAACAGACGCTCAAACTGCTGGACAATCTGGAAGACCTGGACGATGTGCAAAAAGCTTACACCAGCGCCGATTTCCCGCCCGAGGTCTTGGAAAGGTACCGGTCAGCAGACTGATAACCAGGGGAAAATAAAGAAAGATGTTAGTGTTGGGGATAGACCCGGGCACCCTGCGGATGGGTTACGGTCTTCTTTCGTCGGACCCCCAGCCGGAAGCGGAAGATTACGGGGTAGTCTCTTTGCCTTCCAAGATGCCGTTAGAGCAACGCCTTTATCAGCTTCATACCCATATCTTGAACATGATCAGCGTTTTCCACCCTGAGGTTATCGCCGTGGAGAGACCCTTCGTCGGAAGAGGGGAACGTAATTTCCCCGGACCGGCCCTGGCCGTGGGACAGGCCCAGGCCGTCGTTCTTATCGGGGCCGCCAGCCAGGGGATACCCATCTTCTCCTATTCGCCTGCCGAGATCAAAAGCTCGGTGGCCGACTTCGGCGCCGCGTCAAAAGAGCAGATGCAGCAGGTGGTGGCGGCCACCCTGGGGTTGAAGGAAACCCCTGAGTCCGACGCCGCGGACGCCCTGTCGGTGGGGCTTTGCCATTTAATAAAGAGTCGGTCCGCCGCCGCCCTGCGCCAGGAGATATCCCCGGGTTTTGAGAGGTAGCGGTTGATCGTTAGCGTCCGCGGTATCCTAGAGGCCGTGGGACCCGACTGGGTGCACCTGCAAGTAGGTGGGATTTCCCTGCAGATCTCTGTCCCAGGATCGGACATCAACGATCTGGGCCCAACGGGCGGTCAAGTCCGGTTGTTTACCCACCTCCGGATACGTGACGATCAGCCGGTGCTATACGGCTTCTCCTCCACCCATGCTATGCAGTTGTTCCTTATGCTAAACAGCGTATCCGGCGTGGGACCCAGGCTGTCGCTGGCCTTGCTCTCCAGTCTGGGCGTGTCAAACTTGCAACAGGCCATCTTCAACGGCGACATCGCTTCCCTCAGTTCCGCTCCGGGGGTGGGACGGCGCACGGCAGGGCGGATTGCGTTGGAGTTGAAGAGCAAGATCGACGAAGGCGCGGCGGAAATCGGCATTTCTGAAGGCTCCGGAGACGGCGCGGTTATTGAGGCATTGATGGCTTTAGGCTACACCGCCGTGGAATCCCGCCAAGCGGTGAACGGGTTGAAAGACGCATCCGACCTTCCGGTGGAAGAACGTATCCGGCTGGCCCTGCAACAGTTCGGCGGCGGGGGCTAGGGCTTCTCCTCATTCTGCGTTGCTACGACGAGTACAGGCGTATAATCGGTGTCGCATGAGATTCGGCCATGCCACCTCTTGAGGATCAATGACTGAAATTACCCGCGCGAAAAAATGGGCGGATGCCGGAAAGGAAATCAAAGACGTTTGGGCCGCCGGGGCAAGCCCGAAGGATAAGCGATTCGAGCTAGTCGCCGATTTCAAGATGACCGGCGATCAACCTCAGGCGGTGGCCCGGCTGGCGCAAGGCGTCAATGACGGCGCCATCTTCCAGACCATGTTGGGCGTGACCGGCAGCGGCAAAACGTTCACCATGGCCAACATCGTTCAGGAAGTCCAGCGGCCGACCATCGTGATGGCCCACAACAAAACCCTGGCCGCCCAGCTCGCCTCCGAATTCAAAGAGTTCTTCCCCCACAATGCCGTCGAGTATTTCGTGTCGTATTACGACTACTACCAGCCCGAAGCCTACGTGCCCCAATCCGACACTTACATCGAAAAGGACTCCAGCGTCAACGAGGAACTGGATAAGCTAAGACTGTCTGCCACCACTTCCCTGTTAACCCGCCGGGACGTCCTTATCGTCGCGTCGGTTTCCTGCATCTACGGGCTGGGTGACCCAGAGGATTACTTCAACTTAGTTGCCCAGGTAAAGGTTGGGGAGGTTCGGAATAGGCGCCAGTTGGTGCGCCAACTAGTGGACATGCATTACGAGCGCAACGACATGGACCTGTCCCGTGGAAAGTTCCGCATCCGCGGCGATACCTTAGAAATCATCCCTGCCTACGAAGAGGCGGCGATAAGGGTTCAATTCTTCGGCGACGAGGTGGAGCGCATCGTTCAACTGGACCCGCTCACCGGCGAAGTGCTGGCCGACCTTGCTGAAATAGCCATCTACCCCGCCAACCACTTCGTGACCTCCAAGGAAAAACTGGAAGCGGCCATCGTTGATATCGGTGTGGAATTGGAAGAAAGGCTAGGGGAGATGCGCGCGGAAGGAAAGATACTTGAAGCGGCCAGACTGGAGAGCCGCACCCACTACGACTTGGAGATGCTACAGGAAACCGGATTCTGCTCCGGTGTGGAAAACTACTCCCGCCATCTTTCCCGCCGGGCGCCCGGCAGTTGCCCATGGACGCTGCTGGATTATTTCCCGGAAGACTATCTCATGTTCGTCGACGAATCCCATATGACCCTGCCCCAGGTCAGGGGCATGTACCACGGAGACATGTCCAGGAAAAAGACATTGGTGGACTTCGGTTTCCGCCTGCCTTCGGCCATGGACAACCGGCCCCTGAACTTCGAAGAATACGAAAGCCATATCAACCAGGTTATCTACGTGTCGGCAACCCCCGCCGCCTTCGAGATGCAGCGAAGTACGGCCACGGTGGAGCAGGTGATCCGCCCCACCGGCCTGCTGGACCCAACGTTGGAAGTAAAACCTACTGAAGGCCAGATCGACGACTTGCTGGAACAGATCAAGATCAGAGTCGACCGGTCGGAACGTATATTGGTAACCACCCTGACCAAGCGCATGGCCGAGGAATTGGCCGACTATCTCTCGGAGATGGGTGTTCGCAACAACTATCTGCACTCTGACATTCAAACCCTGGACCGGATAGAGATACTTCGCGACCTTCGTCTGGGAGTGTTCGACGTTGTAGTGGGAATCAATTTGCTCAGGGAAGGCTTGGACCTACCCGAGGTTAGCCTGGTGGCTATTCTGGACGCCGACAAAGAAGGTTATCTCCGCTCCAAAACGTCGCTCATCCAGACCATCGGCCGTGCGGCCCGTCACTCTAACGGGCACGTCATTATGTACGCCGACCGGATCACCGATTCGATGCGGTCGGCCATCGATGAAACCTACCGGCGCCGGACTATCCAGGATGCGTTCAACAAAGAGCACGGAATCGAGCCCGAGAGCATCCACAAAGAGGTCCATGACATTACCGAGGGAATCAAAGCCATAGCAGAAAGCCGAAACCGTTACGACGTCGTCCGCAAAGAAATGACCCGCTCCGACATGTACCGAGTGGTCAAAGACTTGGAAGTGCAGATGAAAGAGGCGGCCAAAAACCTGCAGTTCGAAAAAGCCGCCCAATTCCGCGATGAGATCTACGAGCTTCGGCGGTTGCTGGTCCTCGAGGAGAAAACCCTGTCCCCGGCGGGGTTTAGCGGCGAGGAGTAGGGTAGCTTAGCTGGGGCAGACTCATCACAACGGATTCCCTACGAGATCCCGCCGGGGAACGACCCCCCTATAGTCCCCCCTTCGTAAGGGGGGACGGAGTTCGCTGGCTTCGACATTACAAACGTAGGCTCCAGCGGGGTTTAAGTGACCCAATTTTTCAATAAATCCACTGAGAAAGCGAAACGCCGCCGACTAAGAAGCGACTCGCCGACGGCTGAAAATACAATTTGGACAAGTCTACGTAGAAAAAATATTGCCGGCTACAAATTCCGTAGACAATATAGCGTTGGACCATACGTCATCGACTTCTACTGTCCGGCGCTGAAACTGGCTGTGGAGATAGACGGGGACAGCCATTTCATCGGGAATGCCGTCGAGGACGACAAACGAAGACAAGCCTTTATCGAAGCTTTCGGCATACGTTTCCTGCGATTTACCAACCAGGACGTTTACGACAACCTGGAGGGAGTCTTAGAATCAATCATCAGAGTGGCCTTAAACAAATCCAAACCAACGTCGAACGAAGAAAAGTCCCCTCCTTCGTAAGGAGGGGATTTAGGGGAGGTTTAGCCGCACAGGAGAACGACCCCCGGGACATCTCCCCCGTCAGCCACTCCGCTCAACAACCGCGTGCAACCGTGCCAACAACACCCCGTTTTCCTCGGTGGTAAAGCCATCCACGTAGTACTCCCTCTCGCCGGTGGTGCCGTCAACCGCGCCCATGTCCACCGACTTTTGAATCACCTTGGTCTCGCCTTCAATGGTCGGGAGCAGGTTCCGCCCCGCCAAACCCGATAGCGCGGCCACCAGTCCATATCCGCCCCAGTTGGAAACGCTGG
This sequence comes from uncultured Dehalococcoidia bacterium, assembly GCA_950072105.1. Classification (GTDB taxonomy): domain Bacteria; phylum Chloroflexota; class Dehalococcoidia; order Lucifugimonadales; family UBA3495; genus UBA11650. The sequence continues at coordinate 177,247 of CATMOE010000001.1, forward strand.
AAATGATTAGCCGGTCCACTTTTGTCACCGCCGGGTCGTTGGGCAGGGTTTCAACTTGGGGGATGAACTCCACCAGATTCCCCATCCCTATCTCGTTGCCGCCGTCGCCGATGCCTACCGACGGAATGCCGGCTTCGAACAGGTAGTCCAACCGGGCGGTGTGAGGCGTGATGTCCACGTATCGCATATTCAAGTAGGCGTCGTCATTGGTCCGGCTGCAACGTTCGATGGAAATTATCAATGATAGGTCCAGCCGCTCAAGGATCTCCGAGCTTGCTTTTCGGCTCGTCTCGATGTCGGCGATGGGAAAATCCACTACCTCCGTACCATCCTCCAACAGACCTTCCAGCACGGGCACGGTGTAGGAGTCGGTGATGTAGGTCACCCTTCGCCCGAGCGCCTGCAAAGCTCTACCGATGGCGATCGCTCCAGCGGGTCCGTCCGTCTCCGGACTGCCGGCGGACAATATGTAGAACCCGGTAACGATGGCCACGTTGCCGGGATGGTCCATGATGTACTGAGCCGCCTGCGAGCAAAAGTCTACCGCCATGTGGGGCCGAAGGAGAGCGACACCCCGCTTGTCATGATCCAAAACAATATCTTCGATGGTTTCGCTCATAATTTATCCTCGGTCGAAAGCTGATGGCTGATGGCTGACCGCTGAAAGCTACAGCACCGCGTAGTCAGCGTCGCGCTGGCTGGTGATGAACATCATCCCCGGAGTGTGCGTCATCATCAGACTTGGTTTACAATTTAGCGCCACCGCCTGGGGAGTAACGCCGCAGGCCCAGAATACCGGCTCCTCTCCGGGGTAGATGTCTACCGCATCCCCGAAGTCCGGCCGGGAAATGTCCTTGATGCCGATGGCCGCAGGATCGCCGATGTGGACCGGCGCGCCATGGGTCGCCGGGAACCGTGAGGTCACCTGGACAGCCCGGACGATCTGCTCCCGTTTTATCGGACGCATACTGACCACCATCGGACCTGAAAATCGCCCGGAAGGAACGGTGGGTATATTGGTGATGTACATCGCCACGTTGCGTCCCAACTCTTGGTGGCGCAACGGGATGCCCGCTTCGATCATCGCGGTTTCGAAGGAGAAGCTGCAGCCCATCAGGAACGAGACCAAGTCGTCCCGCCAATGGGGCACCAAGGACTCAACCTCATCCACCATCACCCCGTTCTCATAGATCCGGTACCCTGGAATATCGGTACGGATGTCGGCTCCCGCCGCCGTCAGCACCGGTTCAACGTTGCCTGCCTCTATAACTTCCAACACGGGGCAGGGCTTAGGGTTCCTTTGGCAAAAGAGCAAAAACTCGAAAGCCAAGTCTTGAGGCAAAATCGCCAGATTCGCTTGAACGTAACCCGGCGCAACCCCGGAAGTTACCCCTCGCCAACTCCCGCCGCGGATCTGTTGCCACACTTCACTTGGCTTCTTGGGCAAGGTTTGAGTGCTCATCAAATTCTCCCTTGGTCGATTCTCAGCCAGCTATGTAATAATCTCTCGCCAGCATTCAACCGGAATCTCCCAACATCATAGTTGTCACCTCCCGGCCAGTCAATTTGGCTCAGCCGGGTAAACTAGGGAGGGGTAACGTAGGCGTCTAAACGCACTCACCGGGTGGTATACTTGCCTAACTTAGTCTCAAAAACATCGGCGGAGACACGGCAAGGCGTTGTATAGCTTATTTCTGCTGGCGGATGATTCAAACGGAGCGCTGCCACTGCTCGAGGTAATAGACCGGGCCGGGTTTTCGTGCTGCGTGGGCGCCGACCTGTCTCATTTGGAGGAAGGTGGCGACCCGGTAGCGCCGGAAGCGGTCCTGGTAGACCTGGCATCCGTCGGCACCGCCCAGACCCACCAGTTCGTTGACCGATGCAAGCAACTCAAGCTGCCCGTTGTGCTGGTTATTCCCGGAGAACAGGCCTCGGATCATGACCCCTCTCTTAACGCCGACGAATTTATCTTCGGACCCGTAAAGGAGCAGGAGCTCGCCGCCAGGGTAAAACAGGCGATTTATCGAGTTAACGGTCCAGCCAGCTCTAAAGTCCTAAGGGCCGGAGAGTTGATGATTGACCTGGAACGTTACGATGTCACCGTCTCCGGCCGCCGGGTATCGTTAACCTACAAGGAGTTCCAACTCCTGGTGCTTCTAGCCTCCAATCCGGGCCGGGTCTACACCCGAGACGCCTTGCTAAGCCAGGTTTGGGGCTACGATTACCTTGGTGGCACCCGGACAGTGGACGTGCACGTACGTCGGCTGCGGTCTAAAGTGGAAGGACCCGGCCGGGTCTACGTGGAAACCATCTGGAATGTCGGCTACCGCTTCAAGACCTCATCTTAACGAATAAGGTTCGATTCGCGACCCCCGCCGATCAGCTTCCCTCGGCGGTGACCTGGTCCAAGAATCGGGCCACTTGAGCCGCTAATCCGGCATGCTCCGGGGCGGCCAACTCCGGGTCTTGATTCATTACCCGGGCCGCCTCGTCGCGAGCGGTTTCCAACAGCTTGCGGTCCGACAGTTGGGCCATCCGCAGATTGGGCAATCCGCTCTGACGGGTGCCGAAAAAGTCTCCCGGCCCCCGCAATTCCAAGTCAACCTCGGCCAATTGGAAGCCGTCGTGGATCTGCTCCAGCGCGCCCAGCCGCTCCCGAGCCGCCTCCGAAGGAGAATCCGAAAGCAAGAGACAGTAGCTCTTATGCTCGCCCCGGCCCACCCGGCCTCGGAACTGATGCAGCTGGGCCAGCCCAAACCGGTCGGCGCCTTCGATCAGCATAACCGTGGCGTTGGCTACGTCGATGCCAACCTCGACCACGGCGGTCGAAACCAGGACGTCGACCTCCCCTTCCCGGAACCGGCGCATAACGGCGTCTTTGTCCTTGGCCGGCATCCGGCCGTGGAGCAAGCCCACCCGCAGGTCTGGAAAAACCTCCTCGGATAGCCTTTTATGCTCGGCGATCGCCGCCTTCGACTCAATGGTGTCCGACTCACCCACTAGCGGGCAAATGACGAAGGCCTGCCGGCCCGCTTCAACTTCCTTACGAATGAATCCGTAAGCGGCCGGGCGGCGTTCCGGAGGGAGCCACCGGGTGGCAACCTGCTGCCGCCCGGCGGGCAATTCGTCGAGGGTGGAAATGTCCAGATCGCCGTAGAGGGTTAGCGACAACGTGCGGGGTATGGGGGTGGCCGACATGATCAGGGCGTGAGGCGTCTCGTCCCCTCTTTGCCGCAAGGCGGACCGCTGCATCACGCCAAAACGGTGCTGCTCATCGGCCACGGCCAGGACTAGCTTAGGCATGGAAACACCCGACTGGATCAGGGCTTGGGTGCCGATCAACAGGTCCAGATTCCCAGCGGCAGCCATCTCGGTGAGTTCACGTTTTACCGGCCGCCGGGTGCTTCCGGTAAGCAGTCCTACCGACACCGGCCTTCCCAGAGATTCCAGATACACCGAGACCAGATTTTCCTCCTGTACCGGACGAGCCAGACCTGCCAGCAACCGGACCACCGTATGGAAATGCTGCTCGGCCAGCACTTCCGTGGGGACCATGATCGCGCCTTGATAGCCGTCGGCAGCCACCGCCAGCAACGCCGCCAGAGCTACCACGGTTTTGCCGCTGCCGACCTCTCCTTGAAGCAGCCGGTTCATCGGCGGAGTGCCTCTCTCTAGATCGCCCAGGATCTGGTCTACACAACGGCGCTGGGCGGCGGTTAGCGTGAAAGGCAACGAATCGTAGAACCCCGCCAGTATCTGACTATCGACCTGAACCGCCACCCCCTTGACCTCGTTCGCCTGGTGGTGGCGCCGGGCCAATACCGCCAATTGCAGAGTGAACAATTCGTCGAACGCCAACCGCCGGCGCGCCTCTTCCCAAGCGGCCATGTCATCGGGATAGTGGGCCTGCATGACGGCTTGTTGCAAGGGCATCAGATGGTTCTGAGCCAAAACGTCTTCCGGCAAAAATTCGTCAACGCCCGCCAACCATTCTTGCAACCCCTGCCAGGACAACCTCCGGACGTTCCTTGCGGTCAACCCCTCGGTCAATGGGTAAACCGGGACCAGTCTGCCGGTATGGATCTGGGTCTGTCCCTGGTCCAGCAATTCGTAATCCGGCGACTCGAAGACCAACTGACCATTGAAAACGCTGGCCTTTCCGCTGATGGCTATCCGGGTGTTGGGCTTCAGGGTCCGGGCCAGGTAGCGCTGGCCGAACCATACGACTTTTATGTTGCCGGATTCATCGCTCAACACGGTCTCGGTGTCTACCCGGCGGCCCTGGTAGCCCTGCTTGACCGCGCAGGATTCCCAGACGGTGCCGACTACGGTGCAAGGTTCGTCGGGCGAGACTTCCGAAATCTTGGCGATGGTTGAATAGTCGATGTGACGGCGGGGAAACAGATAAAGGAGATCGCGGACAGTGGTGACTTCCAAGCGCTTGAACCTGGCCGCCGATTTGGTGTCGACGCCCCGCAGACGATCCACGGGAGAATCCACCGTCAGTCCGCCGGGGGTTGAAGCTTGCCGGGGAGCCGGTTTCTTTGCCGGATCGCTGGGAGTTGACGGCTGGGCCTTCTTGGCTTCCGGCGGGTGGGAAACACCGACGTTCGATCCTGAAGAGTCCCCATCCAGCAGATCGCGCCACCGGCCGGCCCATTCGCCCCGCTCCTCAGCGGTCATCCCCAAGTATGAGTTGTCTAAGAGATTCGAAGCCGTTTGCAGGCCGCTAAGCCGGGCGGTCATCTCTTCGGTCCAAGTCTGGATATACCGGTCCAGACCTCCCATCACGGCCTTGTTGTCAAACCCCCGGCTTTCTTCCAAGGTAAGGATATTCCGGAATGAATCCACCCAAGAAAGCCCGCTTTTTGGTCGTGAAGTCATCGGAAATTCAGTATATCACGGGCTTCCCAGCGGCCTAGTGGCTGGTGTCATGAAACAAGTCTTAGGAGCGCGATCAACCGCACGTCTCCAGTCATCCGGCGCGGGTCAACGCCAACCCCACGGCGCCGGGGCCGATGTACGTCCCCAAGGTGGCTCCAAAGCGGGCGGAGACTATCTGGTCTTCGGGTAATAGTTCCGAAAGCTCCTGGCGCAGCCCTTGAGCCAGCAGCGAATCATTGCTATGGATCACCGCCAGCTGAGTCAGGGGAGCCGCCTGGCGGGCCAACTCCAAAAGCCGGCGCAATCCCCGCTGACGGTTGCGGGCTCGCTCGATCGGCACAGCCTCCCCGTCTTCCATACCCAATATGGGTTTTACATTGAGAATGGAGCCGACGAATGTTTGCGCCTTACCGATACGCCCGCCCTTTTGCAGGTATTCCAAGGTATCCAGAAGGAAATAACATTTGGTCAATGGCAGGCTGCCGGCCACTTTAGAGGCTACGTCCGCCAGTGGCAAGCCTTTTTCGGCCAGTTCAGCTGCCGCCAAAACCACCAACCCCAAGGATATCGACGCAAGCTGGGAATCGACTATCTGGATCTCAACTCGGTCCCCCATCGATGCCTTGGCCTGCTCCGCGGAGTTCAGGGTCCCGCTCAGCTTGCCGGAAACGTGGATGGAAAGAATGCTGTGACCCTGGTCTGCCAGAGCGGTGTATACCGATTGGAAGTCCGCCGCCGAAGGCTGGGAAGTAGTGGGGTAATTAATGCCGGCAGCCAGATGGCCGTAAAGTTCATCGGGGGAAATGTCCACGCCGTCTTTGTAGCTGACATCGCCCACTACCACGTTGCACGGAATCACGGTGATGTTCAACCGCTCGGCTATATCGGACGGTAGGTCCGCGGAACTGTCGGTGACTATCCTGATCGCCATTTCTCTTCTCGCGAAGTTGCCCGCAGGTCAAGCGCTTGAATGACTAGCCAGGGCATCGCACCCTCCCATTGTATTTTGTGCCCAATTGCGTCCCCATCCGTCTCGGAAAGGGATGGATCTAATTTCCTCCGTTGGAGTATCATTCGCTATTCTCGTCCCGAATTCTACAGCAACCAAAGGTAATCTCATCCACTTTTTCAGGCGCTCAATGGATACCGCCGTTCATTCGACAGAAGCCAGGTAGTGATAGTGGGGCTGGCCGCCATCGACCAGGTCAACCTGGATACCCGGATGCCGTTGCTCCAACCGTTGGCTTAACGCCTCGGCATCGTCCCGATGGGCCGCGGTCCCTAGGTACAACGTCACCACATGGCTTGGAGACATCCCGGCCAGCGCCAATGCCGATTCTAACACCTGTTCCGGAGCTTCTCCCGCCGCGACAATCTTCCCTTCCAACAAACTGATGTACTGGCCCGCGGCAAATTTCAGCTTGTCTACCGTGGCCGGGCGCGCCGCCTTGGTCACCTCGATGGCCACGATTCCGTCCAGAGCCGAATTCATCGACACCAAATTGTTCTCGGCAGATTCCTCCGGGTTGAAGGCCAACATCGCCGCCACTCCCCGAGGCACGCTATCGGAGGGCACCACGTGTACTCCGTCCTTAGCCATCATCACCTGCTCCGCCGTGGCGATCACGTTCTTGTTGTTGGGCAAGATGATGGTGTGTTTAGCCCCAGCGGATTCCACGGCCTCTAGAATATCCCGCACGCTGGGGTTCATGGTCTGGCCTCCATTGACCACGACGGCGCAGCCGACCTCCCGGAATAAAGCGTCCAGACCGTCCCCGGAAGCGACGGCTACCACCGCCAATTCACCACCGGATACGGCCGTGCTTAGCCCGGCGGTAAATTCTTTATTCTGTTGGCTCATATTCTGAATATCTATCTGGTTTAGCTGGCCCAAAGACGCTCCCAAGCTTAGCGAAGGTCCGGGGTCCGGGGCGTGGACATGTACTCTGACGCTTCGGCCGCCGCCAACCACCACGGCCGACTCGGAAATTTCCACGAACTGATGGCGAATCGACTCGGCCTCCAGATCGTCGCCGGTGATTACGAACTGGGTGCAGTATCCCCATTGGATTTGCGACACCGAATCTAGGTAATGAGCATCAAGTCCAGCGGTCCGGCTGGCATCCGAACCGGTGTAGCCTCTGGCAACGGCCATTGCTACTTGTTCATCGCCGCTGCCGTTCAGATAGGCCAGGGCCCCACCCATAATAACCACCACTCCCATACCCCCGGCATCCACGACCCCGGCTTCCCGCAAGACCGGCAGTTGTTCCGGCGTACGGTCCAGGGCTTCTTGGCCGGCCCGGAAAGCTTTTTCCCATAGATCTCGTGGACCCTCGCCGCCGCCTTCCTGACATTCTTGGGACTCAAACGAAAGAGAACGGATAACCGTGAGCATCGTGCCTTCCACCGGCTGGCCCACCGCCTGGTAAGCGGCATCCGAGGCCAGGGAGAATGCCCTAGCCAGGTCCGTCGTTCGGCATACCTGCTTTTCCTCGAGGGCTTCCGCGAAACCCTTAAGGAATTGGGACAGTATCACTCCGCTATTGCCTCTAGCCCCCCAAAACGCCCCGTCGGCTAGCCCACCAGCCACCTCAGCCAGCGTGCTGTCAGGGGCCGTTGGACACTTCTCCATGGCCGAACGCATGGTCAATAGCATGTTGGTGCCGGTGTCTCCGTCGGGCACGGGGAAAACATTAAGGGCGTTGATGGCCTCTCGATGCCGCTCTAGGGCCCGGGTGGCAGCGGCAAAGCCTTGTCTCAAATCATCGGCGGTTAGATGTGACATCGTTAGGCGCTTCAATACGAATGTTATCCCAAGCGGAATACCGTGGACATTTAGACCCGGATCAGGGTCAAACTGCGCCCAATTATATAACACCGGCGTCACGGGAGCGGGCCAAGCCCGGCCGCCAAGAGCCCCGATTCTCCTTGACACTCGTGAGGCTCTAGCTTAGTATTGATGCTCGAGGAATAATATGGATTACGCAGTATTCAAAACCGGTGGTAAACAATACCGGGTCAAACCGGGCGACACATTAGACGTTGAAAAGTTGTCCGTCGCCGTAGATTCCATCGCCGAATTTGGCGAAGTCCTTGCCATCTCCGACAACGGGGAAGTCACCTTCGGTTCCCCGATGATTGAAGGCGCCAGGGTGCTGGCTCGGGTCGATTCCCACTACAAAGACAAAAAACTCATGGTCTTCAAGTACAAATCGAAGACCAGGTATCGTCGTAAGAAAGGCCATCGCCAAACTTACACGAGATTGGTGATTCAGGACATCCAGTCCGAGCCACCCGCGCCGCCCAGACGCCGAAGGGCTAGGGCCAGCGCAGCGGTAGCAGAAGAAGGGAGCACCGAGAATGGCTCATAAGAAAGCAGGCGGTAGCACCAGCAACGGCCGTGATAGCAACGCCAAACGCTTGGGCGTTAAGAAGTATGGCGGCGAGATAGTCACCAGCGGCGCCATCATTGTGCGGCAGCGCGGTACCCGCTTACACCCGGGGACTAACGTTGGGTTGGGCCGCGATTTCACCATATTCGCCAAGATAGATGGACGCGTCACTTTTGAATGGGCGTTAAAGGGTAAGCGGAGAGTCAGCGTTTATCCCGTTGAGGCGGCGGCGGAATCCAAAGCGGCCTAGCTGACATCTAACTACTGTAACCAAACTAAGATCAAGACTGAATGTCTTGGCTCAGGTTTCAAATCTAAGTTGACTGGTATCCAATTATGAAAACAGACATCCATCCGAAATTCTATCACTCTGTGGTAACTTGCTCCTGCGGCAACGTGTTCCATACGGGCGCCACCAAGCCCACCATGCGCGTGGAGCTGTGCGGCAAGTGCCACCCCTTCTACACCGGTGAACAGCGGGTGGTTGATACCCAAGGCCGTATCGAGCGATTGAAGCGGCGTTACAGCCTGGATTAGTCTGGGCATCGCCCTGGCGCCCCCCAGATGTTGCCTGGTTAACTCCTTGCCCTTAGGTTCAGGCGTGAATCTCCAAAGCTGGCAACCAATCCCATCCGTGGGCATGCATAAACCCCTCGCCGTTCAATCTTCCATATGCTTCCGCAGGGGTTCGGATCACGATTAACCGCTTGCCGGGCCATGCGCGTACTCTGGATCGACTTCCTGAAGCGAGCAATACGAGGTAGGAACAGCGTTGGCGGAACTACCAAGATTTAACTACGGCGGACAGGCGGTCATTGAAGGCGTGATGATCCGGGGGCGGACCCACTTCAGCTTGGCAGTGCGGCGCCAAGATGGCACCATCTACCGTCAACAAGAACTCCTCAGTAATTGGTTTACCGGCCCGGTCCGGCGCATCCCTTTATTGAGAGGGATCCTGGTCCTTTTGGAGTCCCTCTCACTGGGAGTGAAGGCGCTTCGCCGCTCCGCCACTATCGCCATGCAAGAAGAGGATGGGGATCAGCATGAGGAGTTGCCCGCTTGGGCCATGGCCGGGACGCTGGCGGTGTCCATGCTGCTAGGCGTCGGGTTGTTTTTCCTTCTGCCTCTGCTAATCGTCTGGTTATTGGACCCATACATCGCTTCAGACTTGGCCAGCAACGTGATCGAAGGGGTCATCCGCCTCACGATCTTGGTTTCCTACATCAAACTGATCGGGCTTTCCAGCGATATCAAACGGGTATTTGCCTACCACGGGGCCGAGCACATGGCGGTCCATACCTATGAAGCCGGCCTGGACCTGGTGGTGGAGAACGTTCGCAAATTCGGGACACCTCACCCCCGGTGCGGCACCGCATTCTTGCTAACGGTGGTCCTGATTTCCATCGTCGTGTTCGCTTTCTTGCAGCGGCCTCCCATGGAGTGGCGTATAATTTCCCGCATCGCCTTGGTCCCGGTTATCGCGGCTTTCAGCTATGAAATCATCCGGTTTAGCGGGGCGCATCAGGAAGCATGGTTTGGGCGAATGATATCTCAGCCCGGACTGATATTGCAGCGGCTGACCACCAGGCAACCGGACGACTCCCAGATAGAGGTCGCCATCTGCGCCATGGAAACAGCCATCGCCGCCGATCAGGGACGAGAGTATCCGGAACCGATTGCCGCGGTCACCGGTGGAGAAACATCCGCTGAGATCGCAGATCCTGGCGGCTCGGAGGAAAACGCATCAGGGTCGAGCACCGACGGCTGAAGGAAGACCGGCTAAAGATTCGTCAGCTGTTCGACTGGGACTCCAGCAGCGGGGTCACGCCAACGTCAAGGCTTAGAAAGCTGAAACCAGCCCTCTCGGAATAATGGCGGTCCAGATCGGTGTCACCGATGTGGTAATACTCCTCAGCCTCAAATTGCTCCTTCACCGTACTGAGTTGATGCTTCAACACCGTGAAATCGACTGAGATTCCGCTGTCCCTCCACATCCGCTGCTGAGTGCTGATGGTCCGGTCGGAGCAGCTACCCACCAAAAACCCCAACTCCTTGGCTTTCCTCACCATGTCCAGGGTAATAATACCCGGCGGATCGCCGACTTCCAGGGTACCGTCAATATCGAAACTAATTAGCTTGGCCAAACATTTACCTCGAGCGTTGGGTTAGATAGATTCAGGCGGCATACCGTATCACCTCAAGTTCCGCCTCACCTGAGATGCCAACAAGAATCTCGTCGATACGGCTTAACACCGCATCTTCAATAAGGTACTCAGGGCAGTTTTCACACTGGAGCACCGGAAGGCTCTTGAGAATGACTATGGAACTCTCGGTCGTCTTAAAGGGCAGATCACTGATGACCGAGTTCATCTTGGCTCCACAGACGGTGCACTTCATGGTGTTGTTTTCCTTGTCTTAAAGTCGGCTTCCCACTCCTCCAGACTTGGCCGGTAGATGGTGATGACTCTAACATTATCACCCAGGACATCAGCAGCAAACAAGACGTGGATTGAATCTCCGGATACCCGTCCCAGAAGCAAATAACTCGGAAGATACTTGTCGTCTGGATAGAATTCCACTATCTCGTACGAATCGACTGCATCAAGAATTGTTTGGCGGGCGACGAAACGGCCCTGGAGTCGGAGGTGCACATGGTACGTCCAGAGGAATCGGCGGCCCCGGACACAAGCTTGAATGAAGCTTACTGGATTGTCCGGTTTTCTCCCTCCTAGACTCTCCACTTCTTTTTACTATTTCCGCAAGCGAGTTTTAATATTCTCCCAAGTCGAACCGGAACCCGGATTGGCGTGATAGTCGGCGATCCTAAGATCTAGCTCGTCTTTGTGTGATCTGGGTACTTCAAGCGCGTCGGCCCCTGCTGCTATGCTATCCCATATATCTCCTGCAAGCATTACCCGCTCCGCAAGACTGAGGCGATCTGTTCCCAGAGATTTGGCGTTTCCAGGCATCTCGATATCTCGCAAGACGCACTCAAATAAGTTAGACGGCTCCTTCGACAGGTTACGTTGCGTATCGGTAGAAGTGCAGGTGAATCGGATAGCGCGGCCCTAAATCTGGTGCTGCCAAACCGTCCCCTTGGGCGGCTCGTCTATCAGCCGGAACTGAGGGAGGGTGAAGCCGTCTTCGCCGTCTAGGAAAGCCACTTCCACGCGCTTGCCGATGGCCACGTTCTCTTCTTTTTCCGGCTCCATGTTTTCGTCCACCAGGTTGGCGGTGATGCGTAGACCGTCATATTGATCGGGCTGTCCGCTTTGCTCGTCCAACTCCACCAATACGATGGCGAACGGAGCCCAATCCCGAAAGCTGGGAACGACGGTGTGAGCCACGATCTGGTAGCTGTATATGGTACCTTTGCCGCTGACCTGATTCCATTCCCATTGCAATGAGGTGCACCAGGGACAACCGGGGCCCGGCTCTCCCCGTAACAGGCCGCAGTCCAAGCATTTCTTCACCACCAGCCGATGCTCGGCCGCCGCCTCGAAATACCCTTTGTATTCGGTATCAGCGTCCGAGATGTTGATCTGCTGTCCCCGGTATTCATACGAGGGCATACCTTTATCTCCTCATGATCAGGGAGCTACCCACCGCCGGCGTGCCCCAACCCATGTTCATACTTACTTCAGCGTTCCTGACTTGGCGGCAATGGCCCTCCGAGTAGTCGTAGGTGTGGATGCCTTCCAGGGCCTGGGGGCAATAGTCATCCACCGTCCCACGCAATTGACGGACGTTTTCGATGACCATGTTCATACCGTGGGTATACGCCTCGCACAGGTGGCCGCCGCTGGTGTTGTTGGGCCGCCGGCCGCCCAGATTGATCGTTCCGCTCTTTACGTAGTCCTTGCCTTCCCCCTTCTCGCACCACCCGTAATCCTCGAATTGGAGCAGGGCGGTGTAAGTGAAAGCGTCGTAACAACCGGTAACGTCCACATCGTCGTGCGTGACTCCCGCCAGTTCAAAAACCCTGGGGCCAACGTAGTAGCCGGCCACCCGGCTGGCGGGACCGTGCTGGTAGTGGAAGTCGCCGCCGGGCTTGGTCCCTCGGCCTTGAACCCCCAGTATGTATACCGGTTTTTGCTTCAGGTCCTTAGCGCGCTCGGAGGACGTGACGATCACGCAAGTGGCGTTGTCCGTTTCCAGGCAGCAGTCCAGCAGGTGAGCCACCGGACGGATGATCCAGCGGGAATTCATCACATCTTCGACAGTCACCCGCTGTTTCATCAAGGCTTTAGGGTTATTGCTGGCGTGATTGCTGTGGGCCACTTTGATGTGGGCCAGATCCTCGTTCTTAACGCCATATTCCATCATGTGGCGGGTGAAGGTGAAAGAGAATTGCTGAACGGCGCTGATCAGGCCGTAGGGCCGCTTCATCAGGTCGATACCGGTGATGGGGGACGCGGCACGAACTCCTGTACCGCCGATGCGCATCTGGGAGTAGCCGTTCATCGACCGGAAGATGGCCACTGTGTCGCACATGCCCGCTTCGATCGCTCCCATGGCCAGGCCAACCAAGGCCTCGGTGCTGGAGCCACCCCCGGAGCAGTCCATGTAGAAGTTGGGCCTTAGGCCCAGGTCGTACATGATAGAGGTAGACGGCGTCGAGTCACCGCCATGGTAGCTCAACATCCCGTCCACGTCTCCCGGTTTGAGCCCCGCGTCGTTCATGGCATTGCGGATGGCCTCGGCGCCCATGGCCCGGGTAGTGCGGCCTGAGCCCCGGCTAAACTCGGTTTCGCCAACCCCGGCGATGCAGTATTTACCTCTCAAACTAGTGTTCACGTGGCCACCTTATGTAATGGATTGGTTAAAAGCGGTAACTTGATTCCTATTTCGTGTGGCCTTCACCCTGCCACCGCTGCCATCGGCGGCACCCGTCTCCCTGCAGGAGAGGGGCCGGGGGTGAGGGGATTAAAGCAGATTCCACCGGGGATTCTTGGCAGCCTCTTCTTTCATATAGTCGACGATCCAGTCCCGCACATTTTCCTCTACGTAGATAGTCGGGCGGATCAAATCGGCTTCGTCGGAGATCAGTCCTTCCTTGATGGCGGTGGCAACTAAAGGCGAGCCAGGCAGGACCGGGCTTCCGATGCGGAGGTTGGCCATGGCCGGCTTGATGGAATGCAAAAACGCCAGCTTATCGGCCACCGTTTGCTCGGTTTCCCCCACCTCGCCAAAGCTCTGGGCGATGGTGTAATGGAGGCCCCCCTCTTCGCACATGGCGCAAACCTGGCGTAGCGGCTCCAGACGTTCACCCAGAGTCTCGCCGTCGTGCAGATCACCCCTGATGCCTCCCATGATTACCAGGGCGCACCCGGACTGCTTCATCAGCCCTACGATCTCCGCATCGCAGCTAAAGGGGGCCAGACAGGTATTCCAGTTCAGTTTAAGGTCTGCCTCCAGAAACGCGTGGCACAGGGCCTTCGCGTGGTCCAGCGGGATGTTGAAGCCGTTGTCTATGAAGAACACTTTCCGCAGACCAAACTTCTCTTCCATCTCCTTAACTTCGCTGACGACTTCATCGATGGGCCGGATGACCCGCCAATCTGGCTCTTTCACTTGACCGTTGGAATCCGGCGTTGGATAGGAGAAGTCGCCCAGCTTGGTCAAGACGCCGATGCCGAAACCCGCCTTGGTGTACTTTTCCATGTCCAGGTCTTCCAGCCTTGGCGGCTTGTTGAAACCTGATTTGGCGCGGACCCCGTTGAACACTACCTCTCCGTTTTCCCGGTACACCAACCCGGACAGATGCCCGTAAGAGCTGTTGGAATCCAGCAGATCGGCCAGCTCGGCAAAAGTCTCGCCTCCATCCCCGGCGATCCCCAGATCCGGACCCATGTAGGCGAAACACTCTTTAGGCAGGAAGTTGAACGCCGGCCCGCCGACGACGATCTTGGCTGAGGAAAGGCTGCGAACCTTGTCGATAACTTCTTTAGAGGTAGGCAGCGCCCATTGGGGGTCGATATAGCTGTGATTGCCCAGATTGCGGATGGATATGCCCACCATCTCCGGCTGGAACTCCTTGACCGTGTCTTCCACGTCGGCGATGTAGTCGTCGGAGAACATCAAGTCAAGGACCTTAAGGCTGTGACGGTCCTGGTCCAAATGGCCGGCCACGTAAGCCAAACCAATGGGCAACGGCCGAGCGTCCATGCGGCTCATCAGCCGGTGGTGGCGGTTGGTCGCAATCAATAAGACTCTCATTCATCTCTCCGGCAGGGGAATGGAACTGGGTAAATCGATAATATCGCCCCTGGATTATCGTCCGTATTATCGTCTAACGAGGTTTGTTTGACAATCCGTGGGTCATTCTGGCGCAGGCCGGAATCCAGGAAACCTTTCGGAACAGGGGCAATGCCAAAGGAGAAGCGCCGTCTCTGGGTTCCGGCTTTCGCCGGAAAGACGAGGGAGGACAAATGGTACGTCTCGATTTATCGGCGGCAGGCGGCATTCCCGCATAGCCCGAAATTTCCCAGAATATTCAAGATCAGCAGCCTCCATTTAAGACGCGATTGCGCTGTTTGGTTAACTTAGTCGTATAACCGCTTGGGTCCGGGATAAAACCCACCACTTTCCCGCGTCGCACCTGGGTATGCATACCGCCTGATAACCACTTGTTGACAGTGGGAAGAGGCGGGGCTACACTCCGAACGACCGCCTCGGTCACCCGGTTTTTAGACTTGCTTCCACCAAAAAAGCCGGGCTAACCTTATTCATTAACATCTGCAAGGAGGCCGCCAATATGAGCCTGCCCCGTCCGTTAGAGGGAATCCGGGTGGTGGACTTCACCTGGGTTAGGGCCGGACCTTGGGCCGCCCGTTGGCTCGGCACATTTGGGGCCGAAGTTATCAAAGTAGAGTGGCCGGAAAATCTGGACATCCTGCGCATGAACCGGTTCACCATCCCCACCGGTGTGGAACCCGGACCCAACTCAACCGGCCAATTCGCCGACACCAACGCCAACAAACGTGGCATCACCCTCAATGTTCGAACTCCCAAGGGGCTTGAGGTCATCAAACAGCTCATCGCCGTTTCCGACGTCGTGATCGAAAACTTCAGCTCCCGGATCATGCAGCGGTTCGGCCTAGGCTACGACGAACTGAAACAGATCAAGCCCGACATCGTTTACATCTCCATGGCCGGCTTCGGCCAGACCGGACGGCATCACTATTACGGCACCATGGGTCCGGCTGCCCAGGCCTTATCCGGACTGACATTTCTGTCCGGACTGCCCGGCGCTCCTCCGGCGGGTTGGGGCTGGTCGTACTTGGACGACACCGGCGGAATGTATGGGGCCATGTGCGCCTTGACCGCCTTGCGGCATCGCAATGCCACAGGGAAGGGACAGCACGTAGACCTGTCCCAGATGATCACCGGCATCACCTTGACCGGCTCCGCTTTCTTGGATAAGACCGTCAACGGCCGCGAAGCCCGCCGAGAAGGGTATCCCCCCGGCAACCGAACCACCTGGCCCGGCGCGCCCGTCACCAACAATTACCGGGGTCCCACGGTGGCCCCTCACAACAGCTACCGAACCAAGGGCGGCGGCTACAACGACTGGTGCGTCATCGCCTGCTTCTCCAATCAAGAGTGGAAGAATCTGCTCAAACTCATGGGGCCGCCCTCGTGGGCGGACGCCTCCAGGTTCGACACGTTGAGCGGACGCCTCGAACATCAAGAGGATTTAGACCGGGGCATCGAATCCTGGACTAAGACCTTGGAGAAGTACGAGTTGGCGGACAAGTGCCAGGCAGCCGGCGTGCGGGCTATGCCGGTGCAGAGCTCCGAAGACCGTGTGGAGCACGATCCACAACTAAGAGACCGGGGCATGTACACCGAGATGGACCACCCCATGTTAGGACGGTGGAAATTCCAGAACGCTCCGTTCAAGTTATCCGGTTCGCCGCCGGAGATGCATCGGCCTCCTCCCATGATCGGTCAGCACAATCGTGAAGTCATGGAGGAGCTACTGGGTCTCAGCCATCGCGAACTTGAAGATGGTTATAAGGACGGCACTTTTTGGCCTGAAGAGATGCCGATGTACCCCTACGTTGAGGAGGCAATGAAGTGACCAACGATGCCTCGTCCAACTCCGACGGACTCGCCGGACCTTTGTCAGGACTCAGAGTCCTAGAACTGGCCGACGAAAAGGGCCAATTTTGCGGCAAGTTGATGGGAGACTTGGGCGCCGACGTTATCAAGATCGAACCTCGAGGAGGGCAGAACACCCGCTCGGTAGGCCCATTTTACAAAGACATCCCCCACCCGGACCGTAGCCTTTCTTTCTGGCATTACAACACTTCCAAACGGGGCATCACCCTGAATCTGGAATCAACCGAAGGGCGGGAGTTGTTCCTCCGACTAACGGCCACCGCGGACATAGTTCTAGAAACCTTCCCTCCCGGCTATCTTCCCGCGCTGGGTTTGGGATACAAAGACCTGGCCGCCGGGAACCCCGGTTTAGTCGTGTGTTCATTGACGCCATTCGGGCAGACGGGACCGTGGCGCGACTATCTCACCTGCGATCTGGCCCACCTGGCAGCCGGCGGCCAGATGGCCTCGTCGGGCTACGACTCCGACGATGTCGCCGACGCCCCTCCCATCGCCCCCGGCGGCGGCAACGCCTGGCATATCGGCAGCCATTACGCCTACATGGGTATCATGGCCGCTCTTTTCTACCGCGATACCACCGGCGAAGGCCAATACATCGACGCTTCGGTCCACGAAGCCTGCGCCCTCACCACCGAAGGGGCCATCGCCATATATCTCTCAACCGGTGAGGTTGTGCAACGGCACACCGGCCGCCACGCCTCGCCCGATAACTCGGTCAAGATTCAACTGCCCACCCAGGACGGCGGCTGGGTCAACGTTACCCGGTCCGGGTCGGCATTGAACCCGGCCCGTTTGCGCCGGTTGGCCGAATGGATGGACGAGCACGGGCTGGCCCAGGACCTGCTGGACGAAAAATACCAAGACTTGGCCACGGTCCAGGCCGATGCCCGGCACACCACCGACGTGCTGGCCAACTTTTTCGCCAACATGCCCCAAGAGGACCTATGGACCGGCGGTCAGGAGCGGGACTTCCCCTGGGGAGCGATCCGGACGATGGACGAGATCATGGGAGACCCGCATCTCGAAGACCGGGGGTTCTTCGTGGAAGTGGAACACCCGGAACTGGGCCAAAGCTTTACCTATCCCGGAGCGGCGGCGATCTACAACGGCTCGCCCTGGGCCATCTCCCGCCGCGCCCCGTTGATCGGCGAGCACAACGAGGATATCTTTTGCGGGGAACTGGCGCTCAGTAAGGGAGAACTTACCCTGTTGGCGGAATCCGGAGTGATTTAGAGGAGTAAGGAGATGAGTCAAGACAAGATATCCGCGAATCTAGCCGCTGTCGAGGCCCACTTTGCCAGCGAATCAACGGGCAGGATAGAAGACGCGATCGACCTGTACACCGACGACGTCGTCTGGGAAGCCCCCGCCCGGAATCTAGTGATTTCGGGGAAAGAGGCGGTGGCCGCCAACTACCGGGATATTTTTTCCGTGTTGAAAAACGTGGAATTCCATACCAAAGACCGCTTCGCCACCGAGGACCGGGTCGTCGATGACAGCGTGGTTACATTTGAGGTGGCTAAGGAAGGGTTCGTCCCCTTCCCGGTGGGCACAAAGTGTGAGATGCGGCTGACCCACATCTTCGAGATGCGAGACGGCAAGATAAGCAAGGAGATTGGGATAGAAGGGCCTCCCAAAGAGAGATAGCAAGCGGTGCACACGGCGATTATTCAACTAAACTTCCAGTAGGGTGAAGGTTATGTCAATCACCATCGATGAAATGCTGGACCTCCTCAGTTTCGCCGGGACCGAGCGTGCCAACGGAAACGCCAACCATGGCCGCAGAGGCCCTGTTTACATTAGACCGGGGCGAGTCGGTCCTCCCTTGGGTCGAGAAGTACAAGTCTGGCTTGATAGACGCGCCCGAGGCTACCAACCCAATCTCCCGATCTGACTGGCGGGAGTTTCTTGGGGACCGGAGCCGGTTGGGGGATTGGATAACCTTCTTCGACCGGGAGCTGGCTGAAAAGTCCTGGCAAGACACGCTGCAAGAATGGGTCCCCCCGCTGGCGCCCGCCGTCATGGCCGCGGCGACCCATGGCCTCCTGCGCACCAGTCACGCCGTACGCAGCCTGGCAGCCCAAGAAACGCCCCAGCGATTACATGAGTTGGCTCAGGGCTTGGGGTATTGGGCGGCCCGATACCAAGTCTTGCCGGGTAGTCCTTCGTCCACCAACGGCGGATTCTCGCCCAGCTCAGCGATTGCCCAAGTCGACCGGCTGCACGGGCTTGATTTCGAAGGCAGCGGCTCCATCCAACAACAGATCATGGGCTTGGACGAACAACCGGAGTTCGCCCCGGCCATCGACCTGGTAGACACCGGCGGCGACCTTTCCGCCTTTATCTCCAACATTACCGAAACCTTTGCCGGGTTATACTTGGCCAACCAGAAAAACCTCATCGCGTTCGTTCACACAGTCACGGCCCCCAGCTCGTTACGTACACTGGCGCCATATTTGGCGGAACCTGATGCGCGGTTGGCGGCCCTATACGCCTGGCAAGCCTGCGCCGGCATCTACTCCTGGTACTCTGTAGTCCCTCCAATGGACACTACAGGCCTGGAAGCGCCCTCAGAAGACCGTGAGGATCTCATCGACCGGGCGGTGGCAGCCGGTGGCGCCCACTCCATCAAGTTCACTGAAGCCTGCTTGCGGGAATACACCATCAATCCCAATCCCGTGTACCTAGTGGCAGCCCGCGATGCCCCGGAGCGGGTTGGGCCGATCTAGTAACTTGAGAAATCCTCGCTATTTTCCCCAGATCAGATGATAACGGCAGGAGGTAGCTCTTTATGAGCTTGAGAGCTAAAGCGGCAGTGGTCGGTTTCGCCGAGCTGCCAACCCAACGCACCTACCCCGGCAGGACGACCAATTCCCTCTTGGCGGAGGCCTGCCGCATGGCCATCGCCGATGCCGGGTTGACAAAGGCGGACATTGACGGGCTGATCACCCGGGGAACCGACGTTACCCCCGTGGAACTGGGCGAATACATGGGTATGCCATTGAGCTTCAGCGAGGGCATTACCCAACACGGCTCCAGCGGCGCCCACTCTTTGGCACTAGCGGCGTCCTCGATCAATTCCGGATTGGCCACCACGGTGATCTGCACGTTCGGTGGGACAAGAGACCCGGCCATCGGCGGGCTCGCCCCCGGACAGGTTCGGGGGACTCCACCGGCTACCAAGGGTACCGAGTTCGAGGCCCCCTTCGGTATGGCCCCCGGCGCGAACACGGGTTACGGCCTGATGAAACGGCGGCACATGTACGAGTTCGGCACCACCCAAGAGCAGTTCGCCAAGATGGCGGTGAACCAGCGGTTCAATGCCCTGACCAACCCCAACGCCGTGTTTCACGACCAACCCATCACGGTGGACGACGTGTTGACTTCCCGGATGGTCAACGACCTTTTGCACCTGTTGGAGTGCGTGATGCCCTGCGCCGGGGCCGCGGCCTGCATCGTTACGTCGGCGGAACGGGCCAAGACCTTGCCCAATCCTCCGGGGTATATCCTGGGGGCCGCCGCCGGAGTGAGCGGCCACGACACGATCTGGCAGGCGGACCGGATAACCACGTCACCGGTGGTGATATCCGCCCGCAAAGCGTTGGAGATGTCAGGCTACAGCCCCAAGGACATTGAGTTCGCTGAATTCTATGATTGATACACCATCCTTGAGGCCGTGTGCCTCGAAGATGCCGGATTCTGTGAAAAGGGCGAGATCGGACCCTTCTTCGACGAAGTAGACACAACCTATAAGGGTACATTCCCTATAAATACCGACGGGGGGCAGCTATCGGGCGGGCAGCCCGTGGGCGGCGCCGGCGGCTTCCGCCACGTGATCGAGGGCGTCCGCCAGATCATGGGCCGGGCGGATGACCGCCAAGTCGCCAAGCACGACCTTTCCATGGTCAATGGTTGAGGCGGCACCGGGAGCGTGATGTGCACGCTCATATTGGGGACCGAAGCGACTACTTAACGAAGCCTAATCCGTTCGTCCTGAGCTTGTCGAAGGACCAGCTAAGCGGGTGGTTCGACAGGCTCACCACGAACGGAATGAGAAAGGAATGACGAGGCAGGAATATGACCACGGAATACCAGAAACCTTTACCCAGGCCGCTTAGTCCCGGGCTGACCAAACCCTTCTGGGACGCGGCCAAGCGTCACGAGTTGGTGATGCCCCGTTGCCAGAAATGCGACCACTTCTTTTTCTACCCCAGGGAGGAGTGTCCCAAATGCCTCTCCCCGGACATCCAGTGGGCTAGTGTGAGCGGCCGCGGACGGCTGCATACTTATACCGTCGTCCACCAACCGGTGAACCCCGCTTTCCGCGAGGATGCTCCCCACGTGTACTCGGTGATTCAATTGGACGAGGGTCCCCGCATGATCTCCAACATGGTGGAATGCGATTTAGACGACCTGAGAGTCGATATGCCGGTGGTGGCAGTCTATGATGATGTGACACCGGATTGGACTCTGGTAAAATTCAAACCGGCATGACATTCGGCAAACTCGGGTAAGGGTTGAGGTAGGGAGGGCAATGACGTTAGATGGCAGCCCGTCACGGCGGGTCGGGGAGGTGGTTGAGGCTAACTCGGCATCGTTCACTGCCCAATGCTACACTCTCTACGACGCTCCACCGCTGGGCTGCATCGTGCGCGCCGGTTCTGCGGAGATCTACGGAGTGGTCTGCCGGGTGGCAACCGAGCCCTTGGACTCCTCCAGACCGGTGTTGGCTCGCGGGGAGTCTGCCGAAACCGAAGAAGAGGTCTTTCGGGACAATCCCCAACTTACCCGTCTGCTGACCTCCCGATTCGAGGCGTTGATCGCCGGTCACCGGGAGGGTGATGCCGATAGGCATTACCTGCCTGCTTTACCGCCCCCGGTACACTCTTTCGTGTACACCTGCAGCCCCCAAGAGGTGGCCCGCTTTACCTCCCGATTGGACTTGCTGCGCCTGTTACTCAACTCCGGGCTCGCTATTGCCGATGAAGTCCTTGGGGCCTGCCTGCGCGGGGCGGCGGTGGCGCACGATGATTCAGAAGCTTTTCTGCTGAGAGCCGGAAAGGCCCTGGCCGCCGAGTTGGCCGGAGATTTGCCCAGGCTGAATTCCATCCTCAAGAAGGTGTCCCCATGACCGGTGGCCCGAACCAGAACGGAGATATTCCCAGTCCCGCCGCGGACGCTGATATGGATTCCCAGGGCGCCGCATTGGGATTGGTTGTAGACGGATCGCTGAGTCAAGGGGTAGAAGTGCGCCTCGACCCAGCCACCTCAGTTGAGGAGGTCAAAGTCGGGGCCTTCGTAACGATCAAGGGCGATAACAACAATTTCTTCGGCGTGGTCACCGACGTCAGCCTGGGAACCACCGACCCCAGGTTGAAGCACACCCCTCCCCAGGTGGACAACCCGTTCATCGCCCAGGTAATGTCCGGCACGGTGGCCTACGGGACCATCTCGGTCCTCCCCAACCTGATAATGCCGGCAGTCATGGGCGACTCCCATGAAGGCCCCTCTGCGGCGAAGACCATCCCGCCCCACTTTTCTCGCGCTTATGTGGCGTCCCAGCGGGACGTGGAAGCCGTGTTCGGACAAGAGGACCAGCGTCACTTCTGGATCGGAAGTCCCCTGGACATGGAGCACAAGCTCTGCATAGACCTGGACGAGATGGTGAAGCGGTCCATCGGCGTTTTCGGCAAGAGTGGCACTGGCAAAACCTTCCTCACCAGGCTGCTTCTGATAGGTATCTTGCAGCAGGGCCAAGCTTCGTCACTGATATTCGACATGCACAGCGAATACGGTTGGGGCGCCGCCGACCCGGAGAATCGCCGGTTCGCCAAGGGACTGAAACAGCTATTCCCGGCCCAGGTTTCCACGTTCACCCTAGACGAAGAAAGCTCCAAACGACGACAATCTCCGTCCGATGAAGTTGTCCGCATAGGCTATGGGGAGATCGAGCCCGAGGACGTGGAGATGCTCCGGGAGACACTGAACCTTTCGGAGGTGGCGGCTTCCGCCGCTTTCAACTTGCAGCAAAAATTCGGCCAACGGGAATGGATGTCCAAGTTCTTGGCCATGGAAGGACGCGATTCGATATTCGAGTTGGCCAATGATATCCAGGTGCAGCCCAACGCATTAGGGTCCCTGTACAATCGGTTGAGCCGGTTGAAACGGTTCGACTTTCTGGTGGAATCCACCCGCCACGACGCGGCCAACCGGGTTATCGAGCATTTAGACCAGGGCCGGCACGTTGTCTTGGAGTTCGGAAAGTACGGCCGGGACTTGACCGCCTACATGCTGGTGAGCAACCTGTTAACCCGGCGCATACATAACAAATACATAGACCGGAAAGAGGAGGCGGAAGGCGGACAGGGCCGCGAGCCCAGGCCCTTAGTGATTGTCATCGAGGAGGCCCACAAGTTCCTCAGCCCATCGGTGGCCTCCCACACCATCTTCGGGACCATCGCTCGGGAATTGCGCAAGTACAACGTCACGCTGATGGTCATCGATCAGCGCCCCAGCGGCATCGATTCCGAAGTAATGAGCCAGGTCGGCACCCGGTTAACTTGTCTGCTGGACAACGAGCGTGACATTGAAGCAGTGCTGGAAGGAACGCCCGGCAGCCGGCAACTGAGGACGGTGTTAGCTCGTCTGGAGCCCAAGCAGCAGGCCCTTATATTCGGCCACGCGCTGCCGATGCCGGTGGTGATCCACACCCGGGAATACGGCTCCACTGATTCCTACGAGCAGTTGAGCCGCAGCGCTGCAGGATGGACGGCGCCCAGCCCCGGCGAAACCATCGAAACCCAAGGCGAGCGGCTGGAGCGGGAGATTTCCGAGCTGTTTCCGGAAGACGGGTAAGAGCTAGGTCGAAGGTTCACCTTGCCCTGTTCGTATAGTTATCGCTGCCCCAACTACTTCTACCCCTCGGCCAAAACTTTGAGCCTGCTTATAATCTCCCGGTTGGAAGGCCGGTCGTTGATTCTCTTCCCTACGTACATCCACCGAACCTTGCCCGTCCGATCAAGCAAGAATGTGGCTGGGGCAGCTATACCGTCACCCAAAAGGTCATAAACGCCGTACTCCTTGACGACCGAGGCTTCGGGGTCGTACAGGATAGGGAACTCCAGCCCCAAACCATCAACCGCATATGCAGCGCCGGAAAGATCATCGGTGCTAATGGCCAAGATATCCGCCTGCAGACTCTTGATCAGATCGTAATCCCCTTGCAACTCCACCAGTTGCGCTCGGCAATAGACTCACCAGAAGGCCCGGTAAAAGATTAGGACGACGTTGCCCCGTTCCAGGTAATCGTCCAAATAGACCTGCTGGCCTTGGGCGCTGGGCAAGACAAAACTGCGTGCGCTACCGGCCGCCGCATCGGTATCCACCGCGGCTGCTGGGGGGCTGACGGTCGTCGGGGTCGGATCTGGTATAGGCGTCTTAGTCGGCTCGATGGAAACAACGGCCGCCGTGGGAACTGGCGTGGCTTCTTCGGCCGATTGCTCCTTCCCTGGTTTGGCCGCCGTGTTTTGCTGGAGACCCAGCGTAGGCGGAGGAAGCGAAGTTGACGTCGGTAGTCGAACCACCGGCGGGACTACCGCAACGGGCACGGGTGTAACGGCGGGTGGTGTCGCAAGAGTAGTGGAGGTGGGAGCGATCGCAGGATTGACGGTCGGGACTGGCGCCGTGGTCGAGACCACCAGTACAGCTGTTGCCTCAGCGATCAACTTTTGTACTGCTAGCTTCGGTGAATCGGAAATAGTTTCGGTCGGCGGGACCTGAGGAGATGGGGCGAAGTCGGTCGTCGCTGGCACATTTACGGGCGTGGTGAAATTGGTCGCTGCCGGAGGTTCACCGATGGGCGAGGAAGCTTCGGCGATTTCAGAGGCTTGCCGATGGAGCGGCGTTGATTGGGAATCCCGCTGTACCGAGGAAAGATTCCCGGGTGGCGCGGAGGTTGCGCAAGCCGCGAAGATTAACAACAAGGCGAGCCACGCGGGCCACTTCAATTTGGCGATGGGAGAAATTTGGCGAGTCATCAGGTTACATACGATTGGCAGTGTCGAAAGGTTCCTTGGAATCACCGGTCAGATTGAATACGGCATTTTCTACCAGTAGGCTCTACGGCATGTCCTCCGGGTAATCCATTCCGATGTGGCCTTGGGCTTCCAGCTCGGCGTATTCTTCGTCGCTGCAATCCAGGAGCGTCTTGTAGATGTATTCGTTGTCTTCACCCAGACGCAAGGGTCCTCGCCGAATCTTGATGGGCGTCTCGGACATCTTGTAGGGCGCGCCGGGATAGCGGTGGGTGCCCGTATCCTCCTGGTATACCTCTTCGAACACCTCGCGTTCATTCAAGTGTGGGTCTTCATAAGCGTCCCGTTGGTCCATGACCGGACCGGCGGCGACGCCCACGCTTTGAAGCATACGCATCACGTCATTAGACTCTAGCTGTTCAGTCCATTGGGCGATGTTCCGGTCCAATTCATCGTGGTGCCGGTAGCGGGAGATGGCGTCGGCGAATCTGTCTTCCTGGCACCAGTCCGGATTGCCCAGGACTTGAACGAAGGCGGCCCAGTCCTTGTCGTCGAAAAGGGTGATGGTCACCCATCGGTCGACGCCTTTGCATGGATAGCAACCCTGGACGGCATACGTATGGTGGTTGCCCAGTGTGCTGGCATTGCGGCCGTTCATGGAGAAGTCCATGAAGGATTGTCCCAAATAGGGCAATGTGTTCTCCGCCTGGGATAGCTCGATCAGCTGGCCCCTGCCGGTGCGTTTCCGGTGGTGCAGCGCCGCCAGGACGGCGAACGCCCCCTGAGTACCACCGGCGGCATCGGACATCAACACCGTGCTGTTGGCCGACGGGTCCATGTCGGCATAGCCCCGCTGCAGGGTGTGGCCGATCACTCCCTCGATGTGCAGTCCATAGGCCCGGTGGTTCCGGTAAGCGCCTGTATTACCGTAGGCGGGCATGCGCAGCATGATGATCCCGGGATTCTGCTCCTGGAGCAACGAGTAAGAAATGCCCAGTTTTTCCATGGTGGATGTGGGATTGTTCTCTACGAAAACGTCGCTGATCTTGACCAGACGCTTAAAGATGTCCATACCGCCGGGCCGGAGAATGTCCAGGGTCATGCCCAGTTTGTTCCGGGCGTGGGCGTTGAAGATGGGATACCGGTTCCAAGGCCGGGCGGCGGGCACCCGGCCGGGCATGGCTCCGGCCCAAGGGGACATGTCCTTGAGGTCTTCCTCGGTTGGATGCGCCATGGATCCTCGCGCCAAAGGACCGAATGTGTTGAGGGACTCGATCCTGATCACTTCGGCGCCAAGGTCGGCGAGAAACGACGTGCAGTACGGTCCGGCCCAAACGACCGTTATGTCAAGTACCCTGATTCCTTCTAATGGCAACTTGGGCATGTCTAGATCGCTCCCTGCTGCCGAAGGCGCACAACATCGCCGCTGCTGTAACCCAGCCGGTTGAGGATCTCGTTGTTGTGCTCGCCCAGGAGAGGAGCAGGCCGGCGGATGGACCAGGGCGAGTCGTTCATGATGAATGGGCGCGCCGGGTAGTTCAGTGTCCCCGCAACCGGATGGTCGATCTCAATGAATCCGCCCCGGCTGTTGAATTCAGTATCGTCGGCCAACTCCTCCATCGTGTTCAATGGCGCGCTGATCACTCTGGATTCTTGAGCGATGGCCCAAGCCTCCGCTTTGGTGTGCTCCAGGGACCACGTCAGAATCATCGTGTCGAACTCTTCCTTAAGATCCGGGTCTCTTTGCGCACCAGGCGCGTACCACTTGGGGTCTTGCAATTCGGCGGGAGACCCCAACATGCTCACCGCACGGGGGAAATAATTGCGCCCCGCCGAAATTTCGAGATACCCGTCGCTGCAAGGAATCGCGCCGTAGGGGTAACCGCCCCCGCTGCCCAGAGGACTCCGGCCCGTGATGTCGCCGCTGTATTGATAGCCGATCAACGTGCTCATCCGCCGGTCGATGGACCCCACCTGAGTTTCCATGATGGACACGTCCACATGTTGGCCGATCCCCTGACCTCTAGCTCCGAACAGAGCTCCCATGGTGGCAACCGATGCGGTGGCCCCAGCCTGGTAAAGGAGAACATTCACGCCCAGCTTGACCGGCTCCCGCTCGGCAATTCCGGTGGAGTACATCTCACCCCCCATGCCGTAGACCATCACTTCGGCCATCCGAAAATCCCGGTACGGGCCGGTCTGGCCGAAGTTGGAGATCGAGGTCATCACCAGAGTGGGATTGATCGATCGCAAAGTAGCGTGGTCCAGTCCCCAACAAGCCAACGTTCCGGGACGAAAACTCTCCACCACAATATCCGTTTCCTTAACCAACTCCCTGACAACGGAGCGCGCGGCCTCGGTCTTCAGGTCCAGCGTTATGCTCTGCTTGTTGGTATTCAGGTGCAGGAAAAGACCGCTCTTCTCGCCATGGGGAACGTCTCCTGGGAACGGCCCAAGCCGCCGTGCGCCGTCGCCAACTCCTGGACGCTCCACCTTGATGACCTCCGCGCCGTAGTCGGCCAGCAGCTTGGTGCAGTAAGGTCCGGCGATCAAGTTGGTCAGGTCCAGGACTTTAACATCACTTAGAGCCGAGTCAGGCAAGCCTTACCTCCATTTAACCTTGGAATGGTTGCTAACGAATATACCTGCCGCCCAACGCCCCGGCAATAGACGCGGCTAAATTCTTTTGACATCACCGGGCCTAAAGCTATAATGCAGGGTATTCAAGCCCTATATCTCAGCCCATAAATTCAGGAGGATTCAGGTATGCCCACTGCGAAAGTGGCTTTTTTCAGCCCCCCCGGCGAGCGCGCCGACTTCATGATCAGCGAGGCGCCGGACGACGTGGAAATCGTTTTGGTGGACCCCAGTCTGTCCGACGATGAACAAGCGGCTTTGTGCCGCGACGTGTCGGCCATGATCACCAGCAAAGTCTCCGTGGACGTCCTAAAGCAATGTCCCAACGTCAAGATTGTCCAGACCCTGAGCGCCGGCTACGACATGCTGGACCTGGCGGCCATTCTGGAGATGGGTATCCTGGTGGCCAACAACGGCGGGGCCAACGCCATCGCCGTATCGGAACACACGATCGCCATGATGATTAGCCTCACCACTAACCTGTGGCACCAATATGATTACACTATGAAGGACAAGACCTGGAAGACCGGAATGGATAAGTTGAGGGTGAGAGAGATTACCGACAAGACGATCGGAATCGTCGGCTTGGGACGCATCGGCAAGCAGGTTGCCAAGCGGCTCAAAGGCTTCGACACCAAGACCATCTTCTACGACGTTATAGACGTTCCCCAGGACGTACAAGACGACCTGAACGTGGAGCGAGTGGAACTCGACGACCTGCTGCGGGAGTCGGACATCGTCACATTGCACGTCCCCCTGACTCGCCGGACACGGGGCATGATTTCCGACCGGGAGCTGGAAATGATGAAGCCCGATGCCTATCTGGTCAATTGCTGCCGCGGCCCAGTGGTCGATGAGGCGGCGCTGCACCGGGCATTGTCCCAGCGGAAAATCCTGGGAGCGGGACTGGATGTCCTAGAAGTCGAGCCTACCCCGGTGGACAATCCCTTGTTCGACCTGGACAACGTGGTAATCACGCCCCACATGGCCGGTCCCGGCGAAGAGTCGACCCAGCGGGCCGCCGACTTCGCCTACTACAACATCGCGAAGTTACTTTCCGGGGAAGAAGCGGAGTCCTTGGTCACGCCGGAGTAAGAAATCCCCCCAACCCCCCCTTTACGAAAGGGGGGCTTAGACCGTTTGGACGAAGACATTTCGGGGCATTTCGGCGATGGCCGGCCCCGCCGTATCAAAATCTCACACGTCAAATTCCAGGAGGTGACTTTTGTATCAGACAATCAGTCCCGAGCTTATCAAAACGCTCAGCGAGATAGACTGCCCTAGCATCTGCAACGCCATCGAAGGCTTCAACGTGCAGCCCAAGAACGAGGGGTTCATGCTGCCGGAGATCAAGGGCGTATTCCAGGACCTGCCCCCGGTGGTGGGGTATGCAGTTACCGGCGTGATCAGCGCCGTTCGGCAAGAAGGGCGCAACGTGTCCCGGGAAGACTGGTGGGACCTGATCGCATCGGTGCCCGAGCCTCGATTCATCGTTCTCCACGACATCGACACCCCTCCCATGGGAGCATATTGGGGCGAGGTACAGGGCAACATCCACAAAGCATTGGGCGCCGTTGGCGTGGCTACGGATGGCACGGTGCGGGACTTGGACGAGGCGCACGCCCTGGGATTCCGGTTCTTCGCCAAAGAAATATCGGTATCCCATGCCTACGTTCACCTTGTGGAGATCGGCGTACCGGTGACCGTCGGCGGATTAACCGTGAAGACCGGCGACCTTCTTCATGGCGACAAGCACGGAGTCACGTCCATCCCCTTCGGGATAGCCGATCAGATCCCCGCCATGGTGAAGACCATCGCCGACTACGAGAAAATGATCATCGATCTGTGCCAGTCCAGCGACTTCTCCATGGAAGCTTTGAAGGAAAACGCCAAGATCACCAGGCCGTATTAGCTTAGGCCCAGCATTTCGCTCGACAGGTCGGGAATATATACTCTGACGCGCCAAAATCCCCCCGTAGTCCCCGTTTAATAAAGGGGGGTTGGGGGGATTTCCTCTTTCGCAAGAGCCTTCTATCCTATAAACCAGCCAATACGCCCATGACAGGAGAAATACCATGATCTGGTGCCGCTTTCAATCCGGCCAGAAAGTCAGTTTCGGCATCGTCGAAGGCGACGTTGTCACCGAGGTTTCCGGCAGTCCGTTCGACGAGCACAAAGTCACCGCCACAACTTTTCAACTGAGCCAGGTGAAGCTCCTGGCGCCGGTGATTCCCGGCATGCTCTACGCCGCCGGGCCCAACCACCGGGGGCACGTGGAGGGAATGGCCGCCCGCCGGGGCACGCCCCCCAGCTACCCGGACCGGCCCTCGCCGAACTACCGTTCGGTCCACGCCATCATCGGCTCGGAAGAGAATATCGTCGTGCCGAAAGACTGCTCCGGCGCGGTGCAACCCGAGGGGCAACTGGCGGTAGTCATCGGCAAGAAGGCCCGCAAGGTATCGGTGGACGAGGCCTTGGACTACGTCTTCGGCTACACCATCGGCAACGACATCTCTCAGCGTCCCTGGCAGCAAGAGGACCGGACCATGTTCCGCAGTAAGAACTGCGATACCTGGAAGCCGATCGGGCCGTGGATCGTCACTGGGCTGGACCCGGCGGCGTTCCGGATAATCGTCCGCCACAACGGGGTTGTCTGGGAAGACTTCTCCTCATCGGAGCAGATCTGGTCCGCCGCCGAGTGGATCCACGAGCTAAGCAACTACGCCACCCTCCACCCCGGCGACGTCATTTGGATGGGCACCCAAGGCGCCGACGGCGACATGGTCCCCGGCGACACCATAGAGGTAGAGATCAGCGGCATCGGGACGTTGAAGAACTACATAGTGGCGGAGGAGTAGTAGGGGGAGGAACGCATCATGTCAGACGATAGCCAGCAATCGGGCTTGGTCTGGCAGGTCACCACCTGGAACCGGATGGCAGACCTGTACGCTTCAGAGAACGCTCCCCGCATGGCGCCCATCGCCAGCCGGGTGATTGCCCACGCCGGATTAAGCGTTGGCGAGCAAGTACTAGACGTTGGCACCGGTACCGGCATCATCATCGAGCTTGCAGCGCCCATCGTCGGCCCAGGTGGCCACGTCACGGGTATCGATATCAGCCCGGAAATGCTGTCCTACGCCCGGAAGCAACTCGCGGATCAAGGCCTCACCAACGTCACCCTTCGTGAAGGTGGGGCCGAAGCTATTCGCGCTGACGACGAATCTTTCGACGTTGTTCTTGCCTCTTTGAGTTTCATGTTCGTCGTCGACCGGGCCGCCGCCGCCCGCGAGGTCGCCCGGGTGCTACGACCCGGGGGACGTTTGGTTGGATCGGTTTGGGCCGGGCCGGAACAGTGCGATCTAGTCCGGTTTCAACAGATCGCGGGAGGTTTCGCGGCGGCCCCGCCAGTACCCCGAGTCGGACCAGGCTCCCTGGCAGACCCAACCCAGTTCGTCCATCAACTGGCAGACGCTGGGATACAGGCAAGGGTCGAAACAGAGATTCTTGGATTCGACTTCGACGGCTTCTACCTCGCTTGGGACGTCTTCGCCGGAGTCACAACAGCCAACTTGTCCCTGGAGCTTCAGTCGGAAGCGAGGGAGGCCGCATTCTCATCGATGTGGCCTGACGGAGACGGACCCCGCCACTTCCGGAACGCGACTCAATTCATCATCGGCCGCAAGCCTGGCTAGAAACCTGTTCTAGGCCAACACAGGCAAGTCAGGGCCGCCTTTCATCCGTCCCATCGTTTTACTGACCGCTGAAAGCTGACAGCTACCCCGTCACATACCCATTCTTCAGATCCCACTCCCGCGCCGCCTCATCCCGCTCCCCAGGGTCGCCGTAGCCGCCTCCGCCGGAGGATAGGCAGTAGACGTGGTCGCCGGGGTTGACTACTACGCCGACCTCCTTGGAGCCAAGCGGTCTTTCCCCGCCGTCGGACAGTATTCGGTAGTCGTGGGGCAGGCCGGGGTCCGCCCCGAACAGGCCGAAGGGCGGGACCACGATGCCGTCCCCGGCCGTGTTCAGCAGGGCCGGTTCGGTACCCTCATATACCAGGTCGCAGATTGCCCCCAACCCGCCGCGCCAGATGCCGGCGCCACCCGAATCGGCACGCAGTTCGTGGCACTTGATGAAGAAGGGGAACCGCTCCTCGGTTAGCTCGATGCTGGGGGCGCGGATGCCCCCGGCCACGTTGACCTCCCCCACGTTGGGCCAGCCGTCGTAACCGTAAGACGCCCCGCCCCCGCCCCGGGCCAGGAAGAAGTGCCAGATGAAGCGCCGTCCGGTGCGGGGGTCGATGCCGGTCATGGCATAGCGCAGGCGGCGCGAGAAACCGGCGGTAACCGACTTGGGTACCGCCTGGGACAGCGCCTTGAATATGGCCTCGACGATCTCCTCGGCGCAGTGATTGGTGCTCATGCACACCGGGGCCGGGGGATTGGCGTTGACCACCAGCCCCTTGGGCGCGATCACCTGCACCGCCCGCGCCGACCCTTCGTTGCGGGCCACGTCGGCGGGAGCGATGTACATGATGGCGGCGTGGGTCAGAGAGCGGGTGTTGGCGTAGGAGCTGTTGATGAACCCAGTGACCTGGGGACTGGACTCACCCAGGTCGATAGTCATGGAACCGCCCTCGATGGTGACCTTGGCCCGGATGGGGACCAGCTTGGCATCGAAGCCGTCGTCGTCCACGAAAGACTCCCCATAATAAACGCCGTCGGGCCACTCTGAGATGAATTCCCTCACCTGCCGTTCCGTGGCGGCCAGTATGTCGTTGACCACCGCCGTTAAACGATCGGGGCCGTAGCTTTCCAACAAAGCCTGGATGCGCTGCTCGGCGATAATCACTGAGCCGATCTGGGCGTTCAGGTCGCCCAGGAAGTTCTCCGGCATCCTGACGTTGGCCGCCAGCATCTGCAGAACATCTTCGCGAGGCACGCCCTTGTCGTACAGCTTCAGCGGCGGTATGCGGATGCCTTCCTGATAGATCTCGCTGGCCGCCGGGTTGTAGCCGCCGTGGGTGCCGCCGCCGACGTCGCTGTGGTGGGCGCGGTTGACGCCGTAAAACAGCAGCTCGCCCTGGTAGAACACGGGCTTGATGATGGTTATGTCCGGTAGATGGCTGCCCCCAAAATAGGGGTCGTTCAGGATGAACAGGTCGCCCTCGGACATCTCCCCTTCGAAATATTCGCGGACGGCGGCCCCGGCGATGGGCAGGGCGCTGATATGCACCGGGATACCCTCGCCCTGGGCCACTAGTTGGCACTCCGCGTCCAGGATGGCGGTGGAGAAATCCCGGCTGGAGTTGAGAATCTGAGACATGGAGGTGCGCAGCATCACTTCGGTCATTTCCAAGGCGATGGACTCCAAGCGATGCTCCACCACCGCTAGAGTGATGGGGTCAGGGCGAGATTCTCCTTCCTCCGTTCGTGGTGAGTTTGTCGAACCACCAGCGCTTTCCGGAGCAACATCAGCAGTATCCAGGGCCACATGCAGTACTATTCCACCGGCCCGGTCCACGGTGACGCGGTCGCCGGTTTCTACCAGGATGGTGGTGAATTCAGACTCCAGGATGGCCGGTCCATCCAACTGTGCGCCGGGAGGCAGCGCGCCGATGGAGTAGACGGGGACTTCATGCCACTCGCCCAGAAACACCCGGCGTGTGCCCACAGGGGTGGCGGCGGCCGCGGCGGCCTCAGAGGACGTGCTCTGGGACTGAGAGATCCTGGACAAGCGTCCAACCACCGTGACCCGCAACGTGACCAGCCGGACTTCCTGTTCCTGCTGGTGATAGGAATACAATTCCTGGTATCGCTGATGAAAGTTGCCGGACCATTCCGACAATAACGCGCTGTCCTGCTGGGACGGGTCAGGGAAGGCGACATTTACCTCGTAGACTTGGTCCAGGTAGCGCATATCCGCCGATCTCTGGACGTCGATATCATCTTCGGAGATCCCTTGGGCCCGTAGCTTCTCCCTACCCTGGGACTCCAGGCCGCTCAAGATTGACCGCACGGTCTCCAGGTCGATTCCGTCGAGGCTGGCCGGATGAGACCTGGAAAAGTCGTACTTCAGGTCGGTGCACAACATCCCATAAGCCGAGAGCACCGGCCCCGCCGCCGGAAGGTGCACCTTTTTAACCTGCAGCTCCCGAGCCACCTGTCCGGCATGGAGCCCCGCCGCGCCACCGAAGGCGAGAATAGTGAACTCCCGCGGGTCCACGCCTCGCTGCACCGACATCAGGCGAATACCCTCGGCCATGGTAGTAGCGACGACTTTGGAAACCCCGTAAGCCGCCTCCACGGTCGTCATTCCCAAGGATTTTGCCACCCGTTCTTCCAGCGCCTTTTCCGCCAGAGTTTTATCCAACTTGGCTTTGCCGCCGAGGAAGTTATCCGGGTCCAGATAGCCCAGCATCAGGTTGGCGTCGGTAACGGTGGCGTCTTCCCCGCCCTTGTCGTAACAAGCCGGTCCTGGGTCGGCCCCGGCGCTCTGTGGTCCGACGTGCAGGATTCCTCCCGGACCCACCGAAGCGATGCTGCCTCCGCCCGCACCCATGGTGTGGATGTCAATCATGGGGACCGCTATCTTCCAGCCGCCCTCGAATTTTTCGTGGGCCAGGTGGGGAACGCCGTCTTCGATCAAGGAGATATCGGTGCTGGTGCCGCCCATATCGAAGGCGATGATCTTGGGCTCGTCAAGAAGCTCTCCATGGTAAGCGGCGGCGCTGACGCCACCGGCCGGTCCGGAAAGGATGGCCCGGACACCCATCCGGCTGCACTCGTCGATGGGCGCGACCCCGCCATTGGACTGCATGATGAGGACTTCACCGAAGCTGCGATAAGGCGCGAACCGGTCCTTTAGGTGTTGGAGATACCTGCCGAAGACCGGCCCGACGTAGGAGTTGATAACGGTGGTGCTGAGCCGGTCGAACTCCTTGATCTGGGGGATGACTTCGTGTGAGAGGGAGGTATAAACATCGGGGAACTTCTCCCGAATTTTTTCGTAGACCCTGGCTTCGTGGGTGGGGTTCAAATAGGAAAACAGGAAGCAGACCGCCAGGGCTTCGACCCCCTCCTGATGGAAGTGCTCCAAAGCCCGGTCCAGGGCTTCCTCGTCCAATGGCGTGTACACCGCGCCGTCATACCGTACCCGCTCCGGGACTCCCAAACGCAAGTAGCGGGGTACCAACGGTTCCACCGGGGTCATTCGCAGGTTGTACCGGTCTTCCTTCAACCCCTCCCGCATCTCCAGCAGGTCCCGGAAACCATCAGTGGTGATCAGGCCGACCTTGGCGCCCTTTCGCTCCACCAGCGTATTGGTGGCCACCGTGGAGCCATGAATCACCAATTCCGTGGCGTCCAGAAAGTCCTGCAGAGGCAAGCCATAAGCCTGGGCCGCGTCTTCAAGCCCAGTCATCACCCCTTCCGACGGGTCGTGGGGCGTGGACTGCGTCTTGAAATACCGGGGCGGCTCGCCATCGCTGTCCACTACAAAGTCGGTAAATGTGCCGCCAACATCGATGCCTATCTTGAACAAAGGGGAACTCCTTACCGAGAATATCCCATTGCAGAACTGATGCCCCAAGCTCGATTCATGACCCCAAAGGCGTGGTTTCAATCGTACCCGGTGGGAGAGGTTGGACAAGCCAAGCCCCTCTTGGAAAAGCGAAACCAACCCGATCGCGACTTAGCAAAAATGCCCTCCGGTCTTCCGGGGAGTCGTCACACCAATCCTTCAGTTCGCTCTTGATCGCCACGTAGCGGCCAGACTGCCGGGGCCTCTGCCTAAGGACAGAGTCAATCCAAGCAAGGAAATACGTCACCGGGCGACCGAGATCGACTGATGCCTGGATTTGATTTAGGCCTCGTAAATCCTTCCGCACATGACCGAGCGGCGTAACATTACCGCTGCCACGTTTGATCTCCACGGCAGCAAGCAATGGGAGGGTTTTGGCAACCCTGCGTCGACCGGTGCCCCATCCATCCCGGGCACTTTGAGCCGATCCGGGGTCGATCACAACGAGGTCGATAGAACGGCCAGGAAGACACCGCCACTCCATTCGAGATAGGTGAACCGAGGAACTCCGTACTCGTTCAGATTCCCCGAACGCCGCTCGCATCAACACCATCAGATAGGAGGCTATCTCGACTTCCTGAGAATAGTTGAACGCGTTATCGTCCTTGAACAGATCAGCGACACTTGCGATACTCGTCTCTAATGCCCACAGTGCCTCTAGCTGGCGTTCGGTGCGAATACCGTAATTGCCGCCTATGTCACCCTCCCGGGTCATTCGAATCTCCTCTAACACCTGTCCATTGGTTGGTTGCGGCGAACCGAGAGCGATTCACCGTTTCAGCGGCAAGCCACTGGTCCAGATTATGAGGATCCATTTCGTGGTTTCCGCCGGGGAAGTCCGAGCTGCCCGGCGACGGCCATGTGCACGGGCACCGCTCCAAACGCGTAGCAAATGAAGGCGGTCACTCCAGCCCATAACGCCGCGCTGTTGATATCGCGGGCAAAGGTGCGCACATTCACCTGCAAGGGGGAAAGATTCGGTCATCTCGAACCAGGAAGACCACACCGCTTCGGGCGAGGAATCGGTATCGAAGAAAAAGTCTCTAGGCTAACCCTAGATAACTTCGACGGCCCGCTGGGTAGCCGACCAGGCGGGGAACCAGGAGCTGTGACGCCCGTCGCCGCCGGCGACCACTAGGACCAGTTTGTCCACATCCGCCACTAATGGCACCATGAAGTCGTCCGGTTTACTGTCGTATTCGTCGGGCCAGGACCGGGTGCCGTAGTGTCCCCTATTCTTGATCTGTCCCATGGGCAGGCGGACGTTCTCGAAGAGGTATTCTTTAATCTCTTTTCGCCCGAACCCGTCGGCGGCGATCTCCGCGGCGTGCTCAGGCCCTAAAACGATGACAACGGAAGCGCCTCGAGACTGGAAACTATAGCCCGAGATCCCGCCGGCGGTCATGGAGCCGACCATGGTCTCAAGGACCCCTAGGCCCGTTTCCTGGCTCGATTCGACTAGCGTGTGGATGCCCCGGGAGGCGACAACCAATACGGTGCTTTCGTTGGGTTGGTAGCCCATCTCTTCGTGAAGCGGCTCCCAGGGGTTCGCCTCCTGGTTTTCGGAAAAACACATGGTGTACTTGCCGGGCCAGCCGTGGGTGGACTTCTCCATGGTAGCGGCCACTGCCCCGCCCACGTTACGCATGGTCAGCCGAAGGGCACGGCCTATCGTGGCGTTGGCCCGATGTCCCGAGCCAAATACCGCCGTGCCGCCATGAATGCCCAGTCTGTCGGCAACCGGCCCGCTGACGATGACCACCGGCGCGGCCCCACCGGTCGTAGTGGTGATGGAGCCGACGTTGAATTGGGGCTGCAGCACTGCTTTTACCGCCGCCAGGACCACCGGAAAGTAGTCGGGCTTGCACCCGGCCATCACGCTATTGATGGCGACTTTTTCTACCGTGACCGTGCCATCCAGGGGAGGAATGCGGCCCAGAACGCTGGTGCCCGACACCTGACAAGCCTCCAGCATCTCCAGGACCAGGTCCTCGGTGGGCGGCACGATGGGCAACCCATCGGTCCAACCTTGGTCGTAAAAGTAGTCGTTTACCTGGCTGATCGGCCCGGACACTTGGAGACGGCTGGCCGATTTTCCGGTGTCTGTTTCACTCATCGTTAACCCTTATTACTTAGCTGGAGGATGACACCAATCCCTGGGCGACCTCTTCAATGCTGGCCAAGGCCATTTTCTGAACCGCCTCCGGCGGTTTACTGGCGATCGGATGGTCAATCACCACCACCGGATGATCGGTCATGCCCAACGCCTTGGCCCTAAGCTCTGCCGCTTTGGTGAACGCCCGGGTGATTACCGTTACCGCGGGACGGCCCCGCTTCTCAGCTTCTATTCCGTCGTGGAGACCCCACGCTGTGCAGGACCCTCAATCGGCCACGGCGTGGATGATGGCGTCGCATTCGGCGGCCAGGCTATCCAGCACGTCGTCCGGAGTGGGTATACTCTGGCTGGCCTTGCGATAGGTCACCACTTTGGACACACCGTACTCTTCCTGCAGTACCCTGCTGAGCTCGGCGATGTACACGTCGGCGTTCTTTTTGTGGTTGTCGATAAGGCCCACAGTGGTTCCCTTCAGATCGGACAAACGCGGAGCCAGTACAAATTTTCGGGCCGCGTCTTCGGCTCCTGGGTGAAGCACCGTGGTCGATTGACTTGATACCATGGCTATCCCCTCCATCTGCCGGCGCCAGCCGATACCGCATCGCTTTGACTTGAAGATACAGGCGCCGGTTTCGCTGCTTTATACTAGGGCTTGAAAGTTCAATACGCAACGGGAACCCAGGGAGAAGGGATGCCAGAAGTTCAAGTAGCGCCCTACGGCTCGTGGAAATCACCGGTAACATCGGACCTCATCGTTGCCGAATCGATCAGGTTGGGCCAGTTGGCTCTTGACGGAGAGGATATCTATTGGGTGGAGCAGCGCCCCCGGGAAGGCGGGCGCAACGTCATCGTCCGCAGGACGGCAGATGAAAATATCGACGACGTGACGCCTTCACCCTTCAACGCCTGCAGCCGGGTGCACGAGTATGGCGGCGGCGCTTTTTGCGTGGCCGATGGGGTGGTCTACTTCGTCAACTACGACGACCAGCGCATGTATCGGCACCGGCATGGCGAAGCGCCGGTCCCCATCACGCCCGAAGGAGACATGCGATACGCCGACATGGTCGTTAACTACGTCAGGGAAGAAATCATCTGTGTACGCGAGGACCATACCTCGTCCTCTCAGGAGGCGGTAAACACTTTGGTCAGCCTTTCCATTGAGGGTGTTAGCTCCGGCCAGGTGCTGGTTTCAAGCGCGGACTTCTATTCTTCGCCACGGCTCAGCGCCGATGGTGGGAAGCTGACCTGGCTCAGTTGGAACCATCCCAACATGCCCTGGGATGGCTGCGAATTATGGGTGTCGGACCTAAACTCAAGCGGCTCCTTGGAGCTTCCCGAGAAAGTGGCCGGTGGCCCGGAAGAATCGATTTTTCAGCCGGAGTGGTCCCCGAACGGAACTCTATATTTCGTGTCAGACCGCACGGGCTGGTGGAATATCTACCGCTGGATCAACGGAGCCGTCGAGCCGGTCACGGAGATTGAAGCCGAGTTCGCCAGGCCGCAGTGGATCTTCGGTTCGTCCACTTACGCCTTCCAATCGGATAGCCGGATCATCTGCTCTTATGTCCAGGGTGGCAACTGGAAGGTGGCCAGTGTGGATACGCAACTCCGGGAACTGAATCCCATACCCACCCCTTATTCGGACATGGCGAGGGGAGACCTGCGGGTGGCATCGGACACTGCGGTAATCATCGCCGGGTCCCCGGTCGAGGCGTTGTCGGTTATCCGATTGGACCTGGCGACGGGCGATACCCAAGTGTTGCGGACTTCCGGCGATGTAAGCCTGGAGGGGGCGTATTTGTCTACCCCTGAAGCCATCGAATACCCCACCGAAAATGGCCTGACCGCCCACGCGTTCTACTACCCGCCGTCCAACGGGGACTACGAACCAACCCCCGGCGAAAAACCGCCGTTGCTGGTGAAAAGCCACGGTGGCCCCACCAACGCAACCTCCGTCTCCCTGGATCTGGTCGTTCAATATTGGACCAGCCGGGGTTTCGCCGTTCTGGACGTCAACTATGGGGGCAGCACCGCCTACGGCAGGGCGTACCGGGAACGGTTGAAGGGACAGTGGGGCATCGTGGACGTGGACGACTGCGTCAACGGGGCGTTGTACTTAGTGCGGCAAGGTTTGGCGGATGGGAAGAGGCTGGCCATTGACGGCGGCAGCGCCGGGGGCTACACCACCCTGGCCGCCCTGACCTTCCGGGACGTGTTCGCCGCCGGGGCCAGTTACTACGGCGTTAGCGACCTGGAGACACTGGCCAAGGATACCCATAAGTTCGAATCGCGGTACCTGGACGGTCTGGTCGGAGCCTACCCCCAAGAGGCGGAAGTGTACCGGCAAAGGTCTCCCATCAACTTTACCAGTCAGCTTTCCTGCCCACTGATCCTGTTTCAAGGCCTGGAGGACAAGATCGTACCGCCGGACCAAGCAGAGTCCATGTTCGAAGCTGTGAAGGCCAAGGGTATCGCCACGGCATATCTACCATTCCCAGGTGAGCAGCACGGATTCCGCCGCTCCGAGAACATCAAGCGGGCTTTGGACGCCGAGCTTTACTTCTACTCGAAGATCTTCGGATTTAACGCGGCGGGACCAATGGAACCGGTAGACATCGTAAACCTCTGACGCCGTCCCGCAGCCCCATCTTGTCGGCAAATCGGGCGCTCAAACTGGCATCTAATCGGCAATGGTTGGCATCTTAATTTATTGGACCGGACAACGGTTGGGTCCAAAGGAGACAAACCGATGCAAGAAGCTAACATTACCGTATATGGCGCCCCTTGGTGCCCCGATTGCCGCCGTTCCAAGCAGTTCTTGGGCGAGCAGCGCATACCTTACATCTGGGTGGACATCGACGAGGACGAGGAAGGCAGGAAGCAGGTCCAGGCAGTTAACGACGGGAAGCAGATAATCCCCACCATCGTTTTTCAGGATGGCTCGATCTTGGTGGAGCCGTCCAATGCCGAACTGGCCGCCAAGCTGGGCATCAGCCCCAAAGCTAAACGGGAGTTTTACGACCTGATCGTGATCGGCGGCGGTCCGGCAGGACTGTCCGCCGCTCTTTATGCCGCCAGAGAGGGCATCGAAACCCTGATCATCGAGCGTAGCGGTGTAGGCGGACAGGCCGGCACCACCGAGAGGATCGACAACTACCCCGGTTTTGCCCAAGGCATCGGCGGCGCTGAGTTGGCCGACGCCATGAGGGAGCACGCCGAGCGGTTCGACGTGGAGATACTGCAGGCTCAAACAGTGACCAGCATCGAAGCCCAAGGCGACTACAAGATGATATCTACCGAGTCGGGCGATTCCTACTGCAGCCGCTCGTTGCTGCTAACTCCCGGCGCAACCTACCGGCGCCTCAACGTGCCGGGCGAGGAAGACCTGATCGGCGCGGGCATTCACTTTTGCGCGACCTGCGACGGCCCATTCTATAAAGGCCAGGAACTGCTGGTAGTAGGTGGCGGAAACAGCGGTGTGGAAGAGGGTCTATTCCTGACCAAATTTGCCACCAAAGTGACCATATTGGAGGTTGGCGAGCGGCTAAGAGCCAGTCAGATACTTCAGGAAAAGGCCGCCAGCCACCCCCAGATCGAAGTGCGTCTTAATACCACCGTGGTGGAGTTCAAGGGAGACGGAAAGCTGAGTTCCGTGGTGATCAAAAACACGGCCAGCGGAGAAACCGAGGAGATCACTCCGGGCGCGGTCTTCGTCTTCATCGGCCTGCTGCCCAACACCGCCTTCGTCAAGGGTTCCGTAGACCTGGACCAGTGGGGGTCCATCTCCACCAGCCCTACCATGGAAACCAGCCTGGAAGGTGTCTTCGCCGCGGGGGACGCCCGGTCGGGAAGCACCAAGCAAGTGGCATCGGCGGTGGGAGAAGGGGCCACGGCGGCATTGATGATCCGCCAATATCTGGAACGGACACAGGGAAGCCGGGCGTACAAGGGGGACTAGAGCTGAGTCTAATCGATCTGGATGGCGGCGAACCACCCCCATCCCAACCTTCCCCCTTACGAAGGGGGAGAGTTAGAGAGGGGGTCTAGCTCTCCCTAACCAAACACTCGGCGATCTG
>CATMOE010000002.1:0-143777 GCA_950072105.1 uncultured Dehalococcoidia bacterium
GGGCCCGTAGCTCAGCGGTAGAGCGGTCGGCTCATAACCGATAGGTTGCTGGTTCGACACCAGCCGGGCCCACCACTTACATCTCTAGTCTCATAGATTTACGAAGGTTTCCAGGACATTCAATTTAGAGCCACAACTTATCTTGGTCAAGGTGTATTGAATGAGGTGAGGTGTTTGACCAGCATCAAGAGGCGAGGATATACTCTGTTTAATCTGCTGGATTAACCTACCACCCCCGGACATGGAATATCCCGACGAACTTCCTGAGTATTTGTCAGCATGGTTCTGCGAAC
Organism: uncultured Dehalococcoidia bacterium; assembly: GCA_950072105.1. Classification (GTDB taxonomy): domain Bacteria; phylum Chloroflexota; class Dehalococcoidia; order Lucifugimonadales; family UBA3495; genus UBA11650. The sequence continues at coordinate 294 of CATMOE010000002.1, forward strand.
CACTAATCGCGTTTTATAGCGGGGAATCAACCCGATGACTTCAAGTCAATCTTCATTGGTCAAAACACAACCGATGCCTTTAGGGTTCCGTGAAGACACGCTCGTTTCTAACCTTCTTCTCGATCCAAACAACCCTAGGTTGTCTGCTGCAGAACCGACCACAGACCAAGCGGAGCTAACACGGCGCTTGTGGGTTGAAATGGCTGTGGATGAGCTCGTTTATTCTATTGCCTATAACAGCTACTACAAGACTGAGCCACTACTCGTCGTCCAGAACTCCGAGGGGCAGGCTGGCCCGGACTTGGAGAAGATGGTTGTAATCGAAGGCAACCGACGACTTGCAGCTGTGAAGATTCTTGTTGACGACCATCTCAGAGAGACTCTAAAAATCACGTCAGCCCCAACTATCACTGAAGCCGCAAAGGCACAATTGGCCGCCTCCCAGTAATCACCTACCAGTCAAGAAAAGAGATTTGGACCTACATCGGGTTTAAACATATCAATGGTCCAAAACCTTGGGATTCGTACAGCAAGGCCCATCATATTGCAACGGTTCACGAGAACTACAGCCAATCACTCGATGACATAGCTCGCCAGATAGGTGATAGGCATACGACGGTACTGAGATTGTATCGTGGCTACCGCGTGCTTCAGCAGGCTCAGAAAGAGGCAGGGTTCGATATTGAGGATCGCTACAAGAGCAGGTTCGCATTCTCCCACTTATACACAGCCTTAGATCAGCCGGATTTCCTCCACTTTGTTGGCGTAGACGCCCATGCTGATCCAGACTCCCAATCAGTCCCCAAAGATAATTTATCCAACCTGTCCGAATTGATGACGTGGTTGTACGGCAAAAAGAGCCAAGGAATACAGCCGCTAGTTCATTCCCAGAACCCGGACTTAAAAAGACTTCGAGAAGCGATAGCCAATCCACAATCGTTGACTGCGTTGCGGGCTGGTCGGTCGCTCGATTTAGCACACGAATTGAGCATTCCCGACAACCGCAAACTACGTACCGCGCTAACCTTCGCTAAGCAATATTTACAAGGGGCTAGAGGAGCTGTTGTAACTGGTTACGAAGGGGATCAAGACCTCTACGACATAGCCAAAGACATCATGATGCTCGCCAGTGCCACGTTGGGTGACATGGAGAAAGCCCGATCTTCCGGTTCCTTGAAATTATAGCCCGCTTTCATGCCTACTCCCCTTCCGGCTCTTACAAAGGATTCAATCCAACTCGCTGATTGGATCGAGTTGCAGGCCCTAACAAGCGGTGATGGGAGTGCCAACACGGGTCAATTGGAGCGGGCTCTCCGCCGGACTGGCACCTTTGATCCAGATGCCCCCGAAGAGGGCGAGGTACCTCACGACTCAGACCATGGCTTGATCGAGGGAAAGGTCGATGAGGTATTCGCCGAGCTAGAAGACCGAGCTCAGGCGGCTGACTCAGCCTATCCTTTCGAAGTCAGCCGTGCCGAGGTAAAAACCAAAGGGCACATCGAGCAATACATTCCTTACGTATTTTGTTTGTGTTTGTCTATGTTCGGAGACGGTGCGAAACGGCTGAACATCCAAAAAGATGACGACGGGGACCCAGCGGACGACCTGCCAACATACCCACGCCGCTTGTTTGAGCACATAGCGACGATTGCAGCGGCGAATTACATCGGCGGCGAAGCGGTTAGGTTCGGCTCGCCAAGGCGTGGTATGAGTCCTTCATTTATAGACGCCCTGAACGAACTCAGCTGGAGTCATCTTCACGAGGGAGACGGCTACAACAACGATCCCATATTTGGGTCCAAGGATCGCCATCTAGACATAGTTGCGTGGAAGGATTTTCCTGATCAGCGGACGAGCAAGCTGGTTCTTTTCGGGCAGTGCGCAACTAACAAAGATGACGGGTGGCACTCCAAGAAACCAGAGCTTCAAACGGGAGTGTTTTGGGGTAATTGGATCAAGGGCGCTGCCGTCAGCGAACTAATCCGGGCATTTTTCATCCCGCACCGAGTCACATCGGAAGAATGGGATATGCATGCCAGAGAAGCAGGCCTTTTCTTCGATCGATGTCGCGTTGCCCGGTTCGCGTCCATGGCCGCAGACCGTAGTCTGACCCACGATTCGGGCGACTGGGATTCGTGTTTAGAATGGGTTAGCAAGATGATGTCTGTTGGCGAAGAGACCGCGGCAGAATGATGGTAAAGGGCTCACACAGACTCCATGCTCTCTGCTCGTACTTTGCGATGTTTCCAGGATATTTTGCCCGAGGCCACATCCGCAATCATAGCGCGCCGGGTGAACTGATTTTAGACCCCTTCAGCGGACGCGGGACTACCCTGCTAGAGAGTTTGCTTACTCAGAGGAACGCAGTCGCAAGTGACCCAAATCCGGTGGCCTATTGTATCACTCGGGCAAAAAGCAAATCCCTCCAGCCACAATCGGTTCTTGATCGTATCACCGAGCTGGAGGCAGAATTCGTCGAGACACCAACTGCGGACCTTGAGGAAGAACGCGGGTTTCTCCCACGATTCTTCAAGCACGCCTATTACCACACTACTCTCAGAGAGATTCTGTTCCTCCGCAGACACCTCCGGTGGCATACCGATACCATTGATTGCTTTATATCAGCTCTGCTGTTGGGGTGCCTCCATGGAGAAAGAGACAAATCTCCTTGCTACCTAAGTAATCAAATGCCCCGGCGGATCAGCACAAAGCCAGAGTATTCCGTAAAATACTGGCGGGAACATGACCTCTACCCACATAAGAGGGCAACCTTTGAAATCTTGCGAAGGTGGTCAAGATTTAGACTGAAGCAGGGGGCGCCGCAGAAGACCGCTCTCGCTCTCCAGGAGGACGTAAGAGACTTGTCCAGGCGACTCCCGTTCATGGAGGGAAAGGTTAAAGCGGTTATCACTTCACCTCCGTATTTCAATACGACGAGCTTCGCTGAAGACCAGTGGCTACGTTTATGGGTTCTAGGGGGCGCAAATCACCCTACACGTGCTGGAGCATCCAAAGATGATAGGCACACATCGCGATACAAATACTGGCGATTTATCGCCGATGCCTGGCGTGGAATCGCACCCCTGTTAGCTTCCGATGCGACGATTGTTTGCCGCGTTGGGTTGCATGGTCACAGCATGGAAGACGTCTGCAGGAACATGGTGGCGTCTGTTCGCGCTAGCATCCCTAGTGCCACCCTTTACGGTAGCCCATTGTTGACGACTCCATCGGCGGATACCGGTAGGCAACAGCTATCCGAGCACAGTCAATACGGGGAGTTGGATTTCATCTTCCGTATGGCTTAGTAGCCTCCCAGTCTGGGGACGGTTATCTCGGTGATAAAGGTGCTCTTTGACTGGTTCGGGATTACGGCACATAACTAGGACTAGGTTGACAGGAATGTGACACGAGGAGCAAACCCCAGCTCCCCCCGCTATAATAAATAAGCCAGAGAGCGGGAACCAGGCCGGCCTTAGGATCGAGTCGTTAGGAACACCCGTCCCGTAAGCGCTTGGGCACAGCGGGGATCTCTCTGGCTTATTGATGCAATTACTTTTGGTTGGGGTGGCCTGTCGGGCGACGGGGCCACCCCTATTCTTTAGTTTCCTGCTACCGGGGTCTCTGCCTTGTGGAAGGCGGGAATCACCTCTTTGCCGAATAGCTCCATGGACTCCATCACCTTGTCGTGGGAGATGGTTTCCGTTTGCATGATCATCATTACCTGATCTACGCCGATATCCTCGTACATCTGGACGGTCTTGATGCAGCTCTCGGGGTTTCCGGCGATGATGACACCGCGGTCGGAGAGCACATTGGCATCCAATTGGGCGATGGCCGCCCGGGCGGCGCCGGGACCGGCGTCCAAGGACAGGCCGGCTTCCTCTGCTTGTTGTTTGTGGGCATCGTCGGACTGGCGCAACCAACGGCTGAAGTCGGCGTTCAGATCATCAGGCACGCCGCCCCAGGCTTCCAATAGCTCTTCGTAGGCGTTGATGCGGCCCTGAATGTAGGGCTTGTCCGGCCCGAAGAAGGTTTTCATAGACTCGGCGGCAAGCTCCTTGGCTGCCTGGTCGTCCTTGCCGCAGTAGGCATGGACGTTGTTTCCCCAGAAATTATTGACGAAGGCGCCCACCGGCTCGGCGTCGGTTATGGCGTCGCGGTAGACTTTAACGTGTTCGGCCAGGATATCAACGGCGTAAGACGCCGAGGACAAGACGCCGATGCCCTTCTGCGCCGCCAGACGGAAGCTCTCGGTTTGGGTGCAGGCCAGGTACATCCGGGGATGGGGCTTTTGGAAGACCCGAGGGAGTATCCGCCGCGTCGGCACGTTCCAATGCTTGCCTTCCCAGGAGAACTCGTCGGATTGCCACATCTTGGGCAGCATCGTTAGGGCCTCGTCCCACCGTTCCCGGGTTTCCCGAGGGTCGATGCCCTGTCCGACCTGCTCATAGGCGTTGGACCGCCCGGTGCCGAACTCGACCCGGCCGTCGGTGAGTTGATCCACCATAGCCACTCGTTCGGCGATATGGATGGGGTGGTGGCTGGGCAGGATGGACACGCCGAACCCGATCCTGATGTTCTTGGTCCTTTGGCTCAGCGCTCCGAATAGGACTTCGGGACATGGAGATCCGGAGAATCCCAACAGAAAGTGGTGCTCGACGAACCAGAGGTTGTCGAACCCCAGCTGATCGGCGAGTTCACATTGGTCCAGGGTTTCTTTGTAAAGGCTGTTCCAGTCCAGGTCGTTGCCCTGATAGGGCCGCTGCGTTTCGTACAATATTCCAAATTTCATGTCCTCACTCCTTGCGTATTTTAGCGGTGGAGGGAACGTCAAACGAGGAAGACGCTCCAACTAATCGGCACATTTATCTGCCCAAATCGAGGGCGGAGCCGGTCCCGCAAAGTATACCGCATCATGAGCCGGGGTGGTAATTCGCCGGAACATGGCTGGGCTTTACGGGGGAAAGGGTGTACCGGCACGGAGTTGGCAAGTTTATTTCTTGGGTGGTGGGTCTGGATTCCCCTTCCGTAGAAAGGCCGGAATGTCGATACGGTCCAGACCATCGTCGATGCAACTGCGAACTCATAAGAGGGCGCCCCGATTGCATCGGGGCGCCCTCTTATGAGTTCTAATTGTGAGAGAGGCTATCTTGCGGCGGCCGCTGCCAGTACTTCGTCCCAGGGGCCGGGGAAATTCCCTAGCGGCTTGTCCTCGTTCAAGAACATGTTTTCCTGCCGGAACCACTGGCTCCGGGGCGCCTCGTAATAAACCTCGATGCCATTGCCATCGGGGTCCTTAAAGTAAATACCCAAGGAGATGCCGTGGTCAGCGACATTAAAGTCAACGTCTTTCTCTTTGATCCTGGCGTAGAACTCCTTCAAGTCGTCCAGGCTGTCCACACGCCAGGCCATGTGGTTGAGGCCCACGCCGCGCGGCTGTACTCCGGGGGCGTCGTCGCCCACTTGCATCAATGCTACCTCGTGGGATTCGTCCAGGTTCGCTGCCATGAAAGCGGCGCGTCCGGGCACAAAGTCATAGGTGTGCAGACCCAGTATGTCTTCGTACCACTTTTGGGAAATCTCGGCGTTTCGCACGTATATGTTAACGTGCCCCAGATGACTCGGTGTGTAGCCCATCTTATTTCTCCCAGTTCGAGTATGAGCGCGGAAGTCTTCGGTAGTATACCATCCGTGTTATGGTCCGGTTAACGACGGGCCCGTCACGGTCTTGTTCGTTTTTGATACCGGCGCGGCAGGGGTTGTTTCAACTCGCGCATCTTGTTTCGCCAGGTATCGTCGTGGCCGTGGTTGGGCGTCAATATGTGGGCGTATTCGTGCCAGAGAAGCCGTGACGGCCGTCCGGTAGCGGTGTAGATGCGTTTGGCCGACAAGACGCAGATCCAGCCGAAGCTGCTGTCTTTTTTCATGTTATGAGCATGAGCTTGGGCCCTAAACCTAGAGCCTGGTCCCCGGTCCACTCAACCGCCGACGAAAACGCCCTTCACCTCGGGCCACATGGACAGGTCAATACCCTGGTCCATCGAAATCTCCTGAATTTATGGCCTTCGAATCACAACCAGCGATTCGGACAGCCTAATCGCGAGCGGCCAGCCCTTTTAGGGAGACGTCTGCCACCCAGATTCGGACATGTCGATGATGACGCCATCCGGTCCGCTGAACTTTACCTCGGCGTTGCTGCGCGCCTTGCCGTTGCCGAATAGTCCGCCCGTTCCAGGCATCATCGTGGGGGTCAACTGCTTGCCGCCGGCCTTGTTGACCTTCTCGGCGAAGGAATCGATATCCTCCACAAGGAAGCCGATGTGATGGATGCCGCCAAACTCCAGGCCGTTGGCGCCCAAGTCAGCGTCGTCATCTGTCTTAAAATTCAGGATGGCCATGTTGAAGTCCCCGTCGCTGAGGAAGACCTGCCCTTTAGCGTCCCTTCGGACCTCTTCTAGCCCGAATACTTCTTTGTAGAACTCGGCAGTTTTGCCCGGGTCCCTGGTTGTCAGAGCGAAATGTTTGATCTTTACCATGTCGTCTCCTTTCCGTTGGTGAACTTTCGAACTTCGTGTGGCCGGTTGGCGAACAGTATATTACACCGGCGATACCCGATGCAGAACAGACCGGGCCGAAACATCAGCCTCTGGCTCTTTCCACCGCCCGTTGCCAGCCCGAGTAAAGTTCGTCTCTTACACTTGGGTCCATCCTTGGCTCGTAACGGCGGGAAAGCCGCCAATGTCGCGAGACAGCGTCTTGGTCATCCCAGAAGCCAACCGCCAACCCGGCCAGATAGGCGGCGCCCAGAGCGGTGGTCTCAGCCACTTCAGGGACCTCCACAGGTACCCCTAACTGGTCGGCCTGGAACTGCATCAAGAACGAGTTGGCGGAGCCGCCACCGTCGGCCCGAAGCACGGGCATCTTGATTCCAGTGTCCCGCTCCATGGCCTCTACAACGTCCCGCGCTTGATAGGCGATAGCCTCCAATGTAGCCCGGACGATATGCGCCCGGTTGGTGCCTCTAGTCAGCCCGGTAATCGTCCCCCGGGCCTCGGCATCCCAGTGGGGCGCGCCTAGTCCGGTGAACGCGGGGACGAAGAACACCCCGCCCGTATCGGCAACCGATTCGGCCAGCGCCTCTGTTTCCCCGGCGTCGCGGATAATACCCAATCCATCTCGTAGCCATTGGACCGCGGAGCCAGTGTTGAAGATGCTCCCTTCCAAAGCATACTGGACTTGGAGAGACGCTTGCCGCCAGGCGATGGTGGTCAAGAGACCCGAGGACGAGGCAACTGGCCGTTGGCCGGTTTGCATCAGCAAAAACGAGCCTGTGCCGTAAGTGTTCTTGACCATTCCCGGTTGAAAACAAGCTTGTCCGAACAGGGCGGCGTGCTGGTCTCCCGCCAAGCTGGTGATAGGGATCGGCGACCCGAATAGGGCGGGGTCTGTCTCGCCAAAGAATCCGCTGGTTGGTAGAACCTGGGGCAGCATTGCCTCGGGTATCCGCATGTATTCCAGAAGGTCATCGTCCCAGGATTCGGTGTGGATGTTGAACAGCATCGTGCGAGAAGCGTTGGTGATGTCGGTGGCGTGCATCCCTCCTCCCGTGAAGCGATGGAGGAGCCAAGAGTCGACGGTGCCCGCGCTCAGCTCGCCCGCTTCCCCGCGCTTCTGCCCGTCTTTAGTGTGGTCCAAGATCCACCTGATCTTGGTGCCAGAGAAGTAAGGGTCGATGACCAGCCCTGTCCTCTGTCTGACCAGGGGATCCAGCCCATCCAGGCTCATCTGTTGGCATAGAGGTGCAGTGCGCCGGCATTGCCAGACAACGGCTTGCCCCACCGGGACACCGTTGGCCTTATCCCACACAACAGTGGTTTCCCGCTGGTTGGTGATGCCCATGGCCGCTACCTGATCTGCTTGAATGCCGGCCAGCGACATCGCTTCGCGGCTGACGGCCAGGGTCGATTGGAACAGTTCCTCCGGGTCGTGGCTGACCCAGCCTGGTTCAGGATAGTGCTGGGTGATCTCCCGGTCGGCAGTTGCCACCACACGTCCGTCATGGTCGAAAATAAACGCGGCCGACCCGGTGGTGCCTTGGTCGACCGCCAATATGAAACTCTGGCTATTTAGTTGTTGCGCCATAGAGCTGCGTGGCCAGACCGTTGACTAGAGATTATCTCGAAAATCGTTGGCCCCGGTGTATGGTCCTTAGACAGGCTCAGGACGAACGGTATCACAAGCTGCTTGCGTTGGTGGTGACCCAGATTTATCGTGGCGAACCACATTTGGAATTGAGTTCTTGAAGGAAATGCCCTCGAAGCTTACCGGTACATTGGTTTGAAGAAGCTGTGAAGATAGTTTCTCGAGTGAGCCCAGGCGTGAGCCCGCTTTACAACGGCGAGGGGTATCGCTTCCGCTTTATTGTGGGTGATGCGCATGGTCTCGTACTTGCTCAGCTCAGGGGGAGCGTCGGCAGTGAAAATAATCTCGCATTCTTGAGCTTCCAGGTACAACTTCAGCCCGTCGTAGCCCTTTCTCCGGACATTTGGCGTCTGGTAGATGAACAGCTCGGTGCAACCGAACAACTCGTCCACATGGTCGTTCCCGTTGCCGCGGCCGCCGCCCTGTCGGATCTGCCGCCGGTTGATGCCAAAGTTGCCCAAACTCATGTCGTTTCCTCGCCGGTCCTATGCCGGACCTGCCGGCGGAAATTGCTACGGATAGATCGCCCAGCCAACACGGTCCGTTTCCGCCTTGAAGAAGTGTCCATCGGTGGAAGTCACGTATAGGGTGGACCGGTCGGGGCCGCCGAAGCAGCAGTTAGTAGGATTGCTGGCTGGGACTGGATGGGTTTCCAGCACCCGCCCCGATGGCGAAAATACGTAGATCATCGGCCCCGGACCGCCATTAGGCCAGCCGGCGGTGGCTACGATGTTGCCATCGACATCAAAACACATCCCGTCGATACCCCGATGCACCGCGTTCTTGTCCTTGCCGAACGTATGCAGCACCGTATAAGGACCCAGACTTCCATCATCGTTGATGGGATAGGCTCGCAGCTCCCGGTCGAGGTCAATCCGGGCGCTGTTGCTCTCCGCTACGTAAAGGGTCTTCTGGTCCTGGGACACCAGGATGCCGTTGGGCATGGTGGTGTCGAAGGTCACCCTGGTAACAGTGTAGGAGCCGTCGGCTTGCGGGTCGGCCCGGAGCACCGAGCGGTTATCAAGTTCCTCTACCTCGCTGGGGTCGATGTTGGCGGCGTTCCATGGATTGGTGAACCAGATACGCCCCTTCAGGTCCGTCGCCAGGTCGTTGGGTGTGTTGAGCTTCTGGCCGTCAACCCGATCGGCGATGGTTGTCGTTGTACCGTCGGGCTCGAACCGGACGATGGAGCGGCCGCCGGAGCAGCAACCGTAAAGACGGCCCTGGGCGTCGTGGCACAATCCGTTGGTGTGGTTGGTGCCGTCCCGAGCCTGGGTGATGGCGCCGGAGCCGGGGTCGTACCGCATGATCCGATGGTTAGATATGTGGGTGAAGTAAAGGGCCTCGCCATCCCACACCGGACCCTCGGTGATCCCACCGTAGGGCTTATTAAGCAACTCAAATCGCCACGCCATGAAACGGCTCCTTCACTAACAACCCGCCGGACAATCCCCGGCTAAACTGCCGCCGATTGTAGCAGAAGGAGCGCTGGGGGGACAAACGGGGTACGACCCCCCCTTCCCCCGAATGTTATAATTCCCCTTGTCGCAAAAAGAAGCGCCAGGCTGGGCCGGCGCGGGGGGATGTTTGTGGGAGGGGGATGATCCAGGCGCCCGCGACGATGGATAAGCATCGCCGATGAACCGTGTTTTAAGAGAATTACTGGAAGCCGTTGTGCTGGCCTTGATCGTTTTTATGGTCATCCAGACCAGCATCCGGAACTTCAAGGTCGACGGCTCCAGCATGAACCCAACCCTGGAAGGCGGCCAGTACTTGATGGTCAACAAGCTGGTCTATTTCCAGTTGGACATGGTCCGTCTGTCCCGCATCGTCCCCTTCTGGAAGGTGGACCGGCCCGACCGCCGGTTCGCAGTTCATCCTCCCCAGCGGGGGGAGGTCATCGTATTCCACTTCCCCAGGGACACCAGCAAGGACTTTGTGAAGCGGGTGATCGGGCTGCCGGGAGACACCATCGAGATACGAGATGGCAAAGTCTTCGTAAACAACAGCTATCAAGAAGAGCCCTACATCACCCGCAAGGGTAATTCCAGCATGCAACCCACGCGCCTGAGAGCCAAAGAGTACTTCGTGATGGGGGATAACCGGCGCAGCAGCAACGATTCGCGCTCCTGGGGGCCGGTGCCCGAGGGCTTGGTCTTGGGGAAGGTGTGGTTCGTCTATTGGCCTTTTTCCAGCGTACAGATGTTAAACAACTTCTCGTGGGCGCCCCAACAGATATTCCGCTGACCGCCGAATTCCAGGCCAGTGATTATCCACAGGTTCCGGTTGTTCGATTTCTACCATCTGATAGGCCAATGTACTTGGCCGTTGGAAGCGATACGGGTTCCCAGGCCGCCTGAATGCCGGCCAAAGGCCGTTAGCTGCCAGGCGGTCCTACCAGAATGTCCTGGCCTTCGATCTGCACCGGGTACACCTTAAGATTATCTTCCGCCGGAGGGGTCAAACACTCTCCGGTGGTTACATTGAAGTTCGCACCGTGCAGCGGACACTCTATCTCAGCACCGTTCAAGTCTCCCTCGGAAAGGGCGGCGTAGGCATGAGAACAGATCTCGTCGCACGCGTAGATAGTCCCATCCACGTTCGCCAGCAGGACCTGCTCCCCTCCCACTTCAACCGCCATCATGTCTCCCGGAGACAGATCGCCTAGATCAGCTACTTTCTCGAAACCCGCGTCGGCCATGAATCCTCCTCTATTTTGCGCAATCAGGAACCCATCCAGGTCCCGGGACGGCGGGGCAAACGTTGAACCGGCCGCACGCCGGCTTCGTCCCCGCCATTTATTACGTCATGGGGTGTTTAAAACCACGCTATATTATAGGGCACCCAGTCACACGATTAAAAGTCGGGACATCGTGACGACCGAGGTTCTTTTCTTCGCCTTTTAGTAGACATCTAAAAGGCGTATTAGCTATAATGGTTCTAGGCAACGCAGCGGGCTCCTCGTTTCGCTACCGGCCTAGAGCAGGCCACTTCCAAAGTAATGCGCGAACGTTCTTCCCCTGTTTAACGCCGTCTCTCGCGGAGAGGTGCCGGAGCGGCCGAACGGGCGCGACTGGAAATCGCGTAGGGGCCTCAAGCTTCTCGCGGGTTCGAATCCCGCCCTCTCCGCCATCCCATCACAAATTGCAACCATCAGATCCCTTTGGCCGCATAAACCTCGGGGTTGGCGCAGGCCTCCAGTCTTTTCCCTTGGATTCCCGCTACCACGTTTCTTGCCGCCAACAAACACGTCCTTCGTCGAGAATCGATGGAGGCGCTGCCGATGTGGGGCGTGATTACCAGATTGTCCAGCGAGAGCAGAGGGTCGTCGGGTAGTATCGGCTCCGGATCGGTGACATCCAGGGCAGCGCCGCTGATCCACCCTTCCTTTAGCGCCGTGTAGAGAGCCTGGGAATCGACCACCGCCCCTCGAGCCGCGTTGATCAAGATGGCTGTCGGCTTCATCAGTTGCAATTCCCGCTCGCCGATAAAATGCCTTGTCTCCAGCGTAAGTGGTATGTGCAGAGTCACGAAATCAGCGGTGCTCAAAAGGTCCGAGGGCTCGAAATACTCCATGCCCAACTCCGACTCCAGTTCCGGTTTGCGAGTTCGAGAGTAGTAGATGACACGCATATCGAATCCGCGGGCCCGCTTGGCCATCTCCACCCCGATCTGGCCCATACCGACGATGCCCAGCGTTGCGCCGTGGACTTCGGCTCCCAGCCACACCATGGGATGGTATTGCATCTTCCAATTGCCTGCCCTCAGCCAACGGTCGCCCTCGCTGATACGGCGAGCCGCGGACATCAGCAGCCCGAACGCGATGTCCGCCGTTGCTTTGGCCAATACCCCTGGGGTGTTGCCAACCAACACGCCCCGTCGGGTGGCCTCGGCCACATCGATGTTGTCCACCCCAACACCGAGTTGACTAACCACCTTTAGCCGATGGGCCGCTTGAAACACATCGGCATCTATGCGGTCCATGATGTTGGTTAAGATCCCGTCGGCCTCGACGACTTTTCCCAGAAGCTGTTCTGTCGTGGGCGGCTCATCGTCGGGCCACACCTCCGTGTCAGCCGCGTCGGTTAGGACCTCAAGGGCTTCCGGGAAAAATCGGCGGGTAACGAACACCCGTGGCCTGAGAATAACCACCCTATTGCTCCTTGGAGTGAGTTGCGGGACTGAGTTCCGGAAGTGAGTTGGGCAATTGTAACCAAACGGCCTGGATATTTCCAGGGTTAAGCCGGATGCTATACTTGGGCGCTAGACACGAAAAACCAACCGCGAATCAGGAGGAAAGGATGGCCCTGTTCCTAAACGAGAGAGAGGTTGCCGATCTATTGCCCATGGACGAATGCATCGACGTGTTGGATGAAGCATTCTCCCATGCCGGAAAAGGCCAGACCGAGCTAAAACCCAGGTCCAGAATGCGGATGCCTGGCGGATTTTTCCACTTTATGGCGGCCGCCGACGCGGGACACAACGTGTTCGGCTACAAAGCCTATCCATCCTTCAGCGGCCCCGGCGGCGCCAAGATGCTCGTAATGCTCTATGACTACGAGTCGGGGGCGCTCTTGGCATGCATGGAAGCGGGGAGGATGGGACAGATCCGCACCGGGGCGGCTTCCGGCCTGGCCACCCGTTACATGGCCAAGCAGGGAGCATCCACGGTGGCGGTGATCGGCACCGGCGGCCAAGCCAGGACTCAACTGGCGGCAGTTGCCGAGGTGCGAGACATCAGCCGGGTTCAAGTCTTCAGCCGCCGGGAAGACCGCCGGGAAGAATTCGCGCGGCAAAGCAGCGAAAGGTTGAACGTGGAAGTTGTCCCGGCCGAAAGCGCTCAGGCCTGCGTAGAGGGCGCGGATATCGTGGTGGTCATCACCAGCTCTCGAGACCCGGTGCTGGAGGCCGATTGGCTGGCCCCCGGCGTCCATATAAACGCCGCCGGGGGCAATCACTGGATGAGGCGGGAGATCGACGAAGGGACGGTCACCCGAGCCGATTTGATCGTGGTGGACGACTTGGAGCAAGCGAAGATCGAATGCGGGGACCTGATGTGGCCTGAAGCCAGGGGTTCCTTCCGTTGGGACATGGTCCACGAGCTACGGGACGTTGTATCCGGCAGGGTGCCGGGCCGCCCCTCCGACCAGTCCTTGACCCTGTTCGAGTCCATGGGAATCGCCCTGGAAGACATCGCGGCCGCTCAACTGGTCTACCGAAAAGCCAAGGAACAGGGCCTGGGCCAGGAACTGCCGTTCTGAGAACGGCCCCACCGAGTACGTCCTGTGTAAGCGCGATTCCAGATCTCGGCCTAAGTCTCTGGCTTGAGAAGTCTCTTTCCAAAAACTAACCCCTTACTCTGTTCGGGTTGAACGGAATAAGGGGTTATTGTGGCACCGATTATCACTCTTGCGGGACGAACTCGCGTCCCGCAATTTGCAGGATCGAGGGACTTAGACGAGGATCCGGTCCCAGCGACTTACAGGCAGAACCTCCGCGATTTCCCGGCGATTGCGTTCCCGCTGGGTCATAGCAGGTCCAGACAGGGAATCGTAGAAAGCCACGGCGCTTCTGAGCATTTTTACCAGTAAATTTTCCTCTTTGGTGGGGACGAAACTGCCAATCATTTCCTTGGCGATAAGCAGGTCCGCGACCACTGCGGGGGACATGACACCGGATTCGAGGTCGACGACGGGAGCTTCGGTATTCCGACGGTTGGGGGTTGTTAGTGTAACCATTTTTCCTCCATATAGGTGGTTAGAATTTATGGTTGACTCGTTGGGAATACCGTCGGGGGCTTGATATGGTCCAGGGCGATACTGAGAGCGTGTCACCATTTGAATTTATGATACTCTCTTATGATTATCATGTCTACAGATAATATACGATATACAATATCGGTAATATTGATGAGGTATTCGGCGAGAGAGTCCCGGGCTTTCAATGGCGATCTGGTGGGGCGAAATACGGCTAGCGTGGGAGGGTTGTTATACCCTGTGATTCTTTAGAGCGGAGGGACCAAAACTCTGAGGTGGGGTTGGCCCCTCACGTGAGGTTCCCCGCCGCCCTTCAGCGGAAGGGCTGGTGCCGGAATGACAAGGGTGCGGCCGAAGGGTGGCAATTCTATTTTCGGAGCAATGACAACAGGCGCTTCTTTCTCGACAGAGTGCTCGCTCCGCCGAGCGGATCTTGTTCAGATGCGTCTGTTTAGAGGCCCAGCTTGCCAGGGTTCATGATATTGGCCGGGTCCAGGGTCTGTTTCAGATCTCGGATAACATCATGGCTGACGCCCAACTCCCGGGCCAAAAGGTGGTTCAGCTTAACCCCAACACCGTGGCAATACTCCATGATTCCACCCATATCTTGGGCCAGAGTTAGCACCTGCTCAACTACCTCCGCCAGATTGGCTCGGAATCTAACTTCACTGCCGGCATCGGGCCGTAACATCATCGAGAAAAGCTCGGGGCGGCTCCACAAGGAGTATTCCGCGACCTTGACTCCGGTGCCCGCCATTATCAGGTCGCAGCGCTTCCGGTAGTCCAGGACCTTTGATACCGGCAACGCCATGTGCAGGTAATCAAAGTTCCTACCTCCCCAGCGGTTCCATCGGACCTTGCGCGGCCGGCCCAATGCCTCGGCCTTATATCGCACCGCTGATTGCCGCCGGTCTCGCCAATATTCCATGGTAGGGCCTGGGCCGATGTCCTGCCCCCCAGTTTGAACACATATCTGCTTGGCTCGTTGCTCGTCGGCGGCCACCCCCTCACGGTACCCTTCAAATAGTAGGTGCAAACGGATACCGGCTTCGTCTTCGGTCAGGTCCAGCAGGCTAGGACGTATCCCCAACGCGGTCAACTCAACGGCCGCGTCAAACCCCTGGTCGAAAGTATCGAAGGACGCGGTGGTGAAAACCTGGATTTCAGGCAACCGGAAGACCCGGATCGTCGCCTTGGTAATGATGCCGAATACTCCCTCACTGCCGATAAACAGGTGGTTCAGATTCGGCCCGGAGGAGTATTTGGGCACGGCTTTGGTAGCCACGATTCGGCCGTCGGGCAGCACCACTTCCAAGGCCACCACTTGGTTTCCCATGGGGCCGTAGGCCGCCGCCCGGTAACCCACGCCATTGGTTGAGATGGCCCCAGCAACGGTCGCTATGGGCACGCTATAAGGGTCATGGCCTGGCATCAGGCCTTGTTCGGCCAGATCATCTTCCAGGTCCCCAAGCACCACGCCGCCTTCAACAGTTGCGGTCAGGTTCCGGGCATTGATCTCCAATATCCGATTCATTCTAGACAGATCGACTATCACGCCGCCACGAACGGGCACGGTGCCGCCCATTACCCCAGTGCCGCCGCCGTATGGGATCAAGGTGATCCCCTGATCAGCCGCCAGAGACACGATGCCGGCTACCTGTTCCGTGGATTCCGGACGCACCACGGCGTCGGCCAACCGGTCGAAGGCGTCCTCGGCGCCATATGCCCGAAACGGATTGAGGGC
Organism: uncultured Dehalococcoidia bacterium; assembly: GCA_950072105.1. GTDB lineage: Bacteria > Chloroflexota > Dehalococcoidia > Lucifugimonadales > UBA3495 > UBA11650. Next base: position 15,996 of record CATMOE010000002.1, read on the forward strand.
ATCGGCTGAGTACCGGTCCAAATCATATTCGCCGGTCAGCACGTTCTCACTGCCAACGATCTGCGTTAGGGGATGGATTGTGGCGCTGTCCAGCATGCTTCTCCCAATCTCAACCAAACGTGACGGAAGTATGGGACGTATGGGGGCTGATCAAGTTATTGACGAGGGGGACAACGGTAGCAGTTCAAGGCCGCTTTTCCGTTTCCCAAAGTCAGATGCGCCGGGCGGCGAACCAGGCATCGGTTCCCTGGAAAGTTCATGCCCCGGGATGATACTGCCACTGGGTGCCTTGAGCGGTGTCCTCCAGTATCACATCCTGCTGGTCTAAGCCTTCTCGTATCTGGTCCGCCATCTCGTATTGCTTGGCATTGCGCAGTTCGGTACGGATGGCTAGCAACAACTCGATGAAGGGCTTGGCCGCCAACTGTTCTTGCCCACCGGAGGCCGGTTCTTGGAATGTCAGTCCCAGGATCCCGCCCAATCGGCGCAGGCTGTATTGGGCAGCACGTACGTCCTTACCCTCGTCTCCGGTTCGGTTCAAGTCTCTTGCCAGGTCGAACAGAACGGCCAGAGCCCTGGGGGTATTCAGATCGTCGTCCATGGCCGCCAGGAACCGTTCCTGATAAGGGCCGGTATCCAGCGGGTCACCCTTTTTGCCCCCGGTCTCCCGTGCCAGGGCATGGCGAAGCCGGCCGGCGCTACGCTCCATCGCGGCACAGCCCTCGTCGCTGTAACTCAGGGGGCTGCGGTAGTGGGAGCTGAGGAAGTACAACCGCAAGGAGTCAGCGCTATACTTCTCCAGCGCTTGGTCCACTGAAACCAGGTTGCCCAGCGACTTGCTCATCTTATCTTCGCCAAGTTGGAGCAGGCCGTTGTGCACCCAGTATCGAGAGAAGGGCGTGGTATCGGTGGAAGCTTCGCTCTGGGCGATCTCGTTCTCGTGATGCGGGAAGATCAGGTCTTGACCGCCGCCATGGATGTCTAGGGTCTCACCCAAGTAGGTCATCGCCATGCTGGTACATTCTATGTGCCAGCCAGGGCGGCCGGGCCCCCAGGGGCTTTCCCAGGACGGCTCTCCGGGCTTTGCGCCCTTCCAGAGGACAAAATCCATGGGATGCTCTTTATTCTCGTCCACCTCGACCCTGGCGCCGGCCTGCATCCCGTCCAAGGTGCGATGGCTCAGCTTTCCGTAGTCATTGCTCTTTGTGACTCTGAAGAAGACGTCGCCGCCGGCCGGATAGGCGTAGTCCTTGTCCACCAAGGTCTGGATCGTCTCGATGATTGGAGACATCTCTTTGGTCGCCATGGGATAGACGTGGGCCCGCTGGACGTTGAGGGCGTCCATGCAACGGAAAAAGTCGTCGACGTACCGGTCCACCAGCTCCTGGGGCGTTATGCCTTCTTCCTGAGCCTTCTGGATGATCTTGTCGTCCACGTCGGTGAAGTTCTGAACGTGGCGCACCGTATAACCCAGATGCTCCAGGTATCGCCTGAGGACGTCGAAGGCTACATAGCTAAGGGCGTGGCCCACGTGGGTGGACGAATAGGGCGTGACGCCGCAGATGTACATCTTGACGCTCTGTCCATCGGAAGGAACAAACTCTTCAACTTCCCCGGTCAGAGTGTTATATAACTTCATGCCTCATTTACCAGTGACGCCACGGCGCAGGCTGCGATACCTTCTTCCCGGCCGACAAAGCCGAGATAATCGGTGGTGGTGACTTTGATTCCGATCCTTGCCGCCGGTATCGACAAGGCATTACCGGCCTGTTCTCTCATAGTTTCAACAAAGGGCGCTAGCCTCGGATTTTGCGCCAATATTGTAGCATCCACGTTGGAGATGCGCCAACCGGCTGCCTTCACCAGATCACCCGCGGTGGACAGCAGAATCAAGCTAGAGATGTCCTTGTATTGAGGGTCGCTGGAAGGGAAATGCACCCCCTTGTCTCCCAACGCCGCAGCCCCCAGCAAAGCGTCCATGATGGCGTGAACCAAAACGTCGCCGTCGCTGTGGCCGGACAACCCGGAGTGGTGAGGAACGGACACGCCTCCCAACACCAAGCCGCGGCCCGCTACCAACGGGTGGCTATCAAATCCTATGCCGACGCGAAAGTCCATTTTATTTCCGTGACGTTATTATTCAGTCTATTTGTCTTGGACCGATGACATTCCACGCTACGTTCGGAATGTCATGCGGGTTCAGGCAGGACATCTTTCATTTCGGCGTTGGCCAAGAGTCCGGTCCAACAACGTTACCGCCCCTCCGATACCCGGGACTTGAGGAAAGATTCGGCCAGGATGAGATCCTCCGGCGTAGTCACTTTCAGGTTGTCGTAGGAACCTAGGAACATCTTCACCGGGTGACCCAGACTTTCCACCATCATGGCGTCGTCGGTAACGTCTTGAGCGCACTGATCATGGGCGCCACGCAGAAGATCATAGCGGAAAATCTGAGGTGTTTGAGCCGCCCATATAGACCGGCGGTCCGGCGTATCCAGCACGATTCCCTGGCTGGATACCACCTTGATGGTGTCGGTTACCGGAACTCCGGCGACGGCCGCGCCCGCTTCTTGGGCGGCAGCAAGTCCCCGCTCCAGCATGGGCACGTCCAGGCAAGGACGGGCGCCGTCATGAACGATAACCCAGTCGCAGGGCTTTAAAGAGTCTAAGCCGGAGCGTACCGAGTCCTGGCGTCGTTCTCCACCCGGGCAAACATGGGTCACCTTGCGGTAACCGGCGGCATCGATCAAGACCCGCCCCTGGCGCAGCGATCCGGAATCAATTACCAACACGATCTCGGTTACCAGTGGAAACGCCTCAAGCTGGTCCAGGGCGAAGCTGAGCAGGGGCCGGCCTAGGACAGGAGCGAAGATCTTATCCACACCGGCCATCCGGGCGCTTTTGCCGGCGGCCACCACCACCGCTCCCACACTGAAGCCGGGAGTAGAGGCTCCAACCATGACCGGCTAGCCCCTGGGTTGGGCGAAGATGATTCTGCCGGCGGCGGTCTGCAGCACCCTGGTTACCACCACTTCATGAAACGCGTTCAGGTAGCGGCGTCCGCCTTCCACGACAACCATGGTCCCGTCGTCCAGATATGCCACCCCTTGGCCCGCTTCCTTCCCTTCCTGGACGATGTTAACCCGGAGTTCCTCACCGGGCAGCACGATGGACTTGAGGGCGTTGGCCAACTCGTTGACGTTGAGCACCTGGACGCCCTGTAGCTCCGCTACCCGGTTCAGATTGTAGTCGGTGGTGAGTATCGGCGAGTTCATTCCCTTGGCCAGTTTTACCAATTGGGCATCCACCTCTTCCCCAACGCCAACCCCCACGTCCAAGACTTCCATGGGAACAGTGTCGTCCTTGCGCAGGCGGCCCAGCACCTCCAGCCCCCGGCGGCCACGGGCCCGGCGCAACGAGTCACTGGAGTCGGCGATGTGCCTCAGCTCGTCCAGCACAAACCTGGGCACCACTAAGCTGCCTTCCAGAAACCCGGTGATACTTAGGTCGGCGATGCGGCCGTCGATGATAGCGCTGGTATCGACCAGGATACTGCCATTCCGGTAGACTTTCCCGACGCCGTTGGGGCTTTCCAGTCTGGGGAAAATGGCCGACATGTCTCTACTGCGGTGGACACCCAGCCACATTCCAAATAGCCCTAGGAACAGGCTGACCATCACCGGTACACCCCAGCCCAACCATCCGTCTAACGAGTACAGTGGGATGGAGATGAGAGAGGCGATGACCAATCCCACCAACAGACCTATGATGCCGGCAACTAGGGTAGAACCGGGAATAGAACTGATGTATTCGGCGCATTTGCGCCACGGTTTAATCGTCAAGTAAGGCGCAACCAGCGCTCCAACGGGTAGCCCCGCCAGGGTTAGCGCCAACCCCCACGGAATAAATTGCTCTCTACCCGAGGAAAATTCCGATACAATCCCCCCAAGCCTCCAGCCAAGGACCGCAAATGCTCCGGCGCCCACCACTCTGAGCGTCCAAAGGGCAAACACAAGGTTCACCTCCTTTCCAGCTCGACGCTGCGGACTCTATTTTTCCTGGTAACGGCGGCTCTTTGTATCAGGTACACTGGGTCGATTGGAGCATACCATAATCCCCATAAATCGGGAAGAATTTGTTGCCTATCCTCCACTGTTGTTAACCGTGGGGAATGGCCTGCGGCCCATCGATAACCATCGGCGTATACTTAGCGGTCGGTATAGGACCGATTCAGGAGGTATTTCATGGCAACCGCCACCAAACCACGAGTCTACGTCATTGGGACCGGGGGCAGCATCTCTTTTGTAGGCTCTTCCCGCACCGACTACATCAACTACAGCTACGACGGAATACATTTAACGATACAGGAATTGCTGGACCGGGTCCCGGAGATCAACGATTTCGCCGACGTGCGATGCGAGCAGTACATGAACGTGGGGAGCACCGATGTGGGTCCGGATCATTGGGTGGGACTGGCCCAACGGATCAATCAGATCTTTCGGGATGACCCGGAAGCAGCGGGCGTGGCCGTCACCCACGGAACCGCCACGCTGGAAGAGACGAGTTATTTCCTTAATCTGACGGTCAAAAGCCGCAAACCGGTGGTGGTCACCGGGGCGATGCGGCCGCCCACCGGCCTGGGCACCGATACCGACGTCAACCTGATCGACTGCATCCGGGTGGCGGCAGCGCCCCAATCGGCGGGGCATGGCGTGCTCACCGTTCTGAACAACGAGATTCAAGCGGCGAGGGATGTTACTAAAACGAACAGCTACCGGTTGGAGACTTTCCGGTCCAACGAGTTGGGGTGCTTGGGTTACGCCGATTCAGACGAGCAGGCGGTATTCTACCGCACCACTACCAAATCCCACACCCAAGACGCCGAGTTCGACATTGATTCGGTGCACACCCTGCCCAGGGTGGACATCGCCTACGCCTACGCCGGCGCCGACGGTCTATTGGTCAGAGCCTTGGTCGAGGCCGGGGTGGCGGGCATCGTCGCCGGTGGCTTGGGCAGCGGCGGCTCGCCTTCCAAAATGATGGCGGCGCTGAAAACAGCCACGCAAAGCGGCATCCCCGTGGTGATAGCCACCCAAACCGGCAATGGAAGAGTGGTGCGCACCAGGCGGTACGACGAAGACGGTTATATCGTCGCCGACAACCTGTCGCCGAAGAAGACGCGGATATTGCTGATGCTGGCCCTAACCAAGACCAAGGACCCGGAAGAGATCCAGCGGATGATGTTGACGTATTAGCGAGCTATCAGCTTCCAGCGATCAGCTATCAGGAGCCCGTTTCTGACGGCTGATAGCTGATCGCTGACGGCTCCTCTAGCCAGGTACTTCGTCGTAGTGGTGTTCTTCGCTGATGACCCTGTCGTCGACGAATTTAGCGATCTCTTCTTCGGAGTAGCCCAGGATGCCGGACAGGACCTCGTTGTTGTGCTCGCCTACTTTGGGAGTGGTCCCCACGACGACTGGTGTGCGGCTGAAGTGCCAGTAATCTCCGGACACGGCGATGGTGCCGGCCAGGAAGTCGTCCACCTCCACCATGGTGCGCCTTTCCCAGGGGTGCGGGTCCTCCGCCGCGTGGGGGATGTCGTTCACCGGCGCGGCGACGATGTCGTATCTACGGAAGTGGTCGATGGCCTCTTCCATGGTCATATCGGCCAGCAACGCGTTGATGGCGTCGTTCACTGCGTCCCGGTTCGTGGCCCTTGCGTCGCGAGTGGTGAACCGGGGGTCCTCCAGCCAATCGGGCTTGCTCAAAGCGTTACACACCCGGTGCCAGTGGTGCTGGTCGCCGGCGGACAGGAGGACGTGGCCTCCTTTGCAGGGGTAGGTCCCGCCAGGGGGAGCTCCGGTACGGCCGCGCTTGGGAGCATTTTTGGTGCCGTGATAAGCGGTTATGGGGATCTCGGTCATGCCGTAGCCGGTGTCGGCTAGACAGACATCGATCGATTGCCCCTCTCCCGACAACTCCCTTTCGTGCAAGGCGGTGAGGGTTCCTATGGCCGCATGAAGGGCCGTCATCCGGTCGATGATCGGCACTCCGGTCAGGATGGGCGGGTCGCCCTCCTCTCCGGTAACCATGGTGATCCCTGACATGGTTTGTCCTATGGGATCGTAGCCGATGTTTTCCCGATATGGTCCGAACTGGCCGAAGGCAGAGACGTTAACCATGATCATCCGGGGGTTCAACTCTTTTAGAACGTCGTAACCAAAGCCCATATTTTCAATGGTTCCGGGCCGGAAATTCTGAACCAATACGTCGGACACTTTAACCAGTCCCTTCAGAATCTCCTTGGCTTCGTCCTTGCGCATGTCGATGCTGAGGCTCTTCTTGCCGGTGTTGTACTGTACCCAATAAGCGCTTTGCTTGCGGACCCATGGTCCGTGGTAGCGGGTTTCTTCGCCGCCCAGGCGCTCTACTTTAATCACCTCGGCGCCCATGCGGGCCAACACTTGGGCACACCTTGGACCGGCTTGGTGCCGTCCCAGGTCAAGCACTCTAATATCACGCAATGGATGTTGCACTTCGGCCATAGCTATGGATCCCCCTTCGGCAGTATTGCGCCATTTTACGTCCGGTTGGACTAAAGGGCAAGTTGGATGTCCGCCGAGTTGTCTAAGCGGCCTAGACGGTTTCCATTTTTAGGCGTTGCACCGACATCTTATTGACCCGGATATTCGGCTCTCCTCAATCACGCGGCCTAACGCTACGGGTGACGCCAGGTCCGCTCCCATTCTTTCACCTCCACACTCTTTGTAGCAGTCCGAAAGACTGTGGAGTAAAATCCCCCTACGACTACCTGATCCCAGGCTGTATGAGGGGAAAAGCCATGGCTTTGGAACCGGATCAACTGTTGGACATGTACCGGACGATGGTGACCATCCGCACCTTTGACCGGCGGGCCGCCGATGAGCTTCACGCCGGAAACATCCCGGGGGCGGTCCACTCCTACATCGGGCAGGAAGCGGTGGCGGTGGGGGTTTGTTCGGCCCTGCGCCGGGAAGATCGCATCACCAGCACCCACCGGGGCCACGGCCACACCATCGCCAAAGGCGCGGACATCAAGTTCATGATGGCCGAATTGTTCGGACGCAGCAACGGTTACTGCCATGGCAAGGGCGGCTCCATGCACATCGCCGACTTTAGCGTGGGAATGCTGGGCGCCAACGGCATCGTGGGAGCCGGACTTCCCCTGGCCACGGGCGCGGCCCTGGCGGCCAAGTTGGAAGGCGGCGGCGGAGTGGCCGTATCCTTCTTCGGCGACGGCGCATCCAACGAAGGGTCCTTCCACGGCTCGCTGAACCTGGCATCCATCTGGAAACTACCGGTGCTTTACGTATGTGAGAACAACCGGTGGGCCTCGGGGAATTCCGCAGCGGCCACCCAGTCGGTGGAGGATATTTCGGTGCGGTCGGTTAGCTACAACATGCCCGGCGTCACCGTGGACGGTGCCGACGTCTTGGCAGTGTACGAAGCTGCTGAACAGGCGGTGCGGCGGGCGAGGAACGGCGAGGGGCCCACGTTGGTCGAGTGCAAAACCTACCGTTGGCGTCTGCACGCCGAGCAGCGCAACGACCCGCCGGACCCACGGCCGCAAGAAGAGATCGACCTGGGCCATCAGCATGACCCCATCGCGGCGTTTGCCGGCCACCTGACGCAGCAAGGCGTGGCCACGGAGGAATCATTGAAACAGATCGACGGCGAGGTCGCGGCGGCGGTTGATGCAGCTATCGACTTCGCCAAAGCGAGTCCGTTCCCGAAGCCCGAGGATGCGTTAACCGACGTCTTCGCCCCGTAGAACGGGTCCAACTCCTGATAGGAGTCAGAACGAATGAAAGAAGTAACCTACGTCGAAGCCTTGATGGAAGCTTTCACCGAGGAGATGCGCCGGGACGACAAAGTCTTCCATCTATGTGGCAATCATGGACCCTTGGCCGCGCTGATCCCCGAGTTCGGAGAGGAACGGGTGCGGGCCTGCCCCATCTCGGAAGAAGCCTACGTGGGCGCGGGCATCGGCGCGGCGGGCAGCGGTTTCCGCCCCATAATCAGCCCCGGCATGATGACCTTCGCCTTCACCGCCATGGACCAGATAGTGAACCAGATGGCCAAGATTCACTACATGTTCGGCGGGCAAGCGCCATTCCCCCTGGTGTTCCGGGCCTCCACCGGCGGCGGCCGCTCCGCCGCGGCACAGCACTCCCAGAGTCCCCACCCTATGTTCATGAACCTGGCTGGGCTGAAACTGATCATGCCCTCGACTCCTTACGATGCCAAGGGGTTGATGAAGAGCGCCATCCGGGACAACAACCCGGTAGTCTTCTTCGAGGACCAGATACTGGCCGCCTCGCCCACCAAGCAAGAGATCCCCGATGAAGAGTACACCGTGCCCATCGGCGTCGCCGACGTGAAACGCCAGGGCCGCGATGTCACCGTGATCGCCATATCCAAGATGGTGTCTCACGCGCTGGCGGCCGCCGAGGAGCTGGCCGGTCAGGGTATCGACGTGGAAGTGGTGGACCCCAGGACTCTGGTGCCGATGGACGTCCCGGCACTGCGTGCCTCGGTTCAAAAGACGGGCCGGGTGGTGATCGTGGACGAAGCGTGCCTAACTTGTAGTGCCGCCGCTGAGATCAGCGCGCTCATCACCGAAGACCCAGCCACGTTCCGCGCCTTGAAAGCGCCGCCCAAGCGGGTCTGCTCCCCCAACGTGCCCATCCCCTACAGCCCCATCATGGAGCAGTTCTGCCTGCCCGACAAGGACAACGTCATTCAGGGGATCCGGGAAGTGCTGGGTTAAGGCGGCGTCAGGAGACTGGGGCCACCGCCTTCTCGAGATTCCTCTCCGCCCTTCCGCCGAAGGGCTGGTGTCGGAATGACGAAGTGTATGGCCGAAGGTTGGCGATTCGTTTTTCGGAGAAATAACATGAGGGGCCATCTTATATAGGGGACATTCCCCGGGGTTAATAGTAGAATATACGGTGAATCGGCAAGAACGAGCCCGGTTGAGTCAAGGAGCGGCTAATGGGGATGTTCGGCAAGAGCAGTTGGGTAATCGTTGGGCTCATTTTAATCGTCACCGGACTTATAATAAAGTCCGACTTTATCTCGGGTTTCCTGGAGCTGATGGGCTGGCTACTGGTGATCGCTGGCGCTGTCGCCTTAATTGCGGGCCTGATCGGCATGATTACCGGCAAAAACCGATAGAGGCCGGGCCAAGAGACTTACTAGCATCCGTCAGGCCAGAGGTCTGTATCAGAGAGGAGATCGGAAATGGGAATGCTTTCGCGTATGTCCACCATCGTCAAGTCGAAGATGAACCGCATCTTGGACTCGGCGGAAAACCCTAACGAAACCCTAGACTTTGCCTATGAGAAACAACTGGAGATGCTGCGCGGCGTCAAGCGCGGTGTAGTTGAAATGGTGGCAGCCAAGCGCCGCATCCAGCAGCAGGCAACCTCACTCCAAGCAAACGTCACCCGGTTGAGTGAGCAGGCCGGCCAGGCCATGGAAGCGGGAAGGGAAGATCTGGCGAGGTTGGCCCTCCAACGCAAACAGGTTGCGGTGATCGAACTCCAGGGTCTTGACGAGCAGATCGCCGGAATGGAGATGGAACAGGAAAAACTGACGGCCGCCGAGCAGCGGCTGCAGGCCAAGGTCACGGCGTTTCGCACCAAGAAAGAGATTATTAAAGCCCAGTATACCGCCGCGCAAGCTCAAGTTCGCATCGGCTCGGCTCTGTCCGGTCTCTCCGAGGAGATGGGCGACATCAGTCTGGCCGTGGAGCGGGCCGAAACCAAAACGGCGAATCTGCGCTCCCGTGCCGGGGCCATCGACGAGCTGTCCCAGCTTGGGGTACTGAACGATTTCTCCGGGTCACAAGACCCGCTCAGCAAAGAACTGGAAGCTATCACCTCAGCCCAGAGCGTGGAAGATGAGCTTGCCGCCCTTAAGTCCGCACTGCCATCGGCAGAGCGGAAACAACTACCGGGGGCCTGAACCATGATCATACGTATAACTACCGAAGGCCAATTCAATCTGCCCGGCTCCTTTGTAGACGAGTTAAACGAGATCGATAATGAACTGGTGGAGGCGGTGGAAGCCGCCGACCGGAGCAGTTACGATCGTCTGCTCAAGAAAATGTTGGACCTGGTGCGGGAAAAGGGCTCCCCGCTGCCCATCGATGAGATTGTCGAATCAGACCTGATTCTTCCAGAATCTGACCTAACGTTGGAGGAAGCCCAAGTCCTATTCGTTGGCGAGGGACTGCTGCCGGGTTAGCCACCCGTCTATCAAGTTTAATTCCCTCAAGCGTCGTGAAACAGGCTGATTGGAGGCGTGGATAATGCCCAAACCCCATGACATGGGCGGCGAGCCCAACGACGAACCTATCGATCAGTCCGACCACCAGAAAATGGACTGGGAGATGCGGGCGGACGCCCTGCATCAAGTTCTGGGACAAAAGGGTATCCGGAGAACCGATGAGATGCGCCGGTCCATGGAAAGCCTGGACCCGGACCTGTATAGGTCTCTCAGCTACTACGAACGATGGACCGCCGCCCTGGAACTATTGATGGTTGAGAAAGGCTACCTCACCTCCGATGAGATCGATCGCAAGGTCACCCAACTAGACCAAGGCGCGAATTAGCATCCGATGGCTCAATCAAACAAATATCAAACCGGCGATCAGGTTAAGGTGAGGGTGGACTCGCCAAGTCACCACTATCGGACACCCACGTACATCCAGGGCAAAACCGGAGTGGTGGTAGCTATCTGCGGCCGCTACCGCAATCCCGAATCCCTTGGTCATGGCGGCGACGGAATGCCGGAGCAGCTCCTTTACCGGGTCTCGTTTGCCCAGAACTCAGTTTGGGACCGCTACCGAGGCCCCAGCGGCGATAAAATCTTGGTGGATATATACGAACATTGGCTAGACCCAGTTGGCGTTTAGGAGTTAATGATGAGCGAAGGCCACGACGGAGAACATGTTCATCCCGAGTCGGGTGAGGAGCTAAGCGTCTACGCCCGCCGTGCTCAGGCGATCGAAGCTCTGATGGTGGAAAAAGGCGTGTGCTCGACCAGCGAAGTAGACCAGATGATGAACATGGTGGAATCCAGATCGCCATCCGACGGAGCCAAGGTGGTCGCCCACGCCTGGTCCGATCCAGAGTTCAAAGCGCGGTTGTTGGCCGATCCCCGGTCGGCCCTGACAGAGATAGGCTACTCCCTGCCCGATACTACACCCCATCTGGCCGTCGTGGAGAATACCGAGCAGGTCCACCATATGGTTGTATGCACCCTGTGCTCTTGTTATCCCCGGGCACTTCTGGGCCGGCCGCCCGATTGGTACAAGAGCTTTGCCTACCGTTCCCGGGCGGTGGTGGACCCCAGGGGCGTGATGCGCGAGTTCGGCCTGGAATTAGCCGATAGTGTGGAAGTACAGGTCCTAGACAGCACGGCGGACCTGCGCTATCTGGTCCTTCCCCGCCGGCCCGCCGGCACGGAGAACCTGTCTGAGGCCGAGTTGGCCAAGCTAGTCAGCCGAGATTGCATGATCGGAGTTACCGATCCGCATGTTCCCGAAGGCGTAGCTGCCAGTTAGATTCGGGCGCCGCCGCCGCACGCTCCCCGAGGAAATGTTTCCACCTAAGCGGTAACCATAACCTCTGGACCCCGGCGGAGGCCGGGGTCCAGAGGTTATCCCGGGGGAGTGTTTCATGGATTCCGGCCATCGCCGGAATGGCGAAGAAAGGCAATGGACCACCCGTCATTCCCGCCCATACCCACCCGTCATTCCCGCGCAGGCGGGAATCCACCCGACCCGGCGACAGAGGCACACTGCCTGGCGGCGGAGACTTTTCTGGATTCCGGCCTTCGCCGGAATGACAGAGGGAGGTTGCCCGGCCTGATTTGACGTCCCTCCCCTCGATGACGAACGGACTACCAACGACTGATTGCCTGTCTCGCGAATCTCCATCAATCCTTCTGGCTCAGCAACTGCTCCGGAATACCCTCCAGCAGACTCTCCACCTCGGGTATCTGGTCTGTATTACCCAAGCCGATGTGCAGCGGCGTGATGGAAACTTGGTTGTTCTTTAGCGCCCACATGTCGGTGCCGGGTTGAGCCTCACCGCTAATAGGGCGGTCTCTGGCGATCTTGTACTGTTTCTGATCTCCGGTCCCTTCCTCGCGCACCGACTCTCCGTATGACCGGTTGCCCAAACGAGTCACCTGAACCCCGGTCAAACGGTCAACCGGCAAGCTGGGGACGTTGATGTTCAAGAACAGATCGGACGGGGGCGGTTGCTCGTTCAATCTCCGGGCCACCATTTCCAGCAAAAAGGCCGGGCTCTCGAATTTGGGGTCCCTGACGGAACCCACGGATATGGCGATGGTCGCGCACCCTCGCACAAATCCTTGCACCGCCCCACCGATGGTGCCCGACACCATCACGTCCCAACCCAAGTTCGAGCCGCGGTTGATCCCCGATACCACCAGATCAACCGAACCCACCAACTTCTCCAAAGCTAGTATGGCGCAGTCTCCAGGAGTGCCTTCCGCCGCGAATGCGGTGACGCCGAAGGTTCCGGACACATCTTCTTTGAGAAACTGATCCGCTGGAACGCTCCGAACCTTCACGGCATGATGCAGAGTAAGGGACGCCCCAACCCCGCTTTGCTCTTGTTCCGGAGCGACCACAAACAGTTCTCCAACTTTTCGTAGGACTTCGGCAGCCGCCCAGAGACCCGGGGCGTTGATGCCATCGTCATTTATCAACAGTATCTTCAAATCGTTCTAGTGACCTCTATCGGCTGATTTCCGGGTGGCCTGGCAGATTTGTGCCCTGACATCAAACCGCTGGGCTGCCTCTTGGGAGGCAGCCCAGCGTTAGATACGCCTTTGCCAGACCGGGTCGTGTCCTAGTGGTGGGATACCTCGGTGGCGTGGAACAGAGCGTGTCGAATCTCCACCTCGGCCATTGCCTTACGGTACTCCGCGGAGGCGAAGAAGTCGCCAAGAATCTCCCCTTGGAGGTCATTGCTCGCATGGCTGGCAGCTTCGGCAATGTTTTCTTGGTTCAACGCCTTGCCCACCAGAGCGGTTTCCACCGAAGTCATGCGTACCGGGACCGGTACCAGTCCGCCAACGGCGATCCGGGCGGCGGTGCACACATCCCCTTCCACCGTGACGACCACGGCAGCGCCGACAACGGCGAAACCAGAAGCGGGATGGGCCATTTTGGCGTACTCGGCCCGTTGGTGGTGGCCCAGAGTGGGGGCCTCGATGGAGGTCAACACCTCTTGCTCCCCCAACGTCGTGGTTAGCGGACCTACAAAAAAGTCTCCAGGCTCGACCGTGCGGGTAGAGCCACCGGCCCCTTGTATATTAAACTTGGCACCCAGAGCGGTGAGCACCGTGGGCCAGTCGGATGCCGGGTCGGCGTGGACCACGTTGCCCCCAATGGTGCCCCGGTTGCGCACCTGCGTATCCCCGATGCCGCCGGCCGCCTCCGCCATAATGCCGCAAGCGTGCTCCAGATCGTGGGAAGAGGAGATCTCCCAGTGAGTGGTTAACGCGCCGATACGGACGGTACCGTCACTGATGGTGATCCCCTTTAGCTCGGAGATTCTGCCGATGTCCACCAGAACGGAAGGCCTGGCCAGCCGAAGTTTCAGCAGTGGCAGCAGGCTATGCCCCCCCGCTATCAGCTTGGCATCCTCGTTGGAGCTGAGTAGTTGTATCGCCTCCGCCACCGTGGCGGCTCTGTGGTATTCAAATTCCGGAGCGTACATGCCTATGCCCCCTTCGCTTGCTGAATGGCCTGCCACACTCTTTGCGGGCTCAGCGGCATTTCCAACTTGGTGATTCCCAGCGGCTTGAGAGCGTCGATCACGGCGTTGTATATGGTCACCGTCGACGCAATGCTGCCTGTTTCGCCGATGCCCTTGACGCCCAGCGGATTGTGCGGCGAAGGGGTAACGGTGGAGAGAACTTCTATGTTCGGCAGCAGATGGGCCTTGGGCAGCGCATAGTCCAACATTGACCCGGTCAATAGCTGGCCGTTATCGTCGTAGACCACGCCTTCCCATAGCGCCTGACCTGCGCCCTGGACCACACCACCGTGTACCTGTCCTTCGACTATGACCGGGTTGATCTGCGGACCGCAGTCGTCGACGGCGACGTAGCGTTGCAACACGATGTGGCCGTTGTCCGCGTCAACCGACACGACCGCCACGTGGGCGCCGAAGGGGTAGCTGAAGTTGGGCGGGTCGTAAAAAGTAGTAGCTTCAAGCCCCGGCTCCATCCCCTCGGGCATGTTCCAGGCCACGTTGGCCATCAAAGCGATGTCTTGAATAGTTTTGTTCTGGTCGGGAGACCCCCGAACGAAGAACTTGCCATCTTCGTACTCGATATCCTCTTCGGCGGCCTCCAATAGATGGGCCGCCAGCGCCTTGCCTTTTTCTTTGATCTTCCGGGCGCTGAGGACCACCGCGGCACCGCCAACCACCGTTGTCCGGCTGCCGTAGGTGCCCCATCCCATGGGAGTGATGTCGGTATCGCCGTGGATTATCTCGATATCCTCCACCGGAACACCCAGCTCATCCGACACGATCTGGGCGAATGTAGTTTCTTCACCTTGCCCGTGAGGCGAAGTCCCCACGAAAACATTTACTTTTCCGGTCGCGTAGAATCGGACGATCGCGCTCTCCCACAGGCCACCGCCGAAGCCCACGGCCCCGGCGACCTGAGATGGGCCCAGTCCGCAAATCTCACAGTAGGTTGATACGGCAATACCCATGTATTGGCCTTGGCTACGGAGTTCCGTCTGTTCCTTGCGCAATGCCGGGTAATCTACGTGCTGCAATGCCAGGTCCAAGGTGCCCTGGTAATTGCCGCTATCGTAGGTCAGACCGGTACTTACATCGTGCCCGTCCTCGAACGGCTGAATCAGGTTGCGGCGACGCATTTCCACAGGGTCAATATCCAGTTCGGCGGCCAGCAACTCTATCATCCTCTCCAATAGGAAAGTCGCTTCGGGCCGGCCGGCCCCGCGATAGGCATCAACCGGTGTCGTGTTGGTGAAAACCCCGAATATGTCGCCCTTGACGTTGGGAATCTCATAAGGGCCGGAATACATCAGGCCGTGCAATATGGTGGGGACACCCGGGCCGGCGGTGGAAAGGTAGGCGCCCATGCCGGCGTAGACCGTGGCTCGTAGTCCGGTGATCTTGCCGTCTTTAGTCGCCGCCATTTCGACTTGCTGTACGTGGTCCCGTCCATGGATCGTAGACATGTATCCTTCGGAGCGGGTTGCGGTCCATTTGACCGGCCGGCCCAACTGCATGGTGCAGAACGTTGCCAGCATTTCATCAGCGTACATGGCGACCTTACTGCCGAATCCTCCGCCGACATCCACTGCAATCACCCGAATCTTATGCTCTCCGATCCCGGTAACCAACGAGCACAGGAATCGGACGATATGGGGGTTCTGGCTGGTGCTCCAAAGAGTCAGTTCACCCATGGCCGATTGCCAGCTTGCGACGGCGGAGCGTGGCTCCATGGCGTTTGGAATCAACCTTTGTTGAACGATGTTTTCGCTAACCACCACGTGGTTTTGGGGATCTCCCGCCGCCGCCGCGAAGGCAGCGTCAGCGTCACCTCCGGCAACAACCCAATGAAATGCCTGGTTGTTAGGGGCGTCTTCGTGTAGTTGTGGCGCCCCGGACGCCATGGCTGCCTGAGGATTGACCACTGAGGGCAGGGCGCTGTAGTCGACATTGATCAACTCCAGAGCGTCTTCCGCTTGATAGCGGCTTTCAGCCACCACGACCGCCACGGCGTCGCCAACGTAGCGAACGGTATCCACTGCCATCGCCGGATGGTCCACGGCTTTAATATCGGAGTCAGGGGGTAGCCAAGCGCATGGTATGGGGTTGAGCACGCCATCGGTGTCGGCGCCGGTGTACACCGCCAAGACTCCGGGGGCATTCCGGGCCGCGCTGGTGTCTATGCTGTTGATTTTCGCGTGAGCGTGGGGACTGCGCAAAATGGCCGCATGGACCATTCCCCTCAGCCTGATGTCGTCGGTATAATCGGCCTGCCCCGTCATTAACCTAGGGTCTTCTCGGCGCCGAATACCTGAGCCAAATATTCTAGTGGTCATGGTGGGCGTGCCCCCCAGTTTCGTCATTGTGGGCGTGACCGTCCATCTTTTCTGCGGCCGCTAGAATCGACTTGACGATGTTTTGGTAACCGGTGCAGCGGCAGAGATTGCCCTCCAATCCGGCTCTAACCTCGTCCGAAGACGGATGCGGGTTACGCTCCAGCATTTCCACGGCCGTCATAATCATTCCGGCGGTGCAGTAGCCGCACTGCAGGCCGTGATTGTCCCAGAAAGCTTCTTGCATCGGGTGCAATTCGCTTCCGTTGGCCAGTCCCTCGATGGTGGCGATCTCGGCCCCATCCGCCTGGACCGCCAGGCAAGTACAGGACTTGACGGTGGACCCATTCATAGAGACTACGCAAGCGCCACACTGGCTGGTATCGCAACCGATCTTGGTGCCGGTGAGGCCCAACTCCTCGCGCAGAAAGTGAACCAACAGCATCCGCGGTTCCACTTCGGCTTGATGCGATTGTCCATTAACCGTAACTTGTATCGGAATCTTTGCCATAACACCCCCATAGAGGCGGAATTTAGCCCCTTTCCACGAGGAACTCTGCTAGTTGGAAACCCCGCAGGTTCGAGTCACCGGAGTATATACTCGCCCAAACGTGGCGTCAACGGATTTCAAGGTTGCGCGGACTCGGTGTCCGGCCCTATGATGCCACTAGATACCATGTCAATCCTTCCCTTCGCAACCCAAGGCAGAATATTAGAGACCGGAGCGGCAAAACGATGTTCCCCAAAACCGTATTTCCCGACACCACTACCGTCGATTCCCAAGGGCAGTTAGTCATTGGGGGATGCAACGCCCTGGACCTGGCCTCCCAGTACGGCACTCCTGTTTACGTTCTGGACGAGCAAACCCTGCGAGCGCGTTGCCGTTCCTTTGTACAAGAGTTCCGGCAACGCTGGGAGAATTCACAGGTCTACTATGCCTGCAAAGCCTACATCAATCCGGCCTTGGCTCAAATATTCGAAGAAGAGGGTTTGGGACTGGACGTGGTCTCCGGGGGCGAGTTGGCCATCGCTCAGAGGGCAGGATTTCCCCTGGAGCGGGTAACGTTCCACGGCAACAACAAGACACCCGATGAATTGGAATATGCCGTGGCGAACAGCATCGGAACGGTCGCGGTGGACAGCTTCTATGAAATCGACCTGCTGGACCGTACCGCCGCCGCCGCCGGCAAGGTCCAGAACATCATCATCAGAGTTTCGCCGGGGGTGGACCCCCACACCCATGTTCACACGACCACCGGCATACTCGACTCCAAGTTCGGTTTTTCGATACAGACCGGGCACGCCGACCAGGCCGTGCGCCAAGCGCTAAACGCCTCCAATCTTAATCTCCGGGGATTGCATTTCCATCTGGGGTCGCCGATCTTCGAATTGGAGCCTTATCGGGTTGCCACCGAACTCGTGTTGCGTTGGTCCGCCCAGTTCCGGGAGGAGGGCCTAGACCTTCAGGAATTCAGCCCCGGCGGCGGCTTCGCCATCGCTTACACCAGGGACGATGCGCCACCGGAGATAGGGGATTACGCTGAGGCCATAGTATCCACGATGACATCCACCTGCGCGGACCTGGGGATGGACATACCCGAGTTGATAATCGAGCCAGGCCGGTCAATCATCGGCCCGGCGGGGGTTGCCCTGTACCAGATCGGAGCGATCAAAGAGATCCCCGGAGTCCGCAAATACGTCAGTGTGGACGGAGGCATGGGCGACAACATACGCCCGGCCCTTTACCAGGCGATCTACGAGGTGGTTGCCGCCGGCAAGGTCAATAGTGAGCCGGCCGAACGGGTAACCATAGCCGGAAAGTACTGTGAGTCCGGCGACCTACTAGCCTCTGATGTAATGCTGCCAGAGTTGGTCGCTGGCGACATCCTGGCCATACCCGCCGCCGGAGCATATTGCCCTTCCATGGCCAGCAACTACAACCTCAATCCCCGTCCGCCCATGGTACTGGTCAACAACGGCCAAAGCCGCCTCATCCGCCGCCGCGAGAGCTATCAAGACATGATGCTATGCGACGTTATATGAGAGGCTTCCCAATTTCCGTAATCCTGAAAGCTGACCGCTGAAAGCTTCCTATGTGGCAAATTTACGGCCAATCTCACATCTTGACCCAATTGGACGCAGGCCTCAGAGAAGGCCGCTTGTCCCACGCTTACCTGCTGGTGGGGCCACCTCGCGTCGGCAAGATGGCCCTCGCTATCAACATCGCCCAAGCCCTTAATTGTCTCGAGGGTCCCGGGGAGCCCTGTGGGGATTGCGTGCAGTGCACCCGGATCGGCCTTGGGCAGCACGCGGACGTGCGCGTCGTGGGTATTGGCCCAAGCGAAGAGGGCGGGCCTACCCGTACCGTCATCGGGATCGACGACGTTAAAGACGTGCTCCGGCAGGTCTATCTGAACCCTTACGAAGGCCGGTGCAGCGTTGTCATCTTCGACGGCGCCGAATCGATGAGCGAACCTGCCGCCAACGCTCTGTTAAAGACTTTGGAAGAGCCCCCGGACCAAGTCACGATATTGTTACTAACCACCGATGATGATTACCTGTTGTCCACGATCCGCTCCCGGTGCCGCCGTTTGACGCTCCTGCCCGCGCCGAAAGAGGAAATGGTGGAAAGGCTGGTAGCGGAGCACGGCGTGGACGCGGCAACGGCGGAAAACCTGGCCCGCCTTTCCCGAGGTTGCTACGGTTGGGTCTTCGGCGTTTTGAAGGAAGACCAAGTCCTGCAAGACCGGGAATCCGATCTGCAGCGTATGTTGGAGATCTGCCAGTCGGGACTGGACATACGATTCAGCTACGCCAGCGAACTGGCCACTATGTTCAGTCGCGACCGGGATGCTGTCAGACAAGTACTGTTTCTGTGGCTGCGCTGGTGGCGGGACCTATTGTTGATCAAGGAAGGCGCCGGCGATTACGTTCACCACACGGATAAGTCCGCCGAGCTAGAAGCGCATCGAAACGGCTTGACCACCATCCAAATAGTCGCATTCGTCAAACAGATTCACCATACGCTGGAGGCCTTGGATCACAACGCCAGCGCCCGGCTTACCTTAGAAGTCATGATGTTGAATCTACCCGTGGCCGGGGTCCAGGTATAAACAGGTATAAATAGGGTGGTAGGTATCCGTTGGCGGGAACGGACCCCATAATCGTTGCGGGGACCGGGGACCGGGTGGTGATCAACAAGATCTATGTTGTGGTCCGCACCGAAAAGGGACAAGAATGGGGTGGCTGGGTAAAGTTACCCGCGTGCTGACCAGGGCACGTAGGGGAGCCACTCCTCAAGAAGAGTGCGGTTTTGCAGGATGAGGTAGGGATTGGGGTCCGGGGCCCGAGGTTCCTTTTTCAGCAGCATGTTGGCCTCTTCCGGCGTCCGCCCTGCCTTACGCAGGTTGCACCGGTTACACGCAGCGACCACGTTCTCCCAGGTATGACTGCCGTGTTGGCGGCGGGGCACAACGTGATCCAGAGTCAAGTCCTGGGCTTTCTTGCCGCAGTATTGGCAGGTAAAGCGGTCACGCAGAAAGACCTCTTTCTTGGACAACTTTCGCGGCAGGGAGGGCTTTTTTACCATGTAGTCCAAGCGGATCACTGAAGGGACGTCCACCAGGCTGGAAACAGTCCTGAGTTGGCCACGGTGGTTTTCCAGCAGCTCCGCTTTGCTTTTGCCCACCAAGATCACGGCGCGCCGGACGGTGCAGATGTTGAGAGGCACGTAGTTGAGGTTAAGGACCAGCACCGGGGCGTGTAGTAGTTGAACCCCGGACAGGGGAGCATCAAGGCCATCCGTATTTTGATTCGATAGCCCTTCCATGAACCGGTCCTTTCGGTGATTTGAGACCGAGTTCCCCGTTACTCTGGTTAGTTTAGGTTCCGTTGTTCGGCTATTCTGCCCTAAACGTGAACGATAATCAGCCGCCTCGCTTTCGGATATGGTAGCACAAGCGCCCGGCCGTGTGTGTACGGTCAGGAAGTATGTGCAGTTATTAATTAACCAACTTATCTAATTCGTCGTCCCAATTGCCCGGTATCAGTCCGATGCCCCGAGTGATCACGTCGAAGTTGTCCGCCAGGAAGGACCCCAACTTAGAATCATCGATGGTCTGTTGGGCGTCCTTTATGGGGAATTTCTGTATCCCGGTTAAAATGCCGGACAGCAGCAGGAACCCTACGAGGATACCAACGATCAGTCCGCCCAGTTTGTTGAACGACCCGAAGAAGGGGATGATTCCTAAGACCATCCGAAGCCAAAAGCTCGCCACTCCGCCGGCGATAAACAGGATCAGGAAAACCGCGATGAAACCCGCGGCGGATTGGGCGTTCTCATTGTCGGTCACGACGCTAAACAGGTCACCCACGGTTGGGGCGATCCTGCTGGAAATAGCCAGACCAACAGCGACTACGAGGAGGTGAACCCCCATCTGGAGCAACCCCATGGAAGCTCCCCACGACGCAGTTCCCGCCCAGACAACCAGGATTGCAATGTCAACCCAGTTCATCGGCGTGCCCCCTTACCGTAAGTCTATAACAAGACTGTTTAAGATTACCACGGCAGTATTCGCCGCCTGAAGCTCACCACGTTAGAATCTGCCCAGAGATAGCGCAGGGCAATTAACCCCGCTAGAGCCAAACCGCCGTACAGAAATCCGCCTATCACGTCGCTGGGCCAATGGACCCCCAGGTATACCCGGGAAGCCCCCATCGCCAGTATCAAGGCGGCCAGGCAATATTGCAACCATCGCTTGAGCAAAAGCGAGGGTATGACCTGTCCGGCAAGATATATCAAAAGTCCCCCGAAAATCAGGGCGTACATCGAGTGTCCGCTGGGGAACCCTGGGCTCTCCGGTTCCAGACCAAGCAACACATATTCGGGCCTTGGCCGATCAACTACTTGCTTGAGCTCGTGGCCGATAAACAACAGCGCCAGACTCAACAATACGATCACTGCGTCGGCGGGCCGGCGTAACAGCATCAGCGCGGCCGCAACGGCAAGAATCGATCCAACGGCCAAAGGTTGCCCGCCGATGGTGTCCAACGCCAGGGCCGTGGTATCCAACCACCCTGTCCGCAACTCTTGGATCTGAACTAGGACTGGCTCGTCCCCGGGAAATGAGTCGTACACCCCGGCCAGAACAAACATAACCGATGTGAGCAGGAACACACCCGCTAGACCAAAAATTTTCCAGGAAACGTTCCTGCTCATACCGGGCACATTATACAATACAGATCGCGCTGATTCGCTCCACCCATGCCGGCGGAACACGACATCTACACCGCAACTTGCCGCTGACCGGGCGTCGATCGAACGGTCAGGGACAATGCTATAATCCCAAATACAGCTCGTTAACGAGGTAAATCTTGGCGCGAAACATAGGCGTGATCGCCATTGACGGCCCGGTGGCTGCCGGCAAGACGATGGCCGGCCGTGAGTTGGCCAAACAGCTGAATCTCCGATACCTGGACACCGGCGTCATGTACCGGGCTATCACCTGGCTAGCCTTGAAGAATGCCACATCCATGGATGACGAGACCGCGCTGGGGGCTTTGGCCGGCGAAAACCCTATACGCCTGGATGGTTGGAACAGCGATCAGGTGTTGGTGGGCGGCGTCAGCATTGGACCGGAGCTCCGGGAAGCGGAAGTAGACCGCCACGTTTCGCTGGTCTCCCGCGTCTCGGCCGTCAGGCGAGCTTTGGTGCAACAGCAACGAGACATAGCCTCACAGAATAATATCGTTATGGTGGGGCGGGACATCGGCACCGTCGTATTGCCCGATGCCGACTTGAAAATCTTTATCACCGCCTCTTTAGAAGAGCGGTCCCGGCGCCGTTGGCGGGAATTTCTGGCTCAGGGAAGAGAAGCCGATCTCCAGCA
The DNA here is from genome assembly GCA_950072105.1 of uncultured Dehalococcoidia bacterium. Classification (GTDB taxonomy): domain Bacteria; phylum Chloroflexota; class Dehalococcoidia; order Lucifugimonadales; family UBA3495; genus UBA11650. The sequence continues at coordinate 38,055 of CATMOE010000002.1, forward strand.
GGTACTGGACGAGACGAAGACTCGGGATGAGGTGGATTCCAAACGCGCCGACTCACCCCTGATTCCCGCCGAGGATGCCTGGGTGTTGAACACCGACGGACTGACCGGAGAACAAGTAGTGGATCTGATCGTCCAACGGGTGAATGAATCATGCGGCGGGGGAAAAGCGTGAGCCTGATCTACCCCATGGGTAAAATGCTGGGGCGGTTCTGCTTTGGCGGCTTCGGCAAGCTCAACGTGACCGGGCTGGAATGTGTCCCCCCGTTCGGTCCAGTCATTCTGATCGCCAACCATCTGTCCATCAACGACCCGCCGGTGTTGGTAGCGACGATCAACCGCCAGTTAAACTTCATCGCCAAGCAAGAGTTGTTCCGTAACCCCGTTAGCCGGGCAATTCTAACGCGGTTTGGGGTGCACCCTTTCGACCGCTCCGGCCGGGCGGTGGACATCATCAAGCTTACCTTGCGGCTGTTGGCCCAAGACCAAACGGTAGTGCTTTTCCCAGAAGGTACCCGCAGCCCCAATCATACTATGCAAAAAGGCTTGCCCGGGGCCGCTTATATAGCTATGAAATCTCAAGCGACCATTCTTCCCGTGGGTCTGGTAGGGACGGAAAACTTCCCGAGTTGGCGGATGGCCGTACCTTTATGCCGCATAGGAGTGAACATCGGTCAACCATTCAGCTTGCCATTGATCGAAGGCAGGCCCAGCCATGAGGTTTTGCAGAGTATGGCGGATATGATGATGTCCCGAATCGCCGCCCTATTGCCGAAGAAATACCAAGGTGTCTACGGTTTGCCGTCGGCCGTGGATCCGGGGGCAGCTGGCCCTGAAGACGCAAGGGAACCCGTCACGGGTTAAAACTTTACCAAGCCAATGCCCGACCCGATCGCCCGGAAACCCTTGGGGCGCGATGCGGGAGCGGGACTGAGAATCGGGAGAAGGAAATGCAACAGGCTTCCAAATTCGGCATCTACCTGAATGGCAAACAGCACCAGGTGGTGCGCATCAACTCGCCTTACTGGATCCCAGAAGAGCCCGACTGGGTTTTCCTAACTCCGGAGGTAAACGCCACCCTGCTGCAAATTCGTGAACTGGCTAAAGAGAATGGCGGCGCCTCTGATCCAGACTCCATCACTTGGGGCAGCCTGCCGCTCCTGGACTAAGGGGCCGCTGGCGCAGCGACGTTACCGGCCATTAGCCGTTTTAGAGAACGAGGGCATGACCTGGTCGGCGAATTTGGTGAGTTGGTCCTTGAAAACTTCCCGGGGCATTCCCATAACCGCTCCCAGGTTGACCCGCTCCACGCCAGGAAATTTCTCCTGAACGCCTTGGAGATGCTCGATAATCATTTCCGCTGGGCCGCATAGCCAGCCGTGACCGGCAACCGCCTGCTCCAGAGAAGGTAGTTCCACGCCACGGGAGTGGGCCGGGTCGGCAACCGCCCCGATCTGCTCCGGCGTCAAGGGCGTCAGTCCCAACGGAGCCGCGAATTTCATCGCCTCCTCATAATAGGGGCGAGCCAATTCCATCGCCTTCTCTTGAGTGTCGGCGATAAAGAACCGGTACCCGATCGCCACGTCCTCTCCCAGTTCCTTGTCATGCCCATGGGCTTTGACCGCATCCCGGTAGAGTTTCATCCGATCGGCTAGAACGGAGTCAGAGTTGTTGGAGATAAGGGGCTTGATGCCCATCTTGGCCATGAAGTCGACGCCCCTGGGGTTTCCGCTAACCAAGGGCTGCCAGATCTCTACGGGTTGGTTCACGGGCCGAGGCACCAGGCTCAGTTTCTCCAAATCGTAGCCCCGGTAGGGAACCTTCGCGGGAATCTGATAGTGCTTTCCCTCGTAGGAGAAGGACTCTTCCTGGAACGCCTTCAGTATGACCTCAACTTGCTCTTCAAACAGGTCCCGGTTGGCGTCTCCATCTAACATGGGCGAGCCGAAGGTTTCCACCTCTCGAGTGTGGTACCCACGGCCGACACCGAAGATGACCCGGCCTTTGGTCAGGATGTCGGCCATGGCAAAGTCTTCTGCCAAGCGCAACGGATGCCACATCGGGGCGATGTTAAACCCGCAACCGAACTTCAGCCGTTCGGTCTGACTGGACAGATATAGGCTGAGCATCAAAAGATTGGGGATGCATTCGTACCCTTCGGGCTGGAAGTGATGCTCGGCCAGCCAGAACTCGTCATAGCCCAGCCGGTCCAGATGCTGCGCGATGTCCACCGACCAATCGAAGACCTGGGCCAGTTGATCGTTGGAGTACCACCGGTCGTTGGCCGCCGTACCGGCGAATCCCAGATTGTCGTCGAACACATGCCCGGCATAAGAAGCAGAGAAACTGTGAATCATCTAATCATTCCTGGCTACTGACTGGGCGCTTGGACGGGAGCGGGGTTGAACAGCTCCACTCCGATGGTGGCCGGGAAAACTTTGGCCAGTTCTTCCACCGTCCACCGGCTCTCTTTGTGGATGGTTCTTACCGGCTCCGGGTTGTTCATCAGGCTTACTAAGCCTTCGGTGACGTGGAAAACATGGCCGTTGACGTGGGCCGCCTCATCGGAGGCCAACCAAGTAACCATGGGAGCGATGTCTTCGCCTTCACCACGCAGCCTCGGGGCCGAGCTGGCGGACCCGCCGATACCCCGAGCCGCCCGTAGGTTCCGGGCTTCTTCCGGCACGGTCCCGGTCATGCGGGTGGCGGCGCCGGGAGATATGGAGTTGGAGGTGACGCCGTAACGTCCCATGTCCCGAGCCAGCACACGGGTGAGTCCGGCGATGCCGTCCTTGGCCGCCCCGTAATTGGCCTGGCCCGAGTTTCCGTACAGACCGGACACCGACGTGAAAGTTATTATCCTTCCCGATCGTTGCTGCCGGTAAAGGATGCAGGCGTGCTTGACAACGGAGAAGGTGCCCTTCAAGTGGACCGCGATCACGTCGTCCCATTCTTCTTCGCTCATATTGAAGACCATGCGGTCCCGAAGGATCCCGGCGCAGGTTACGACGATATCCAGCTTGCCGTAATTTTCCACCGCGGTCTGGACGATCCTCTCGCCGCCATCCATCGTGACAACCGATTCTAAACACGCTGTGGCTTCGCCGCCGGCCTGCTTGATCTCGGATACCACGGAACCGGCGAATGAGTTGTCGGCGCCGGTGCCGTCGACGTTGACACCCGGGTCCACCACCACTACTTTCGCCCCTTGTTCGGCCATCAGCATGGCGATGCCCCGTCCGATTCCCCGGCCAGAGCCGGTCACTATTGCTACTTTGTCTTGAAGTAAGTTTGCCATCTTTCCGCTACCTCAGATTCCTAAACTAAATATGCTGCTGCTCTGATAAACCCAACCGGCTGAGATACCTATGTTGCCGGCGCCGGGTTGTAGATGTCTTTGGTCAGGTAGTTTCGGGCTTGAGACGATAGGTCGTCCATGTCCCAATGACCGTCCGAACAATAGATCGCTTGCATGGGCCTGGGCTGGGACATCAATGACACCGTATCTCCATAAACCAAAAAGGTTTGTCCGTTCACGTTGGAGGCAAAGTCGGTCGCTAGATAGCAAACGAAGGGCGCGATGCCGTCCGGGTCTAGATGCTGTGGCTCGTTGCCATCGTCCAGGGATGCCACTCCACTCCTGGACCTTAATTCCGCGGCGCTGTCGGGAATGGCGCCGATCATTCGGGTCTGGGCGCGTGGTGCGATGGAATTGGCCGTGGCGCCGTAACGCCCCATGTCCTTGGCCACCACCTTGGTGAAGCCGGCGATGCCGGACTTGGCCGCGCCGTAGTTGGCCTGGCCCGAGTTGCCCACGAGTCCCGACTGGGAGCTGAAGGTAATGACCCGGCCGGACCGTTGTTGGCGGAACAGGATACAGGCATGTTTAACAACCGTGAAAGTCCCCTTCAGGTGGACCGCGATCACGTCGTCCCATTCTTGCTCGGACATGTTGAAGATCATGCGGTCACGGAGGATCCCGGCGCAGGTAACGACAATGTCCAAGCGCCCGTAGTTGTCCACGGCGGTCTGGACGATCCTCTCGCCGCCATCCATCGTGACAACCGACTCCAGGCATGCGATTGCCGTCCCGCCGGCTTGCTGGATCTCCGACACCACCGTCTCGGCGATGGACTGGTCGGCCCCGGTCCCGTCCACGTTGACCCCTGGGTCAACAACCACGACCTTGGCCCCTTCCTCGGCCATCAGCATTGCTACCCCCCGGCCGATACCCCGGCCGGCGCCGGTCACGATGGCCACCTTGTCTTTGAGCATGTCTACCATAACGGCCTCCTTGGCCTTTACTTAGAAATCGTTTGCCTAAACAGCCCAATGGCCGTCTAAATAAGTGGTTCGCCCCGATTTATCAGGGTCACCACGGATGGTGCGAGTCCACTTTTTCCCGTTCGACGTAAGCCTGTCGAACGATCGGGTCCTACAGTTTTTAAATGGCTTCCAACAACTGCGTTGGTGGTCTGCCGGAGAAAGTATCGCCGGCTCGCAGGCCCGCCGAAACTGAGCGGCGCAACAAGACGACGCTTCAGCCCAGCCCTTACCGGGAAGGCAACTCCACGGTGGCCGACCCCGGCGTAGTCTTTTGACCCTCGGTGTTCTCCAGCCATATCTCGCAGTCCACCAGGTTCCGGCCGTCCTCCTGGTATTTGCGGGTTACGGAACCTTTGGCGGTTATTGGCTGACCAGGGGAGTCCATACCGCGATATTGGCATGACAGCATCGCCAAGGTGCCCAACGGCCCCATCCAATCGGTCATGTATTGGCCCAGGAAAGCGTTCTTCAAGGCGCCGTGAAGAATCACGTCGTCCAGCCCGTTTCCCTTGGCAAAATCCTTATCGTAATGAATCTGGTAATAATCTCCGGACGCGCCAGCGTACTTCACTAGTTGTTGAGTCGTGGGATTTTTTACCAGGGGCGGCATGTCCGTCCCTTCGGAAACATCTTCCCAGTAGATCTGGTCTGCCATGTTCAAACCCTCAGTAGCGAATTCCGTTCGATGTCTGGGTAGCCACCACCTGGTCGAGTTGATTCGTGTACGTGGTGACGGTCGTGGTGATAATCATCACGCCCAACCGGCCGGTACGTTCGTTGATATTTTCGATCCGGGCCACGACGGTGATCCGGTCGCCTGGCCGGACCGGATGGAAATAACGCCACTCGCTACCACCGTCCAACATTCTGTCGAAGGGCAATTCAAACGGTAGCGCTACCCTATATGCGCCCATCGACCGTAAAAAGGTCGGCGGGGCAACCAGGCCTCCGTATTTGCTCTTGCGGGCCTCAGCTTCGTCATTGAAGATTGGGTTCTCGTCCCCAATGGCCTGGGCGAACTTGATGATTGCCCCCTTCTCTACATCCGTGGTGAAGGGTTGGCTTTCAAGTCCGATGGCTTGTTGCCGCATCTCTTCGGTAAGTGCTGGACTGGTAGTGGACACCTGGTACCTCCATCGCCAATGGCAGGCCAAAGTCTACCGTGAGCCAGAAATAGTGTCAAGAATTATGGGCGGACCTATTACCAATGCGAATCATATGCCGCAAACCTGCACAAATACTGTTTATCTTTCGATTATTCGGCGACTTAACAACATTTCCAAGATGGAACAGTTTGTGAAATCTTTCTCATCGCCGTAACCTATTGACAGCAGTGTAAAGCCATGAAACGATAATATATATTAGATATAACGATAAAGATGCAGTCCTTGATAAAATTTCTGGGTATTTAAGTCTGGTATGGCGCTGGGAGGTGTTCCATGAAACCAAAGGGACTCATACCCATAAGTTACGAAGTGGCGCTGAAGCGGGAGCCGCCTCTATGGGGCGGCTCCCTGTACAACAAGATATTGGTCCCCTTGGACAAGTCGTCGGAGGCCGAGGACGTGCTTCCCATGGCCCAAGAACTCCTCAACCCCGAAGGCGAAGGCATCCTATTACACGTTATCCCCCGGTGTAAATCGCGGGAATCGAACAACGACCCCGGCTCGATTCAATCACGGAAACAGGTCCGCCGCAACAAGACCATGGGATACCTTCTGTGCGCCCGAAGCTATCTTGTCGAGACGATGGGCCGCTGGCGGTGTGAGGTAGTGGTAGCGGATTCGGTGGCCGAGGGTATCGCAAGCTTCGCCATGCGGGAGGGCGTGGACATTGTGGCCATGTACACCCATGACCGCAAGGGGATAGCCAAGCTGATCAAAAAAAGCATCGCCGAGAAGGTCCAAAAAAGTGGGCCCGTTGAGGTACGAGTGCTGAGGCCACGGGAGTTGGTCTCTAGGTGAGCTAGTTTGCCCGGCAAGCGGCAATAGAGTATAAGTTAGGAGGATTTTGCGATGTTCGTCCGGATGGTTTGGGGGAAGCTACGGCCTGGTTCCTGGGCCGATTATGAACGGCATTACCACGAAAATGTGGTCAACGCGCCTAGCCCGATCAAAGGCCTACGCGAGCGCCAACTTCTACGGAGCACCGAAGACCCTGACGAAGGGGTTTCCGTGAGCATCTGGGACACCTTGGAGGACATGCGCAGCTACGAAACCGGCGAGTTTCGACAGAAGATGGCCCAAGAAGTGGAGAATCTGTATAGGGGCGAGTATTGGGTCAAACACTTCGAGGTTGCCGACAGCCAATAATAGTTACCCACACAGGCGGCGCCGGCACGCTGGACCGCCCGGTCTGGGTGTTAATCTTTCGTCCGCCGTGATACCTTAAGTCAGCCAACAGCCAAAGGGGACCACCTATTTTCTAGCGGTGGTCCCCTTTGGCTACTTACCAGAGTTGGCCTCTTACTACCCTGCCTTTTACGGAGATTCGGCATGGAGTTCGGCTTCTATCTGCCCAGCAGCGGCCCCACGGCCCAGCCCGAGCCTTTGGCGGAGATCGCCCGGAGGGGTGACCGGCTGGGATTCCACTCTATGGTTGCCGGAGACCACATATTGGTGCCTAAGTCCGTGGATTCGCCGTATCCATACACCGTCGGCGGCGTGTTTTCCGGAGCGCCTTCGGGCGAGTATTTTGAGCAACTCACCTTGTTGACGTTTTTGGCCGGGATCACTCAGAACATCCGCCTGGTGCCCAGCGTGATGATCGTGCCCTACCGCAACCCCTTGTTGGCCGCCAAGATCCTAGCGACCATCGATGTCCTCTCCAACGGACGTCTGACCCTGGGGGTGGGGGTAGGCTGGATGGAGGAAGAATTCCAAGCCCTTAACGCTCCTCCCTTCGCCGAACGGGGAGCGGTGACCAACGAATACATTCAGGCTTTCAAGGAACTGTGGACCGCCGACAACCCTACTTTCAACGGCAAATACTACCAATTCTCCGATATCAACTTCCTGCCCAAGCCGGTGCAGAAGCCCCATCCGCCCATCTGGGTTGGGGGCCAGAGCCGCCGGGCGATACGCCGGGCCGCTGAGTTGGGCAACGGCTGGCACCCGGTGGGGACCATACCCGCCGCGCCCATGGAACCCGAAGACCTGGCCCAAGATCTGGTGAGGCTGCGGCGCTACGCCGAAGAGGCGGAACGCGACCCCGCCGAACTGGACGTGGCGATGAAAGCCCCCTTGTATGACCCGGATATCGCCGGCTCAGGTAGCCGCCGGCGCTTTGCCGGTGAACCGGAGCAGGTCCTTCAGGACATCCAAACTTACACCGACGTCGGCGTCACCCACATCATTTTCGACATACGCAGCGATGATTTGAACCAGACCACCGACCGTATGGCCTGGTTCGCCGAGGACATCATGGCACAAGTCTGACGGCCTGGGGTCCGTAAACCTGCTATTCAAGCTGCCCGCGGCGTTCCGCTGGGGTATAATCTCGATAGAAATCTAGAGATGAGAATCCGGATACGCCGACTCTCTTATGACATACAAGGAGGCCCAACATTGACCACGTTGGACGATCGGTTTGAAAAGGGTCTAGCCATACGCACATAGATGGCGGGTGGCGACCGCAGTCACTTTACTTTGCCGGGGATCGATCAATTGGCGCCGGACTTGAAGAGGATCATCGACGAAGCCCTGTTCGGGTCCATCTGGACCCGGCCGGCTTTGGAGCCACCGCGTCGGGTGATATGCACCATATCGGCGTTGATGGCCCTGGGTCAGTTGCCTTTGCTAAAACGGCACATCGAGCGAGGCCTGAATCTGGGCCTGACTCCGTCGGAAGTAGTGGAAGTATTTATTCAATTGACCTTTTACGTGGGCGTCCCCGCCGTGGAAACCGCGATGCGCATCGCCAAGGAGATCTTCGAAGAGCAGGGGATCCATTTCACTCCCAGCCTGGTATACGACACTAACCAATCGGTGGAAAGCCTTTACGAGCAGGGGGAGGCCACCCACCGTGAGCACATGGGGGATGTATTCGCATATGAAAACGACGACCCCGACTCGGAAGAGTCTCAACTGGACCGCCTGATCACCGAGTATCACTGGGGGGCGATCTACAACCGGCCCACCCTGAGCGCCAAGGACCGGGCCCTGTGCGCCCTGTCGGCCATGACCGTCATGGGCCGCTACGACCGGCAGATCCGCAGCCGCATCGAGGGGGCCCTCCGGGTTGGCATGACTCCCTCCGAGGTCATGGAAGTCTTCATCCAGGTGATGCTGTACGGCGGCTACTTCACCACCCGGGCGGCCATGCGGATCGCTCGTTCGGTGTTTACCGAGCAGGGAATCGCCAGCTAACCTGAACCGGAGTAATCGAAATATTCGTAAGGGGTACCGATGAAGCTCCAGTTAGACGACGGGGCCGAGCTTTTTTACACAGTCGACGACTTTACCGACCCGTGGACCCAGCCGGAGACGGTGGTGTTGCACCACGGGATGGCCAAGAGCCACAAGATGTGGTTCGGCTGGGTGCCCATCCTGGCCCGTCATTACCGGGTGATCCGGTTCGACATGAGGGGCATGGGCCAATCGTCGGTGCCCGAGACGGACTACTCTTGGACACTAGATAACTTCGCCAATGACCTGCTAGGCGTTCTGGACAAATTGGAACTGGAGCAGGTTCACCTGATCGGAGAAACAGTGGGCGGTTCCATCTCCATGCGATTTGCCACCATGCACCAGGAACGCCTGCTGTCCCTGACGGCCTGCACCTCTCCCACCAGCTTCAACGACCAACATCACGGAGAAAGCGCCGATCTGATCGAACGTGAGGGGGTGGCCGCGTGGGTGGAGAGCACCATCACCCGACGGCTGGACCCTCAGATCGTAGACCCGGCGTACATCCGCTGGTATGCCGCCCAGATGGCGGCCACGCCGGCCAGCGTGGTTGGGGGATTCCAGAGAAACGCGTCTGGGGATATTGGGCCACTTCTCAAAGACGTGAACACACCCACTCTGATACTGGCCGCGGCCAGCTTAAGAGAAGAGGTCCTGGGTGATTTCCGGGGGGCGGCGGATCTGTTTCCCAACGGCCGGCTGGTGGTATTTCCTGGAGTAACCGGCTTCGTCCAGCATATCCTCCCGGTGCCCTGCGCCCGAGTGTGGTTGGATTTCGCCGGCGGTCTGAAGACATCCTAGCGGGCGCAAAAGGGACCCCTAGGAAAGATGTCTAGCGACAACCGGGAATTCAGTTTGCCTCGGCGTGTCTGGAACCTCATCCATAGATCTTCGTCTTCCTTGGCTATCATAGACCCCCAGTTCCGCCGCCAACCCAGCCGCTACTTTGTCCAAGGTGGTCTGGCCACCATCGGGATGTTCGCGGTCCTGCTGTTTGTCGATTCCTTTTCCGATGCCGCATTGGTCGCCGCGCTGGGAGCCAGCGTGGTTATCATCTTTGTTCATCCTACCAGCAAGTTAGGCGCGCCCCGGGCGTTGGTGGGAGGTCACTTACTCGGACTGCTGATAGGATCAGTCTTTTCGCTAATCTTGTTCGCCCCACCGGTAAACGCCTTTTTAGAAGGAGTGCAGGTGCTTCGGGACTTGGCTCTTGCTGCTTCAGTAGGGGCAGTGATTGTCTTGATGGCGATAACCGACACCGAGCATCCTCCTGCCGGTGGCACGGTCCTGGGCATGTCTACCAGAGTCTTTGACCCTTCTATTTTCGCCATAATCATCGGCGCCGTTATCGTGCTGGCGGTGACCAAGCGCGTACTGAGAAGATATTTGCGCGACTTGATGTAAACTAATACAATCCTCCCTGGACTTGCTCGGGCGCAGATATGCCATCCAGTGGGCGCCGCCTTGCTCCGGATAGTCCGCCCTCTCCTTTCTAGAGGAGTAATTAATCTCACGGTCCGCCCCCGGAGGGAAAACCATGCCCGATTCGCTCAGCCGCACATTCGCTCAATTCCTCTCCCCCCTGCGTTATGAATCCATGCCGCCCGCCGTGGTGGACAAGATCAAGGCCTCGATACTGCACGCGATGGTGACCGGCATCATCGGCGCGGATACCAGCCACGGGCAAGCCGCGATACACCTGGCAAAAACCGAAGAGGGCAAGCCTGACGGGGCCACGATATTGGTCGACGGCGGAAAGGCGACCCGTTGCGGCGCCGCCTTCGCCAACAGCAAGCTGATGCACGTGACCAACCAGGCAGACTCTTACCGCATGTTGATCCATCCCGGGGCCTGCGTGATCCCTTCGGCGTTGGCGGCCGCCGAGTTGGGTCACAAATCAGGGAGGGAATTCCTGACCGCCGTGGTGGCAGGCTACGAAGTCGAGGCTCGGATCGCCGGAGACTTTATTCCGTCTACCCAGGCCCGGGGATTCCGTTCCAGTCCCGTGTACGGGACATTGGGGGCGGCGGTATCTTGCGGGAAGCTCCTGGGCCTTAATGAAGACCAACTGGTGACAGCGCTGGCTTTGGCCTGCACCTTTACCGGAGGCACCACCCAGGGGGCCGCCAGAGGGGGTCAAGAGATGATGTACCACGAGCCCAACTCCACCCGCAGCGGTATCATGGCCGCCTTGCTCGCCCAAGAAAACCTCAGGGGCTCGGAAGAATCCCTTGAGGGCGACGCCGGGTTCTATAACGCCTTCACGGGCAACAACCGGGGCGAGCTATCTTACGTGTTCCAGGGTCCCAACCGAACGGAGATTTCCAACGTTGTGGCAGACTTGGGTACTAGGTGGGAGGTGCTCCACGTTACACCCAAGATCTACCAGACGGCGGGCTACAACTGTCCGGTCATAGACCTGATGACGCAGATGCGGTCAAGGCACGAGCTTTCCCCGTCGGACGTGGCCCAGATTACCGTCGACATGAACTGGCTTGAGACGCTGTACCCTTCGCCGGAGTTCCCCAACACCACGCGGAATGCCGCCAGCGTGGGTAGCACCCACTATTTCGCTGCCTACACATTCGTGCACGGATTCTATCCTCCCTTAAAAGCAAGGATCATTCCGGACATGGCGGGGGACGCAGAGGAACAACAAGTCTTGGATTTGCTACAAAGGGTGGAAGTGCTAGGACACAAAGATCGCCCCGCGTTCGCGCCCCACATATCCATCCGCATGGTCGATGGAACCACCTATGAGGGCGAGTACAGCGGTAACGAACTGGAATGGGGCCTGGAAACCGAGATCTCGCGCATCAGCCCACTGTTCGCGGACATCAACTGGCCCAGAGAAAAACTGGATGCCCTGGTGCAAACCGTGTCAACTCTGGAAGATCTGCCCAGCATCGATCCGATGATTCAGCTTTGCGTCCGATAGTAGGTTTCCGGAATCGCCGAAAACTTTATCGGCGGGCCAGCATGAATCACATTCCGGTCATTCGCATCAAATAAGGCGGCCTGCTTCTGGTGGGTCAGATACATCTATCTAGGATGTCTTTTGCTAAAATTATTTAGGCTATTGCCCCTTGGAATGCTCGGTGGACTTCTGCTGCTGCTGGCCGCGGCCTGTTCCGGAGCGCCCACCGTTACCCCTGCTCCCACCGCTGCGGCGCCTCCCGCAGTCCTTAATGGGCCGGAATACGGCGCCATCATTATTACCACCGACCTGGCCCTCGGCTCTAACAGAGTTGTCTTTGGAATCGTGGACCGGAACGGAATGCCAGTCAGGAGTCAGCAGGCCCAAGTACGGGCTCTCTACTTGCCCCCAGGCGACGCGCCGGGAGTGGAGAGGGCTTCGGCGATCGCCGAATTCAGAAAATGGCCCGCCGGGCCCCAGGGCGTATTTTCCACTATCCTGGAGTTCGACACACCGGGTTTTTGGCAGCTCGAGGTAACTACCACCGGGCCCGATGGGACGCCGGTGATGGCCCAGGGCGCTTTGCTGGTGAAGGAGAAAAGCGACACCCCGTCGTTGGGATCTCCCGCCCCGCAAAGCGTAACTCCAACCGGAGACGAAGTGGACGACCTAGCCACCATCACCAGTTCAACACAGCCGGACCCCGATCTTTACAAACTATCGGTGCACCAGGCTCTCGCGTCGGGAAAACCTTTGGTGGTGGTATTCGCCACACCGGCCTTCTGCGTCAGCGCCACCTGCGGCCCCCAGGTAGAGGTACTCTCCGGCGTCAAGGACAGATTCGCCGGCAAAGCCAACTTCATCCACGTAGAAGTTTTCAAAGACCCCCATCTCATCCAGGGAAGCCGCCCCCCCGCCGACGGAACCGTCCCGGCAGTGGACGAGTGGAACCTCCCCACCGAGCCCTGGACATTCGTCGTGGACAAAGAAGGACGAATCAGCGCCAAGTTCGAGCAGTTCACCACGGGGGAGGAGATCGAAAAAGCCCTGAACGAGCTTCTCTAACCTCTCTTTCGTAAAATCGACGATATAAGACATCTTTGCGTAATGTAACGCCGATGTATCGCGGATAGTCAGTCTGCCTCGGCGGCCTCTAGATATGGTGTGAACCGAGGCCATTCCTACCTACGGCGCATCATCCTCCGCCCAACACGCGCGCCCAACCGGATAACTGAATACAAGGTAGGTGGTTTCTTGTCTCATAGTTCAGGACTAGGCTAACACTGTGGAATGCAGAAATCAGATGCTAATCCATCAGTGCCCAAATCGGTCCTTATACCGATGGGACCATTTGTGGCTCCGGCCGGCACCTCGACCAAAAGTAGTTCTTTGCTGGCTGTGACGATTTCAGCAGGGCTCCCGTTAAAGGTGACAGATGCGATTCCCGAGAATCCCAAGAGATTTCGTCCGTGGACTTCCACGCGTTGTCCAACTGGTCCTTCAACTGGGCTGACATCTAAGACCTCGGGGACGGTCACTCTGGTGAGTGCCGTACGTCGTACATTCACCATGTTGGAGTTAATGTCGTAGCTATAATTGAAGCGTAATCCCCCAGTTATTTGCTCTTGCTCATCCCTATGTGTGATGTCTCTGATGTTTATGAGTGGCCTCACAGGCTCTAATTCATCTGGGTTAGGCGGCTCTGGGGGGCGAGGCGGTTCGGTATCTGGCCAATGCCAATCCCAAGAGGATGTCTTGGTCCCATCCTCATCGTGGGTGATTGAGTCGTGAATCTTCCCGTATGTCGTCCACCAACCATTGGTTTCTTTTCCGTCAGGAAATAATATGTCATGAGTTTTGTGAAATTTTGAAATCTTACCTTCCTTGTATTCCCACGTCTTCCACCATTTGTTGTCGGTTTCGTTAGGAGCCCCAATATTAAGCAAGTGTCTTTCATGCAGAGCAGTGACTCTTCATTGATCGTCATATTCCCATTCTTTCCACCACTTTGCAGGCTTACCGTCTTTACCAAGAGTTCCCTCACCATGAATTGCGGTAATTCGCCCTTTATCGTCATACGTGTAGTTATCCCAACTGCGCTCAGTAACTTTGTCGCCAAGCAAATGTTCAATGTGCCTACTTTCCAATCTTCCGGCCTCGTCTCTTTTATCTTCAGTTTTCCAAGTCTTCCTAGTCTCGTCTTGTAACAACATGGTATTTTCATTCGCAACAAGAAATTCGCCGGAAGGAGACCACTGATACGTTTCTATCTCTGTGATCACACCCGTGGGCGATGGCCCCACGAATTCCCGGGTGCGTTGGGAAGGCCTTCCCGTCTCGTCAAGCTCCAGTGTGTCTAAATAGTTCACACCGGTATCCGCTCCAGTAATGACAGCATATCCTGTCGCGAGAACTTCTTCTTCTTTCACAACCTGAATTTGAACGGCGCCTGCCGCCAAAGCTACAACTCGTCCACTTGGACCTACGAAAGCCGTACTATCATCCTTGGAAAGCCAAGTTGCACCGGATGGAACATTCGCTCCACTGAGCGTGAAGGAGTCCCCGATCGAAACTATAATAATCCGAGGGGAAATACCTGGTTCTGCGACGATGGGCTCGGCGACGATGGGCTCGGCGAATACGGGCTCGTCACCTTTATTCTTGCAACCTACAACAATTAGAACGCAAATGGCGAGGGCAACAAAAGCCAGGAGAGTCCTTGCTCCATTCATCACACATTTCTTTTTCAGCAGGTTATTTTATCAAGTTACTCTATAATGTATATTTTCCCCTCAAGTTGTGTCAAGAGATTAATGCCTTTCGTAAAGAAGGTTTGGAGTTTCCCTCTCAGTCACTAATCTTCACCGCCACCAACAACTCCCCCCGGCGAACGTAAGACACCGTCACGGTCTCACCGAATAGCTGGTGCTCCCGCAGGTGGGACGGTGAAAATTCCAGAGGCCCCTCGGCAGTAAAGGTCCAGACCGTCCCGTTTTCATCCCGGATGCCAAGCGTTTCCAATTCAACGATGTTGCGTCCGGAAACTTCCACCACCAAGCCTTCCACTTCTCCGCTGGCCTCGCCCGGTCTGGAAGTTACGGCGCCGGTATCGTCTCCGGAGCCGCATGCTAATAGCATGAGGAACGTGGCGGCCAACGCCGCTCGGGCCAGTGCACTTTTCAACCAAGCGGCTTTGCCTATCTTGACTGGGGAGATTCCAGCGGTCATCGAAACCAAGCTGCTTTAGCTGAAACGGAAGACTTTGGCCGCTACCACCGCGGTTCCGGCCGCCCATCCCGCTAAGATGGCCAGTTGGGGCCAGGTCTCCCACAGAGGCGCGCCGTCGATGGCCACTTGTCGTAGGGCCGATAACATTGGCGTCAGGGGCAACCCCTCGGCTAGGTCCGGGAAGATCCAGGGAAAGGTGTCGGTGGAGAAAAATGTACCCGCAAAGAACATCATGGGCAAAACAACCGCGTTGCCCATACCGGATGCCGCCGCCGGGGTGCGCGCCCAAGCGGAGAGTATGAACCCGATGTTCAGAAACACTAGGCTGCCCAGGGGCACGATGACAAAGAGCCATGCCGGATTTCCATGTATCTTGGCGCCGAACACGAACACGCCCACGGAGAGAATGATGGCCGCCTGCACCATTGCCAGCACCAAGTGGGCGGTAATCTCGCTGGCGAAGTATTTCCAGATAGGCAGTGGGGTAACCAGCAACCTTTTCAATATGGATTGATTTCGATAGGTACTGATCCGGACCGGGATGGAGATTATCGCGCTAGTCATGATACCCAGTGCCATCAGGCCCATGAGGACACTATCGAAGTAGGAAACCTCTGGCACCAAGATCTCTATTGAGACCACCGGCAGCGCCTGCTCGGCGGAGAGGTTGGCGGGTTGCACTTTGGCCACCAGATTTCTTACCACTCCATCCACCAACTGGTTTCTCTGGGCATCTCTGGTGTTATACAAAAAGGTTACCGGGATCGGAACGATCGTCGTATCCCGCGGGGAAAGATCGACGAATCCTGGGGGGATTATCACCAGATAATCCAGGTCACCATCGGCCACTCGGCCGCGGGCAGCGGACTCAGAGATTTGCGCATCTTCCAAACCCAGAAACTCGATCGCTGCCAGTTCGTCGCGCAACAGCTTTGAGGCATCTGTGTCCGCTTGGTCCACCAGAACCAGATTAGGAGATCCCACACCCTTGATATCCAGAAGTCCGAAGACCACCACCAGCAACAAGGGGAAGAACAATGCCCAGAAAGTCGCCTGGCGATTCCGAGCCATCATCTTAAGGTTGGCAAATGTGAACGCCAGCATCGTTAGTCCTGCAACTCGTTGCCGGTCAGTTCAAGGAAGACATCCTCCAGAGTGACGGGGGCTATTTCCAGCCGCTCTAGGTTGATGTCGCTGCGCACCATCTCGTCCAGTACTTTGCCGAGAGATGAAGGGCCGCCCTTCAGACGCAGCAGATAAGCGTTGCCGTCTAACTCCTGAACAAACTCCACGGTGCCGTTCAGGGATGCCATTTGTCCCTCGGTCAGCGGATGGTCCAAGGCTAGCTTTACGGTGTAAGCGGCTTTTAGACGGCTGATCAGGTTCCTAGGCGTGTCCACCGCCAGCAGGCAGCCCCGGTCCATGATGGCAAGCCTATCGCACAGATCTTCAGCCTCTTCCATGTAGTGGGTAGTTAGAACAACTGTAACGCCCCGCTGGTGTATCTCCCGGATGAGTGCCCAGATATTACGGCGGGCTTGTGGGTCAAGACCAGTGGTGGGTTCGTCCAGGATTATCAATTCCGGGTCGTTGATCAGGCCGGCGGCCACGGTGAATCGTTGCACTTGGCCGCCGGAGAGATGTTTGACGTAGCTGCCCGCCTTGTCGAGGAGACCTACCTGTTCCAGCAGGGTTTGAGGCGGTATGCGTTTAGGATAAAAAGTCCCAAGGAGGGAGAGGATCTCTTGGAGGGAAAGGTAGTCGAAGTAGGCTGAAGACTGGAGTTGGACGCCGATCCTTGCTTTGACTTCGTTGCGGTGGCGGGAAATATCCAGGTCCAAGACGGTGACCCGGCCCTCAGTAGGCGCTTGGAGACCTTCGATAATCTCAAGGATCGTGGTTTTGCCCGCGCCGTTCGGCCCTAAAATGCCGAAAATCTCGCCCCGATTCACAGTAAAAGAAACCTGGTCAACTGCTGTGAAGGAACCGTAACGCTTGACCAGGCCCTCTACCCGAATCGCAGTATCCATGATAACATCGTGAATTATATCACACGCTCACTTTGCGCCTGGCCGCTGAGGTTTCACGGGCATTCCCGCCCTTAATGTCCGACTCGGCTCCAAGTAGTCCTCGGCCTCCCGGACGAACAGATCGGCGCTCTCGGCTAGCATCAGCATTACGGTCCAAATGTTCAAGAACTCACGTAGGCCGGTCGACTTGTCATGAAACTATGTTAGATTGCCAGGCTGTTTTATGGCAATAGGACAGGCATCTGATACGCCGCCCGAGACCGGCAGAACGGGCTCCCGGTTTCGCCGCCTAACACTGGTCACCGTTTTGGCCGGATTTGCCTTGATTGTTCTGGGCGGTGTGGTTCGGGTTACCGAATCTGGATTGGGCTGCCCTGACTGGCCCCTCTGCCAAGGCCGGTTGATCCCTCCTCTCGAGACGTCAGCCATCATCGAATATTCCCACCGATTGGTCGCCTCCGCCGTGTTAGGCCCCTTGATCGTAGCTACCTGCGCCGTGACCTGGATCTCCTACCGGCGAGACCGCTGGCTGGTGGCCCCGGCCACGGTCGGACTGATTCTGATGTTGGCACAAGCATTGCTGGGTGGAGCAACGGTATTGACCGGCCTTCCCGGATGGATCGTCGCCGCCCACCTGGCCTTGGGTGAGGCGCTGCTGGCTTGCCTCATCCTGGTAGCCGTGGTGGCCTATTTCGGGCCCCCAGTGCTTCCTCGAAGCCTGCATGATACGGACGGCGGCCTGCGTTTCCCGATCCTGGCGTTGGTCTCAGGACTCGGGATATATCTGATCGTCATTTCTGGGTCGATAGTCACCAATTCCGGGGCGACGGGCGCGTGCTCAAACTGGCCGCTCTGTCAATTCCAATTGCTACCCGGCGGTGGTCTGCCTTTGATCCACATGTCCCATCGAGTGGTCACTGTGATCATCGGGGTTATTTTCCTATATACTTTGTATGTAGCCTACCAGCAGCATTTCAAGACTCCCCAGCTACGGTGGCCGTCCTTGATCGCCGCGGTTTTATTCGCTGCCCAGGTAGTTGTGGGAGCCGCAACTGTATTAATGAATTTCCCGCCGGAATTAAGAGCTTTGCATCTATCGTTAGCTACATTGATTTGGGGAACCGTGGCCGCCTTGGCCATTTTGAGTTTGATCGTGTCCGGTGAAGATCTCCCGGAAGCATCCAATGCTTGACCGGCCAACTCTAACAGGGTCGGAACCGGACGCCGGACTGAGCCGTCTGCAAAGTCTGGTGCAGTCGTTCAACGATTATCTGGCGATGACGAAGCCCCCCATCGTGGTCCTGCTTCTGTTCACCGCCATCGGCGGTATGTTTTTGGCGGCGCAAGCCGTTCCACCTTGGCACATCGCTCTGCTCGTGTGCCTGGGCGGAGCTTTGGGGGCCGGTGGGGCGAACGCGCTGAACCACTACCTCGACCAGGACATCGACGAGAAGATGTCCCGCACGGCCCAGCGGCCCTTGCCGGGGAACCGGATCGCTCCCCGTAACGCGCTGATCTTCGGCATAGTTTTGAACGTCGCGGCGTTCTTGATCTTGGGCGCTTGGGTCAACTTGCTAGCCGCCTTTCTTACCCTGGCCGCGACCCTGTTCTACGTGTTCGTTTATACCATGTGGCTGAAACGAACGACACCTCAGAATATAGTCATCGGAGGGGCCGCGGGAGCGATTCCTCCGATGGTTGGGTGGGTGGCGATCACCGGCAGCCTGGACCTGCCGGCCCTGTATATGTTCACCATCATATTTTTCTGGACGCCGCCCCATTTCTGGGCATTGGCGTTGCTGATCAAGGACGACTATGCGGAGGCGGGGATCCCCATGCTGCCCGTGGTTTCGACTTCGGAGCACACGGCACTCCATATCTTCCTGTACTCTCTGGTGCTGGTGGCCCTAAGCCTAGTTTTTGCCGCCACTTCCGCCGTTGGTTTGATTTATCTGGGCACGGCGACAGCGTTGGGAATAATCTTTGTCGCCATGGCTTGGCGCTTGCTTCGGGAGAGCACCAGACGCCGGGCCAAACCCCTATACCTGTACTCCCTACTCTACCTGGCGCTGCTCTTCGTTGCGATGATGGTCGATAGTACAGTACGCATATGATGAAACCTGTTCCTTACAACAAGTAAATGACGATTGACGGTAACAAGGATAGTGGCATCCACCTGTATTCAGGTGCGTTGACAGCCTTAATAAGGCTGTGATAATGTCCCAATCGGATAGTGAAAAAAAGCACAGACCCTAGTGTTTGAGGTCAGGGATAGCTTGAAGCCACAGGTCGGACCACTCACACGGTTCAGCAGCCGAATCAGGAGCGGCGGACACTATTACCGGCGTTTCGCCAAGTTTGCGATTCTCGCCGGGGTGTTGCTACTTCTTCTGGCTTGTTCCACAGGCAAGCAGTCCACCTGGGACCCGGTAGGGCCCGTAGCTGAAAGACAGTTGCTCCTGTTCAACGTCCTGCTCTGGGTGATGGTGGCGGTGTTCATCATCGTCGAAGGGGTGCTGGTCTACGCGGCGATCCGTTACCGCCGCCGCCCCGGACAGGAATTACCCAACCAGACCCACGGTAACATGACCTTGGAAATCACCTGGACCATTATTCCCACCATCTTGATCATGGCCCTGGGGATCTGGTCGGTGATCACGATCTACGAATTTGATGAACCACCGGCTTCCGCAGACATTTTGCACGTGAACGTCACGGGCCACCAATGGTGGTTTGAGTTCGAGTACGAAGATGCCGGTGGCGGCAAGCGGATCGTCACCGCCAACGAGCTCAGAGTGCCGGTGGATCGAGCCGTCAGGCTGACCCTGGAAAGCGACGATGTGCTCCACAGTTTCTGGATCCCAAAGCTGGCGGGAAAAATAGACGTTGTTCCCACCAGGACTAACCACCTGTGGTTCCAAGCCGATTCCGACAAGATCGACTCTTTACCCGCAACATTCTATGGGCAATGTGCCGAGTTCTGCGGCATCGCCCACGCCTTGATGAAATTCCGGGTACGTGTCTTGAGCCAGGAGGGTTATGACGCATGGGTGCGGAACTATGGCCCGCCGCCCGCTAACACCGAGCAGGCCAAGCAGGGCCAGCGAGTGTTCGGCAACTGCGTAATGTGTCATTCCATCGACGGTGAAAACGACTCCCAGGCTCAAGCCAGCCGGAAACAGGCCTTCCTATCCGGCGGCGCGTTGGTCCCGGCGCCAAACCTAACAGACCTGCGCACCAGGGAGAGTCTCGCAGCGGGCTTGTTGGACCTGAACAAGGAAACCCTGAAACGCTGGGTAAGAAACCCGGAGGACGTGAAGCCGGGCAACTATATGAAATCCCGGGCTGCTCACCTATATGGGACCGGAGAACTAAGTCTCAGCGACAGCGACTTGGATGCCGTCGTTGCTTACCTTTTGAACTTACAGTAGACTAATCGAGATACACACCTAGAGAAGATTTTAGCTTCCAGCAGACGTTTCCCTGGGAACGGGAAAGCGGGTAACAGAAACGTCGGAGACGGACCATGGCAACCATTACAGGAGTCCTTGCGCGGCCTACCGGTTACGCCGGAATATGGGGTTGGATCACCACCGTTGACCACAAGCGCATCGGGGTGCTTTACGGTGTAACCGCTTTCATCATGCTTTTGATCGCCGGCTCCGAGGCCGGCATCATGCGCGCCCAACTGGCCCAGCCTGACAACACCTTGGTAGGGCCGGAAACCTTCAACCGGCTGTTCACCATGCACGCCACCGCCATGGTGTTCATGGTAATCATGCCCTTGAGCGCTAGTTTCTTCAATTTTGTCGTGCCCCTGGCCATCGGCGCCCGAGACGTAGCGTTCCCACGGCTAAACGCTTTCAGTTATTGGGTCTTCCTTTTCGGCACCCTCCTGATGCACGTCAGTTTCCTGGTAGGCCAGGTCCCTAACGCCGGTTGGTTCTCCTACGCCAACCTGACCGGCACTTCCTACAGCCCCAACGCCGGCCTGGATTTCTGGGCCCTGGGTTTGCTGATATTGGGAATATCTTCGGTGGCTGCCGCCCTGAACTTCCTGGTGACCATCGTCAACATGCGGTGCCCGGGCATGACCATGATGCGAATGCCCGTTTTCATTTGGATGACCCTGATCACCTCAATCCTGCTGGTGCTGGCCTTCCCGGTCATTACCGTGGGATTGGTCGAACTGGTGATGGACCGGAACTTCGGGACTCACTTCTTCGACACCGCCGGTGGTGGGGACCCCATCTTGTGGCAGCACCTGTTTTGGGTGTTCGGCCATCCGGAAGTTTACATCCTGATTCTGCCTCCTATGGGAGTGGTTTCAGAGATTCTGCCCACCTTCTCCAGGAAGCCTCTGTTTGGCTATCCCGTCGTGGTATTCTCCGGCATCGTCATCGGATTCATGAGCTGGGCGGTGTGGAGTCACCACATGTTCACCACGGGCATGGGTCCCACGGCTCTAACGGTGTTTACCATCACCACCATGCTGATCGCTGTCCCCACCGGGGTGAAGATATTCAACTGGATCGGCACACTTTGGGGAGGATCGGTCGATCTAAAAACCCCCATGTTGTTCGCCCTCGGTTTTATCTCTTTGTTCATAATCGGCGGTTTGAGCGGCGTATCCCACGCGGTCGCGCCATCAGATTTCCAGCAGCAAGACACCTATTACATCGTGGCCCACATTCACTACGTGCTGTTTGGGGGCTCTATATTCGGGATATTAGCGGGAATTTACTACTGGTTCCCTAAGTTGACCGGCCGCATGCTGGGAGAGGGCTTGGGTAAATGGAACTTCTGGGTCACTTTCGTCGGCATGAATCTTACATTTTTCCCAATGCACTTCGTCGGATTGAATGGTATGCCCCGGCGAATCTACACCTACGGTGAAGAATTCGGTTGGGGATTGCTGAACATGCTGTCCTCACTAGGGTATGTAGTCCTCTTCATTGGGATGCTGCTCTTCGTCATCAACCTGCTTAATTCCCTGCGCAACGGGCGCGCCGCCGGCCACGATCCCTGGGACGCTCCCACGCTGGAATGGAGCATCTCTTCACCGCCACCGGTTTATAACTTTGCCGAGATCCCCCGGGTTGAAGGGCGAGACCCCTACTGGACGACCAAGCGGCGGGCCGAAGCGGAAGGTCAGCCGCTCACCGCAGGCGAAGCGCACGTTGACCCGGATACCATCCATATGCCCAGTCCGTCCTACTGGCCGGTGATCATCGCCGCCGGGATAACCCTGATCGCCGCAGGTCTACTAACCCATTACGCAGTTAGCTTCGTGGGCGGAATAATCGCCTTCTTGGGTACGATCGGCTGGAGCAACGAACCGGCCTCGGCGCCTCAGTCACATCATTAGGAGAGCTAGATTTGGCCCACGCGGCAGAACACGCGGTTGAAGAGACGACTACCGGTCTAAACCACCGGAAGATGCTCATGTGGATCTTCCTGGGTTCGGACTGCATGTTCTTCGCCGCTTTGATCGCTACCTACATGGTCTACCGGGGCCAGAGCCTCAACGGCCCTTACCCCAACGACATAATCAGTGTCCCCATAACCACGATCAGCACCTTCGTATTGTTGTGCAGCAGCTTTGCCATGGTCCAGGCTTTGTCCGCCACCAATCGGAACGACCAAAAATGGATCCGCATCTGGTTGCTGGCCACCGCGTTCTTGGGGGCGATATTCATCGGATTCCAGATCTTTGAGTTCAACTCGTTCAAGAACGAAGGCCTGACTCTTGGCGCCAACCTATTCGGAGCCACCTTCTTCACCCTAACCGGGTTCCACGGGGCTCACGTAACCATCGGAATCATCTGGTTATTGGGAATGTTCGTGGTGGCGATGAAAGGCCGCCTCGGCCCGGCCAGCAGCCTAGACGTGGAAATCCTGGGGCTGTATTGGCACTTTGTAGACATAGTGTGGATCATAATTTTCACCCTGCTGTACTTGATCGCCGGGTTTGACACCGGGCCTGCGCCCTTAGCCGGGGGTTAGGTCAGCGTTCCCCGCGCAACTCTTCAGGAGATCTGTCCATGAGCAGTAGCCCACAAACCGAACAGGGCCACCACCCTTCGACCAAGCAGTACGTATTGGTGGCCATTATCCTGTTTGCCATCACTATCGTCGAATTCTTTATCATCTTCCCCGATAAAGACCTCATCGGCGCCGCTAAGATACCGGTCCTCGTCTTTCTATCGGCGATCAAATTCGCCATCGTAATCATGTTCTACATGCACCTGAAGTTCGACCACAGAATGTTCACCATATTCTTTCTCGCCGGCCTGGCCTTGGCATTCGCGGCGGGGATCGCGGTACTGGCGATGTTCACTGCTTTGGGGGGCCAGCCCCGGGCTTACGCCCTCGCCAACGCCATCCCCTATGTGGAAGGCGAACACGGTGCAGAGACTGCCAAGCCTACTGCCGTTCCGCTACCGACCGCGCCACCCATCGACAGCACTGCCCCAGAATCCACCACTCCGGATGCCGCTCCGACTACCGCGTCCACATCGGAGGAAAAGCCATCGGTAGGATCGGGGGCTGCGGTTTCCTTGGAAATAGGAACGAACGGCGACGCGCTTGAGTTCAGCGAGTCCGCACTGTCCGCGGATAGCGGCTCCCAGGTTACGCTGACCTTTACCAACGGTTCTTCCGCCATCCAGCATAACTGGGTGATGGTGAAAGCGGGCGCCAGAGACGAGGTAGCCGCGGCTGGAACCGCCGCCGGCCCAGGGGCAGACTGGATACCCGCCGGAGACGACCGGATAATAGCCGCCACGGGATTGCTGAACGCGGGAGCCTCCGAAGAGGTGACCTTCACCGCGCCCGCGCCGGGGACCTACGAGTTCGTATGCACCTTCCCCGGACACAACTTCTCCATGTTCGGAGATTTCACAGTCAAGTAAAAGGAGTTCCACCCGAGATTTATTGGGCGCCAAGCGCTCCCGGCGGATTCGCAAGGAGCGCTTTTTGCTGCCTTGGGTCAGCCAGACGTCAATCCGGTAAATTGCCCATCCTCACCGGTGATCAAGCCCAGAACCCCCACAACCGCGTCAGTATTGATCGGCCCATAGATATGAGGATAGACCGTCCCCGATCGGGCGGCTTCGTGTTTGATGGGGGAAACCAGGCGATCAACGTCCAGTTCCAATACCAGCATATCGTCCCTGCCCTTAAACAGGCGGTTGGCCACCTCTATCGCCTGAGAATGGTCTTTGGAACAGTGGATAAACCCTTCTGATTCCAGGCTCTCGGCCGCATATTCTTCCAAGCCACCGGCAGCTTCCCAATCGGACACAGGGGCCAAGTGGTAGATCATCGCCATATCATTTCCGCCTCAGATGTTGTTGACCTTATTAACCGAAATCATTTTACCGGCCTCGGTCCAAGAGAGCCATAGCTACGAGACAAGGGACCACGTCGAATGATAGGATGGGGACGGAAAATCCCAGGCGTCCGGCCACCTAAGGCTAACGGGCGGGAATGGAGCGGCAGGAATGCAGGCAGAGCAACACCAAGGAGCCGGACTAAAGTACCTAACCATAACCCCGGACGGGTACGACCCCGAATTGCCGTATCCGTTAATGGTCATGCTCCACGGCTTCGGCGCCAACATGCAGGACCTGGCCGGACTGGCTCCGGTGATCAGCTCCACCGGGTACGTGTACGCCTGCCCCAACGCTCCCATAACCTTCGACCTGGGCGGAGGTCACATGGGCTATGGCTGGACGTCCCCGAGGGACCTGTACAAAGAAGGGGAGGTTGAAGAGGCCGAGAAGTTGTTAGACGGCTTCTTTAGCGAAGTATTCGAGAGATTCAAAGTTGGACCGGACCGTACCATCCTCATGGGGTTTTCCCAAGGGGGCCGAATGACCTACCGCTGCGGCTTGGGGCGGCCCGAGCCCTTCGCGGGGCTCGCCGCTTTGAGCGCTTCCCTCTCCGAGCCCGAGGAGCTAGAAGGCCGGCTTCCCGAGGACCGTAGCCAACCTATCTTCGTCGCCCACGGAACGTCAGACCCCCAGGTGCCGGCGGAGAGGGCCCACAACGCGATCAAGTGGTTTGAGAAGTTTGGCTTTCAACCCGAGTATCATGAATACAACATGGGCCACTCGATCAGCGATGAGGTGCTTAACGACTTGATACTGTGGATGGGTAAGATTTTGCCGCCACAGGAACCCGGCAAATAAGTCGAACAGGCGGCCGGTTCAAAGCTTACCCACACCACGAGCCCAGCCATCTCCCGCGGACATCCCTCGCCAGTGGGCATCGCGCCTGTCTTAGTGGGATAATAGACTGGATGACCTTGATTTTCCAACTCAGCCGCCTATTAAGCCTCCGCACCGTGCCATTCCTTTCCTTGGCCATCGCGCCGGCTATGCTGCTCTTGGCCACGGCGGCCTGTGGTGGTGGCGAACCAGCTGCTTTCCCCTCCCCTGAAGCCGACTCGACAATAGCGCCCGCTGCTACCCAGACTCCGCTCCCAGTGGCCACCAGCACACCTCAACCACCCCCAACACCAACCACGGCAGCCCTTTCCGCCGTAAAAAGCTCAATCGTAAGCCTGCCGGGCGACGAGGGCGCCCACCTTACGGCTCTCGAATGGTGGTACTTCAACGGCTTCCTAACCGACGATACCGGCGCCGAATACAGCTTCCACTACGTCACCTTCCAGTCGGTGCTGCCCAACGGCCTTACGCCCCGGTTGTTGCAATTGAGCTGGGCTGACCATGGCAAAAATGTTCACCTAACCGCCGAACGTCCCGCCCTACCTTTGCTTGAAGCAACCCAAGGAGACTTCGCATTCCAGGTCAACGACTGGAGCATGGCCGGAGACGGTAAGAAATATTCCATGTCGTTCAACACCGGCGAGTACTCCGCCGTATTGCAGGCCGTTTCTGAAAAACCCGCTGTCCTGCATCAGGGGAAAGGACTGGTGGAACTGGGCCGCGCCGGAGCGTCCTACTACTATTCGCGAACCCGCCTGAAAATGTCAGGCACCCTGAACATTGGCCACGAGCAAAGGCAGGTCTCCGGTATGGCTTGGATGGATCACCAATGGGGGGATTTCAGCATGACGCCGGTGGGTTGGGACTGGTTGAGCCTACAACTGGACGACGGCTCGGACTTGATGATTTCCCTGGTTTGGGACTCTTCTGACCACCAACCAATCGTCAGCTACGGCACCTACGTGGCGCCCAACGGCCAACCTAGGAATTTGGCCGGTGAAGACATCTCGTTGATCGCCACCGGATCGTGGACCAGCGCCGTCACGGAAACCACTTACCCGGTGGGCTGGGATCTGGAGGTGAAGTCTTTGGACCTGGAATTGACGCTCACGCCGGCGCTCTTGGATTCCGAATTCCAGGGTAGCAAGTTCGTACCACAAGCCTACTGGGAAGGGTCTATCAAGGCGGCCGGGACGCTGCACGGACGGAGTGTGGCCGGAAGAGGCTTCGCGGAGCTGGTGGGCTACGATACCCGGGAGTTCTCGTTCCCGAATCTTGGGGACACCAGGAGATAAAAGGCTACATCACTTAGCCTTGATCGGCCTCACGAATCATTTCCGCCAACCGAGCCTGCTCGCCTGGCACATCTTCCGGTTGCACGGGTATGGGCAGGGCGCTCAACCGCTGCAAAACCGTCGTTTCCAGCACAGACGTCTCCTGGTCCGACAACTCCCACCGCCGAGCTACGTCATCGGCGCCATACAGCACGGCCTGGCGGAATCCATAATCGGCCACGGCCCGATCGGCTATCTCAATCACTTTATCCATTTTGACCTCCCCCCGGACGGCTAGGTAGCCAAGGCCCAGGCGCCACCGTCGATGATGTAGGTGCTGCCGCTGACGTAGGAGGCTTCCTCCGAAGTCAGCCAGGTTATCAGGTTTGCTACCTCATCGGGACGTCCCACCCTTCCCATTGGATGCTCCACGTTTCGCTCTTGAAACGTCTCGGCGCTGGCGGTGCTGCCCCGCATCTGGGGTGTGTCGATACCGCCGGGGGCGATGCAATTGACCCGCACGCCCTGATGGGTGTACTGAGCGGCGGCCACTTTAGTCAGGTGGATCACGCCCGCCTTGCTGACGGCGTAGGGGACAGAATAGGCCACGCCCCGCACTCCTGACATGGAAGAGATATTAACGATGGACCCGCCACCGTGCTCCAGCATCGCCGGTATCGCGTACTTGCAGCAGTAGAACGTCCCTTTAAGATTGGTGTCCATGGTCAGGTCCCAGTCCACGTCCTCTACGTCGACCAAGGGAGGTGTCCGGATCAGGATGGCGGCGCCGTTGACCAATCCGTCCAGCCTGCCGAACTTGGATACTGTGTCCTCTACCATCTGCTTTACTTGGCTGGAACGGGATATGTCGACCCTGGATACCGCCGAGTTCTGGTCGTTACCTTCCATCAATTCCCGGGTCTCTTCCGCCCCCGCCTGATTCCGGTCGGCGACGACTACCTTGGCGCCTTCCTGCCGGAGGCGGTAACAGGTGGCCCGGCCGATGCCCGACCCGCCACCGGTTACAATCACCACTTTATTCTCCATTCTTCCGGCCAACAGCACCTCCCCAGATCCAGATCAGCCTCAAGTTTCTGCCGCGTTGGAGATTATAGCACGGGGAAAATCCCCCCAACCCCCCTTTACGAAAGAGGGCGATTCAAGAGACCCTTGCGCCCTCACACCATCGGCGTTATTATGCAAACCTCGTGTGTCCGGACGGCTACACCTAACTTATAAAAAGGATCCGGTGCCTGGTTGACCACCTCGAATCTACGCACACCTCTATACTCAGCTCATGTCGCCTTGGGAGCACGCATCGTTCCCTTCGGCGGGTGGGACATGCCGGTGCAATACACCGGGATCTTGGGGGAGGTGGCCGCGGTCCGTACCGGCACGGGTTTGTTCGACGTGTCTCACATGGGCCGACTATACATCTCGGGGCCCCGGGCCACGGAGTTTCTGGACTGGGTGCTCACCGGCTCAGTTGAAAGCCTCCGGGTGGGCCGTGCCCGCTACTGCATGATCTGCAACGAAAAGGGTGGGGTGATCGACGATACGATCTTCTACCGGTTGGCTGAGGACCGCTACCTGCTTATACCCAACGCCGGCAACCGCGATACGGTAGTCGCCTGGTTCCAGCGTTGGCTTGATGAAAAACTCCCCACCGGTTGTGAGATCGAAGACCGCACCGAAGCCACGGCCTTGCTGGCGCTGCAAGGCCCAGCCGCCGCCGAGGCCATGGACCGTCTATGCAGCGAACCTCCATCGTCTATGCGCCCTTTCTCCTGGCAGGAGAATCAATTTCAGGGTACGCCGGTACTGCTAGGACGCACCGGTTATACCGGAGAAGACGGCTTTGAGATAGTGGCCGACGCGGACCAAGCCGCGTCCCTCTGGCAGACATTGACGGAGCACGGAGCGACGCCCTGTGGATTGGGGGCCAGAGACGTGCTCCGATTAGAGGCAGGCCTGCCCCTCCACGGGCACGAGATAGACGAAAATACCACGCCCATCGAGGCCGGTCTGGAGAGATTCGTTCGGTTCGACAAGGAGTATGTGGGCTCCGATGTTCTACGCGGCCAGCATGAGAAAGGTGTGGCGCGCAAGCTCATCGGTCTGAAGATGCCGGGCCGGAGCGCCCCAAGAGCGGAGTACGCCATCCTGGACCAAGGCCAACCCGTCGGCAGGGTTACCAGCGGCAGCTACTCCCCCACTCTTGACACCAGCATTGCCATGGGCTACGTTGGCGCGAGCCGCGCCGAAGCTGGGACGATGCTGGAAGTGGATATACGAGGCCGCACCGCCCCAGTTGAAGTGACGCCTCTCCCCTTCTACACAAGGCCAAGGAGATAGCAGATTGAGCCCCGACGACCGCAAATACTCAAAGGAACATGAATGGGTCAAGATGGAGGACGCCACCCAAGCCTTGGCCGGAATCACCGTATACGCCCAGGACCAGTTGGGGGACATCGTCTATGTAGACCTGCCCAAGACCGGCGCGACCATCAGATTCATGGAGAAGATGGGCGAAGTGGAGTCGGTAAAGGCGGTTTCAGATCTGTTTTCTCCAATCACCGGTGAGGTAACCGAGGTCAACGAACGCCTGCTTGACCATCCGGAGTTGGTCAACGAAGACCCACTGGGAGAAGGCTGGATGATGCGAGTGACCGTCTCCGATGCCGCCGAGTTGGACCAGCTTATGTCGGCCGAAGAGTACGAGGCATTCCTCAGCGGTTTGTCGTGACCGTCTCCAACCGGGCGGCAGACTCTTCGTCTAGTGCCCCATTCCAATTCCCGTATATCCCGAATACGCCCGATGAACAGGCGGCGATGCTGGCTACCTTGGGAGTCGCGTCCATCGACGAACTGTTCCAGGACATTCCGGAGGAGTTCCGCAACCCACCCCTGGACCTCCCTCAACCAATGTCCGAATTGGAAGTCCAGAAGGAACTGGACGGTTTGGCGTCACGAAACCGGGCGTTGGCCAGCGGTCCCTCTTTCCTAGGCGCGGGCTGTTACAACCATTTCATTCCAGCCATCGTCAAAGCGTTGATGACCCGGGGCGAGTTCCTGACCGCGTATACGCCCTACCAAGCGGAAGCCAGCCAGGGCACGTTGCAGGTCATCTACGAGTTCCAAACCCTGATAAGCCACCTCTACGGCATGGAGGTGGCCAACGCCGGGATGTACGACGGCGCCACCAGCCTGGCCGAAGGGGTACTCATGGCCTGCCGGGTGACCCGGCGGAGCCGTGTGGCCGTTGCCGATACCCTGTCCCCTTTTTACCGGCAAGTGATTGGGACCTATTGCCAAGCCCAGGGGATAGAGATTCAAAGTGTCTCGCCCAGCCCATCACCGGCTCTCGACGGGGAAACGGCATGCCTGGTGGTCCAATACCCCAACTTCTACGGTTATATCGAAGACTTGGCCGGGCTGACCGAGGCCGCCCATGCCCAGGGAGCGTTGATCGTCGTTTCCGCCGACCCAATGGCGATGGGGATGTTCCAGCCGCCCGGCCATTACGGGGCCGACATCGTCACCGGCGAGGGTCAGCCGCTAGGCATACCTCCCAGCTACGGCGGTCCTTACGTCGGCCTTTTCTCCACAAAACAGGAATACATCCGGCAGATGCCCAGCCGCCTATCGGGCCGAACCTTGGACAACCAGGGGAGGACCGGTTACGTGCTGACCCTGCAGACACGGGAGCAGCACATCCGCCGGGAGCGGGCCACCAGCAACATTTGCACCAACGAGGCTCTGTACGCCTTGGCAGCGACCATTTACCTGGCCGCTTTAGGTAAACAAGGCCTGCAAAGTGTGGCCGAGCTCTGCTACCAAAAGGCCCATTACGCCGCCGCCCGCATCGCCCAGTTGCCCGGCTACACCCTACCAATCCAGGGCACGTTTTTCCAAGAATTCGTGGTCCAGTGTCCCGTCCCACCAAACAGTATCAACCGCCGTCTTCTTGAACAGAACATTTTGGGTGGTCTAGACCTAAACGAAGCGTATTCCAACGTCCCCCCTTCAGAAGGGGGGACCACCGGTGGGTCGCCGTCCCAACCGGCGGGAGACTTCACCAACGCCATGCTTCTATGCGTTACCGAGATGAACTCCCGACAAGAGATCGACGCGCTGGTAGAGGCGCTGTCGGAGTTCAGCCGATGACCGGCGGCGGCAACCGGGACACTACCAAGCTGCTGATGGAGCGCAGCGTTCCCGGACGCGTGGGAGCGGTGCTGCCCCAGCCGGACGTGCCCGCCCAACCCCTTCCTGACCCATCGTTGTTGCGCACCGCATTGGATCTGCCGGAAGTATCCGAGCCGGAAATCGTTCAGTACTTCACTGCGTTGAGCCAGCGCAACTTTTCCATCGACACTCATTTCTACCCCTTGGGTAGCTGTACCATGAAGTACAACCCCAAGATTAACGACGAGGTGTCCTTCCTGCCGGGACTCGCTGGGATCCATCCGCTGCAACCGCCGGAGTCCGCCCAAGGCGCGTTGGAGCTCCTGTACCGGCTACAGGGATTCCTGGCCGAGATTACCGGGCTGCCGGGAGTAGGTCTGTCTACTTTGGCCGGGGCCCACGGCGAGCTGGCCGGCATGTTGATGATGCGGGCCTACCATCTGGCCCGGGGCGACACCAACCGCCGCCAAGTGCTGATTCCCGACAGCGCCCACGGCACAAATCCGGCCTCGGCGGCCATGGCGGGGTTCGACGTGGTCACCGTGGCTTCCGACGATCAAGGGAACGTGGACCTGAAGGCCCTTCACGAGTTGGTTGGACCAAACCTGGCCGGAGTGATGATAACCCTGCCCAGCACACTGGGGCTGTTCGACACCGGAATAGTAGAGGTCTGCCAAACAGTCCACCAAGCCGGTGGGTTGGTTTACGGCGACGGCGCCAACATGAACGCTCTGCTGGGCCGGGTGAAGCTGGGGCCACTGGGTTTCGACGTTGTCCACCTGAACCTGCACAAGACCTTCAGCACACCCCATGGCGGCGGCGGTCCCGGCGCGGGGCCGGTATGCGTGACCGACTCCCTTATTCCCCATCTACCAGCCCCGGTGGTAACTCAAAGCAGCGGCGACGGCGCGCCGGTGTACGGTTTAGCGGCGCCGGAGAGAACGATTGGCAAATTGAGCGGCTTTCACGGGAATTTTGGCGTACTGGTTCGCGCTTTCACCTACATATTGACGCTGGGCGGAGAAGGATTACGCGCCATCAGCGGCAACGCGGTGCTGAACGCCAACTACCTGATGGACGCCCTCAAGGACACTTACTACCTGCCCTACGACCGCCGTTGCATGCATGAGGCCGTCTTCTCCGCCGATTGGCAGAAGGCCCGGGGCGCCAGCGGCTTGGAGATCGTCAAGAGGCTTCTCGACTACGGCTTCCACGCCCCCACTCTGTACTTCCCGCTGATCGTTCACGAAGCGCTGATGATCGAGCCAACCGAGTCCGAAACCCGGGAAACCTTGGACGCATTTATCCAAGCGTTGCGAGACATCGACCGGGAAGTCACCGAAAACCCCGAACTGGTTCGCGGCGCACCCCACACCACCCCAGTGTCCCGCCTAGACGAAGCCACCGCCGCCCGGCAACCAGACCTAAGGTGGCGCGCGGCGGGGTAGATTGGTGTAGATTGCGATAGGTGGTTCGACGGGCTCACCACGAACGGAGGGGACTCTTCCTTACGTTCGTCCTGAGCTTGTCGAAGGACCGGGACTACCAAGTTTAACAAGCCAGAAGTTCACCCCCCGCTTTTCTCTGCCTCCAGAGCCGCTCTCAGGACATCTTCGTCAACCCTCACTTCAACTCCGGCCCGCTCTTCCTGCAGCAGCATGGCCACACGGGAGTCCCGGTCTCCCCATCCCCGGTTCATGGCTTCCGTCATCTCTTGTAAGGCCAAGTTGGCCAGGCGCATAGGCACGTCGTATTCCCGGCCCACGCCCACCGCCAGATCCACGTCCTTCCGGGCCAATCGCAGGGCGAAGTCCGGTGGGTCGAACTTTCCGGGCAGTAAGTGTTCCGCCAACCCCTCGAAAGTTCCCCGGCGGCCTTGCGCACCCCGTCGCACCGCTTGCCACAGGGCCAGGGGCTCGACCCCCGCCTTCACTCCCATGGTGAACACCTCGGCCAAGGCTGTCTGGATAACGTAGCCGGCGCAGTTGTGCACCAATTTGGCCACCGCGCCGCAGCCGATGGGTCCCACGTAATAGGCCTTGTCGCCAATGGCGTCCAACGCCGGACGGCACCGGTCGAAAACATCCTTGTCTCCGCCAACCCAGATCGCCAGGTTGCGGCTCTCGGCCCCTCTCGGGCCGCCGCTGACTGGCGCGTCCAGCACCTCGACACCTTGGCCCGACGCTATGTCGTGGAGACGACGGATCAGGTTGGGCGTGCTGGTGCTCAGGTCGAAGTACACCTTTCCGGCGGACATCCCTTGGAGGATGCCGTCCTCACCCAGGAACACCGCCTCAACCTCGGTGGGGCCGGGCAGAGAGGTGAACACGATATCGCTGGCCTCGGCAACCTCTCGCGGCGAGTCCGCCCAAGTCGCTCCCGCTTCCAGATGCCGGGTGGCCGACTCCCGGCGTATGTCGTGGACCACCAATTCATGTCCACCCTGGATAGTATTGAAGGCCATGCTCCCGCCCATGGTCCCCAGGCCGATAAATCCTACTTTCATTCTTTCCTCCGGTAGTCCGGTGCGCTACCTACGCACCGGTGTTAGCCCCATTATCGAGTAGCACCTTCCCCACTGCAAGGGCCGGTGGGAGGGGTCTCTGGCAACCCAACATGGACGGCGCAACCTTTGATGGGCTATCCTAGAGGCAGTTGCTCAAATACACGTGAATTGGCGGGATCGACATGCTAGATCAGCAGGAAAAACTTTGGGATTATGACGCGGTGGAGGTTGGGCAGGCTGGTCCGACCACCGAAGTGGAGATTACCGAGGAGAACATCGCGGAGTACGCGTTGCTGGCCCAAAACCCAGACCCGCGGTTTCAGCGTCCGGGCGTCAGCCGGGAGTACGACGGGGCTATGCTGGCAATGCCCACCATGGTCATCACTTACGCCCCGTTAATGCGAGAGGAGATAGCCGAAGCCAACGGGTTCGTAGCCCAGGAGCGGTCCAACACGAACCGCCGCCAAACCCCTTTCGCCAAGTGCGAGATACGGTGGTGGGGTCCGGTCAAGGCCGGGGATACCATTACCGGCAGCCGCCGCGTATTGGAGAAGTACGACCGCCGGGGCAGCAAGTTCGTCACCTTCCGGGTAGAAGCGGCCAATCAGCACGGAGAAAAAGTCGCCGAGTACGATTACACCTGCATCTTCGGCTACGCTCAGGGTAGTAAGTCGGTCCCCCAGATCCCAGGCTCGGCGGAACCGCAACCGCTTACCGGCAATCCAGGGGGGCAAGAGCTGGCCATGTCTTCGTCGGCGTTATTATCTTTTGACGCGCTGTCCGAAGGGACCCAACTGGCGCAGATGTCCATCTCTGAAAGTCAGGAAATCATCAATCGGAAGTCCGATTTCCGCTTGAGCGGAGAACCCAATCCCATCAATATTCACAACAACGAAGAATTTGCCCGGCAGAACATCTTCAGCGGCACGGTGTCCTCCGGTCCCGCGGCCATGTCCTACCTAGACCAGATGCTACAGATATCCTTTCCCCTGAGCGCCTTTTACCAGGGTGGACAGTTGCTGATGCGAGCCATCGAGCCTTTCCGCGCCGGCGACACCGTGACGTTCCAGGGGGAAGTGACTGCCAAAGACGCCGAGAGCGCCGGCCGCATCGTCGAGTGCCGGATAAAGGGCATCAACCAGCGCGGCGACTTGGTCAACCTGTCCGACGCCAAACTGATGCTATCCGTATAAAACCGAAGTGAAATCCTCTACTAGCGCCCTGCGGGAATCCGTCCGTATACTCGCTCGGGGGGCACCAGGAACACCACGGCGTCCTGCTCCACCATCGCGCGGTCGTACTCTTCCCAATCGGGATGGTCTTTGTCGCCACAGGCCCTGAAAACCTCCCGCAGCAGCACCCGCAACTCTTCAGCCGGGGTATTACGGCGGTCGAACAACTGGGCCTGACCCTCGACGGCAACGCAGCCTCGCCAGTCGTCGCTAACCGACAGAACCGTGCATTGCGGATTGCGCCGCAGGTTGCGCACCTTGGCGGAACTGCCTTGCACTGAGACGAACGCGGCGTTCCCTTTGTAGGCGCCGACCACAACGATGCTGGTCTGTACCGCCCCGTTGCGTTGCATCGTGCTGATCACTCCCCGGTGGTTGGTTTCCATGAATGGCCGGGCATCCTCGAATTCCATCAGTTCACCTCAATCCAGCTTGCCCGCGCCGGGCGTATGGCCAATAGGCCGCGATAAATATCAGCCAAGAATACTCCTGGCTGATTGGGATTGTTATACCATAGTTGGCCCACTCTCGCTTGAGATTCGAAACAATTGCTGAACCCGACTATATCTCGGCCAGACTGCGCGACAGCAACAGCGTACAATGATTATTAACATGATTAGGCGTAAAAAAAGCTTCTGGCTGGTTGTGGACGTGGCCTCGTGACGCGGCCAGTACGGGAACAGTAGGGATGGTCCGGCAGCGATTCACGGGCATCATAGCTTTGGTCCTAATGACGGTTATATTGAGCTGCAGCGGCTCGGAAGCCGCCGATCCCACGCTCGATCCGTCACCGCAGGCGGACGTGCCTGGTACGCCCAACGTCGAGGCGACCATCGCCGCGGCATTGGAATTGGGCGCGCTGCCCGATGCCGAGCCTGATTCCCCGTCAGTTGTGGACCCTCGGAACTTCCCATCGGGCCTGGCAACCATCCTCGCGCCGCCGCCGCTGGCATTGGACACGCCAGTCCCTCCCACCGCGACTCCGGCGCCTACGTTCACGCCGGAACCGACCCATACGCCAAAGCCCACTCCAGTTCCCACACCAACACCGGTCCCGACCGCCACGCCGGAGCCGACTCCCGCCCCGACTCTGCCCGTCCCAACGGCCACTCCCGATCCAACTCCGACTCCCTTCCCGGTAACCAAGTTCAAGCCCAATTTCACCGGCTTGATCCCCTCGGTGGATTCCCGCGTTACCGAGCTTCGTTTTTTCGAGTCCGGCGATATCCTCCTGCCTACCGCAGACAGGGTCTACCGGCGGACCTTAGCACAGTCGACAACCCGATCGGTCGCTTGGGAATTGAACCTTGCCCACCCGCCCCCGGCAAACGAGAAACAATTCACCCTCAAAGCGGTGTACTACCGGCCTGACGGCAGTGTGCTGAACAGCTTGACCCACAACGCTAGCATTCCTGCTGGTTCAATTCTTAGTTCCGGCGCCTTAGCTTGGGGATGGACCTTGCCTGGCAATTAGCCAATCGGCGTCTACAAAGTTGACCTGAACGTCGATTCCAAGTTGGTGGCCTCCGGAGAATTCGAGGTAGTTGACCTCCTTATCCCGTTTTCCGGCCGATTCTTGGCCATCCGCGATGACCTTACTTGGTCCACCGGCTCACTTACATACGACAATCAGCGAGACCTGGAGAGCCTGGCAGCGCTGATGAGAACAGACCCCAACATGGCTGCCACAGTCGCGGCCTATCCTTGGATCCTATCCGGCCCAACCGCCGCTAACCGGGGGCTTTGGAATACTTGGCGTTGTTGGCGGAGCAGGATCTGATCTTGGCCATGCAGTTGGCTGGGATGCCATGGATAAAGGACGGCCTCAACACGGACGAGCTCGCTGTTTTGGGGGACCTCAAATCGTTGGCTACTCAGGATTTATTCTTATTGCAAAATCTCACCCGGAGTAACTGGGTGATTAAAAGCCCCTCCGGAGATGGCCGCCAAGCCCTTCGGAGTATCAACAACCTGTCCCTTCGCGACAAGTCCCTGGCCAGGTACGTCACATCTTATGCCTGGGCCGGCGAGGACATCTCTACCCACGAGTCCTATGCGATAAATTCCATCGACGAAATCCATACGCTCGACGCCGCGCTGGGCGTGACCGTGGCCGGCTTCCCCTGGGTCGTCGACGAGATATCCAAACGGGAACGGGCGGCGCTGTCGGACCTTGCGGGTATCGCCGCGAAAGACACGGCCGTGGCCAAAGTGGTTGCGGGCTTGCCCTGGCTCACCTTTAACATTAGCCAAGACGAAGGCGAGGCATTGACCCGTCTCCGAGAACTCCTGTCCCAGAATGCGTCGGTAGCCAAACAGGTGGCCGGGATGCCCTTTTTATCAACGTCCTTTGAGAGCCAAGACAAAGACGCTCTCCTGTCCCTGCTCCACCTGGCCGTCAACTTCCCCACGGTATTGACGCTGATAGCGCAGCAACCTTGCTTCTTGGACGGTCTCGACGACCAAGAAGCAAAGTTCGTGATCGTGGTGGGTACGCCCAAGGGCCGATTTTTCGGGCCGGAAAGCTTTACCAAGTTGATCGTAAAGCACCAAGTCGAATCCCGGATTGCCACGATGCCATTAAGCGGAGAGGTTCGTCTGACTTATATCCAGTCATCCTTAGATCCGGGAACCGGCGAGCTTGTGGCCCAGGTGGAAGACGCCATGCGAACCATGGAGAGCTTCATGGGCGTCCCCTTCCCCCGGCAGGAGGTTATTCTACTTCTAGCCGCGCCCTTGGAATTAAATAAGCCCTTAGATTTCGAATTGACCGGAATAAACCGGGGAACTCATATACTGGTCAATTCGGAACTCGGCAGACAAGGCGACACCAACCGAATCATCACCCACGAATTAGCCGGCTATTACTGGGGGCCCCAAGAGGCGCCACGTTGGTTCCAAGAGGGCGGCGCCTCTTTTCTTGCCAGCTATGTCCGGAACACCCTTTACGGCGAATCCCTGGAAGACCGGTCGATCTACACGCTGAGTAGAGCGGTAAGCGTCTGCAAATCGACCGGTCTTCAGTCGATCCAAGGTCTGATCGACCGGTTGGCGGTGGATGGTCTGACTAAGCACCAGGCATCACCCTACTTCACTTGCAACGATAACCAGGGAGAAAACCTATTCTTGGATCTATACAATACTCTGGGCTCGGAGTCTTTCCGGTCGTCCTGGAAAGAACTGTACGAGTTGGCAAAACGGGAGGGCCGGGCCGTTAACGAAACACAGATATACCGGGCATTCCTCAGGCATACCACCACTGATACAGTCGATGAGTTCAACGACTTATACGGCCGTCTGCACGGAGGGGTCTTTGAGGGGTAATCGTTTGTCTGACGCTGAAATCATCAGAGTTTAAATCCCTGGAATCTAAATCCTCGGAGAGTCTGCATTCTATGGAACTGAAAGAGTTGGGACGCACCGGCGTTATGGTGCCGGAGATTGGGCTGGGCACTTGGAAATACAGCGGCGGCTCCGCGCCCCTGCTCCGGGGGATTGATCTCGGCGCCAACTTGATAGACACCGCTGAGATGTACCGAACCGAAGACGCGGTGGGGCAAGCCATCGCCGGACGCCGCGACGACGTTTTCCTTGCCACCAAGGTTTTGGGCAGTCATCTTCGCTACGACCAGGTGTTATGGGCCGCTGATGAGAGCCTGCGCCGATTGGCCGTGGATCGTATCGACCTTTATCAGATCCACTGGTCCAACCGCAGCGTCCCCATCTCCGAAACGATGCGGGCGATGGAGGAACTGATCGACGCCGGAAAGGTCAGATACATTGGGGTAAGCAACTTCTCCGTCAATGAACTTCAAGAAGCCCAGGAAGTAATGACCAAACACCCCATAGTGTCCAATCAGGTCCTTTACAACCTGAACTCCCGCCGCATCGAGCAGGACTTGCTGCCCTATTACCAGGAGCACCATATCACAATTATCGCCGATGGCTCTCTGGCCACCCCCTCTCGCTTTCTTACAGACCGCCGGCTCAAGATCCTAGAGCAGGTGGAGGCCCAGACAAACAGGACTATGGCCCAAGTGGCTCTGAACTGGTGCACCTCTAGGACTAACGTAATCGTCATCCCGAAGTCCAACAGCGTCACCCGGACCGAAGAAAACTGTACCGCATCGGGCTGGCGTCTGTCTCCGGCCCAGGTCCGGACTCTGGACGAAGCCTTCGCCTAGTGAGCCCTATTGGAGTAAACCCTACCCTCAAGTTGACAAACCATGGGGGACACGCTAGGGTAGCCACTGGGTTATCGCCTCACGCCTATGTCTCCAACTCTGGTATTCTCCCCTTGCCCGGTTTCGCATCTCGCAAGTCTCGGTCTTGATGAGATATATGCCAAACCAACCCTTAGAAACCGTGGGCACCCAGGAGTTAATCATGCGGCCCGGTTTTGAAACAGGCCATGAGCTCCCTAGCGCTGGCTCCCCAGGCGAGCCCGGGGCCGCGGTTACACCACAAAACGGCGAATACACAATCTCGGTGAGGTCTCTTTGGAAGGTGTTCGGCAAGAACCCGGAAAGGGCACTGGAAGCCCAAAACCTTCAGAAAAGCAGAACGAAGATCCAACAAGAGCTTAATCTGGTGGTAGCCCTCAAGGATGTCACATTTGAGGCTACTACCGGAGAGACTTTCGTTGTCATGGGCCTTTCTGGGAGCGGTAAATCTACCCTGGTGCGTTGTCTCATACGACTCATAGAGGCAACTTCGGGGGATATCCTTGTTGATGGGGAGAACATAATAGACTACGACTCAAACCAGCTGAGAAACTTCAGGCGCTCAAAGGTGGCCATGGTCTTTCAAAACTTTGGCCTGCTGCCACACAAGAACGTTTTGGATAATGCCGCCTACGGGCTTGAAGTCCGTGGCGTGGGCAAGGAACAGCGGTACGAAGTTGCCTCAGAAATGCTGGCGAAAGTGGGATTGACCGGCTGGGAAGGGTCCTATCAAAGGGAGTTGAGTGGCGGCATGCAGCAACGGGTGGGCCTGGCACGGGCCCTGGCCCTGGACCCTGAGATTTTGCTCATGGATGAACCGTTCAGTGGTCTCGACCCGCTGATCCGGCGCCAGATGCGTGGCGAGCTAGCCTCTCTCCAAGAAGAGATCCAGAAGACCATCATCTTTATCACCCACGACCTGGATGAGGCGGTTACGGTAGGCGACCGGATCGCCATAATGAAGGACGGGGAAATCATACAACTGGGCAGCCCGCAGGACATTATCATGAACCCCGTCGACGACTTTGTTAAGGAATTCACCCAGGGCATTCCCAAGACCAAGGTAATCAACGTCGCCAGTATAATCAGCGAACCAGAGCTGATTATAGCGGATTGGCGACGCATAGAGGATTTGGTTGCTCAGATGGACCGCGCAGGTACTGAATATGCGATTTGCGTGGATACCGACAACAAATACATCGGCGTTATCCCCAAGCAGAAAGTAACACTCCTGGCTGGACGACCAGCCGGAGACCTCACAGACATTCTCCACACCGATGTGGCCACTGTGCACCCGGAAACTCTGCTAGAACAAGCCCTCGCTGCTCTGGTGGATGCCACCATTCCCATTCCTGTAGTCGACGGAAGCAATTGCTTCCTGGGTGTAGCAGCGCAAAGGGATATACTTATGGTCATTGCCGCCAACCTTTAGTCCCCACCCTATTCGTTCCCACCCTCCGCCAGCTTACACTCCTCAATATAAATAGAGATGGGCACCAGTTGCCGATGCCGATCCGCCAATCCTGGCAGTCAATGAAAGCAATACGTTCATCGCCCCTAACAGATAGACTTGTCCAAGGTGAAAGTAAAATCTTTGTGGACTGTGGTGAGTACGGTCATTGAATTTCCATCCTCAGCGAAGCGAGTGAAATATGGGAATCAAATTCAGGAAGATCGCCAACCTGATCACCGGCAAGGGCGCAACACGCGCCAGCGAAAATGCCGAGAGAATTCGCAAGATGGCCATAATCGCGGCCGTCATCGGCATTGCACTCCTGGCCTCGTTCCTTGTTCACAAGTACGGCGTCACCGGTGCGCTAAAGTACCCGACGAACTTGGGACCTGAGCTTACCGGTCTCCTAGACGGGGGATTTCAGTGGATACTTGTAAACGGGGAATGGTTCTTTGACGCCATCAGCGACAATTTGAAGATTGCCCTCGGCAAATTGAGAGACTTCTTGGTCTGGATCCCTTGGCCTGTGGTCGTAGCTTTGATCTTCCTGCTCGGCTGGAGAATAGCCTCCTTTGCCGTTGGAATAGCTTCAGCCCTGGGAATGGTAGCCATCGGATTGGTCAATCTTTGGGAGCCGGCAATGGTCACAGTAGCCATTATGATGGTATCAGTGTCCATTGCCATTGCTTTCGGCATCCCTATGGGCATATTGGCGGCAAGTAGTAATTCGGTGGAAAAACTAATTCGTCCTGTATTGGACGGTATGCAGACGATGCCCAGCTTCGTTTACCTAATCCCAGGCATCATGCTCTTTGGCCTCGGCAATGTGGCAGCAATCCTGGCGACTGTGCTCTACGCCCTTCCACCGTGTATAAGGCTGACCAACTTGGGGATACGGCAGGTCGATCCTTCAGTCGTGGAGGCCGGCCGGTCGTTCGGCTCAAGCCCATTCCAGTTACTTTATAAAGTGCAGATTCCTATGGCCGTTCCGACCATCATGGCAGGGATCAATCAGACCGTAATGATGGCCCTGGCCATGGCTACGATTGCGGCCATGGTGGGTGCAGGAGGCCTGGGTATAGAAGTGCTACGGTCTATGGGTCAACTTGAGGAAGGCGAAGCTTTCGTGGCTGGGACAGCAATCGTTATCATGGCGATTATCATCGACCGAATCTCCCAGGGATACGTCCTGTCACGCAGCGACAGTTGATCTCAGGCCCAACTCCACGCCAGGGCAGACTTGGAACAAGGGTAATAGAAAGGAGCCCCCGTCACGACGGGGGCTCCTTTCGTCAGAATCGTAATCTGCTTTTCGGGGCGCGGCAGTTAATCCTCTTTGGCTAGGGCAGCTTTGACATTGGCCCAGACATCGACAGGAACCCAGTCCCTCCAGGCATCGTTGTTCTTTAAATACCAGATGCCCGTGGCAGAGTAGATTTCTTCGCTCGATCGTCCTGCGTTTTTAAGTGCTTTTTTATTTTCACCGTACCATCCCTCTGCTGCCAGCTGGTTGCCGGCGCTCCAATCCCAATTCTTGAAGAACGGAATCAGTTCTGGCGCGTCTGCAACTAACTCAATATTCATCGCAATCATGATTTCCGCTGCGGGGAATGCGCATCCATGCACAGGAGAGTTATCAGTGCATTCCGAAGGGTCTGGCTGTTCCAAATCTCGCATATCTAATTTGTGGGCTAACGCCGTTGGTCCCCAATAATAGAAGAGGATTGCGTCTTCTTTAGCAAATGCTCCTTCGATGGCAGCAGCCAAAGCCCCTGACGTACCAGGATCACGCAATACCACGTGGTCTTCCAAACCCATCCCGACTATTTGCCCTACCCCAGTGTCGGGTGAGCCATCTTGCATGGTACGACAACCCCAGCCAGCTATGCACCCGAGTAGTACTGCTTTACCACCATCTTGTTCGAACAATGAATTGAATTCGTCGTTCTTCAAATCTTCGATAGAATCGAGTTCTGGGTTGGCATCCTGGAGATAACCCGGGATAAGGAAGGAACTTTGCCAGTTATCTTCCAGGCTTTTGCCAACTGGAATCACTTCGCCTGCCTTAACAGCTTCATTCCACGCTGCGTCTTGGTTGGGAAGCCAGATCTCCATGGTTATATCTACGTCGCCCTTACGAAGGCCCTGGAACAGCGGTAAGGTCGAACCTTCTATCTGCGAAGTGGGATATCCATAACCATGTTCAACAATATATCGGGCCACACCGTTCTGGACTAATGCGCTGTCCCAGTCCAACCCACCAAAAACGATTTCTCTTTTGTCCTTGACCGGCGGTGCTATCTGGACTTCTACGATTCTCTCTACGATTTTCTCTACGATTACCTCTTTTATGACCTCTACCGGAACTTCTTTGATTACCTGCTTTTCTACGGGTACCTCTTTAATTACTTCTTGCTTGACGATCTTTTCTACAGGTACCTCTTTGATTACCTCTTTGATGACGATCTTCTCTACAGGTACCTCTTTGATAACTTCGATTTGTCTGACAGCCTGATCGCTCCCGCCACACGCCGCAACCACCGCAAAAAGGGTAAGCGCGAAGATCAGAAGAATTGCTTTCTTGGTCAGAAAATGGTGAATAAACACGTGGTCGCCTCCAATGTCATCGGCTGGGTACGCAGCGACTACCCTATACTAGAATAAGCGGCGGCGTCAACACCCAAATACCCGTGGCCACGCCAGGCAGTCCCGATTTGCGCCCGTGTAACGACCAAAGGCTTTAGCTCGTCAGTCGCTCTTTCCAGACCTACCGAGGCCGGTCCCCATTGCC
Source organism: uncultured Dehalococcoidia bacterium (assembly GCA_950072105.1). Lineage (GTDB taxonomy): Bacteria > Chloroflexota > Dehalococcoidia > Lucifugimonadales > UBA3495 > UBA11650. Next base: position 80,860 of record CATMOE010000002.1, read on the forward strand.
AGAGCGGGGAGAATAGCCACCAGCGCAACGCCCGCGGCAACCCTTAGAAAATTGTGGAATAGGGACAGTCCAACGGCGTTCAGGCCCGCGCTGTACTCAGCCAGCCGGGTTTGAACCTCCTCGGCGCTCTCCCCGGGTTGCGGCAGCGGAAACTCCAATTCGGACATAAGTGTCTGGAAATGCTCCACTCCCCAGGCGGACAACGCCGCCAGGCCCAGCGTCATCCCCAACATGCGGGCAACTACCACCAGCGAAGCGGCGGTGGCCCGGTAGTCGTCGGACACGGAGGTAAGGGCCTGCGTCATTATCGGCGAGATCACCAGCCCAAATCCCAATCCGGCAACAGCCAGGTGCAGCGTCAACTGAGGCTCTCCCACGTCCAGTTCCCAACCGCTGACCAGGAACAATCCAAGGGCCGTCAGCCCTAGCCCGGCTACCATAACCGGCCTGATTCCCACCCGGCTCAACACCAAACCGCCAACCACCGCCCCCAAGGGGATGGCTCCAGTGATTCTCAGCAACCACATGGCGCCGGTCAGCGGCGTTTTCCCCATGACGGTGTTGGCCATCAGAGGCACAGTCACCATGGCGATGATCAGGGAGACGCCGACCAATAGTTGGGCTCCGTTGGCCGCCAGAAACGACGTCGCGCGGAATAGGGCGGGCGCGAGCAAGGGTTGCTCCGTCCGGCGCTCCACCGCAAGCAGTAACCCCGCCAAAGCCAGTCCGGCGGCCCCCAAGACGAAGGGAAGCGGCGACGAAAGCGTGAACAGGCTGCTCCTGGACAGCCCTAACGACACGAGAAGCAGGGCCGCCACCAGCAGGGCGCTGCCCAAGTAATCTATCCTATTCTGCCGGTTCGGTTGGTTGGGCAGCCAGAACAGGGCCAGGAACAGTACCGCGCTCTGGGGGACGTTCAGCCAGAATATCCAACGCCAGTTGGCCAGCTCGATGATGGCCCCGCCATAGGCCGGGCCCAGCATGGAGCCGGCCTCCGCCGCGCCCGCCACGATGCCCAAGGCCAACCCCCATTGCTTCCGGGGAAGGGCGCTGCCCGCGATGGCCAACCCGATCGGCACGGTTGCCCCACCGCCCACGGCCTGTATCACCCGGGCGGCGACCATCCACTCCAGGCTTTGAGATACGGCCACCAGGCTGGTGCCTATGACGAACACCACTAAGGAGACTTGATAGACTCGGGTATAGCCGTAGACATCGGCCAGGCGGCCTATCACCGGCATCGCGGCCGTGTAGCCCAACAAGTAGGCGGTGATGATCCAGGACGCCCGGTCCAGTTGGGTTAAAGATATCTTCAGATCCAGCATCAGACTGGGCAGGGCCGTAACCACCACCGTTTGATCCAAGGCGGTAACGAAGGCGCCCAACCCCACAACGGTGAGGATCATGGGCGCCGGCAAAGTGCGAGATGGTCCAATCATCGAGCCCATCAGGCTATTCCGGCGGAGCTATGTCTACCGGCACGTTAACATCGTCAATGAAAAGCAACCTTACGGTTTCCGGCACGTCACCGTTAACCACTGGGCCGGTGATGACCACCCGGCGCAGCAGGCCGTCTGCGCGGTCCACAAACAATTCCAACTTGACCTCAAGGCCCTCCGCCGCGCCCGGCACCAACGATGCCAGGGCTTCAGAACGCACCAGACCGGTGATACGTTGGTATTGCCGGCCTCCCGATTCTTCAACGCCCGACAAAGCAGGATCAGTGACAGCTTCCACTATGCTCGCCAAAGTTTGCCCGAAGTCCAAGAAATTCACCGGCAGAGATTCCGGAGGCACCATACGCCACTGCCCGGTGAAGAGATCGGTCATATATGCCTCTTGCCCAATGATGATAACGTTGATCTCCACAAAAGTGCGGGGGGCCGTTACCTCCGCCTCCACCGTCAGGCGTAGCCGGTCGGGAATATCCACCTCCCCCGTGGCTTTCTTCATGACCAAACCGGGCAGCAGCTGCGTGCTACCTATCTGGTGCTCTAACGTGAAGGCCACCGAGTTTAGCGAGAGCAGGTTGGCCACGGCAAGGGCCAGGGTTGCTTTCGGATCCGGCGGCGGTTCAAGCGTTGGCGTGGGGATGGGAGTTGGAGCCGATCCACACCCTGCCGCAAATGACAGCACCAGGGCCGCCAACAAGCCAAGCAGAACGTGGAACCTCGTTCTCCTAGGGCAGCGGCGTCCGGACCTAAAGTGGTATCCGGGCGAAAGGGAAGATTGTCCGGCCCGCCGCCTAATTCCACGACCAAAAAGCCAGCGACCCAGCTCCAACCTCCACCGGCTCGGAAGACCCGCTGGCTTCGACGACGAATATCCTGGGCCCCGGCGGCGTAGAACCGTTTCGGCCCTCTCTAGACCGGTTCGGGACGATCGCCAAGACCAGACGAGAGCTGTCGGGAGACCAGGGGGAGTGGGAATAAGCGTATTGATCAAAAAAGCTCAGCGTGACCAGCATGTCGTTTGATGGTTGAGCGCGCAGCAGTTCCCGGGCCTCGCCTCCTTCGACGGTTGCGGCCCACCAAACGAACTCCCTGTTACCGCCATCCAGTCCCACCCAGGCAAGCATCTCCCCATTGGGCGACCAATAGAACGCAATGATGCGGCCCTCCGCCACGGTCTTGATCGAACCACCATCACCGGGGACAACCCTCAGCCTATTAAAGGTGGGCGCATTGTCGTTCTGTTGGTCCGCCACCGCCAAGTCTCCACCTTGAGGAGACCAAGCGAAAGCTGCCCTGGAACCGATGTCAAGTGCATTTCTGGCGGTACCGGTAGCGCCCGTCTCGGCGATCAGCAATGACCCCGAGGTCGCACCAGTTCCCATATAAGCCATATATCTGCCGTCGGGGGACAGGGCCGGCACGCGAAACCCCGGATCGGCGTCGATAGGCTGACCCGATGAAGCACCGAAAGGCCGGGTCAAAAATTTAAGCTCATCGCCCACGTGCAACAGCATCGATTGGCCGTCCGCTCCCCAATGGAAGTACAGGGGCGCTCCTGACTCGATCACCGTTGGATCGGTCAATGATTCCGTGTCGGCGGCGAATAGGGTTAATCCTTGTGGAGTACTGGCTAGCACTGCCAAAGTCCGGCTATCAGGCGACCAATAAAGGTAATGGGGCGCATTCTCAGCCACCAAGCCGGGGACTTCGTTCCGAAATACGGTAGTGGCCGCTCCTGTCGCCGCATCTATAACTTGGACAGATATCTCGGGCTGTCCATCGGTTACCTCCATCAAAGAAGCCGCCAGTTTTTTCCCATCGGGCGACCACGTCGGCCAGGAGTAGAAGAAATTCACGCCGCGTGGCTGAGCCATCACCGCGCCTAAAGGACCTCCCTGCACCTGGGTGTCTCCCGCAAGCTTTAGTTGCTCAGAACCGTCGGGGTTCACCAGGAACAGTTCACCGTCCGTTGTCATGAAAGCAATCCGGTCTACGGCCACCTCTTCGCTCTCTCCTTGCTCGACGATCCCAGGCTCCACCACTTTGTCAAGTTGTTCTTCGACCGGTTCGCTGGTCCCATTACAAGCGAGAGCCAGCGTCAATAACGAAAGTATAATTACCCAGCCGCCGGTTTTCTTCCCGCTGTAGGAGACCCGATCCAAGTCCATTACCTTCTCTTAGACGGTATCTCCCCAACCTTCACTATTTCCCCGCAGCCGCTCCGCCTCATCTTAGCCGCCTCAGGATACCACCCGCCTTTCCCCCCCGCAACGCCGATATTGGCATGCTTCCGCGGCTTCTAATACGCCAGCCTCAACTCGAATTCCCAGTGGATAACTGACATTTACTTGTTGACAATTTCCAGTTCGGCATGTATTACTGGTCCTCCTCAATACGAACGTCTTCAAGGCCGTGCACACATACCAACTTATTCCCAACTCTGTCAACTCCTGGCGCCAAGTACTCCACTCTCCGAAATATCTACGCCATGTTAAAATAACAAGAGCCACCTACAAACTCGCACCCTTCACCCAAGTTCTCCACACTGTCAACGCTATTATTATTACTCTATAGGTTAGGTCCATTTGATTGATACAGTTAGACTAAATATTCACGCCGGTAGTGGCGGAAACGGTTGTATCAGCTTTCTGCGTGAAAAGTACCGCCCTAACGGAGGCCCGAATGGTGGCGATGGGGGTGGCGGTGGCAGTGCGTACATCAGCGGCGACTCTTCGTTTAATACCCTGCTACACCTGAAGTTCACGAGTACTATCTACGTAGAACGGGGTGGCCATGGACGTGGTAAAGACCGTACGGGACGGAATGGTCAGGACCAGATCATCCGCGTGCCAATGGGAACGTTGATCTGGAAAGAAGATGAGGACGGGGAGAGGTTCTTGTTGGCGGATATCTGTGATACATCTCCAGTAATGGTCGCTCAGGGGGGACGGGGCGGTTGGGGGAACACTCGCTTTGTATCGCCGACCAACCAAGAACCGTTGTTGGCCCAAAATGGTGACCGCGGGGACCGGGAAATCTTATTTCTCGAGTTGAAGCTGCTAGCGGATGTGGGGCTTTTGGCATGTCCTAACGCGGGCAAGTCGACATTGATCTCCCGGTGTTCCAGAGCAAAACCCAAAGTCGCCGAGTATCCGTTCACGACAGTCGAACCGGTGTTGGGCGTGGTAAGCGCCCATGGGCAAGATTTCGTCATGATGGAAGTTCCTGGATTATTGGAAGGGGCACATAGCGGGGTGGGATTGGGGCACCAATTTCTGAGGCATGCTGAAAGGGCTAGGGTTTATATCCATGTAGTCGATGGATTGGCCGAAGATCCTGGCCGGCAATACCAGATGCTCAATAATGAACTGCGCCAGTTTAGTGAGAAACTAGCGGAAAAACCCCAGGTCGTCGTCGTCAACAAGATGGATCTCACCGACGTGAAAGAACTGCAGGACGAGATTGCTGACTCGATACGCCAACGGGCCAAAGAGGATGGAATAGACGACTTGGATGTGTTGTTCATGTCGGCTGTAACCGGAGAGGGAGTGAACGAGGTCTTGGGAAAGGTTGTGGAGTTGCTTGCGGCGACGGCCAAAGAGGCTGCAGAACAAGAGATCGTGCCGGAACCGGTGAAGTGGGGGCAAAGCAAGAGGACCCCGATCCGAGTCAGTCGAGAAGATGGAGTATTCGTTGTGCAAGCCCAGGAATTGGAGCGGCTGGTCGGCATGGCCGATACCAGGGATAGGCGCGTCTTATTGCAGCTATGGGACCAGATGAACAAGAATGGTGTAGCCAGAATGTTGGAGGATGCGGGAATAGAGGCGGGCGATACAATAAGGATCGGCAATTCCGAGATCGGGTGGTTCTAGCGTGCGGGTAGGTGTTCTTGGGGGAACCTTTGATCCGATCCATCTGGGACACCTAAAGATCGCTGAAGAAGTCCGGCTTAAGCTGGACCTGGAGCGAGTCCTGTTCATCCCCACGGGACAGCCAAGGTTGAGAGTGGATGAGTTCCTGTCGCCGGTGGCGGACCGGCTGCGCATGGTGGAGCTGGCGACGTCCGACGATCCGTATTTCCAGGTTTGTGACAACGAGACGCGGCGCAGCGGACCAACGTATACCGTGGATACACTGATCGAGTTGCGAGACAGCCTGGGGACAGACGCGGCTTTGTACTTTATCGTCGGAGTAGATATTCTGAGCCGGTTTCAAGACTGGAAGGAGCCGGAGCGGGTACTGGAACTGTGCAATCTGGTGGTGGTGACCCGTCCGGGTTACGAAGATTTTGAATGGCCCGCCTGGTTAAGCAGTTTCCCCCAGGCCGCTGACCGGTTGACACGGTTGGATACGACCATGGTGGATATTAGCGGGACTGAGATCCGGCGCCGAAGTGGGCAAGGGAAATCGGTGCGCGAGTTGGTCCCTGACTCGGTGGCGGAGTATATTCAAGAGCGGAACTTATACGCGCGTCAATAGCTCAGATACGTTCGTATGAATCTGGGAGGTGGAGTAAGTGAGCGAAGGGGTTGACCGTCTTCTCCAGTTGGCGTTGGAGAAAGGCGCGCTGAAGTACGGAGATTTTACCCTCACTTCGGGCAAAAAGAGCACCTACTATTTCGACGGACGGCTGCTGAGTTTGGACCCGGAAGGGGCCTATTTGATCTCCCGATCCCTACTGCCCGTGCTGCGGCAAGCCGGTGCGGAGGCTGTGGGAGGTCCGACCTTGGGGGCCGACCCGATCGTCGCGTCCATCGCTCTAGCCAGCTACATCAACGAAACGCCGATACCGGCCTTCATCGTCAGGAAGGAAGCCAAGAGTCATGGCACGGGCAAAGGAGTAGAAGGCCCACTGAAGGTGGGCAGCAAGGTAGCTATCATAGACGACACCTGCACCACCGGAGGGTCTCTCTTCCAAGCTATCGAAGCGGCCGAGGGAGAGGGCTGTGTCGTCGTGAAAGTGGTGGCTGTGTTGGATCGCCGGGAGGGTGGGGGAGAGGAGATACGGAGACGAGGCTACGACTTTATCGCCTTGTTGGAGGCCGATCCCGACGGGAAGATTCAGGTAGCCGCCGAATTTATGTAGCAGATAGTTAGTAGCTGGGTTAGCTAATCTTGTCCGGTCCGAACAGATGGGGCAGGGCCGTGATCTCAGCCTGGCCGCTGGAAGGATCGGCAAGCTCCAAGACGTTGCCCGGCGATGCGCTGGCTTTCCGCACGTACGCCATACCGACCAGGCCTAGGCCGTTGGGTAGTTTGGTCACCGAAGTAACCTTACCCACGTCATGGCCGTCATCGTTCAAAGTGTCGCCCTCGGACACGGTGGCGTCCGCGGAAAACTCCAGCCGTACCAGGTGCTTCTGTATCTTCTGGTAAGTGTCCAGCCTGGCGATGACTTCCTGGCCGATGTAGCAGCCCTTGGCGAAATCGATGGACCCGATAAGTCCGGCCTCCAAGGGATTATAAGATTCGCCAAGTTCATGGCCGTACGCGGGCACGGCGTAGCTCAAGCGAACCGCTTCAAGGGCCTCTTCTCCCACCGGCGGGACTCCCGACTTCGATAGGTGATCCCAAACGCCGGCTGAGGCGTCCGGATCCATCAAGAGATCGAAGCTGGGGAGTCCCCCAAAAGGGCGATTGACTATGCGAACTTGGTGGCCGGCCATTTCCGCAGTAACTGAATGATAGGGCGGCAATTCGTTCAGTGAGGTTCCTGCCGCCGATTCCACCGCAGCTTTGCTGGCCGGCCCCAAAACCGACAGCATGGTGGATTCCCCGGTGATATCCTCGACGACGAGGTCCTCCATTATCGTGTATTTGTCCAGCCAGTCGATCACCTGCTGTTGGGCTCCAGGGCTGGTGATTAACAATATATAGTCGTCAACGTTGACCACCCCGATCAAGTCCAGGATGCGTCCCCGGGCGGTGGTCAGGATGGTTGGAGCTCCTTGCCCCGGCTGTAGGTCCAACACTTTGTTGGTGGACAATCGGTTCAGCAGATCCAAGCCGTCGGCCCCGATGGCCCTGAGCCGTCCCGTGTAGGAGGCGTCGTGAACGCCCGCCGCTGTTGTTAAGGCCAGGTACTCTTCTTCGACGGTGCTATACACCGTGGCTAGGTCCCAACCGTGGCGCTCCTGAAATGCTGCTCCAGTGGCGGCGGCAACGGGATGGAGGGCTGAACGCCGTAGAGCCATTGTGTCCTCCGAATCATCCGGAATTTAAAAGACGCCGCCTGTCTCTCGATAGGGCGGCGTCTAAAAGTTCAGTTGTGGTTGACGCTAAACGCTAAAGGAAGTGCCGCAACCGCAAGATGTCTTGGCGTTGGGATTGGTAAAGACGAATCCCTTACCGTTGAGACCGTCGGAGAACTCCAACTCTGTCCCAACCAGATAGATGTAGCTTTTCTTGTCGACCATAACCTTTACGCCATGCTGCTCGATGGTCTTGTCGCTCTCCAATTCCTGGTCGGTGATCTGCAGATCATAGGTCAACCCGGAACAGCCGCCGCCTTTGACCGAGACCCTTACGCCTACGTTCTCTTCGATACCTTGCTTATCCGCGAAGTATTTTATCTTAGTGGCCGCCAACTCGCTGATCTTAACGCCCAGTTCGACGCCGTCCATTGTGATAGCCATTGTATCCTCCAGAGCACTGCAATCCCGTACGGGTTAGCTAGTCTTATTCTAGGTGGGAAGCGGGTTGCAAGTCAAGCTAAGATGACGTGGTCAAGACGGCAGAAAGAGCTTCCATGTCTAAGTTTTGCCGCATGAGCTGGCCGAACCTTTCTACCTTAGTTCGGGAGTAAGGCGTGGCCCGTTCCAAAACGCCCGCTAGGGCCTCGGCGGTGCTCAGCGTGCTTTCCGTCACCGAGATCAACGGCACGTCCTTTTCCAAGGCTTCGGCTTTAACGTAGTCCGAGGGCTCGGAGCCGCCGGTTAATACCAGGCATTTGGTGTCTTCCATCAAGCTGGCCATCTGGATATCGGGCCGCTCCGCCCGGACGATCACTGCCTGGTTGGCGTAGCGTCCATAGTATGTGTGTCCAGCGTCCATTATGTTGCCGCCCAACAAGAACCGGTCGATGCAGGCGTCCGTGTTCACCGGGTCTTGGATCCACCGCCCGCCTAGCTGCTCGGAGATCTGCTGCACAGTCACTCCCAGCATGACACGGTCTTCGGGGATAGCGCCAAATACCGTTGCTCCGGCGGCGCGCAGTTGAGCCAGTGATCCCCGCTCAACGTCTCGTTGCCGATAGCTAGTCACGCCGTTGATGACAAGTCCGGACAAGCCTGGGGAAAAGCTCTCGGCGGCGCTTAGCACCGTCTGGAAGTCCAGTCCGTTAGCGTAGGGGAATATCAACAAGGCCGGGCACGCCAACAGATCGGTCAGGTCGATAGGCAGGGACCAAGGCTCTCCATCCGGTGACACGGCGTCGGGGCCCTCGATCAGGACTACGCCGGCGGTACTTTGAATTTCTGATAGACACTGACGGATGGTTTGGGATTGTTCCTCCGGCAGGAGCGGGCCGTTAGAGCCGTTCCTCGGCAGCGCCAAAGGCGTAGGAACCGGCGGGCCGTCCGTACCGGCAAGGATCGTTTCGGAGATAAATGAGATATCCGGGTCGTTGTCCGGGGAGGTGGAGAATGGTTTGTAATAGGCCACTCTCCGGCCTTCAGCGAGCAGCTGGGTCAGAAGCGCCGCTACCAGGCTGGTCTTGCCGGAGCCGGAAAGATGGGCGGAGACTAGCAATACTCCCAAGAAAACCTCCCGGGGTATACCGGCGGAACTGATGTATTCAGAACTTCAGTCCAGCACATCCTTCTCACCGGTGTGGTAGGGATCGAAACCCTGGGGAAATCGAGTGGTATCGTCGAACTTGGCCATGCTGAGGTCGGAACGGTGGAGACTGGCCCGGTCGAAGTTAGCACCCCTCATGTCGGACATAGTCCACATAGAATCGCGTATCATCGCCTTGGTAAAGTCCGCGCCGGTCATCACCGCCCGGTCCATGTCCGCCCCGTTCATGTTGGCCGACTGAAAGCAAGCGTTGGTCAGATCCGTGCCGCGAAGGTCTACTTCCAACATGGTCGCCATGCTAAAGTCGGCCCCGGTCAGGTCGGCGCTTAGGAAGCAGGCACGCACCACACGGCTCCAGCGAAGGTTGGCTCCTCGTAGCGAAGCCCGCTTAACGTCGGCCCAATACAGATTAACGTTGGTCAAGTTTGCGCCTTCCAAGTTTGCGCCGGCTAGAGTAGCCCTGCCCATATCGGCGCCTTCTAAGTTAGCGCTGGTGAGGTCCGCGCCGGCAAAGCTGGCCCGGAAGAGAGATGCTCCGGCAAGAGAGGCGCCGCTCAGGTTGGCGTTCCTGATCTTACACTCTTTTAGATCGGCGCCGGATAGGTCTACGCCTTCCAGGTCCAAAGCGACTCCCGGGTTCTCTTCACGCCAATCGGCGATGGACTTGGGGCCGGCTTTGACCACCGCTAGATGCTCTTGGTTGGCCACTAGTTACGCTCCATGTATCAGTGCTTCACAAAATATGCAGCCCTGGAAAAGACCCCAGAGCTGCATCCCAACGAAGTTATCCTAAGTTGGCCTAGGCACGCTATTATCCGCTGGCCACCGCCGTATCGAACTCGAATATCTTCTCGGCGACCATCATTTTTAGCTCGTTGATCTTGGTGAGGTTGGGGAACCCGTTGGGGTCGGCCTTGCGGTCGAAGATCAACTCCCCGTTCAGCATGACTTCAAGCCTGCCTTGATGGACCGGGGTTAGCTTGATCGCCACATCTCCGGGGTCATGGGCGGTCCACAACTCGGTCGCCATCCACGAGGCGACGGGATAGTAGCCTCAAGCCAAGCAGTAGATGACTTCAATCTCCACTTTGCCATACTCTGGATCCGGCATGTTCCTCCTAAGTTAAGGACCGATATATTCGCAGTGTAATCATTCCGTATATTGGATGCAACCGGACTAACACCCGGTGCTTTGATCTACGGCGGCGTTGCTAAACGATGGCGGTACCGATGCCGGCGGCGGTCCTGTCATGGTTCTGGTTTTCGCAGTGGAGGTCCACCGTGATTTCCGTCCCATTCTCAACCTGCCGCTGGCTGCTGACCGAGCCAGTGACGGTAATGGTATCCCCGTTCTTCACCGGGCGCAGAAACTTGAGATTGACGCTGCCGGTGTGATGAAAGACGTCGGGGCCGAAGAACTTGCGCATGGCTTCAGAAGCAAAGGCTATGGACATACGGCCGGAAGCCAGCGTATAGGTGGTGCCCAAGCGTTGCTTGGCCAGTTCTTCGTTGTTGTGGATATTTTCGCGCTCCAGAATCGCACAGGACTCGAACTGGAGAATACTTTCCGTGGTCACGGATTTGGTAACCGAGGGAATCTGAGCGCCGATCTCTATGTTTGTGGATTCCATTTCTTTCCTACCTCATCGGGTTTTTTCATTTGATACGTCTTAAGCCTTTCCAACAACCGCCCGTCCTCATCAGTGGCTGTGGCCTCGATCACCAGATAGGGCTTGTCCCGGCGAAGGTACTTGTCGGCGATGCGGCCTTTGACGAAGATTTTCTTGCCGGGGATGGGTGGGTTGAAAAACTCAACCTCGTTGCCCGCGTTTACACCGCCGGTGGTGTCGTTATAAACTATGTTCAGAGCGGTGGCATCGTGCTTGACGGCGAGTGTCGGAAAGCAGGCTTCAGGGTCGTCGATGGAAGCGCGGAAGTTGTCCAGCATTTCCTGGGTGAGGAGGTATTCGTAGGAGCCCAACTCCTCACCAATCTCCAGCTTGTCGTAGTCTAATATCTTCAGTGGTTGCTCGGCCATTTGCAATCTCCTCCTGGCTGTTGGGTGTCCGGCGAGCCTGACGTATTCTATCATGTAACCGCCTAGCTCGGCGTCGTCGTGATCGGCCCCAGATGGGTTTGTCCTTAGCTCCCGCCATAGCCTATAATGAGCTTACCGATCCGGCCGGATGGATGATTGTTGCAAGGAAAGCACAAAAGAGTATGGACTTAACCTTCGACATAGGAGACCCACGACGCCCCAAAGGGCACGCCGTGTTGTATTTCCGGGTGGACACGGAGCCGGATAAAGTGTACGCCACTTACGTTGTCACGCTGCCCATCAAGGCAGACCTGGGCAAGTATGTCCCGCCATTCCTGGCGACACATCTTGGCGGGCTGCCCTTGAACGATCTATCTGCCTTCGCCATGCCTCCGCTACCGGAACCCGTGGACAGCTTCACGGAGTTGGAGCGCATCAGCAAATTGAGGCAAGACGATCTGGTTTACGCCAGCAGTATGTTTTCCTTTGATCTGCCCCGAATGATGGAAGCGGTGACTGAGGCGGTACAGGCGTACTCCGACCTTTGGACTCAGTGCCTTGGCGATGCTGGCATGGCGCCTGTTGAGGCCATTGAAGAGGCCACCACTTCGGATGTCCCAGCCCCCGAAGTCGATGATGATCAGTCTTATCAGGTAAACGAGGTCCTCTTTGGCTTGATGAGCGAAAGCGACAAACTGGCTGAGTTGGCGCGCTTACTGGGGACTATGCGGTTCGCCGTGGAAGGCGGAGACGCGGGCACCGTAGATGAGATGTCTCAAGAGATCACTGTCCTCGCCCGGCACCTGCCGGAGACTTTCCGAGTTAGCAGCCTGCTGGCGGTTGCCAAGGATACGTCACAGAAAGCGTCAAGGTTGGCTCAACTTTATCTGGACCGCTGCTTCCGCTTATCCGCGGGCGATTATTCCACCGTTCAAGGTCTTGACGACGAGATACGTGCCCTCGAAACCCAGGAATAATCTGCTCCGCGCTTTCCCGTCCCCGAACGAGTATGTTCTCCCCGAAGATGACCCCTAACCGGTCCTGACTGTTTTAGCCCTACCCGGCTGGTACAATAAACGCGGCAAGCGCCTCAGGGCTAGGAGTTGCTACTTCCGGGAGGGAATGGACCGGGTGGCCTACATCTCACGCCTCAGCCTGACTAATTTCCGCAATCTAGTGGAGCTGGAACTGGACCTCCCTATAGGCGTGTCCGTGTTTTATGGCGCCAATGCCCAGGGTAAGACCACATTGCTGGAGGCCATTTACCTCTTGGCGATCGCTCGCTCCTACCGGGCGGAGAACGAGCGGGAAGTGGTCAACTTCCAGGCGGCCGCCGAGGGAGGTCAAGCCTTGGTGGGAGGCATCGTCGAAAAGGACGGGGAGCGGCTGGCGGTCTACGTGGGTTACCAGAGCGTGCCCCACAGGACGGATCCTCAAAGCGCTGAGAGGGTTACCGGGACTAAAGGCTACACCGTTCGAAAAGAGATCCGGGTTAGCCGGGTCCGCCGGACCGCCACCGAATTGGTGGGCATGGTCAATTCGGTTCTCTTCACCGCCGACGATATCCAACTCGTCTTCGGTCCTCCGGCCGGCCGCAGGCGCTACTTAGACATCCTTATCTCCCAAGCTGACAATCAGTACCTGAAGGGGTTGCAGCGTTATCAGCGGGTGGTGCAGCAGCGCAACCAGCTACTGCGTCTCGTCCGGGACGGGCGTGCCAGGGCGGACGAATTGGAGTTCTGGGATGGGGAATTGGTGCGTGAAGGGGCGTGGCTAACTTGGAAACGGCACGAAGCGATGAAAACGTTGTATTCTTGGTGCGCCCAGCGGCATCGTGATCTGAGCGGGACGGACGAAGAGTTTCGGCTGGAATACCGTCCAAGCGTTCCGGTAGCTGAAGATTCTAATGCGGTCGAGAAAAACTTTCGCGATTCGTTGGCAGCAGCCCAAGCCAAAGAACGCGCCACCGCCGTTACGGCGGCAGGCCCGCACCGGGATGATTTCTCTCTTCTGATAGACGGGGTCGACATGGGCACCTTCGCGTCCCGTGGGCAGGCCCGCACCATCGCCCTTACGCTACGGTTGGCTGAGGCCGCCTATCTGTCGGCGGTGCGGCACGAGGCTCCCATTATCTTGCTAGACGACGTATTGTCGGAGATGGACGCGTCCCGCCGCTTACGAGTGATGGAGCAAGTGACCCAGTATCAACAAGTTTTGATCACCACCACCGACTTGGAGCCGGTGCGGGACTTCTTCGGCCCGGCGGCAAGTTACTTCCGGGTTGGCGAGGGTAAGGTTTACCGCGAGGATTATCAGCCGGATGGGTCGCATCCGGTGGGCACGTATTAAATGACTCCTGATGTGTCCGAACGAAAGGTGCTAGAACCCCTATGACAGTTACTCAACAAGAGCTGGATGAAATAGCCCTTTCCAGGGCCGAATACGACTTGATCTTGGACCGGCTGGACCGGGAGCCTAACCCGGTGGAGCTGGGCATGTTCGGCGCTCTTTGGAGCGAACATTGCGGATACAAGCATTCCCGCCCTCTGCTGAAGTTGTTCCCCAGCCGCTCGCCTCGGGTGCTGTCCGATCCAGGTGCGGAGAACGCCGGCGCGGTGGACTTGGGGGATGGGATCGTAGCGGTCTTCAAAGTGGAGTCCCACAACCACCCCTCGGCCGTGGAACCCCTTCAGGGCGCGGCTACCGGTGTTGGCGGAATCGTGCGCGACATATTGGCTATGGGCGCCCGTCCAATCGCCCTGCTCAACTCCCTTCGCTTCGGTCCCCTGGATAACGCCCACAACCGCCACCTGTTCCAGGGCGTGGTGGGAGGCATCTCCTGGTACGGCAACTGTATCGGGATCCCCGACGTGGGGGGCGAGATCTACTTCGACAGTTGCTATTCCCAAAACCCGCTGGTCAACGCCATGTGTGTTGGTTTGGTGAACAAGGCAGACCTGGCTACGTCAGCGGCGGGCGACGAGGGCAACGTCTTGCTGCTGGTGGGTTCAGGGACGGGCCGTGATGGGATCCACGGCGCTTCGGGGTTGGCTTCACGCACCTTTGAGGAAGCGCAGGAACTGCGGCCCACCGTGCAGGTTGGCAACCCGTTTCTGGAAAAAATCTTGATAGAATCCTGCCTCGAAGCCTTGGCAACCGGCGACGTGGTGGCGATCCAAGACCTGGGCGCCGCCGGACTGACCAGCTCAACCGTGGAATCGGCGGACAAGGCAGGGAAGGGGTTCATCCTGGATATATCTCAGGTGCACCGGCGAGAGGACGGTATGACTCCCTACGATGTCATGCTGTCCGAGTCTCAAGAAAGAATGCTATTGGTGGTTGCGCCGGCCAAGGTAGAGAGGATTCGCCGGATCTTCGATAAGTGGGAGATTCCCTGCCGTGATATCGGGCGGGTGATCAGCGATCCCGTTGCCCGCATCGTCGAAGAGGATAAAACGATAGCCCAGGTGCCCATTCGCCACCTGTCGGACGCCCCCAAGTACCGGCTTAAAGGGGTTCCTTCTGAGGATCAAGCGCGGCGGCAGCGGCTCTCCCTTTCCGAAGTGTCATTGCCCTCGGTAAGTCCGGAAGAGGTGCTGTTGCGGCTTCTGGGGGCCCCAAACATCGCCAGCAAAGAAGGGGTGTACCGCCAATACGACCATCAGGTGCAAACCAACACGGTGGTGGGGCCTGGCAGCGATGCCGCTTTGCTGCGCCTCAGGGGCACGGACAGGGCCATTGCGTTGAGCATTGACGGCAATGGCCGCTATTGCTACCTGGACCCCTTCCGGGGCGGCCAGATAGCCGTGGCCGAAGTTTGCCGCAATCTGTCTTGCTCAGGCGCCGAACCGATGGCCCTTACCGACTGCCTAAATTTTGGCGACCCAGAGAAGCCGGAGGTCTATTACCAGCTTGAGTGGTGCATCCGCGGCATGGCCCAGGCGTGCCGTGTCCTGGGAGTGCCCGTGGTTAGCGGCAATGTCAGTCTGTACAACGAGTCCCGGGGACAGGCGATCCATCCTACTCCGGTGCTGGGTGGGTTGGGCCTGCTGGAGGATATCGCACGCTACGCCCAATCCGCGTTCCCGGGTGATGGGCTGACGGTGGCTTTGTTGGGAGACGTTGGGAGCAGGCCCCGGTCCTCGGACCTGGCCGGAAGCGAGTATCTACAAGTGTTCCACGGCAAGATCGAAGGCCGTCCGGCTATAGACCTGGATATGGAGCGGAAGTTGCAAGCCCTCTGCCGCCGGGCTATCCGGGACGGAATCTTGGCTTCGGCTCACGACTGCGCCGAGGGCGGCCTGGCGGTGGCCCTGGCGGAATGCAGCGTTCAGGGCGGAGCCGGATTCATGGGTGAGTTCCCTCTGCCGCAAAGGTGGGACGCGGCTCTGTTCGGAGAGCGCCAATCCCGGATAGTGGTGTCCTTAGCTGAAAACGACTGGACGGCGCTGCAGCGGCTGGCGGACGAGTCAGGAGTCCCAATACGCCGGCTTGGGACCACCGGCGGGGACCGGTTTAGGGTGAATCGTCAGATCGACCTTCCCCTTCAGGAGATCAGCGGCGCTTGGCGGGAAGGGTTGGAGCGGGCGTTGTGAGCGACGCCCCTCTCCGGGTCCTATTTTTGACCCCTTATTTTCGCCCTTACCTGGGCGGGATCGAGCGGGCCATCGAGCAACTCACTTTCCAGATTCAGAAATCCGATCAAGTTGAGGCGGTGGCGGTACTAACCACCAAGTACGCTTTCCCCCGGGTGCCTCATCCGGACTGGGCCGACCGGGAAACCACGGAAGAGGGCATCGGCATCTACCGGCTGAAAGGATTTCCCAAACGTTCTATCCCGCTGTATTCTTGCCCGCTGGTCTGGTTCTCGCCGATGCAGGTACGTGGTTACCTCAAAGAATTCAACCCCAACGTTGTCCACTTCGTGGGCGATGGCTGGTTCTGGGGACACTTCTGGTCGTGGTTCTGGTACCGCAATCAAGCCCGGTTCGTGTTCACCCCCTCCTACCACGCCTTGCCCCTGATCCGCTGGTGGCTCCGGCCCATAAACGCGTTCATCTGCAATGTGGTGGACCATGTGATCGCCCTGACTCGCCAGGAGGCCAACCTGGTGCGCCGGGCCTATCTGGTACCCGGGAAGAAACTGGGTATCATCGGGTGGGGGGCGCCCCTGCCCGAGACCACGCTTACTCCCGATCCCCAGGGGGCAGGTGAACCTCTCACTCTTTTATGCGTTGGACGGTTGGGCCGGCACAAAGGTCAAGAGTGGCTGCTGGGAGTATACCGGCGGGCTCGCGGTCAATTTCAACGTTCGGTGCAGTTGATCCTGGTAGGACGAGATGAAGGTGATGAAAAGAAGATTGCTGGAATCATCCGGGATTATGGATTGGGCGATGAGGTAGCGATGGTCGGGGAAGTCTCCGATAAAGAGCTTACAGACTGGTACGCCAAAGCCGACCTCTTCGTCCTGTTTTCTCAATACGAGGCCTTCGGGTTGGTATTTTTCGAAGCGATGGCCTACGGAGCTCCCGTACTTACCCACGACGTAGGCGCCAATCGGGAGTTGTTGACCCGGGGCGCGGTGGTGGTGGAGCGGTTCGATGAGGATGAGGCCGTTGGAGAGTTGGTGCGGTTGGTGAACGACGGCGCCCACCGAGATCGATTAGCCGAGGACGCCCGGGACTACGCACTGTCAGAGTTCACCTGGCCGGCGGTTGCCGAAAAATACTTGGGCGTTTATGAGGTTGCGGGTTCTTAGAAGCTGATTCCCACGAATTTAAGGGAGAAATTTCTCCTCCACATAAGGATTTAGGATGGATAGACAAGAATTGGAAGCCAAAGCTCGGCAGATTTTGTTGACCAATCTTAAGCAGGGAGTGGCCGACTGGAACGGCAAAGAATACAGCTTTGTTTGTCCCTCTCTGACCGGTTACCCCTTCCAGTGGTTCTGGGACTCCTGCTTCCACGCCATCGCCCTCATCCACTTGGACCTGGAACAGGCCAAGAAGGAGTTAACTACCCTGATGAGCGGTGCGCTGCCCAACGGCTTCATGCCCCACATGATCTTCTGGGAGATGGAGAAGCAGCCTGACTTCCTGAGCCGGAACATCGTTGGAATGACTACCCCCAATACTTCAGCGACCATGCAGCCGCCCATCATCGCTTATGCCGTGGAGCGGGTCTACCAGGCCACCGGCGACGAGGCCTTTAAGGATGCGGCGCTACCGGTGTTAACCGGGTTCTACCGATGGCTGCGCGAGATGCGCGATCCCGATAACGACGGTCTGATCGCGGTTATCCAGCCCGAGGAGGCGGGTACCGACTGCTCGCCCAAGTACGATGAGGTCTTGGGCCTGGAGGAGTTGAGCAACCAGGGATTCATCACCGCGTTGCGCAAGGTCTATGCGGCGTACGAGCCCCTTCGTGGCGACGACCACCGGATTCTGGCCGCCGATCTGTTCCATGTGGAAGACGTTCTGGTGAACTCCATCTACGTCATGGGATTGCGTTCGTTGGCCAGACTGTTGGGCGACGCGCCGGAGGCGGCGGAGTTTAACCGGGAAGCCGACAAGACTCGAGACGCTTTGCTGGCCAAGTGTTGGGACGAGGAAGTGGGTGCCTTTTTCGATCTATCCGGAGTGGCCGAGAAGCCTCTGAAAGAAGTGACGATAAGCTCGTTGATGCCGCTGGTGATGGAAGACCTGCCCCGGCCCATCGTCGAGCGGTTGGTGAACACGTGGGTAACGGATCCCAAGCATTTCTGGACACCCTACCCGCTGCCATCGGTGCCCGCCTCGGACCCCAAGTTCATGCCAGGTAACCCCAGAGGGTTCATCTGGCGTGGGCCTTCCTGGATTAACACCAACTGGTTCTTGTCCCACGCCCTCCGACGCCATGGCTATGCGGACCTGGCGGACACGATCGTGGCGAAGAGTCAAGAGTGCATCGAGAAGTCAGGATTCCGGGAATACTACGAGCCATTCACCGCCGTAGGACTGGGGGCCAGGGACTTCGGCTGGTCCACCCTGATTCTGGACATGTGAGGCGATCGAAATGGTGAATTATTGGCAGATTGCCGCTGGTTCGCGTGGCCGCGACTACTCTAGAGTACTTTTTCCGGTTTGGCATCGCCTTCGTTGGTGGGAAAATAAATTCAGAATTGATGACTGAGGTTGAACTTGGCGACCAGGTGCTCCTGAAAAAGGGCAGATCGCAATTAGTGGCCGCCGGGGAAGTCGTTAGCCGTGATGGCAAGCATCGTGGGAACGGAGACAAGAAGTGGCTGAAGGATGTTGATGGCTGGGACCTGAGTGCCTATTGCTACGTTGATTGGCATATTCCGGCCAAGCCGGTGGGCGTTGAGGGATTCACTCGTAACACGATTCAAAGGGTGCATAAGCAACAACTTCGGTTGGACGCAGACCAAGTTATCTCAGATTTTCCTGCCCAGGAGATCATTGCTTCCGGACCGGGGCAAACCACGGTGGTCGACGATGATGAAATCGTACAGCACTTGATCAGCCAAGGGCTACGCCCCGGGGCGGCGGAGGAATTGACTGCGACCTTTAACCGGATCCGCCGCCTGGCTCGGTATTACCATGGACGCCGTTGGGAGGATGTCGGGGAACACGAGGCTCGTACCTTCCTAGTTATTCCTTTGCTTTTAGCTCTGGGCTAGGCTGAGCAAAAAATAAAGATTGAATTACCGGCCGGAGGGCGAGAACGGGCGGACATAGCCTGTTTTTCCAGACCATATGGGAGAAACAATGGCGAATGTGTCCTTATTATCGAGACCAAGAGCTTTAGCCAAGGTCTACATTACGCTCGGAACCAGGTAGAGAGGTACGCGAAGGAATTCCCGAATTGTAAGTGCATCGTCGTTTCAAACGGTTATTGATATAAGACGTGGGAACGTAAAGAAGACGGAGGATTCGGAAATGATCCATCAGCATTTCTTAATCTACTGGCGCCAAAGAATTGCTACCCGCTCGATCCTGACAACGTTCTAGGCTGTCTTGAGGTCCTCAGGATGCTACTGCCAACGACCTGGATGTAATATCGTCGGGTGCTGGCTCTGGGCGAGCCTGTTGGAATCACCGGTTAGAGCGGAAGATTCTGGAGAGGAAAGAAGGCTCCGTTGAGTCAGCAGTTCCCTCGTTTGTGGACGTCCCAATAGTGTCGGAACTATCCCCGTATTCGGAGGGTCCGGCAGGTTCGGGACCGGCTACGGATACGGCGGCAACAGGTTCGTCCTGGGATTCCTGAGGGGCCCAGCGGTCTTCTAAAACCTTCTCCACCAAGGGATGGGTGCGGTTCAGATAGAAAGTCCGCAAGCGCCTGCTGCGCCCCGACTCGCTGTCCGTGGCTGTGTGCCAACCTTTGGTGAACAGATCGGCGTTCCCCAGACTTCGGACCATCTTGGTAACGTAGGTCCGGGAAAAGTCCTGGCCCCAACGCTGAGTGATTTCCAGGTGCTCCGCTTTCAGCCCTTCGTCCAGTGCCTGGCAGACCTCGCTCACCAGGAAGTTGAAAGCCACGTGGCTGACGGCTTCTTGATGTTCCAGGGTGTCGGCCATGATGATAATGTCGGCTACCCGGCGGCCGTCCAAACCGTCCGGCTGGCTTGGCGGGAGGTTAAGTTGGGGAAGTGTCTCGGCTAGTATCGCGGCTAGTCCGTTGATCTGGGTGGTTTGCGGGACCGCGACAGCATCATCGCTGACGAATTCGCCGATGATTTTCGGGGATACATCTTCCGGAACATCCTGGGGAGCGTCGTCGGGCTCATCGTCAACGCTTCCAGCGGCCATTGTGGGTGACTCGACCGGTTGTTCGGTTGAATCATCCTCGGTTGAAACATCTTCAGCCGGTTCTTCCGGGGTCTCAGCGGCAGTCTCTTGCCGCTCTGGGGTCCTGCGCCGCCCAAAGGAGAAACGGCTTCGCTTGACTTCCGCTGGGCACTCGTCTGAGGAATCATCCTCTGCGCTTTGAGCACTATCTGATTCAGTGGCTTTGGCGTCCGCAGGGGTCTCTTCGTCGGCCATGATGGCCCAATCGACCAGTCCAGCGGTTATCAGCCGGATGTTTCCTTCCTGGGCCACACGGGACATGAGCTTTTTGAAACCGGAAAAACCGACTTTTTTCTCGTCGAAGTCGGGGTAGCGGCGCAATAGTCGTTGTTTGATCGACGTGAGCAGGGGCGTGCCCCCGGCCTGACGCTCGGTGCGGATAATATCTTCGATCGCCGAGATGATCGCCGCCAGATCCTGCTTGCCGACAGGCGCACTTGGCCGGGCGGGACCGCGTCCGCCGGTTGCCGGAGGTGGCTCCGACGGGGCACGGGCGCCGGTGCCGGTTGCCGCAGCCGGCTCCTCTGGGACAACGGTGTCGATGTCTTGGTCGTAGAGGATAAGGGCGTCCACCGTGTCGGCGAACCGGCGGGACGTGGCCCAGGAAACGCCGATGATAATCACCCGCTTGCCCATGGTCCGCAAGGCGTTGATCACGTGGATGAAATCCGAGTCGCCTGAAACCAGAACGTAAGTGCCGATGTTGGGGTAGGAGTGGGCGATCTCGATGCAGTCGGCGGTCATTTTAACGTCGACGCTGTTCTTCACCCTGGTGGTGCGAGAGGAGTTGCTGCCCAAAGCCAGACGGGTAGGCACGTAGACGGGCTCGATACCCGCGGCGTAGAGGGCAGGAGGGTCGTTGATGAACTGGCTGGCGCCCCGCAGTTCGGGGGCGCGGGTTACCCAGTCGGCATAGGCTTTAGCTACCACCACCCGGCCGTGGTTGGAAACCTCTTCCTTCAGGGCGGAGACGTTGGGAGTCCGGTGGCCCACCGCCAGGCTGATCTTAAAGTTCTCCCAATCGATAAAAAGGGCTACGTCGTCGCCGGAGTGTATAGGTCCGTTCATATTTGTATTCGTAGTAATTCCAGAGGTGTATTTGTCTAATGCCCAGTGTAAGCGGCCCGCTGGAACCAGTCAAGGAAACAGTAGGAGAGTTCCGGACGTTTTAGCGGCTTGAGCCTGGCTTGACAAGTCCCGGCATTTCCTTGATTGTACCATTTAGCCAAGAAACGCAGGCAAGAACCCAAGGAGCAAACCCATGCCGGAACGACCTAGACTGGAAGGTAAAGTAGCCATCGTCACCGGGGCCGGGTCCAGCGGGCCTGGGATCGGCAACGGAAAGGCGACCTCGCTGTTGTTTGCCCGGGAAGGGGCCAAGGTATTGCTGGTGGACGCCACCCTGGAACGGGCCGAAGAAACGCAAAGGATGATCCAGGAAGAAGGAGGAGAGGCCTCCGTGTTCGAGGCCGACATGACCAACCGCGACGATTGCCAGGCGATGGCGGACGCGGCCGTGGAGCGCTACGGCCGGCTGGATATCTTGGACAATAACGTTGGTATGTCCATGCGGGGAACGGTGGTGGACGTTAGCGAGGACGACTGGGACCGCATCATCGCGGTCAACGTGAAAAGCATGATCTTCGCCAGCGGCGCCGCGATTCCTTACATGATAAAAAGCGGCGGCGGATCCATCATCAACATTTCGTCCATCGCCGGGCTCCGGGCCCATTCCCAAACACCTTACACCACCACCAAAACCGCCGTTATCGGTCTGACTTTTTCGATGGCGGCTGATCATGGTAAGGACAACATCCGGGTCAACTGCATCGCTCCGGGCCTGCTGCACACGCCGATGACCGCTCCCCGGATGAACGACGAGCAGCGCGAGCAACGCAAGTCCGCGGCGCCCCTGGGCACCGAGGGAACCGGTTGGGACGTCGGTTGGGCTGCGGTCTTCCTGGCCAGCGAAGAGGCCCGCTGGATCACCGGGATAGTTCTGCCGGTGGAGGCGGGCTTAACCGTGACTAGCCCGGTCACTTACACGACTATAGGTCAGCAAGCCCGGTTCTAGAAGCAGGCCGGGATGTGGTTCGACAGGCTCACCACGAACGGTAATTACTTCTTCTCACGTTCGTCCTGAGCTTGTCGAAGGACCTTTCACCTGGATCGAGCCAGGTCACCCACGGCCTTCACTCGGACTAGGGTGGCGTTGCTGGGGAGGTAGGTTAGTGGGACTTCGTCGATCTCCACGACTTCCACCGTGTCCCGTTTGGCGCCGGCGGCTACCGCTTTGTTGATAGCCTCGGCTCGGGCTTCGGCCAAGGCCTCTTGACGGCTCGTAGACTCGAGAGAATAAACCCTTTCAACCTGACCACCTACCTGGGCGATAGCCGCTCCGATGGCGTTGGCGACGTCGCCATGTTCCGGGCGCAGCACCTGAGAAGCTCCGCTTAGGGAGCTGTCCGCCAGGATGCGACCCCCGCCTACCAGGACAACGGGCACATCCGTAGAGCTGACCTTGACTTGGTCGATGGCGGTTTCCATTCTGTGCTGAATCTCTTGCGACGCCTGCTCCACCAACGAGCTTGCCAGCCCTTGTACTAGAGCGGGGTTTCCGACTTGGGCCAGTCCCGCGGACACGGCAATATCGGTACCGGTCAGCGTGCCACCGCCGAAAACTATCGCTTCCTCGGTTAAACGGTACCCCACGCTGTTGGGGCCGATGCGCAGTGGATTTTCTTGGATAACGCTGCCCCCGCCCAAGGGAATAGATAGTACGTCCGGCATCCGGAAATTGGTCCGCACGCCGGCTATGCTGACCGCCACCGCCGCTTCCCGGGGGAAACCCTTGACCAAAGCGCCCACGTCAGTGGAGGTGCCGCCCACGTCCACCACGATGCCGTCGCGGACACCGGATAAGAAGGCAGCACCTCGCATGCTGTTGGTGGGGCCTGAAGATATCGTTAGCACCGGAAACCGGGCGGCGAATTCAGCGTCCATCAGCGTCCCGTCGTTCTGGCTCATGTACAGAGGAGCTTCGAGGCCCAAGGATCTGATGGCGTTTTGGATGCCCTGAATGGTACGCGCCGCGACATCGCCGAGACAGGCGTTGAGCGCGGCGGCGTTTTCCCGTTCCAGCAGGCCGATGCGCCCATTCTCGTGGGAGAGGGTTATCTTGAGACCGGGAGCTACCCGGCTTATCACGGCGGCGGCCTCGATCTCGTGGGCCGGGTTCACCGGGGAGAACACCCCGGAGATGGCGACGGCCCGTACCCCTTGACGCAGCATTTCTTTCGCCGCGTCAGCAACTTTCGAGGCGTCAAAGGAAGAGATTTCCCTGCCATCGAACTCGTGTCCACCAGGCACCATGTAGGTGAATCCGCCGATGGCATCCCGCAAGGGGCCGGGCCAGTCCACCAGAGGAGGAAGTAGAGTGGTGGCGGGAAGACACAACCGGATGACCGCGGTTGGAGTCAGTTGCCGGCTCTCTAGGAGGGCGTTGGTGAAGTGGGTGGTGCCCACCATCACTCCATCCACCGT
Source organism: uncultured Dehalococcoidia bacterium (assembly GCA_950072105.1). Classification (GTDB taxonomy): domain Bacteria; phylum Chloroflexota; class Dehalococcoidia; order Lucifugimonadales; family UBA3495; genus UBA11650. Next base: position 104,538 of record CATMOE010000002.1, read on the forward strand.
TCCATCGGAAGGCCGCTGGGCAAGAACCTCTGTCAAGGCGGCCACGATACCCTCGGTTACGTCGGGCGTAGTGGACAGCTTGGCCTTGGCCAGCAGCTCTACACCGTCCATCAGGACGGCGTCGGTGTTGGTTCCCCCCACGTCGACGCCTATAAACACGTTAGTATTGACTCCTGTCGGTTATACTCATTCGCCCTATTATTTAGGTTACGCAAGCGTGTCCTGTAGTCACAACTGGATCGGGGAGAAGTCGGTGTCATAGCCGAAGACTCGGGGTCCGGCCACCGCTAATCCTTCCGGAGTTGTCCACAGGTCAGGCGCGGGCAAACCCAGGACGATTACCCGCAACCCGTAGCGCAGCAACTCCGTGGTCACCGGCTCCCCGGTCTCCGAGTCTACGACGCAGATCAGGTCCGGGACGGTGCACACGATCTGCCCGTCACGGCGGGCGATGAGGTTTTCATTCTGGAACTCGATGGCCAACCGTTCGCCGTTGTAGTCCGCCAGTCCCTCGATGGATAGGCTACCCCGGGCGAAGCCCGCTGTCGTCCGCCGATCCACGTCGGCGATTTTACCATTGAACAGAATCTTGCCCGGACACGTGCCTAAGATGGATTCGATTGGGTCTTCACCACGCACACGAGCGGTAATGACCGCGTCTCCCAAGTTCCGGGCCAAGGATAGAGTGTTCAGCACCGCCGTCCGCCGAACCTGCTCAGCGGTCATGGGAGCTACGGCGTAGCAGGCGACGCATCCCATCTGAACCGTTATCGCCCGGGCCAGTCGTTCGGCCCATGCCGGGCTGATGGTTTCGGGGATGACCACGGTGTTGCCCTTTTCGTCGGCGATGGCCATGGGGCAGCAAGGCACTCCGTAGACGAAGAAGGTTTTCATCTGAAACTCGGGAAAGGCCCGGCCCATGCCGTCTGCGTCGACCACTGGGAGGCCAGTCATGGCCGCCGGTATCAACGGCTCCACCGAGTTGCTCCCCCCGATCTCGTTGGATATGAGGGCGGTGGCTTTCTTGCCGGTGAACTCTTCGATGGCCCGAAGAGCGTAAAGCGATTGGAGGTCCCGCACCTTCTCAATCCCAACCGTAGGCGCACCGATGCCTCCCACGCAGATGACCTGGGCATCGTCAGGCAGTTCATCCGGGTCCAGCACTGTTACCGGGCCGTGCTCTTTGATCGCCTGCCGGGCTCGAAGCTGACCTATATAGGGGTTGCCGCCCCCGCCCGTGCCCAATATCCCCGCGCCCATGGCGATGGCTTCCAGGTTGTCCTCGTTGGCTTCCCACATATGTGGTGTGTCTCCTGATTGTCGCACCGGGGTAGGCCGGCGTCCACGGCTAAACAGGTTGCCAGCGGGTCCGTGGATTCCGGTATGCGCCGGAATGACGGGAACCCTCCTGGTGGCGTGGCAACTACCGTTATACAATGGGCGGCATCATCCTGTATACAATGGGCGGCATCATCCTGACAAATTTGGGCCGCTAAAGACGGGAGAGCCAACGAGCGCCGGAGGGGGAACAGATTGGGTTACACAGGACAGCCAGTCAGAAGATTTGAAGATGCCAGGCTCGTGTCCGGGCAGGGTTCGTATGTGGATGACATCAAGATTCCGGGGATGCTTCACGCCGCTTTCCTGCGCAGTCCCCATGCGCATGCCCGAATCAGGTCCGTAGATGTGGCGGCTGCGCAAGAGATGCCCGGCGTGGAGGTTGTACTGACCGGAGAGGACATATTAGGAATCGTTCCGGACCTGCCTACCAGGTCAATGAGCGGGGAGTGGGAGGTGGACGAATTCAACGCTCCGGAGCATCCTGCCCTGGCCGTGGGGAAAGTTTCCTACGTGGGGCAGACGGTGGCGGTGGTGGTGGCTCAAGACCCTGGCCAGGCTAGAGACGCCCTTGAAATGATACAAGTCGACTACGAACCGCTGCCGGTGGTGTTGGACCCATGGGAGGCGGCTTCTCCGGACTCCATCCCGATCCATGAAGAGTTGGGCACCAACGTGGCGTTGCGCATCCACCACGACCGGCAGGGCGAAGAACTGGATAAAGCCTTTTCCCAAGCCGACCTGATCGTGGAGCAGCGTTACGACGTGCAAAGGTTGGCGCCGGTGCCGATGGAGACGAGGGGCCTGGTCGCCCACTACCAGCCCGAAGACGATTTCCTGACCATCTGGGCCTCGACCCAAGGGGCCCATCGGGTGCAAAAGCAAATTTCCCGGCTGCTGGATTTCCCAGAAGCAAAGATTCGTGTGATCGCTCCCGACGTGGGCGGTGGGTTTGGCGAGAAGGGCGGCGTGTTTCCCGAAGATTTGGCGGTGTCCTACTTGGCGCTGAAGCTGGGCAAGCCAATCAAGTGGGTGGCGGACCGGCAGGAGAACATGCTGGGGTTCCATGGCCGGGGACATTCGGTGAATGTGGAAGCCGCCGTACAGAATGACGGAACGATATTGGGCATCCGCCTCCAGATCGTTGGCGACGGCGGGGCTTATTTCGGCAACTCGACACCGGGACCGCCCTACCGGGCCAGTCACCGCATCATCGGTCCCTACAAGACTCCGACGGCGAGAATCGAGGTGCTGGGAGTCGTTACCAACAAGCCGCCCACCGGCGCTTACCGGGGGGCGGGAGGCCCTGAGTCGGCATTTTGCATGGAGCGGACGGTGGACCTGGTGGCCCAAGAGTTGGGTTTGGACCCGGTGGAGGTGCGAAGAATCAACTTTATCTCCTCCGATGATTTCCCTTACCTGACGCCTACCGGCCTTATCTACGACACCGGCGACTATGACACAGTGTTCGACCGGACCCTGGAAATGGCCGACTACTCCGGATGGCGCGAAAAGGCCCGGGAAAGCAAGAACGGAAACGGCCCTCTCATCGGCGTAGGCGTGGCGACCGTGATCAAGATGTCCGGAGGGTCGGGAGAGTCGAGAAACGAGGAAGCCTGGCTCAAGATTGAGCCGGACGGCCGGATCACGGCGCTGACCGGCATTTCTCCCCACGGCCAAGGCTCGGCAACAGCGTTTGCCCAGGTTGTGGCCGACCAGTTGGGGGTGACGCCCGCCGACGTTCAGGTATTGCACGGAGACACGGCCGTGGTGCCTTCAGGCGGTGGTACCGGCGCGACCCGGGCCACCGTGGTCGGTGGATCCGCCCTTTACCTAGTTGCCGAGAAAGCCCACCACAAGTTGGTGAGCATCGCCGCCCATCAACTGGGGTGTGCCGAAGCAGACGTTGTTTTGGAAGAAGGACAGGCCTTCAGCAGTCATGACCCTGGGCGAACCGTTGCCTTCCGGGAGCTGGCGGCCGCGGCTTATAGCGAAGAGCGGTTGCCACCGGGCGTTACGGCGGGTCTGGACTTCAGCGGAAGCTTTACGCTGGGTCAACCCTATCAAAGCCCCCACTCATTCAGCACCCACGTGGTGGCAGTCCAAGTTAGCCGGGAGAACGGCATGGTGGAAATCCTGAACTATACCGCCATCCATGACTGCGGCCGAATACTTAACCCTATGCTGGTTGAGGGTCAGGTCCATGGGGGTATAGCCCAGGGGATCGGGCAGGCATTGTGGGAAGGAGTGGCCTATTCCCCGGATGGCCAACCCCTGACCGCCAGCCTGATGGACTACGCCATGCCCTTGGCGCAAGGTCTACCCGAGTTGAACTTGGACACTCACGAAACACCCTCCCCAATGAATCCGTTGGGAATCAAAGGAGTTGGAGAGTTGCCCACGGTGGCGGCTCCCGCCGCGGTAGCCAACGCGGTGATGGATGCCCTGTCCGGCTTCGGCGTGCGCCATATCGACACGCCGCTGACGCCGGAAAAAGTCTGGAACGCGATGCAGGGACGGACCGGATGAGGTTAACTGCTTAAACAGCCAATACCGCCAGCCCTATCTCTGGCTACGGATATATTCAACGAGGAAAAGGACTCCGCTCACGAAGATTATCGTGATGCCTACGTTGATGTCCAGGTTATCGGTGCTTGCGGCGACCGCCCCGGCTAGCATGGCGATGGCGGCGGCGAGCAGCCGCACTTGCACGTTGGTCATGGGAGCTCCCGAACTATCCCAGGAGACCAATCAGGATAGCTTTCATCCGCCGGGTTGTTAGTCAGGTTTGTCTGGTTGGATCCATCGGGACTCATCACGTATATCTCCTCGTTACCGTCCCTCCCGGACGTGAAAGCGATCTGGCGGCCATCGGGAGACCAAGCAGGCCACGCATCTGAGCTATCGTTATCGGTGAGCCTGGTTTGGTTCAAGCCATCCGAGTTCATGACATATATCTCCCGGTTGCCGTCTCTCTCTGAAACAAAGGCCAGCCTCTTCCCATCGGAAGACCAGGAGGGAAAGAAGTCGGATTCTGGATGGTTCGTGAGGTTGGTCACTTCCGACCCGGTTGCAGTCATGACGTAGACCTCGCTGTTGCCGTCCCTGGTTGACGTGAACGCGATCTTTGCGCCATCGGGTGACCAGGAAGGATGCACGTCGGTAGACGCCCCGAAATTAGTGAGGCTGACGGGGTTAGAGCCCGTGGCGTTCATCATGAATATCTCGAATAGCACGACTTGCCGGTGGAAAGCTATCTTTGACCCGTCAGGGGACCACTTGGGGAAAGCGTCGAATCCGGGGTTATTGGTGAGGCGGGTCTGATTGGATCCATCGGCGTCCATTACATAAACCTCCGACCCCTCCCGGCTGCCGTCCCGGTCAGACGTGAAAGCGATCCGTTTGGCGTCGGGAGACCATGCGGGCGCATCGTCCTCAGACGGGTCGTTGGTAAGTCTCGTTAGGCCGGAGCCATCGGCATTCATGGTGTAGATCTCATGGTTGCCGTCTCTATTGGACCGAAAAGCGAGAAGGGAAGGCCGTTCTGTCAGGTTGGTGTCTGCGGGGGCCAATGTCTGAGGAGTCGCCGGAGTATCTTCCGGGCCGCCACAGGCAATCATCAGCAACAATACGAACAGCGACGTAATCACAACTATGGGATGTACCGCTACTTTAGCCGCTAATTTTTGCAGCACTTGAAAAACCTCACTTGGGACGTTCTTGCCTTTCCAGCTTCGTATAAGACGGAAAGGCCCTGGGAAAATTTCCTTTGCAGCGCATTTTAACTAGCCAATAGTTCGGCAGCATCCCCCGGATTGTGTATTCTGGTTCGACGATCCGGCCCATTAGGTTCCCGGCCTGAAGGCAACACTTCCCTTTGTGCGCCCGGACGTCTTAGGACCCATGACCAGGTGTGCCACTAGGAGTGCATTTTCGATAGATTGTCATGCCCGTCAGCCCAGAACTTCTAATTTCTGGTGAGCCGCAAAATAATCACAGGTTGTGATCCGAATGCTGGTGGAGAAATTTGCATGTCGACTACTTCCCACCCTTCCTTTTCTTTCTCCGCGATACGTTCGTTCAATTCGAACTCTTTCTTCTCCGGGGTTCCGACCAAACCACGAATCAATACCGTCGACTGCATAAGTAGCACCTCCGTTTAAGTCCCAGTGTTGTACGCCACTATGGCCACTGTTATTGATGTTGAATCAACCATACAGGGCAAGATCCTGGGCTGTAAACAGGCGTTAGGGGGATAGTGACATAGTCAAAAAGAACTATTTCGGTGTCCGCCAGACTGCCAGAGGACGAGGAGTTTCGGCCAACGGCGTGTTGCTTGAAGGGAAAGTCTTTCCTGCCGTATCCAACCACGAGTGGGAGGAGGGACCGAGTGGTGGTAAAGCAGGCAGGGGTTTAATGTTTAGTGGCGAAGCCGGAGCTAAGCTGCTTCCCTCAGAATGGGCTCCAATGTCTGAATCATGGCAGATAGCCTGAATGAGAGTTCCACCAGGAAGTCGTCGTCGAGGGTGTCTAGTTCCACGGTCGTGTGAACACGGGTCCACCCTCGGACCCATTCCTCGACCTCAATGTCGGCGCCCAACGATTCCTTGATATCCTCTGACCGTTGGCTCATCAACTCAAGATACTCGAAGTTGGTGTCGGGGTCGGACTCGAAGTGAAGCCCTAGCTCTACCTCTTTCTTCTTTTTCTGGATATGGACCTCGTAGTGGACGGCAAGACGGTCGTAATACATCTTGGTGAGGCTGGTAGCCCGGTGGGCTATCTGGAAATCGGCGAACTCCGGTGGAAGTTGCTGCCTTAGTAGGTCTGGCAGAAGCTCCAGGAATTCTTTGGTCTTCATTGTCGTCATTACAGGCCTATGAACAGCCTGGCGTTTTCGCCCAAGATGCCTTCCTTCTGGGTGTCGGACAGGGGGAGACTCTCGATGTAGTCGGACTCTTCGGCTTGACTGACCAGCGGGTAATCGGTGCCGAAGCAAACTTTATGGGCGCCGTGTTTGTTGATGATGGCGGTTAGGGTGTCCGAGGCTATATCCCGCAGTGACGGCGGCCAGGTTGTGTCAACGAGCACGTTTCCCTGGCCGATGACTTCCCGCTCCGCCTCATCCAACATGTAGAGTCCGCCTAGGTGGAGAGCAATCACTTTTAGGCGAGGGAATTGGCGGACCACGTTCATGATCCGCTCCGGCGCCGCATAAAGCGTTTCGTCCGGCTGGGCGTTGGGGAACCGGCCCGAGTGTATCTCAAGGACCATGTCGTCACCCAGTTCTTCGTAGACGGGGAACATCTGCGGGTCGTCAGGATAAAAGCTGTTCATCATGGGGTGAAGTTTGATGCCCTTGATGCCGTTCTCGCGGAGGCGGCGCACCTCGCCGGCTTTGTCATCCATGGCCGGATGTAACGCGCCGAAGGGCACGAGCATGTCATCTTGGATAGAGATGAGCCAGTCATTGGCCCGCCGCACCTGGTTGGGGCGGTCCACGATGCCCAGCACGATGGACTTGTCCACTCCTGAGGCCCGCATGTGGGCCTTGATACCGTCCACCGTGTTGGAGGAGACTGCCTCAAAGCCCAGGTCCTTGGTCATTGAGTCCAGCACAGCCTCGGCGATGCGGTCCGGCCAGACATGGGTGTGAACGTCTACCCGCATAAGTTTTGACTCACTAAATCCTTAAAATCCCCCCAACCCCCCTTTACGAAAGCGGGGTTGGGGGGGTACCCGCTCAGCCGTGTTACTGGCTTTTCGGCGACCCTTGATGGGGATACTTTAATTCAAAATTATGGAACCGGCGACTGAAGACTCTCCGTTCGGCGGCATAGCTCAAACCGAGTCTTCCAACCCCCGATCTAGCCCCCTTTCGTAAAGGGGGTTGGGGGATTTCCCTACGCAGTCACCTCGGCCGCTTTTACTTTGCTGGGGGCGTGCTCCAGGTTGAAGAATTTTACGGTGTTGCCGGCCCACATCTTGAGCTTCTCGTCCTCTGGGACGTTGGCGTAGATCTCTTCAACGATGGGCTTGGTGTCCGGCCACTCACATTCGATGTGGGGGAAGTCGGTGGCGAACATGATGTGGTCCACACCGATGTGGTGGCGCAATTCCACGGCCACCCGCTCGTATTGGACGCTGAACAGGATGTGTTCTCTAATGACTTCGCTAGGCAATCGTTTTAGCGGCTTGAAGCCCAACTGCTCCTCCGCCCATCCGATGTGGCGCTGGTACCACAGGTCCGCGTGCTCCAGCCAGAATGGCACCCAGCCCAGGCGCGTCTCAGCAAAGAACACTTGCAGCGAAGGGAACCGGTCGAACACGCCGGAGAAGACCAGCTGCATGATCCCCACCGCCGGCCTCTGGCCGAAGTTGCATACCCATTCCAGTAGAGGCCGGCGGATCCTCCGCATGGTTTCCGGGTCTTCTATTGGGTACCTGAAGGTGGGCTCGTGCTCACGAGGTCCCGAGCGGTCGAAGGTCACGTGCACCGTCACCGGCATGTTCATGTCCACCGCCGCCGCCCAGAACCGGTCGTCCTCGGGCAGGGGGTAGGACTTTCCGTTGGGGTGCGCGCCTAGAACAACCCCTTTCAAACCCAACTTGGCGATGTGTTCCAGTTCTTCGATGGCGTCGTCCACGTTGGTCCACGGGATTATCCCCATGCCGATCAGGCGGTCCGGGTCCACCGGGCAATACTCCTCGCCCAGCCAGTCGTTATAGGCCCGGATCATCGACTTGTAAACATCATCGTGGCTGATGTTGCGCCACAGGGACGGCCCGGCTACCTGGGCTGGGAACAACACCTCGCCGTCAAGACCGTCCTGGTCTTGCTCTTGTATCCGCTGCTCCGGCGAACCGATGCCCGCCGCGCCCTCTACCCTCAATCCGAAGGGCTGCCACTGGCCGGTGGCCCGTCCGGCGCGAAGGTCCAGGAAGTTCGCCTCTCTGAGGGGTTGTCCTTCGATCAGCAACGCGTCGCCGCCGTTGGGCAAAGTGATGCTGCGGGGAGCGCGGTCGCGGTATTTCTCAGGTACACGGTGTACCCACCGTTCCGGGGGTACTTCCAGGTGGCCGTCGCTGGACATCAGTCGGTAATCCCGAGCCATGAGATCCTCCTCGTGCGATTCGATACGTCTATTCGAGTCTAGGGTTAAACTGTGGGCACATGCTAATACTTCTCGACTAAGGTGGCAACTATTGTCCGCCAACGCCACCACAAGTTACGGATATCTCCGTCAGATTGCCCGAAAGACTTAAGCAACGTATAATCGCAGGGATTCTAAGCGCCGGTTCCGTCCTGCGGCGCGTGCCGAGAATGCGCGCCCGGAAAGCGTGGATAAATAGCGTCGAAAATGACAGTAGGACATCCGGTTAGGCAAAATTCCTAAGCTTGTTTCCCCAGAGGTGGTACTAAGTGCTACGGTCGCTATTCGGAAAAGGGAAGAAAAAAGGCGACGGCTCTCCCTCTTCGCAAGATGACAGTATCCGGGCGGCAAAGGTTGGGGACGTCGTTTCCATCTCCGGGCTGCGGCTGGAATACGACGATGTGTACTTTTTCATCGAGAAGATAAACCGCTACTCCAGTGAGACTGAGACTTGGTATGAGGCGCTGTGCGTGGATGGCGATAATCAAGTGTGGATCGATTGGACTGATGGTCACGATCTCACGGTAACAGCCACCGATGATCCTGAACCGGTAGGTCTGGGGAGCATTGGGACTACGGAAGAAGAGTTGATTCAACTGGACGAAGAACACTCCATCGACAATTTCATCGAGGTTGAAGGGGACAAGTACTATTACCGGAACAGTACCGAAGTGACGTTCTACCAGGACAATCGTGGCCAAGGCGAGGGATTTTATAATTGGGACTTGGTCCACGAGGATGGTGAACACGTCTTATCCGTGTCCAAGTGGGAAGGGAAGCCTTTCGAGGCTACGTTCAGCGAGGTGATATCACCGGATAGGATCGTCTTATACAAAGGGGACCGCGGGGACGCTGGGAAAGGGAGGAAATAATGATTGAGAGCATTATCGACACGCTGCAGGCATTCCCACGGGGGCTAGTGTTCGTTGGGTTGGGGTTGGTGGTACTTCTACTGGCCAAACTGGCGCGAGACTTGATAACGCCATACAAGATCGATCAGGAAGTCGGCGAAAAACAGAATCTAGCGGTGTCTTTGCGGCTGACCGGATACCTTGCCGGAGTGATTCTGGTTTTCCTGGGTGCGTTATATCAAAGTCCGACGCTGGTAGGCCCTGAAGGGCTGGGATTCGACCAAGCCTTTGGACAAGAGGTATTAAGGGTCTTCATTTACTCTCTAGCCGGGATAGTTGCGTTGAACCTGGTTCGGCTGGTGATGGACCGGGTGATACTGTACAAGTTCAAGCTAGAGGAAGAAGTGGTGCGGGGGCAAAACGTGGGCGCCGGGGCCGCTGAGTTGGGCATGTACGTGGCCACGGGACTGATGATTGCCGGTGCGATTTCCGGCGATGCAGCCGGCACGGAGCTCAATGCGGCGTTGATCGCCCTGGCGTTCTTCGGGCTCGGATTGGCATTGCTGGTGGTATTCGCTCTGTTCTATCAGATCACCACGCCCTACGATATACACTCGGAGATAGAGGGCAGCAATACTGCGGTGGGTGTCGCCTTCGGTGGCAACTTGGTCGCGATCGGCCTGGTGACCTTTAAAGCCCTTTTCGGGGATTTTACCGGGTGGGGCGAAAGTATCGCGGCGTTCCTCACATTCGGAATAATCGGGTTTGTTTTGCTATACGTGATGCGGTTTCTGATCGATCTGCTTCTACTGCCCAAATTCAACGTCTCCCAGGCTCTGGCGAATGGACGGAACGTGGGTGTCGCTGTCATTGAAAGCGGGGTGGTAATCAGCGCGGCATTGATCCTGTTTCTGGCGATCTGACCGTTAGCGGGGCCTTCGACAGGCTCAGGCCGAACGGAATGAAACACTCCCGCCGTTCGTGGTGAGCCTGTCGAACCACTGTTTTCAACTAGGTCTAGTGCTTCATCCAGGTAGAAATGCCGAATGTCGTTCCCACCCTTCCGCCGAAGGGCTGGTGTCGGAAGGACAAAGTGTGCGACCGAAAGTTGTCCATTCTATTTTCGGAGCAATGACAGGCTGTCGCAGCCAGCTAGTAGACCACAATTAGCTTGACCTAGCACTAAGACTCGGCCCTTGCGCTCTGGATAATCTCTTCCCGGCTTGCTGATTCTCTGGCCTCTTCGTGCTTCTCCTCTAGATACACGAAACCAGCGCCTACGATACGCTCCAACAGCTGCTCTTCTACGTCTTGCCGGTTTACCACGGGTTCGAGAATTCCGGCAAAGAAACTTTCGTCGCTGATTAGTTCTTGCCAGGTTGACCCGAAGGCATCGAGGGTCCCGTCGTACAGGCGCAGCAGGAAAAGAGTCCTTATGGGGTCCAGCCCCTCGGCGATAAATACCAGCACACGCAGGTCAGCGCCGCGTCCTGTGTCGAATTCAACCATATCAGCGTCCTCTTCAGATGCGGTGTCTTTGAAGTGGTCGTACAGGTCGATGTAGGACTCGGTTTCGGCCAGCAGGCGGCCGATGAACCTCCGGCCTTCTCGGGTGATGGCGAAAGTGTTGGTTTCTGGAGAGAGGGCTATCAGTTCTTGTGCCTGGAGCAAGTGGGCTATGGATAGCAAGGCATGATCAACCACGCCGGGCGGAGATACCTGGAGGCGCAGTTCGTGTTTGTCCATGAAGTAGAGAAGGGTGTGGGTTTGCAGCCATTCCAGAAGTTCGGCTTTGGTGTCCCAGAAGCCTTGCCGTATCGCGTATTCCAGCGGCTGGTAGTGGCGGTGGATGTGCAGGTGAAATCCCCCAGCCCCCCCTTTCGTAAAGGGGATCTTTGCGTCCCCTGGTTGCAGATGATTTGTGATCGGGTCAGCCAGGTCTAGAGGCTGGTTGGCATCGTTTTGGAAGGATAGGGTGGAGCGACCGGTTCTCCACTCATCGAAAGCGTCCAGGATGGTTTCGTAGATGTCTGGTAGGTCTGGATTGGCGCGGACGTCCAACAGGGAGATCACTCGTTGCTGTTGGTCTTCGTCCTCGGGAAAGACCTGGTCCAAGAAATCGGACAGGGAAGTAGCCGCGGACGGGGACGGCAATTGGATGCGCAGGCCGTCCTCCGGGTCCATACCGTCCAGCGCCACATGGAGTTCAAATGCGCCACCTGATTCTGGCGTGGGATGTTGTGGTGATTGGTCTGGGCCGGGAACTGCGCCGCCGTTGTTCATCCAGGCCGGTTCCCGGTGTTTATCCGCATGGCGCCGCCACCCCCTCTCGCCCCGGAGCGACCCGAAGAGCGGAAGGAAGACCTTGACGACCGGGTGCGGGACACCGCGCTGCTTTTCTTGAAGGCACCGCTGGTCTTCTGGGTCTGCTGATAGGTTTGGCGGTTGCTGCCGACGTTGTTTCTGGCTTGCTGATATCGAGACCCGGCGAATGACGCCTGTTTTCGGTTAAAATTGCTGTTTCTTTGCGCTTGCCGGCTATAGGCTGAGGACTGGCGGTATCTGGACCGCTGGTTCCTCATCGTGGATCCCCGGGATATGGGAGTAGAGTAGTAATAGCCCCGGGGAGAGATGGCGGAGATCAGCATATAGGTGAACAGGAAATTTCCGGCGCCAAAGGAGCTACGGTAGTACCCGTTGCCGTTGTGGCCCCTCATGTTGTATTGATTTTCGTTGCCCTTGACGATGGAGAACAATCGATCGTCCTTGGCGTCGTCAATCTCATTGTTGCCGTCCAGGTCTTCCCATCCTTCCAGGGTCAACCCTTCACCGTCCTGGCTAGCCCGGATCAGAACCAGGCCGTCACCCTCGTAGATCTTGTTGACTTTTTCCTCGAATTCCGTGGCGCTCTTGGAGTTTTTGAACGCCTCTTGAACGTCGTCCAGGTTGATCCGGCCCGCCGCTCCGTCGGTGGCTGCCCAGTTGTCGTAGGACGCTCCGGAGCCACATGCGGCGATCAGTGGCGATGCGGCTACGACGCCGCCCAAGGAAACCGCCGTCCACTTGCTGAAACGTTTGCCAGCCATCTAGTTCCTCCTTGTCGATCCCGAATCCCCAGCCAGGGCCATTGGCCGGTCCGCTATGAGTGTTTGTACGTCGTCGTTCAACTGAACTTTAGGTGTAGAGAGGGCGTATCCCTTGGCCGAAGGGAAGGCAAATAGGCGAAACATGAACTCGGCGTTCACCCGCTCCCAGAAGCCTTGCCACGCTTGAAAACTACGTTGGATGTAGAGGGCCACCGCCGATTTGTGGTCGGTGGACGCCAGCAGTTGGTTGGAGATAGAGTCCTGCAACTCGACGATGTGCGCCTTCCAAATCTCGTCGCAGGCCTTCAAGTAGATCGAACGGGCCAGGGCGGCATACTCTTTGGCGCCCTGGCTACTCTCCAGATCTGCCATTCTGTCGATGAACAAGTGGCCAAGTTCTTCGGGAAGGATGTTCATGTCCCATCCCCTCAGTGAGGAGCAATCGACTTGGTAGTCCAGTTGAACTTCTTCAACCAGCCGGTCGAACTGGGCATCGTATTCTTCCAAAGTGACCTGGGGAAAGTGGGCGGACACGAGTTCAATAGCCCTTTCCTGGGCCTGATCGCGCCAGAGAGATGGACCGGAGCCCGGTGAACCGGCAACGGCTACTTCCCCGCGCCGCCGGTAAAACAATCTGGTCTGGTGGTCCAGCACCGAGGCGTAATCCTGTACCAAGGCGCGTTGGGTCTCGCCCTCATGTTCGGCGATACCTTGCACCTCTTGAACGTGCCGGTCGACGTCTTGGCCCGAATAGTAGGTTCGGCCCATTCCATCCAAGTCGCGGCGCTTGGTCAGCTTGAGCACGCCGTCCACGTGAAGGTTAAGCAACCGGTCTTCCAAGGACAGGAAAGTTTGGGACACACCGAAGCTGCCTTGACGGCCGCTGCGGCCGTTCAGTTGGAGGTCGATTCGCGGAGTATCGTTGAGTTCGGTGCCAATCACCCGAAGACCTAAAGCGAAGTCCAGCGATCGCGGCTTGGCGGTAATGCCTGAGGTGTCATGGAGCCGAACGGTGAGCCTGAGGCCGTTCGGGGAACCCTCTTTTTCTACGCGAAGGCCGGAATCGGCTAGCAGTAGAGATTTCAAGACGCTGAACTCCCGGGGAGACAGGCAGTTGATCTCAACGGAGCCGTCTTCTCGCTCGAGAGTCTGGTGGACCAATCTGATGCAACGCTGGGCGATCTGGCCGTCTAAGCCCGGCGCCAGCAGGATGTCGGTACCCCGGCCGGCCATGTTGGTTGCTACCGTGGCCGCGCCGAAGGAGCCGGCATTCCTGATGATTTCCGCTTCGGTGTCCGAATTGACGGCGTTGAGCAGGTTATGAGGAATCGCTTTATCCGAGAGCATTCGGCTGATCTCTTGGGATTGCTCCACCGTGAGGGTCCCCACCAGGACCGGCTGTCCCAGTTCATGACTGGAGATCACCTGATCGATGATCGCCGAAGTTTTTTCAGCGTCGGTGAGATAGACCCGATAGCCAAGATCCACTCGTTGCAGGGGATGCATCGGCGGCAGCACGGTTACCGGTAAACCGTACTTCTGCTGAAATTCGTCCTGGGAACCGATGGCGGTGCCGGTCATTCCGCAAAGAGATTGGAACTGCTTGACGAACCCTTCAACGGAGATATGACCCAGGGTTTCACCCTCCGGATTGGGAGTAAGCCCTTCTTTGGCTTCCAGAGCGGGCTGCAGGCCGTGCTGGTAGATGGCGTCGGGCTTAGGCCGCCCCGTGGCTTTGTCGATAAGCACCAGTTGGTCCTCGGCCACCAGGTAATCCACGTCCCGCTCCAGCAGCAGGTAGGCCCGGAGCATCTGATAAACCTGGTTGCCCAGATTGTATTGCCGGGCCAGGCGGGTGGTTAGGCTCGCCGCCTTCTTGCGGCGCTCTGCCAAGGGCATTTCGCGGTTGGTCCAAAGGGACTCCAGAGACTCCTCCATCGAACGGCCGTCGTAGAAAGGACCCAAACATTGGGTAAGGAAATCCCGGCCCTTTTCCGCCAGGGTAACGAAACGTCTATCTGGGTCGATAACGTAATAAAGCTCCGATGTGAGGCCGGTCTGTTCCTGCTCAGCTTCAGATTTAATCTCTTTGAAGCGTCGGGGGTTGTCACGTAATCGCTGCTCTAGGGCGGGGTTATCCGGTTCGGCTAGGAGCAGCTTGGCTAGGATGTGGGAGGCTCCATCTAGGCTCGTGTCCGGCCGGGCGAGTTCACCCGCTAATTCCCGGACAACGTCCCTTTGCAGCCGAATCAGTTGGGTGACGGCCTTCTTCACTTTGGCCGTGGGACTACGGTTTCCCAGGGGAGCGCCGGATATAATCATCGGCGTTGACGCTTCGTCGATCAGCCCGTGATCCGCTTCGTCGATGATGGCCGCATCCAGCTTGCCTTGAACGCGGGACGAGGCGGTTGTCTTAAGATTGTCACGGAGATAGTCGAACCCCATCTCCCGCATAGTGCTGTAGACGATCGCCATCTGGTAGTTATATCTTCGTTCGTCGTCCTCCATGTATTCGAGCACGGCCCCTACGGTGATGCCCAGTGACTGGTAAACGGGAGCCAGTAGGTCGGCGTCCCTGGCCGCCAGGTAATCGTTGGCGGTGATGACATAAACTGAGGTCCCAGCCACGGCATGTAACACTGCCGGAAACGCCCCGGCGACGGTTTTGCCTTCGCCGGCGTTCATCTGGACGATATTTCCTTGAAATAGGTGCAGTCCAGCCAATAACTGCTCCTCGGTAGCTTCAAAGGTGAGATGCCCTTTCTCGTCTTGCCTTCGCAATGCTTGGTAAAACCCGGCGGGCATGGAGATGTCCCAAGGCGGCCTAACTTGGATCTCCCGGTGCACCATTAACATGGCATCAACGATGGTCTGTTGATCGGGGCCGGTTGCGGCTGTCCCGGATGACCCTCGGGAGAGGTCTGCCGTTCGCCAACAGGTTTGCAGGGATTCAGGAAGGGATTTCCGGTCGAAGCCGGTGTCAAACAGCCGCCAGGCGCCAAGGCGGCGACTGATGACCTCGCTAACGATGGCGAAGACTTCCGGCAGGACTTGACTGACGCTCGGATGCGGCGGACGTGTCCGTAGGCGCGCCATCGCGTCCTTGAGATCCGTGTCGGAATAGGCTGTTACGTCGTGCCGGCGAATCGCGTCCAAAACCGCCCGGCTGTCTTTCGGCGGCCCGAGCTTCGGATGTGAAGTCGGCGGTCCCTGGTTAACCGGCCCAAACGTCAATGCTGATGATCCCAACAAGGAATTCACCTAACCCATTGCCTCCTGCAATCCCTGCCATGTATAGCGGTGCGAGCTGATGTACACCAATAGGTCTCCAGGGGACAAAAATAGGTCTCCGAACTTGAAATGGGGCTTTTTATCCCGAATCACCCCAAGCAGGTTTATATCCTTGCTCAGTAGCTTCACGGCTACCTCTTGGTAGGTTAACCGCTCTCCAACCGGAGGGTCAACCATCGTGCTGGCCATTGTGCCTTCGACCTTATTGCTGGTCATGGCCTGGGCCAAGATGGTCACGCCCGGGTCCTGGGTTTCCTGGATCAAGAGATTGTTCGCCATATGTATCGTATAAACCAGGGAGACATCCGCCAAGTTGCTGAACAAGAGCTCGTGACTGAGACTCAGACATTCGGCGACGACCCTCACGTGGGGGCTCAGGTGGTTGATCACCGAAGCTACCGACGCTACGACGCTGTCGCTGTTGGGATCGTCGTAATCGGTGCTCAGTATGATGGCCTTGGACGCCCTGCTGAGTTGGGCCCGTTGGTAAGTCTCTTGTTCGAGAGGAGAGCCACGGACGAAAGAGACGTTGGGGTGGCTGAATGGCAGGGTCTGTAATTTGTCGGTGATCACGACAATGTCAACTTTTTTGTGGTTGTTGTCGGAAACGAACTCCTCCACGATGTGGCGGACCCTGGTCTCGTTCGGGAAATGGATGATTAGCAAATGATCTTTGGATTGCACGGTCGCCATACCGTTTTGCTCCCTCATGCGAAGGTCGAATATCCAGTCAACCAACATCCCGGCGGTAGTGGTAAAGGCCACCAAACCGACCAGAACGATAAAAAACACAGTTCCGATACGGGCGCCAACCGTAGACGCGGACAGATCCCCGTATCCAATGGTTGTGATAGAGATGATGCTATACCAGAAACTGTCTCCGAGATTATATTCCGGGTGGACCGGGGCCTCGAAGTAAAAAAAAGTGAGGGCGTTCCCAATCACACTGGCAACCAGCACCGCGAACATGGACAGTAAGCCGAGGGTTCTCCTCCGCCGGATCCGGTGCATCAACCTTTTTATCGAATAAAACATGTGGCGGTGTTCGGGCGCGGGTCACCGGTCCAGAGGGACCGGTGATTGGTTAAGTAGCTTCATGATGACTAGCCCTGCTTGATGGCCGGGGCCGTCGCACTCGTCCAGACGGGTCAAAAGATGTCCCCCAGCCCGCAAGATTTTATCGGTGACGGTCGGCTCAGATCGGCGGAACTCTTCTCCCAAATGCGAGTCCAGTGTCCAATCAGCGGTGACCGAACATTCCAGCCCGGCCCGCTGGGCAACATCCAGGTACTCCTGACGCTCCCTGCTGAACTCTTTTTCACTCTTGAAGGCCAAAGGCATCACGTAGAATTCCCTGGACAGATACAATCCCAGTTCGTTATCGAATACTTGCATCAGGTCGGAGAAGGACACCCAGCCTTCCAGGGCGAAGAAAAAGTTTTCGGGAATATCCTGGGGCACGCGATGGTAGTAGAAATCTTCATCCGCCTCAACCATCTTCACCGTGACTGGAAGCTTTTTTTGGTAACCCAGGATGCGTTCCGCCGCGTCGTCCTTAAGGAATAAGAAGGGTATGTTCCCATTGGTGGCGTCCACTAAGACTTGAGTACCATCGATATCATACAACAACGCCGTGTGCTGCCAGAATCGCATGTAACGCTTGGAAAAGCGAAAATCGAACGTGGTTAGAAGCTCCCGTAGTTTCTCGACAGGCACGGGGCCGGTAGCGTTTTCCCCGGCGATGATGTATTCCGACTGAAGTCCGTAGTGATCAGTGAGGAACTTCAGCGCCTGCACTTTTTCCGAGCAGATCGCCCCGGCGCCTTCCATGATGTTATCAATGGTCTCGTCTCCCGATTTGTAGACCAGTTTCTTGCCGATGAACCGGGAGTAGTTTTCAAATTGGGCATCCCAGATCGTTTTGGCCAGTCCTTTCAACAGCTTTATCTTGTGGCTGGTGGATCCCAGTTGAAGAATGGCATCGGTCTCGTGGCTGCCGAACTCGTGAATCAGGGAATCTCGCACGAATCCAGAGTATCTGGATTTGTTGCGGAGCCACTTGCGCCGATGGAAGCCCGTCCAATTGCGGCTGTATTGCAGGTTGATGCGGTCTATCGTTAAATCAACCACCGAAACGTCTTGACCCTCCACCTGAAGCTGGTGATTTGTGGGGACCTGGTCCAAAGCGAGGGACTCTTCGCCCTCTTTGAACGCCATACCGGAAAACATGTCCTTCAGTTCACCGGCGTCCGTGCTCAGGTAGACCAGGTCTTGCATCGCATAGAGGGCGGCGGCGGAGGGCTGGGTGATGCGGGATTCTTGAAGAAGTTGGCTGATGGGAGGTTGCTTCAGATATTTGTCCAGCAAGCCTCCTAAAGACAAATAGGCGTCGCCGGGGTCCATACGTAGAGTACATCTCCGGTTGGACACCGTGTCCCACAGTTGAAGGATCTGATTGTTGGTGTTTTCCACTAAGGGCGCAAACCCGCTGTTCTTAATCTTGATCATGATTCCGAGTTATTGACGCGCTTGCCGCCGGTGGCCGGGCCGGTCCAGTGTTATACGGCAGCGTGAGGTCCCAAGCCCCACCGGGCGGCGTATTGATCGAAAGTGAACGTGCTCTTCTGAACGAACTCCCCTTGGGTGGTTAACGCGTAAACCGATGGGAGGCCGATGCCGTTGAACGCGTGGGCCTTGGTCATCGTGTACGATCCGGCATTGTTGAATATTACCTTGTCGCCAACCTTCAGCGGGTCCTGGAACCGGTATTCACCTAAGATGTCTCCGGCCAGACAAGTGCATCCAGCCAGCAGATATTTGTGGGGAGCGTCGTCGTCGTGGCCGACCACGTCGGGCTCGAAATCGTATTCGAATACCTCCGGCATGTGATTGATGCTCGTGTCCAGCACGGCCAACATCGAACCCTCACTGGGGAATACGTCCAGAACCGTGGACACGATGTACCCGGCGGCTCGGATGAGAGCGGACCCGGGTTCAAAGAACACGTCCACTTTAAGGCGAGCTTTGAGAAAATCCAAAGCCTGGTGCAGACCGTCAAGGTTTTGCCCGTCCTCGAATAGATAGCCACCACCCAAATTGATCCATTCGAGGTTCTCCAGGATGCTACTGGCGCTGGAGTAGAGGTGGCGCACCGTGGAGAGCAACTCGCCGAAGTTGGGCGAGTCGCAGTTTGAGTGGAACAGGATGCCTCGGACCCCAGCCAGGCGGGCCGGGTCGTCATGGAACGCGGCCACCAGGTCTTCCAAGGGAACGCCCAGCTTCGATGCGGGCCGGCAAGGGTCGTAGCGCTCGTCGCCCAGGAAAGAAAGTTGAGGATTTACCCTCAGCCCACAGCTGGCGCTATCTTTGATGCGGTCGCGGTACATGTCCCATTGGCTCAGGGAGTTGAATGACACGTAGTCGCATAGGGAGCCGATCTCCTCTACTTCATCGCTCCTTAGGCCAGGCGCCGTGATGTGAAGGGTGCCGCCGCTCGTATTGGCTTTTTGAGCCAGTTTGGCTTCGAAAAGGGAGCTCACAGCGAATCCGTCCAGGCGTGGGGACATGAGCTTCAAAGCATCGACGAAGGAGAAGGACTTTATCGCGAACAGTACCTGGCACCGGCCTTCTTGGCGCAGCCGATCGGCATGGGTGAGGAGTTGGTCGAGGACTGCCTCGTCGTATACGAAGGCCGGAGTAGAGATGTGGGCAAGGCCGCCGGGAAAGGCTTTGGCGTCGTCCAAAAGGGAGGAAGGCGTTGAATTTGCGCCGGCCTGTTTGGTACTCATTGAACGTACATGCACGCCATAGACGTTAGGGAGTGTTTCTAAGATTGAGGAATGGGAGGGTGGTTGATGGGTATTTTAACATACGGGAATCCCCCCAACCTCCTTTACGAATGGGGGGCTCTTTCGGTCTCATCCACACGTGGCTATGGAAGATAGGGACGTTTGCTTCTATCTTGGCGGTCGAGCCGGAAGGCGTTAGGCTACACCCTGGTTTGCTGGCCGGGTATGCCTGATCCGGCGATGCCATTGGTGTTGCCGGACGGCGTTTCCGCCGATGCGCCTTGGGAGTTTTCCACGGTGACCGGGTTGATAGGGCGCCGGACGGAGTTGGGAGCGATTCCCGCTTTTAAGGCGGACATGACGCCGGCCGCCTCCCAATAGTTATCAACGATGTGAAGTTGCCCCTGCTGCCAGGGTAGTTGGGTCAGGTTGTTTCTCATGAGGTTTCGGTTTTCCCGCACGGCGATGACCGGGATGCCCTGTTCCAGCGCGGCCAGGGTGGGCAGGCCCAGGCATCCGTCGGGTATCACCAAGCAAGAAACGGCACTAGCGGTGAACACGCCGGGATTTCGGAGTGCTTCTCGATCGGTGACGATTCTGGGGCTTTTTTGTAGGCCCTTGAGGATGGACTGCAAGAAGGTGGTTGATATGGCTTCAGCGGCCATGCGGGGGTCGACGATGCCGGTGTCCGCGTCCAAGACTTCCTGGGACTCCATCATGGGGGAGTGGGCCGAGGGCACGTCGTAGATGCTGGAGATGGTGTGGGTAAGCATGGATTCCACGCCACCCCAGGGATTGACCATGCTGCCGCCGCTGTTGAAGTAGTCGCCGTGGTAGCTGGTGGGAACGGTTATGACCGACGATATGGCCACGGCGTCGTATTCCCCGCGGTGTCTGTCCAGCAGTTCAAGCACGTGTTCCAAGTCTTCCACCCGTCCCGCCGCCCGGGACGATGAAGTGTACTCGGAGATCATCACAAGTGGCGGAGTCAACTCGATCACCAGTGGGCAGATCAGCCCATAGGATGCCCGGGCGGCGTTAACCGAGTTGACTGTCATTGTGTGAAATAGCCGGTCGGTATGCGAGTTCATCAGAACCAGGACACGGTTAGACCGAACCGGCTGCAACCCAGCCGTGCCCATCAGCAAACGGCAGATGACGCTGCCTTCCACGTATAGCCCGTTGCCCGGAATCTCGTTGATGTCCGAGGCGTTGACCACGTTTGGGTGGGTGACCAAAGTGTCGCAGACGGAGGCCAGCAGTTGAGCCACGGGCGTGGCATCACCGGCGTGCCCCCCGATTTCAGCGCCTATCCCGGTTGGTACCAGCAGGATGGCGTTGAAGCTCCCGGTATTTTCCACTTGGCGGTGGCGAAATTCCAGGATGGAGTTATTGGGCAACCGGCTGGAATCGTTGCCGTCATCGAAGGTTGTGACCTCGCACCGGTATCCGGTGGCGTCCGAAGACGTGACCACCAACCGCACTGGCGAGACTCCACCGGGCAACTTTTCTCGTGTCTTCTGGGACAGCCATTCCAATAGGTTGCTGCTGTCCGGCGGCGGGGGTAGATCGAGTCCAATTTCCGAAAGCATCACGGATTTCAATTTCTTACATCCTCATGATTGGTTGATTCAGTGGTTTCGAAGGTAGTCTTCCGGCTGGGAACCTTGTCACAGGGGGACGACCACATCTCCGCCACGTCGATGGCGCGCATGAATTCTACGTTGGCGAAGGTGCGGATGTGGGTGATCAATTGCTCCAACATTTTCAGGCGTCCGGGACGGCCGATGTATTGGGGGTGCATGGTTAGGGTGAAGGCCCGGCCATAGTGATATAGGCCCTCAAACTCGGCTGCCCAAGTTCCGTAGACTTCCTCCGGGTTGCGCATGGGGCCCAGCCGCCCCGCTGCCGGCGCGTAGACGAAATTTGGGGCGTCGTCCAAGAGCCAATGGATGGGAATCTCCACCAGGCTTTGGGGAGTGCCCGGATTGAGCATGTATGGCGCGTCATCGCCCATCAGACTGCTGTCGTACAGGAAGCCGTGGGAGGCCAGCAGGTCCACCGAGCGCTCGCTCAACTCCCAACTAGGGGACCGGTAGCCTCGGGGGGCTTCTCCGGTGATGTCGCCAAGGATGGAGCTGCCCTGGTGCAGCACCTCTTCTTCCTTCTCCGGCGTTAAAGAGGCTGGAGGTTCGTGCATGTACCCGTGGTGGGCGATCTCATGCCCCCGGCGGGAGATCTCTTTGACCATCTCAACGTGGGTTTCGGCGACATAGCCTGGAACGTAAAAGCTGGCCTTGATGGAGTGGCTGTCCAGCATGTCCAGGATACGGGGGGTTGCGACGCTGGGGCCGTATTCGGCCATGGACATCAGGCTGGGAAGCTGGGCGAAGTTGGGGTCGCGGTTCAACCACGAAGAGACGCCGTCGACGTCGAACCCCAACATCACCACGCATTGAATGTCTCCGGGCCAGATACCGGACATGTTGTTCCTCCCCGGTCTTGATTGACTACTGGGGCGGGATGGTGTCGAAGCCGGTGTAGGGACGGAGGACCTCTGGAATCACCACCGTGCCATCCGCCTGCTGGTAGTTCTCCAAAATGGCGATCACCACCCGGGGCAGGGCCAGCCCGGAGCCATTTATGGTGTGAGGCAGTTGGGGACGGTCACCCTGGCCGGGCCGGTAGCGGATGTTGGCGCGCCGAGCTTGGAAATCGGTGCAATTGGAGCAAGAACTGACCTCCAGCCACTCCTGGCAGCCGGCGGCCCACACTTCTATGTCGTAGGTCTTGGCGGACTGAAACCCGATGTCCCCGGTGCAGAGTTGCAATACCCGGTAGGGCAATTCCAGTTTCTGGCACACGTCCTCGGCGTCGGCGAGCAGAGTTTCCAGTTCAGCTTCAGAGGTTTCCGGGGTGACGAACTTGTACATCTCCACCTTGTTGAACTGGTGCACCCGCTTGATGCCCCTGGTGTCACGGCCGGCCGCCGCCCGCTCGTTGCGGAAACAGGGAGTTTGAGCCACGTAGCGGAGGGGCAGGCTATCCGGGGGAATAATCTCGTCCCGGTAAAGATTGGTGATGGGTACCTCGGCGGTGGGAATCATCCACAGGTCGGCTTCCTCGTCGTGGTACAAGAAATTGCTGAACTTGGGCAGATTCCCCGCCCCCTCCATCACCTCTCGCTTGACCACTGCGGGAACCATAACCTCGGTATAGCCGTGCTGCCGCGTGTGCAGATCCAGCATCCAGGCGATGAGGGAGCGTTCCAGCTTAGCGCCGGCGCCGAACATGGTGTAGAAGCGGCTGCCGGATATCTTCACTCCCCGCTCGAAGTCGATAAGCCCCAATCGCTCGCCCAACTCCCAGTGGGGCACCGGCGTGAAATCCAGAGTAGCCGGCTCGCCCCATTGGCGGATGATTACGTTGGACTCTTCGTCCAGCCCTTTGGGAACGTCAGGAAGGGGTATGTTGGGCAGGCGCATCAAGATGGTACTGATCTGCTCCTCAAGCACGCCCGCGTCCTGCTCAAGCCGGCTGATCTGATCCCCGACTTGGCGCATCTCGGCAACGACGTCCGGCGGAGGTTCCTGACCGGCGCCACGGGCCTGGCCCACTTGGCGGCTAACCTGGTTACGCCGCGCCCTCAGATCGTCTGCTTCGGTGATAGCCTGCCGCCGGTTGGTGTCCAGCGTCAATAGCTCGCCTAAAGGGTCTTCCTCGCCTCTGGATTCAAGGGCGCTCTTTACGAAGTCGGGGTCTCGGCGTATCAGCTCAATGGATAGCATATTAGGTTTGCCGGAGACCGCCCTCGCCCCGGCCTGCGGCCACCCTTCTCACTGAGGGTGAGGGGACGGGGGTGAAGGGGAAACGCCTGCTTTCATCAGTCTTGCCGGATATCATTCGGAATCATCCTTTTGTCCTGATTGGATTGTCCGCATCTGAGGGAACAGGATCACGTCTCTGATAGATGTTTGGCCGGCCAATAGCATGACCAGCCGGTCGATGCCAATGCCCAGGCCGCCGGTGGGGGGCATGCCGTATTCCAGTGCCACTAGAAAGTCCTCGTCTAAGCGGTCTGTTTCATCATCGCCTAATAAGAGCCGAAGCGATTCTTGATCCTCAAATCGGTCCCGCTGTACCTGCGGGTCGTTCAGTTCGGTATATGAGTTGGCGATCTCCATGCCGGCGGCAAAGCCCTCGAACCGCTCCACGTAGCCGGGAGTCCCTGGCTTGGCTTTGGCCAATGGAGACATGACCTCTGGGTAGTCCAGCATAAATGTGGGTTGCACCAGATGGGGTTCTACAAAGGTCGAGAATAGCTTGTCGATCACCTTGCCGCGGCTGTCCTTGGGTTCAATATCCAAGCCCAGTTCGGCGGCCCGCTGTTTAAGCGACGCGTCATCGTTAAAGTCATCGATGTCGATGCCGCTTCGGTCCTTTAACTCTTGCCTAAAATCGAGCTGCTTCCAAGGGGGCGTGAAGTCTATCAGATGGTCTCCGTATTGGACTTGGTTGGTGCCCAAGACATCGAACGCCACGGTTGAAACCAGGGATTCAACCATAGCCATAACATCGTTGTAGTCGGCGTAGGCCTGGTAGCTCTCCAGTAGGGTGAATTCCGGGTTGTGGTCTTGGTCGATGCCCTCGTTGCGAAAAACGCGACCAATCTCGAATACCCGGTCGAACCCGCCGATGATCAGCCGTTTTAGATATAGCTCGGTGGCGATGCGCAGGTAAAGCTGTTGGTCCAGAGTGTTGTGGTGGGTGATGAAAGGGCGGGCGTGGGCGCCTCCTGCAACCGGCACCAGAATAGGCGTGTCAACTTCCAGAAACCCTTGGCTTTGGAAGAAAGCCCTGATCCGCTCGATGATCCGGCTGCGCATGGCGAAGACGGGCATGATTTCGGGATTGGCGATCAGGTCCAGGTACCGCTGCCGGTACCTGGTTTCCACGTCCCTTAAGCCGTGGAATTTCTCCGGAAGCGGCCGCATGCCCTTGGAAGTTATGGTTAGTTGATGGGCCTCGATCGTGATCTGGCCGGTTCGGGTGCGTATGACCGGACCGTATACCCCCAAGTGGTCGCCCAGATCCAGGTCCTTGAGCAGTTCGTAGGCTTCGCCAAGCACGTTCTGCCTGAGCAATGCTTGGATAGTGCCGGAACTGTCCCGAAGGTCCAGAAAGGCCGCCCGTCCCATGACGCGCATGGAAATGATTCGGCCGCCCAATGAGACGCTGGTGGTGGTGGATTCGGGCGGGTCACCGCTCTCCACGGCTTCGAACATGGCAGTAGCGGCGGCGTTGTCGCAGGTCCGGACGAAACGTGGCGGGTAGGGGTCGATTCCACTCTGGCGGAGGTGGTCGAGTTTGCTGAACCGGCTGGCCAGCAGGCCTTCTTCTCGGTCGGGCATATCAATCGTTGGAGGCTATTTGTGGATTATTCAATTGCCAATACTTCGAGCCTGATTTCGCCCGACGGGGCGTTGACCTTGGCTACGTCGCCGACCCGTTTTCCTAACAGGCTTTGGCCGATGAGAGAAACGTTGGATATCGTTCCTCGGGAGGGATCGGCTTCGGCGCTGCCGACGATGGTGTATCTGAAGGACCGTCCGTCTTGGTCCATTACGGCGATGGTGGTTCCGACCTCGAGCGTGGCCCGGCCGCCCTGGGTTTCTTCGATGATGACGGCATTGTTAATCATGTTGTCTAGGGTAAGGATGCGCCCTTCGGTGAAGGCCAGCTCGTTCTTCAAGTTTTCCAGCCCTTCCCGAGACAAGTAGCTGGGCTGTGCCATGATTGCATCCCCCGGCCAAAGGGGGAAAAACAATGTGGGAGAGAAGGCCGGGTCGGCGCTCTCATCCCGAAGCCGATTGTAGTCTCCAGCAAAGGCGTTGTAAAGCATGCCCGGCCGAGGCGATAGGACGTGGTGGAATCAAAGGATGGACGGGGCAGGCCGCCGCAAGGGTGAGGCTCATGAATTGACAATGTTTATAGCCGTCATTAGGATTCTTTATATGGCAACCAACTCCGTCAACGTCTTTATACCGCCGGGCGCCGGCTTTACGTGAGTCCAGACCTGTGGGGCCTGGACCGTTCAGCGGTCCCACCGGGCGCGTTTCGTCTAACCAAGCTACTGCTTCTTTCGCCGCGATCTGCTGCCGTCCTTGCCCCCAGGTAAGCCGTTGGACTACCACAACACTCCTTGGATGCGTCTTTGGTATTCCACGTGGTTTTCCCAAGCAAGTTCGACAGAAGGTAATTGTTGCTCATATCCAGACGATATTTCAGAGCTACTTTGGTGTCCTTTTTCCTGCTGGCTATGGCGGCTACGGCCTGCACCGGAAATCAGGAACAGTTGGTTTTGAAAGTCGGGGGCATCCCCGACCAAGATACGTCTCGCCTGGCGCGAAGGTACCAGGTATTTTCGGATTACTTATCCCGGCAACTTGGAGTGCCGGTTAAGTACACCCCAAGCGTGGACTATGCCGCGGTAGTCACGGCTTTTACCCAAGGCGAGATTGACCTGGCCTTCTTCGGTGGATTGACCGGGGTGCAGGCGCGGCTGCAAAACCCCGGAGCTCGTGTTATCGCCCAAAGGGAAAACGATAACCGGTTCCACTCCAAGTTCATCGTCCGCTACGGGCTATCCATAGACTCGTTGGCCGGCCTTAAAGAGCAGGCTAAAGAGTTGACCATTACTTTCGGCAGCGAAAGCTCCACCTCCGGGCACTTGATGCCCCGGTATTTCCTGATCCAGGCGGGGATAGACCCGGATCGAGATTTCCGGTCCCTACCCAACTTCTCCGGTTCCCACGATCTGACCTGGCATCTGGTATCCAGCGGCTCGTTCGACGTGGGAGTTCTGAATGAAGATGTTTGGGGCCGGGCGGTTCGGGACGGGAAGGTCGACGCCGGTAAAGTTCGGGTTTTCTATACGACTCCGGAATATTTCGATTACAGCTGGACAGTTAGTGCGGAGTTGGAACGGATCTACGGAGAAGGGTTTGCCGATAAGCTTCGCGCCGCCCTTCTGGCGCTGAACCCGCAAGAGCATGGCGAGATCTTGGACCTATTCAACACCCGGCGATTTATCGAGAGCAACAACGCCAACTACGGGGAGATCGAGGCGGTGGCCCGGAATCTAGGAATCGTCCGATGAGCATGAAAAAATCTGACGCGAATCATTTGTTAGTGGCCACCGGAATCTCCAAGAGTTTTGGGCGAGTCCAAGCCCTGGCTCCGTTGAGTTTGACGATATCCCAAGGGGAGCGGGTGGCCTTGGCCGGTCCGAGCGGTAGCGGCAAGACCACCCTGCTGTACCTGCTGGCCGGCATCATCCAGCCCGATGCCGGGGAGCTGCTCCTGGCGGGACAAGACCTGGCGCGCCAGCGGCCGGGTAAAGAGAAAGCAGGCCTGGTGGGCCTGATACACCAGCAATACGACCTAGTGCCACATCTCTCGGTGGTGCACAACGTTCTGGCTGGGCGGTTGGGCCAGTGGAGCTTGTTCCGATCGATGATTTCCCTAGTTTGGCCCCAAGACCGCCAAGTGGCGGAAGAAGCCCTGGCCCAGATGGGTATCGCCGACAAGATTCACGAGCGAACGTCCCACCTTTCCGGGGGCGAACAGCAGCGGGTGGCCATCGCCCGGCTGATGGTCCAGGGGTCGCGCGTTATCCTGGCCGATGAGCCGGTTTCCTCGCTGGACCCGGTCCGGGCAGATGACATATTGGAGATTTTGACGGCTTTGGCCGGTGGCTCCGGCAAGACCCTTATCGCCAGTATCCACTCGCCCAGTTTGATGCGCAAACACTTTACCCGGGTCATTGGTCTGCGGGAAGGACGGCTGGAGTTTGACGTCCCGGCGGCGGAGGTAACGGACCGGGCATTGGAACGGCTCTACGATCTGGACCAGTCGGAAGCGGCTGTATGGGGAGGCGGGAACTGAAACTCCTGGAAAGCCGCCGGCTGTTGACCCTGTTGCTGGCCGGGGTCTTTCTGTGGAGCCTATCCACCGTCGATTGGCGGGGGCCGCTGATCCATACAGGCGGACTTGGCGCGTTCTTGGATTTTCTCGCTTCTCTCTTTCCTCCAGAGCTGTCTCCCGGGTTTCTTGGGCTGGCTCTGTCCGCCAGTTGGAAAACCTTAGCTTACGCCGTGGCGGGAATCACTTTGGCGGTGCTCATTGGATTTCCTTTGGGTGTGATTGCCTCTGGGTCCGTGTCTGGCTCGCCCAGAATGGGCTTGGGACTGGCGGTGGCGGTGCGGTTGATCCTGGCGGCCATGCGCTCGATACATGAACTGGTTTGGGCGGTATTGTTCGTCGCCGCCTTTGGGTTGTCGTCAATGACAGTGATACTGGCCTTGGCATTGCCCTATGGGGGCATACTTGGGCGGATCTACGGGGAGTTGTTCAACCAAGTGCCGGAGGGACCGTTGCGCGCCCTCCGGGCGTCCGGGGCCTCCCCTTTCCGGGTGCTTCTGTACGGACGGCTGCCCATGGCTTTGCCAGATATGCTGGGCTACACCTTTTACCGCTTGGAGTGCGCCATCCGGTCGGCGGCAATCATGAGCTTTGTCGGCATACGGGGTCTGGGCTACGAGATACAGCTATCCCTGCACGACCTGCTGTTCGACGAGGTGTGGACGCTACTTTTGTTCATGGTGGGGATGGTGGTGTTGGTCGATATGTGGAGCAGTCGGGTGCGGCGGAGTTTGGTGTCTTGATGGGAAACGCCCCAGCGTTCCGCCTCTTCAGAGGCCGACGGCGCCCGATGACCTTTGTCCGTGCCTCCCTGTACGGGTTCGTAGTCCTGGCGTTTGTGTCCTGGGGTTACATCTTGGTGGTTACCGATAGCGGAGCGGCCGACTTAGTTTCGGCCAAGACTTGGAGCAACGCGGGCAATTTTATCCGGCAGTTGATCGGCGTTGACTCGCCAACCCAGCCTGCCTATTTGGTAGTTGACCGCTGGTTGGTCACGGGGAGACTTGCCCTGGATACTCTGGCGATGAGCGTTCTGGCAATCGTTCTGACCGGCGTCGCCGTGCTGCCGACATTCTTGCCCGGGGCCCGCAACGTCAGCAACGGCGACTTGGGCGGCGCACCATCCCGGTTGGGGACCCTTTTCTACCATGTATTGCGTCTGGCCTTCACCCTGACACGGGCAGTGCCGGAACTGGTGTGGGCCATGGTGATCGTCTTTTTTCTATCGCCGGGCATCGTGCCGGGGGCCGTGGCCTTGGCGGTGCATAACTACGGAGTGGTTGGACGCCTTTCGGCGGAAGTGGTGGAAAACCTGGACCCCGGTCCCGCCAAGGCGCTTCGGTCCGCCGGGGCCAGCAACCTTCAGATGCTGATCTACAGCATCTTCCCCCAAGCCCTCCCGCACTTCCTCACCTACCTGCTTTACCGATGGGAGGTAATCATACGGACCACTGTGGTGGTGGGCTTTGTCAGCGCCGGAGGGTTGGGCCGGGAGTTTCGGTTAAGCCTAAGCTTCTTTCACTACACCGACCTGGCGTTGTTAATCATGTGGTACCTGATCTTGGTGATCGCCGTTGACCTGTTGAGCGCATGGCTCAGAAGGCTGGTGACCGGGAAGGGGTAAAAGGCGCAATCCGTCGATGGATTGTTGACGATGTGTGTGACCATCAACGCGGGTAGGGGCGGGTTTAAAACCCGCCCCTACATTCAGAGCAAACGTTCGCGATTGGTCGGGGGAGGCGTGGCAGACTTACATCTGCACGTTGTAGACCACTTGGACTACCTTACCGTCCCGGAGCGCTTCGAAGTAGGGTTGGGGCGACGACGGGTTTTGGAGCCACCGCCGGGCAAAGTAGGCGCACATATTGGCCAGTTGCGTGCCCACTGAGTGTTCCGAGCCGACGTAGCAGAAGTTGGCCAATACGGCCGTTGAATCCATGCCATCGTCGGACTTAAGGAATTGAGTCATGAACCGGGGTTCCACGGACCTGCCGTCACCGGCGACCACCATGGCGAAGTCGGCGACGGGCCATTGGGACTCCATCAACTGGTCGCTATTTAAACCGGACATGTTCAGTTCGTCGACGAACATATTCAAGGCGAAAAGGAACCGGCCCATGGTGATCTCCGAGGGACTTTCCCACACCATGTTGGGGTCGTCCCCATTACTGCGAGACTTGGCGAACGTCTCCTTGTCGACATAGGCGGTTATCAAAGGGGTTTCCCGCCGGATCAGGATGCTCAGACAGTCCTGAATAAGTTCGTGTCTTTTCTGGACAGGCCAGGATGTGAAGTCGCCGCGCCCTTGGAAGATGTCGCTGGGGCGAAGTTCCTTGGGGGTCCCGGCTTCGCCAAGAGGCCGCCCGAAGTGACGCCGGCAGAGGGCGTTGAACTCACCGTTGATGGATATAGATTGAGACTCGTGAATCAGCAGGCCGACATGGACGTGGTGCGGCTGATTCGAGTCGGCGACACTTACGCCGGTATTACCGGATTCGCCAAGGTACACCAGGTACATGGAGCGGCCTCCGAACCGTGGTTGATTGTTGCGGCTTCTATTAGGCCTCGGGTTCGTCCTCGGATTCCGTGGAGGCGTCCGCGCCTTCATCTTCGGCAAAGACCTCTTCCTCTACCGCTCGGAGGACCTCGATTCTTACTACCACGTCCTCAGGATCAGTCAAAAGAGTCACATTGCCGGGTATCACTATGTCGGCGGCCCGGAGCACTCCGTCCGGTTCGGTCAACATTGTCAGGTCCAATTCAAGCTCTCTAGGGACTTCCAGCGGCAACGCTTCCACGTTCAGATCGCGGAGTTGCTGCATCACTGTGCCGCCGGCCGTTCGAGCGCCCGGCGATTCTCCGATCAAGGTGATGGGCACCTGGGCCGAGACTGGCCGAGACGCATCCACCGCCAGGAAATCGACATGGAGGATGTCATCGCGCCTGGGATCCCACTGTATCTCCCTAGCAAAGGCCAGGTGGGTCTCCTGGCCACCCTGAACAGTGACCGTAACCGCCGTGTTTCCGCCGGCCCTAACCAGTACGTCAACCAGCTTCGTGGTCTCGCATTGCAGTGGTTGAGGATCTACTCCCGGTCCGTACAAGTGTACTGGAATCACACCTTGTTGGCGCAACCGCTTTACTTTCTTGCCCAGAACCTCCCTGGGGGATAACTCCAGACTGATTGACGCGGTGGTCATAGCGGTTGCTTCTCCTATTCGGGTCTATTTTGGCGGTCGAAACGGGCCTATCCAACGGACGGGGGAGCGTTGACCGGCCGCTCTATGATAGCACCCGCAGTGCGCCAATGGAAATAATTTTCTTGACACGAAAGGTATTATGAGTGTGACTTTTGTTGGGAGGTTGTCTAATGGCGTCTCATTCGCTGGGCTTGACCCTTTACGATGCGGCAAGACAGATGGGAGTATCTTTTTCCCAGGAAAATGAGCCGGTTGATAAATCGGTTCAGATCGATGGGATGAACTTCCACTACCTGGAATGGGGCGACCCGTCCAACCCTTCCATCCTGATGCTCCACGGCAATAGCCAGCAGTCACATAGCTGGGACTTCGTGAGCCTGGCCCTTTCCGAACAATTTCATCTTATTGTCTTGGACCAACGGGGCCACGGCGATAGCGACTGGGCGGGGGACGGCGATTACTCCATAGAAGCCCAACAGAAGGATATCGACGGTTTTGTGCAGGCAGTTGGGTTGGACGGTTTCACGTTGATGGGACACTCCATGGGCGGCCGGAACTCCTACGTTTGGGCCTCACGCCATCCCGGCGCTTTGAAGGCGCTGATCATCGTCGATACCGGACCGCAAACCCAGCGCACCGGCTCTAACCGGATCCAGCAATTCAAAGAGTTGCCCGACGAGCTGGACTCGTTCGATGATTTTGTGCAACGGGTGCAAGAATACACCGGCCGCACCCAGGAACAAGTTTTGGGCGCGCTGAAATACAGTATCCGCCAGCGCTCCGACGGTAAATGGACCTGGAAGTACGACAAAATCATGCGAACCCCCGGGGCCCGGCCGCCAGGATGGACTTCGGAGCAGTTGTGGGACTGTGTGGGAAAGATCGATTGCCCCACGCTGGTACTGCGGGGAGACCGGAGCGATATTTTCGCCGATGAAACTATGCAGCGGATGGAGCAGGTGATACCCGACTGCACCACCGTCACGATCTCCAACGCCGGACACCTGGTTCAGGGGGATAATCCCGCCGAGTTTTTGGTTGAGGTGGGGAAGTTTCTGGGGCGGGTGCACTGACACGCTTCTGGCTACGCCATTGGGCGGTGACGCTTAGAGGGGGACGTGGAAAGGCTCCTCGCTCGGTGAGAAGAGTATTTACCTGAGGGGTGTCACCCCCATCCTAACCTTCCCCCATCGAGGGGGAAGGTTAGGATGGCCCGGCACTTTACAGGCTTAGTGATATCTAAGAAATCAACCGGGGGATGCCGTCTCCCAAGGCGAAGCCGATGGCTGCCGAGACAGCGCCGATACCCAAAATCTCCAAGCCCTGTAAGATGGGCGACTTCTGCACCAGGCGGCCTTTGAGGCTTCCTAATACGAAGAGGGCCACCAGCGCACCCGCGACCGAGACCGATATCGCCGCCGTGCCGGTTAGCAAGATGTGAGGGATGATAGGCACCGAGGCGGCCAACAGAAACGAGAGACCCATGGCGGCCGCGTCCTTCATAGGGTTGGACGTTTCGTCCGGGCTTATGCCCAGTTCTTTCTCCACCAAAGTCCTCAGCCATAGTTCCTTGTCTTCGGCGATCTCGTCGGCCATCCGGCGGGCTTCTTCGAAGGACCTTCCCTCCCGCTGATATATAA
Source organism: uncultured Dehalococcoidia bacterium (assembly GCA_950072105.1). Lineage (GTDB taxonomy): Bacteria > Chloroflexota > Dehalococcoidia > Lucifugimonadales > UBA3495 > UBA11650. The sequence goes on from CATMOE010000002.1 coordinate 136,869, forward strand.
CTACCAATTCGGCCAGTTCCTCGGCGGGCTTTTCCTCTATCTCTTGGGCCTCGCGGGCTATCTCCGCTCTTTGAACGTCCTGCTCGGCCCGGGATCCTAGATACGCTCCGGTGGCCATCGAGATCGTTCCGGCGGCGGCGGCAAGCCCGGCAACCAGGACTGCGGTTTGACTGTCCAGAGCCACGGCCACCGAGGTTACCAAGGCCACGGTGCTGAGAATTCCGTCTTGGGCGCCGAAGACAACCTCTCGGATCCGGCCCAACGAGGCGACCCGCCATCTCTCCCGGTCCAGCTCGATGGTGGCGTTGACGAAGGTATCCAGGTCATTCGCGGCTACTGGAGCGAACTCGGCCCGTTCCCGGCCTAGGGTGTCTTCTACGGCTTCTGCCGTTGTTTCTGTCGCCGGCGACGGTGGGGCAACGGCGACGGTTCGTCTGGCTTCCAACTGGTCCAGGGCCTGGGTAAATACCTCCAGGTGATGCCGCTCCCGCTCCATGGCCAAGGAGAAGGAATCCGCGGCGTCCTTGCGGCCTTCGTCCTGAGCGTCCCGGATCATCCGGGGATACATGGTGCTGAACTCTTTGGACTCGCCTTCAGTGACCGTGCGCAGGTTCTCCAGAGTGCTCTTGATGTCTCCGGAAACCCGGAGGTGGTTGAGGCCGTGAATGGTCTCGGCTCCGGCGACTTCCTGGAAGACTTGGGCGATCTCAGGAAGCCCTTCTTCCAGCGCGCGGTGGGCATAAGCGTTGTACTTCAGGTAGGCCAAGGCCTCATCGACGATGGCGCTTCACAGATTCTTTTCCGTCTTGGTCATGTTGGGGGTTTCTGAGGCCATGCTAAGGTTCCTTTCGCTAATGGGTTGCGGGGATGGTTATTTGGTGGAATCGCGGGGGGTTACATGCCTGAAGAGGCGTGGTGGGCGGAAAGTTTCCAACCCTGAGGGGTCCGGACGAAGATGTTGGTAGCCAGCACGCCGAAGTTGCTGGCCCGGCCCTGCAAGACGCTGGAGATGTGCTCCACGCAGGTCACCCAGGCCGCGTCGCCGTGCACCGCCACATTCACGTAGCGAATGTTGAAGTGCATCAGCATGGTGTTGTCGAAGATGCCCGCCCAACTGGCTCGTATGTTATCCCAGCCGATCAATGGCTCCCAGCCGGGATGCACGCATAGGGAATCGCCGGACGTATCACAGATCTCTTCCATCTGCCCGATGTCCAGAGCGCCGAAGGCGTCGTAGAACCGTTGGTTGGCTGCTTTGACCGCTTCAACTTCCGCCGATTGGGATTCCATCGCACTCCGTTCGCATGTGGTATCGGAAAATTTAGAATCCCCTTCCCCCCGGAGTGGGGGCTGGGGGATTCTCTCAGTCCTTTAGCTAGACCCGCCTCCCACCATATCGCTGGTGAGATGGGAGGTTAGTGCAATGGCGAGAACGACGCCGGCGCCAGAATCTTGTTCTGTTGGTTGACCAAGAACTCCCGGGTAGGCGGCGGCCAATGGGGCGACTTGCCAGCCTCGGCGCGGATTTTGTCGCGGTCTCCCAGGGACTTGTAAGGCCAAACGTGCATCCACTTGTTGAGGCCGCCCAGTTCGCTGGTCATGCCCAAGGCCAGGGGAGAGTGCTCTTCCCGATGGGGGATCGCGGCGGCCCAAAGCTCCAGCACTTTGCCCATGGTGCCGGTCTGGTAGGTATAGGTCCGCATCTCATAGATGCTGCCCAAGGCTTGGTCTTCGCCCAAGGGACGCATGAATGGAGCGGGATGCCAGATCTCCGACTCCTGGGACACGTACATGTCCGAGGGGTTGGACGGGGGCCATTCGGGGTCCTTGGCGGCGTCGGCGCGAACGTCGTTACGCTCTTCCACGCTCTCATAAGGCCATACGTGAATCACTTGGTTCAGCGGACCGATCTCGGTGTGCCAGAAGGCGCCCAGCTTGGAATACTTCTGCCTGGCGGGTAAGGCCTTGCCGAAATTTTCCTCGAATTTTGCAACCGATCCGGGTTTCAAAGTGTAGGTCCTGACTTCGTAAATCATGGCGACTCCTCTTGCGGTTATCTAGTTCCTTCCCCTGGCAAAATGTTGCCGGTCCGCCGAAGGGTCGGATTTACCGGCCTAGTGTAGCAAAAACGCTATTGGCGGGCAAACGGGGTTGAATACGTGCCGCATCCCCCGGTATATGGCCGTGCTAAGCGAGACTCTTGATGCACCGAATCGTATACTGGTAAAGAGCTTCCGATTACCCTACCGGAGAAGGCCCGAATCATGACACAAGGCGGGGTTCCAACAACCAAAGCCGGGACCGGACGGACCATAGGCAAAGCCGCGCTGGAACGGCTGTTGGTTGAAAGCGCTCCCGAGACGGGAGAACCGGCGTCGACGCTGTATCTGAGGCCCGGCGAGGGTCAGGAGTTCTTGGAATCCCTAGGCGCAACCGGGCAAGACTGGCGGGAGCGATTAACCAAGCTGAACGATTCGATCTTGGATTCCGGAACCGGGCTGGCCGTCCTGCGCTCCGGGGACCAGTGCCTGGTGGTAGCCCCGCCATTCCCTCTGCCGGAGAGCCTCTTTTTTTCTAGCTGGGACTTCTCCACATTGTTGCTGCTTTTGAAGTCTGAATTTACCCTGGGCGTGGTGTTGTTGCGCTTGGGACGTTCATCGGTGGCGGTGTATCGGGGGGAAAAGCTAATATCCTCCAAAACCGATGCCCGGTACGTGAAAGGAAGGCACCACGCCGGGGGCACCTCCCAGCTAAGGTTCCAGCGCATCCGCGAAGGCCAGATGAAGCTGATGTACGAGAAGACTTGCGAAGCGGTCCATAGTCAGTTCACTTCGATCGCCGGCGACTTGGACTACATGTTCCTGGGCGGCGAGAGATTTACCCTCAACGGTTTCCTGAAGATCTGTACTTATATGGAGAGATTCCGTTCCATCACGTTGGGCCGGCGCCTGAACATCAGGGACCCAAAACGTGATACGCTGGACCAAGTTGGGAGGCTCTTGCACGAAAGCCGAATCTACCAGTTTCAGTGGTAAAAGCCACTTAAAATCACCTTAAATCGTCAGAACTATAGGATATATTCACGGAAGTATGGTATTAGACGACCTGACACAGGACTCGGCTGATCAGTCCCACGTGCTGGGTGGATTCTCCCAGTCTGTAGAGCTTCTGGAGTTCAACCAGATTCGCCAACAAGTGGCTTCCTACGCTCGCACGCTTATGGGTCAGGACGCCGCCCGCAACCTGGCGCCGGACCGAGACCTCTTGGAGATTGCTACCCGCCAGCAAGAGACCACCGAATCGCGTCAATTTCTTGAGCAGGGGGGCTCCCTGGAATTCGGACCCCAGGAAGACTTTCAAGAGTACGTCCAACGGGCGTTGTTGGGCGGATTACTGCGGGGTGGCGAGCTTTACCCCATCCATGATTTGGTGAGGGCAGCGGGGTACGACCGGGCGAACCTCTCCCGCCACGAAGAGCTCCCCCTGCTATCTTCCTATGCGGAGAATATTCCCGACCACTCTTCCCTGCAACGGGCCATCGGCGCGGCGATCAGTCCGGCCGGGGAGGTCTTGGACGATGCGAGCCCCACGCTCAGGGATCTACGCCACGAATCCCGGCGCATCCAACAAAACTTGAACGAGGTGATGGAACGCAGTTTGCGCCGTTTCCAGCGTCAGGAGTTGGTGCAAGAGCCCATCATCACCCAGCGCAACGGCCGGTTAGTGCTGTTGATCAAGGCGGAGATGCGGCCCCGGGTGGCCGGCATCGTCCACGACGTTTCCGACAGCGGAGCCACGGTCTTCATCGAACCGATGGCCGCCGTGGAACAGGGCAATCGGTGGCGGGAGGCCAGGCTGGCCGAGGACCGGGAAGTGGAACGGGTCCTGCGGCAACTCTCCGGCATGGTCGGCCAAGCCGGAGAGGACCTTTTGTTGACACTGGATCTGCTGGGCAGGTTGGACCTGAGCATGGCCAAGGGGCGCTACTCCATATCGTTGAAGGCAACTCAGCCTTGGGTCACCGGCCAAGAGGGCCAAGATCGCAACCTGCGGCTAACGGGAGCGCGGCATCCCCTGCTTACGGGCGACGTAGTTCCGGTGAGTCTGGACCTGGGCGCCGAGTTTACCGTTATGTTGATCACCGGTCCCAACGCCGGAGGCAAGACGGTTACCCTAAAAACGGTGGGGTTGTTGGCCTTGATGGCTCACGCCGGACTTCACGTTCCCGCCGAAGAGGCTCACTTTCCTTTGCTGGATGGAGTCTACGCCGATATCGGCGATCAACAGAGCATCGAACAGGCCCTATCGACATTCAGCTCCCATGTCCAGAACCTGTTGTCCATCATGGGCCAGGCCACGGGCAACTCCCTGGTGTTGGTGGACGAGTTGGGCACCAGCACTGACCCTGAGGAAGGTTCAGCCCTAGCCACCGCCATATTGAGTCACTTTCAGAGCCTGGGGCCATGGGTGGTCGCCACCACCCATCACCGAGGAGTGGCGAGGTACGTCCAAGAAACCCCGGGCATGATCAACGCCAGCGTTGACCTGGACCCGCAGACCCTGGGACCCACCTACCGACTGACCCTTGGCCTGCCGGGCCGCAGTTACGCCTTGACCATCGCTGCCCGGTTAGGGTTGCCGCCGGAAGTTATTGAACAGGCGCGGACGTCCATGTCTCCGGTGGAGCGAGACACCGAGAGCCTGCTGGGGGAACTGCAGGAAGAACGTCGAGTAGTGGAGCAACTGCGCCAAGATGCGGAAGCCGCCATGGCCCAGTCACGCCAAAACCTGGCCGAGACGGAATCAAGCTTAGCGGCTGTTGAAGCTACCAAGGCAGAGATGCTAGAGGAGTCACGGCAGGAATTGCAAGAGCGGATCGCGGACCTGTTGCAGCGGCTTCAACGAGCTGAACGGGCCTTGGACCAACCCGAAGCACGCTCGGCGCTACAAGAGCAACGGTCCCAGTTACAAGAAGCGGCACGGGAGGTCCGGTCTGTTCACTGGCAACCGATCGAGGTAAAACGGACTCCCTGGCAGGAGAAGCTTGGCAGCGGTGACAGGGTATTTATACGGGGAATTCCACGCCCGGTGGAGGTGATCTCCTCGCCTGACGACGAGGGGCAGGTAGAGGTTTTGTTGGGGACCATGCGGGCCAAGATTCCGTCATATCAGTTGGAGCGTCCGGCAGCAGGCCACGAACCCGCCGCGCGCCAGGGCGTTTACTTCAACCGCCCCTCAATACGCCAGCTCAATACCGAGGTTGACCTGCGCGGCCTGCGGGTGGATGAGGCCCTATCCAAGGTGGATGACTTGCTGAACAATGCTGCTCTGGGGGGCGTGGAAGCGGTACGAATCATTCACGGCAAGGGGACCGGCGTGCTTCGCCGGTCCATTCGGGAATACCTGACCAGGCATTCCTTGGCCGGAAGCATAGCTCCGGGAGACGGAAGCGGCGGCGACGGAGTGACGGTGGTGGAATTGAAATAGGCCAGTCGCCAGCCCGGCGGCGCAGGCGATGGGACGAACGCCTTAGCCGCCGTCAGGAACGGTGGTATCCGCTTCCCACTGGAAGTTGCCCCGGTCGTCGAATTTCTGTACGCGACGGCCTTCTATGTCTCCTATGTAAATGAATCCTGAGTCGTCGATCACGATTGTGCTGGGCGCCTGGAATTCTCCTGTCGCGTCACCCTGTATGCCCCACTCTCTGGAGAATTCACCCCTGGATCCGAATCGTTGGACCCGCCGATTTCCTTTGTCTAGAACGTAGATCCAATTGCCGCCCGGTTCGATGGCGATGTCGCCCGGCGTTTCGAACTGTCCTTCTGCGCTGCCTTTCGACCCCCAGGACAACAGGAACCGGAGACGAGAGTCGAACTTTTGGATCCGGTGATTACCCTGGTCGACAACGTAGATCCAGTTGTTTACCTTATCCACGGCGATGGCGGTGGGCCGGTTGAACTGTTCGTTGGCGCTGCCCCGGCCCCCCTTTTCGCCGAAAGCCCTGCCCTTAAAATCGAACCATTGAATCCGATCGTTCCCGGTGTCCACGACGTATAGCCATCCCCTATTTTGGTCCAAGGCTAATTCCGCCGGCTCTTGGAACGAACCAATGGCGGGGCCCTCCATGCCCCATTTACCCAGGTATCCACCTTTCGAAGTGAATCGTTGGATCCGGTGATTCGCCTTGTCGACAACGTAGATCCACTCGTTCACTGTGTCGAATAGAATCTGACCGGGCTCGTTGAACTGGCCGTTGCCAACACCCCAGCCGCCCCAGCTGTTAAGGAATTCACCTCGGACATTGAACCGTAGGATCCTTTGGTTCCCGGCATCGACTACGTACACCCAGCCGTCGTTCACGTTGATCGCTATGTTGCTGGGCTGGCGAAACTCGTCGTCTCCGCCGCCCCTGCTGCCCCAGGTATTGATGAGCCGGCCCTTGCTGTCGAACCGCCGCACTTGGTTGTCCACCGCGTTAACCGTGAACAGCCATCTGTTTTCGCTATCCACGGCAATGTCACTGGGGTTGCCGAATCGCACGTTGCCACCCAGCGGTGTCGGCGACGGTGTGGGTCTTGGCGGGAAGGTCGGTGTAGGGATGGGCGTCGCGGTAGGAATTGGCGTGGCAATGGGGACGGGCGTGGGAGTTGGAGCTGGGGTTGACGTAGGCGCGGGAGGTGGCACGGCGGTCGCTGTCGGCGCTGCCGTGGGCATTGGCGCGGTTGTCGGAGGCGTCGTCGGCGCTGGCGCTACGGTTGGCGCCCGGGCTATCGTTGGAGTCGGCTCCGGAAAAGTAAGTGGCTTGGGTGTGGCGGTTGGATCTTCCACGACGATGGGTATGGGAGCAACCGTGGCTATTGGGGAGGGCTCCGGTGTTGCCGTCGCGACTGCCGCCGTGGTTTTGTCATC
>CATMOE010000003.1:0-140937 GCA_950072105.1 uncultured Dehalococcoidia bacterium
TGGTCTCTTGAGTCGGGGTCTCTGCGGCTTGGCCTTGATCGATGTTGTTCTGAGACACTTCTGGCTCCTTTCTTGATGTGGATGATCTATACCCAACACCAGGAGTCCAAACCCACCACCACTCTCATGTTTTTCTCCCCTTAAAAGTGTCCCATTATCGCTGAACGCCTACAGGTCCCAGGTTTCGGTAGTTTCATTGTGGGCTTTGCTGATGCCAGTTCGGTCCATCTTTAAGGTCAGCGTTCCAGGAATATCCACGTTGGCGGATTCGATTTTGATGGTATGGGTTAGTGTGGTCACGCCTTCCTTTATGCCGGTGACCGGGCTGTTATCGGCATCGCTCGTGGCCGAGGTGTAGTCCGGCACTATTTCCCATTCGTGGGCCCTTCCGGTGGCTACAACATCGGCGTCGACACTGATTTCGTGGCCAGATCTCCAAGGATTATCAACGGCGAAGGTGATTTCCAGGGTGCCTACTACCGCACCGGCGGCTAGAGTCTGGCCGCCGAATATCACGCCGGCGGGGATATGCGTTTGCAAAGTTTCAATCGCCGCCCGGCTTGCCGACATCTTCAAGCGGAACAACACATCCGGGTTACCCAAAGGAGTCCGGTCGCTCAAGTTGATGTCCAGCCTGCTGTTCGCCGGCGGGGCGAAAGCGGCAGCGTCATCGGCGGGGAAGATTCTGCCGTTAGTCAATTCGATCCGGTAGTTCACCAGAGCTGCCGAGTCAGGTATATCCTTCAGAAAGTCTGGCGTGAAGTGCTTGCTGGGGTCTTGGGGCAACCGGGCGTCAAAATCGATTCCACGCACTCCTAAGTCCTCTTCGCCCTCGGGCAAAGATTCGACCGGGTAGGTTTCGGGGAATGAAGCGTTCAAGAAACGGTCGGCGGCCGTTTCAATGACCTTGGTGTCGCTAACTATCTGGGCGTTTAGCCCGCTGGTTCCAAGACCCGTCACGGCTCCAGCGACCATTCCGGACAAAATTCCGATGATGGCCATAACAGCCAACAGTTCGACCAAGGTAAAGCCCCGCGTCCCCCGTTTCAAGAAACGCGAAAACCCGATACGCATTTGTCCCGCGCCTGCTCTCAGGCGCAACTTGACGCGCATGTCTGTGGTCCTCCTGCCCCACGGCTGCCTGAAGCTGTGTGCTGGGCAATGCCCGGGGCACCCAGCTACATTGTGCGGCAAAAATACGATTAGGTAATCACCTCAAGTGGGTGATATTGAGGGTGAAAAATTGGCTAGCCCAGAGAGAAGTAAGCTGAATTTCTGTGCCCGCTACTTGTTACCTGTAGCAGGTCTTGATTACAACAGGCGTTACATATAGAATTAGCTGTTGCCGAAATTAGGCTATCCCAAGATTAGGAGGGCAGGTGATTGAATGTACTAGGACTTCATCTCTTGCTGGAACTCAAAGACTGTAACCCAGTTCTACTGAACGACCTCGATTACATCCGCGAGGCGATGCACCTGACAGCTCGCAAGGTCGGCGCTCATGTTGTCGGCGAATCGTTCCACCACTTCAGCCCCCAAGGCGTCACTGGGATCCTGGCTATCGCAGAGTCACACATCTCCATACACACTTGGCCGGAGTACGGATACGCCGCGGCAGATATCTTTGCATGCGGCTCATCTTTCGAACCCAAGGAAGCAGCGGAGTTGCTGGCTGCGCAGCTGGAATCCAAGGACCCGGATATAACGGAGATTCAGAGGGGTATGGTGCCCACCACGGCCGTAAGTTAGCAGACCAACCGAGGGGTATGGGTTTATCCGGAAAATGGTATCTGGAGACAATTTTCCCGGACCTGACAGTGATGCTTCAGGTGCGGGAAGTTCTTCATTCGGGACATACTGCCTACCAGCAGGTCGAGGTGCTTGAATCCGAGACCTTCGGCCGTAGCCTGGTGTTGGATGGAAAAACCCAGTCTACCGAACGAGACGAATTCGTTTATCACGAAGCTCTCGTCCATCCCGCCATGTGTTTCCACCCGGGGCCGCGCACGATTTTCATCGGGGGCGGAGGCGAGGGGGGAACGTTGCGGGAAATCCTGGCCCACCGTTCGGTCGAGCGGGTGGTTATGTTGGACTTGGATCAGGAAGTTGTGGAGCTATGCCGGCGGTTTTTGCCGCACCACCATCAGGGTAGTTTTGACGACCCACGGCTTGATCTCCGTCACGAGGACGCCAGGGCATTCTTGGAGAACACTCAGGAAAGCTTCGACGTAATGATCATGGATCTGGTCGACCCACTGGAAGGCGGGACGGCCTACAAACTTTACACAGAAGAGTACTACCAGATCGCTAAGTCCCGGTTGAACCCTGGTGGGATCATGGTCACCCAGTCCGGTCCAGCCGGGCTGCTTAGCTACCAGGAATGTTTCACGACCATACACAATACATTAGAGGGTGTGTTCGACCGGGTGATTCCCTCCCATGTCCACGTGCCGGCTTTCCAAACCATGTGGGGAATGATATTGGCATCGGACTCACCTCTGGACCAACTCGACAACGATCAGGTGGACACACGGATCGCGGAGCGGGTTACAAAAGAGCTGGGATTCTATGATGGGGAAACCCACCGGAACATGTTCTCTTTGCCCAAGTACCTTCGCAAGGGGCTGGCGGAAGAGAGCCGGATTAACCGGGATGCCAACCCCGTGTTCATGGTTTAATCCCCAAGCCGCCGATCACACCCCGATCGCCCCACCAAATCCCTGCTGTCACCATCCCGCTATTTCATTGCGCCTGAGCCTTGTTTGTCTGCCATAGATTCCGTTGATCTTTTGTTTTCGTGCGATCAGCAAATTGGGCGAAAAGCGGCGTTCGTAAAATCTGCTACAAGGCGTACAATCGGTAACCATGTCGACTGAGACCGGCAAACCGCTTGGTGATGAGACATCCGCTGATTGGAACACGTGGGGCGGCCGGATGACAGGATTGGCTGCCGGGCTGGGAATGTTTTTGACGTCCCTGGACATAGCGGTAAACGTGGCCCTCCCGTTAATCACCAGGGAGTTTGGCACCGACTACCAGACCGTACAGTGGATCATCATCGTATTCATCGCGACCAGGGCCGGATTGGTATTGGGCGCAGGCAGCTTTGCCGACCGGTTCGGCCTTCGCCAAGTTTATCTGCTGGGCGCGGCCGCCTATCTGGCGGCCATGATTTGTATCGCCCTGTCACCCAACTTTGGGATAGCGGTGGGATTCCGAGTGCTTCAGGCCCTGGGTACCGGCTGTCTATTTGCGGCGTCGCCGGCCATCGCCGCCCGATTATTCCCGATGTCCCGACGCGGGTTGAGCATGGGCTTGACGACCGGGAGTCAAGCGTTGGGGATGCTGGCGGGAACCTTGGGCGCCGGTCTGCTGGTGGGGTGGTTCGGATGGCAGGCGGTTTTCCTGGGGCGTGTGCCTTTCGCGTTGTTGGCCTTGCTTCTAGGCGTTATTTGCCTAAAACGGAGCGAGAGTTCAGCCTCGCGCCAGTCCTTTGACGCCACGGGGGCGCTCACCTTGTTCGGTGTCATGCTGTGTCTGATGATCGGGTTGAGGTTGGGGCGCTCGATAGGCTGGACATCGCCGGTAGTGATGGCGTTATTGGCGTTTGCTCCCCTGTTCTTCGCGGCTTTCTTGTGGATCGAAAAACGGGCCGCCTGGCCGATCATTCCTGGCGCACTGGTTCGAGCGCGGGGGGTTGTGGTCTCGAGCATGGCCATGTTCCTGTCTCATTTTGGCGCGTTCGTCATATGGTTTATTTTCCCCTTCTATGTCGTAGAGAGCTTGGGTTACGGCGCTTTTATTTTAGGAGTGATGCTGGCGGTAATGGCCGCGGCCAATACCGTGTTTTCCTCCACCGGCGGTTGGCTGTGCGACCGGGCCGGGACGACCGTTATTGGGACGATAGGACTGACCGTCCTTTCCGGAGGGTTGCTACTGATGGGGTTCTTGGACGCCCAATCTAGTTTGGCGCAAGTGGGATTGCGCATCGCCCTGGTTGGCGCGGGGACAGGGCTATTTCAGGCGGCGGCGTTCACGTTGATGATGAGCAGTGTTCCGGCAGACCGGTTCGGCACCGCCGGGGCCGCGTTATCCCTAGCCCAAGCCATGGGCACTGTGCTCTCGGTGGCGGTAACCGGCGGACTTTTCGCGTTGAGCATCGACTACCATCTGGGGGTCCTGGGAGGCAACGGTTTGGAGGCAGCGGACGGCCAGGCCAGGGCCTTCGTGCTCGCATACCGGGACGTATTTTGGCTGGGCGCCGTGATTACCATATTGGGGGCGGGGGTATTTCTAATAGGCCGCCGCCGCCAAGCCTCGGAAGCCGGTGCGCCGCTATAAGGTGACGCGGGTCTGGGAGTCGTAGTCGCCACGGATTATCCCGTAATACATAATGTCCTCAAAGTCGCCCCACTTTTTGTGGTGCTTCCTAAAACAACCCTCATAGGTCATCCCCGACTTTTGCATCACCCGCCCGGAAGCCGGGTTGCGGGTAAAATGGCCCGCGAAAATACGTTGCAGGCCCAGAACCTCAAAGCCATATTTTATGCCCGCCTGAGTGGCTTCGGTGGCATAGCCCATGTTCCAAAAGGGCTTTCCGATCCAGTACCCTAGCTCTCCATGTTCGTCGGACTGGTTGGTTCTGAGGGTAATGTTGCCAACGAGGGAGCCGTCAGCCCTGAGGGCGATGGCGAAGTTAATCTGTTCACCACGATCGAATTGGCCTTGATGAGTTCCTATCCACTCCTCCGCCATCCCATCTTCGTAGAGATGAGGGATCAGGAGTGTGGTCGACGCGATGTCCCGGTCCCCGGCCATTCGATGGACGTCAGGTGCGTCGGCTAGGGTGAAGGGCCGGAGAATCAGTCGGGCTGAGGTTGTCGTCGGTTGTTCCATCTGTTGACCTGACGGGCCCGAGGCATTAGTATTCAGACTTCAGCGACCGGTTGTGGGCCGCTCCTTCAGCGACCCCCTTCGATTTATCGAGGCCGGCCGCTCCTTTTTTGGCTTTTTCCGATTATTTCCAGCTATCAGTTTAACTCGCGTCGCGGGATTGTGGTGCCTTGGGAGGGCCGGGCACCCCCATCCTAACCTTCCCCCATCGAGGGGAAGGGATTTATCGCCCCGGTTAAACGGGAGCTAATCTCCGGGGGCTTTTCCCGTTTGGTAGGTTAGCGCCGATGACGTTCCTTCGGGGAGTTCCACCTCAAGGGCCTGCAAGGCGTGGGCAAGAGTATGGTAGTAGCCGGAAACTACTAGAACGTCTACCACCCCGGCGTCGCCGACTTGGGACCGCAAGGCTTCGAAGGTGGCGTCGGAAACTCGGTGCTGACGCAGTAGTTCCAAGACGAACTGAACTACCACGGCGTCCTTAGCGTCCAAGCCGACGGGTGCGCGGAACTCGTGGATGGCGCTGACGATGTCGTCGCTGATGCCCGCTTCCTTCGCGCCCCGCTGATTGACGGTCCAAACGTAGTGGCCGTGGGCCTCCCGGGCGGCGGTGAGGATGGCAAGCGTTTTCACTCTTAGGTCAAGAGGCGTTACATATCGGGCGTAGCCGCCCAAGCCGGCCAAAGCGTCGGCGGCTTCAGGGTTGGTCAACAAAGCGGCGTAGTTCCTGGCGACGCCACCGCGGCTGGATTCTATCTCGTCCCAGATCTTTTGGCCTGACGGGGTCATGTTCTCTCTTGTGGCGAAAGGGACTCTGGCCATTTCGGTTTCCTCCATAAAGATTGCTTCAGAACACAAAAAGGCCGGGCCCCATGTTATTAGGACCCGGCCTTTGAACCGCGAGAGTTTAGTCGGCCGCCTGTGCGCCTTCTTTTTCCCAGATAGCTTCCAGGACGGCGCCGGGAGACATGGGTAGCACATTCATCCGCACGCCGATGGCGTCGTGGATCGCGTTGGCGATGGCGGCCATGGGAGGCACTATTGGTATCTCACCCACGCCACGCACCCCGTAGGGGTGGCCGGGATTGGCGACCTCAACGATCACCGTGCTAATCATAGGTAGGTCTAGGCTGGTTGGCATCCGGTAGTCCAGGAAGCTGGAGTTGGCCATCTGGCCGTCCTCGTTGAAGAAGTACTCTTCGTTCAAGGCCCAACCGATGCCTTGGACCACTCCACCCTGCATCTGTCCTTCCACGTAACTGGGATGGATGGCCTTGCCGGCGTCTTGGATGGCGGTGTAGTCAAGAATGGTCACCTTTCCAGTCTCCGGGTCCACCTCAACGTCCACTATGTGAGTGCTGAAAGCACCGCCGGCTCCCTTGGGGTCTACGCTGACCTGGCTGGAGATGGGACCGCCGCTGCCGTTCAACTGGCCGGATAATTCCTTGAACGTCATCTTAAGGTCCGGGTCGGACTTGTGGCGGAACTCCCCATCCTCCAATTCCACATCGTCTGCCGAAACGTCCCAAATGGTCGCGGCCCGCTCAATCATTTTTTTCTTGATATCCTGGGCGCAGTCGTGAGCGGCCCAGCCCGTGGCAAAGGTTACCCGGCTGCCGCCGGTTAGGAAAGTATAACCAACGGAATCGGTATCTCCGACGGATGGGTGTACGTCCTCGGCGGCGATGCCCAAGACTTCAGCGGCCTGCATGGCGATGGAGGCTCGGGTGCCGCCGATGTCGGTGGAGCCCTCGACAAGGGTGATGGTGCCGTCGTCGTTCACGCTGATCGAGCAACTGGATTGGAGGCCGATGTTGAACCAGAAGCCAGAGGCAACGCCCCGGCCACGGTTGGGGCCCTCCAGTTTCGATTTGTACTGAGCGGTATCCCGGGAGGCCTCCAGGCATTCTACGTTGCCAACTTTGGGAAAGATTGGGCCGTCAACGCGTCTGGTGCCTTCCTTGGAGGCGTTGAGCAGGCGGAACTCGATGGGGTCCATGCCCAATTTCTGAGCGATCTCGTCGATGACAGCCTCTCCGGCGAAGGCGGCGTTGGGCGCGGCCGGGGCTCGGTAGGCGGCGGTCTTGGGCTTGTTGACCACCACGTCGTAGCCGTCCACCTTCATGTTTTCGATGTCATAAGGAGCAAAGATGCACTGAGCGCCCGCCCCCACCATCGCCCCGGGGTAGGCCCCTGCTTCGTAAGCTAGGTAGCCATCGGCGGCGACGAGTTTGCCGTCTTTCGTGGCTCCCATCTTCACTCTAATGTGGGTCCCAGAAGTGGGGCCGGTGGATTCGAAAACTTCGTCTCGGGACATAATTAACTTTACCGGCTGGCCGGTTTTCTGGGAGAGGAGGGCTGCCAGGGGCTCCAGGTAAATGGGAATCTTACCCCCGAAGCCGCCGCCGATCTCCATGGGCACCACTTTGATTCTTGAAACCGGGACGTCTAGGACTCCGGCCAGGGCTTCCCGGGCGGTGAAGGAGCCTTGAGTGCTGGTCCATACAGTCAGGTTGCCATCGGCGTTCCACAGGGCGGCGGCATTCTGGGGTTCGATATAGCCTTGGTGAACGGTAGCGGTGGTGAATTCGCGCTCGACGATGACATCGGCTTTGGCGAACCCCGCTTCGATGTCACCCTGTTCAAAGCGCAGGTGAGAGGCGACGTTGCTAACCTTGTCTGTTCGCTCTCCCAATTCGGTGGTCGTAACGTCGTCGTGGACCGGCTTGGCTCCATCCTTCATGGCCTGCTGTACGGTCATTAACGGAGGCAGCACTTCGTATTCCACGTTTATCAGTGAGGCTGCGGATTCGGCGACGTGGGCATTGACCGCTGCCACGGCTGCTACGGGATGCCCTTTATAGAGGGCCTTCTCCCGGGCCATGACGTTGTCGCTGGCGAACCTGGCGGTCCGGCCCGGCGATTCCATCTTGGTTATCGGCATGTCTTGTCCGGTTATGACTGCCTTTACGCCGGGATAGGCCAGGGCTTTGCTGACGTCGATAGATTTAATCTTGGCGTGGGCATGGGGACTACGCAGTACTTTGCCGTGAAGGAGATCGGACGCCGAAAAGTCCGCTCCGTATTTGGCGCGCCCGGTCACTTTATCGGTGCCGTCATGCCTGATGGGCCGGGTCCCTACCACTTTGTATTCGGTGTTCGAGAGCACGATATTCGTGGCCATGGCAACCACCTCACTTAGGGTATCGAAGGTCGATCAGGTCCCGTATTTGGGTTCCAAGAATTGTACCATATCTAGGCATGAAAATAGGGGGGTGAAGGAGATGATATGCCATGCCAAGTTTTGTGGTCTTGAAGCTGGGGGCTAAAAAAATACTAGGGCGATGAGTAAGCTCGGCGAGGCAAGGAATGGGAAAGCTGAGTGCTATAATGGCGCCGGAACTTGCAGAGTCGTTATTTGGTAGCTATCAGGTGGGGCATAGAAGGCTGAATCTCAGCCGCTGCACCGCTAGAAATGCTAAACAACGCCCCATTGCAATAAGCGCGAATGTAGGAGAACGTCATGGCGGACAAAAAAGGGACCGGATTATTGATGGTCTGGGCTGACATCCCGGCGGACAAAGAGGAAGATTTTAATAATTGGTATAACACCGAGCATCTGGCGGAGTTGCTGTCGCTGCCCGGAGTATTAAACGCAGCCCGGTACGAGGCGGTCAGCAGCGGTCCAAAGCACCTGGCCTGCTATGAGTTGGAAAACGCGGCGGTGATGGAAAGCGAGCATTTCAAAAGTCTGAAACGCACGGAATGGGGATCTCGAGTTTCTCCCAGCATCATCGGCACGAACTATATCAGCAATACTTACGAGATGGTTCATCCCACCACGCTCTCGCCGGGAATAGCGGGCAGCGGTATGGCCAACGCCTTACAGATCGGTCGGATGGATATCGGGCCGGAGAACGAAGAGGAGTGGAACCGCTGGTATAGCGGGATCTACGTGCCCAACTACGAGAAGGTGCCGGGAGTGATTCGGGGCCGCCGCTGGAAGGCTACTCGGGGATCGCCGGCGTACGCCGTGGTCTACGAATTTGAGAATGAGAACGTCTCTTCTACTCCGGAATGGGAGGCACAGCGAGACGCGGACCCAAGCACCGCCCGGATCCGTCCGATGATGACCCATGCTCCCGGTTCCCCCGGGATCTGGCGGAAAACCTTCGAACTCTAGGCTGCCGGGCGAGTCCGGTTGGGCCTGTTTGGTGGTACCCTGGGGGTATGAACTACTCTGTGTCTCCGGCCCTTCGCCTCTGGCATTGGCTAAATGATGCTGAGGTCATCGGCATAAGTAGGCAAACGGTAACCTCCTGGCTCCTCTTGGAGGTCGTTTAGTGACCGTCGCCGCACATGACAACCAGGGCCTGATGAATAACCACGGGCGGGCCGCCAGCCGCCGGAATCTGACCATTGCCTTGGGACTGACTGTTGGCTATACGGTGGTGGAGTTGGCCGGCGGGTTTCTGGCCAATAGCCTATCTTTGCTGGCAGACGCCGGACACATGATCACCGATGCCGGGGCCATTGGGTTGGCGCTTCTGGCGATGTGGATCGCCGGCAGACCTGCCTCCATCGAGCGGACTTTCGGTCTGCACCGCACCGAGGTCCTTGCCGCGTTGGCCAACGCTTTAGCATTGTGGCTGATCGCCGGGTGGATATTTTTCGAGGCTTACCGGCGCTTCCTAGACGTTCCCGCCGTCGACGGCCGCCTTATGTTAATAGTTGGTGGAGTGGGCTTGGTGGTTAACGTGGCCGCGGCAGCGGTCCTAAGGCCATCCGCCAAGGAAAGCCTGAACGTGGAAGGGGCTTTCTTGCACGTAGTTTCCGACGTTCTGGGATCGATCGCGGTGATTGGCGCCGGCTTGCTGATCTTAACCACGGGTTGGGCGATGGCAGACCCAATATTCGGAGCGGTCATCGGCCTGCTGATAGTGATAAGTTCCGCCCGCCTATTGTGGAAGGTGCTTCATGTGCTGATGGAAGGCACTCCCGCCCATCTGGACCTGCATGGATTGTGTCAACGTTTGGAGAAATTGGACGGAATCACTGGGGTCCACGACATCCACGCCTGGTCGATAACCACCGGCTACGATGCCTTGAGCGCCCATGTAACCGCCGACGCGGCTGCCCTGAACAACCCCGGACAAGTCCTGGAACGGCTACGAAACATCGCATCCCAGGAGTTCGGCATATCCCACGTGACCATACAGCTAGAGGCCTCCGAAGATGGTTGTGTTGAAGACCACCATATCGCGCATCCGGGATAATCTAGGAGCCGGCGGCAGGACATGACGTCAAAGCCGAAATTGAGCATTCATGACTGTGAGAAACCGATGAACTTGAGGAAGTTAGTAATTATTGTGTCCATGAACGTTCTGCTCATGGCAACACTGGTAGGGGGGCCATCGTCGGCCTACGCGCAAGAAACCGGTGCGGTACAGTTTCAAACGACCGCTAGTGGATACGAAATCCGCGTAGAAGAATTCGCATCTACCCTCTCCGTAGGGTCGTCCCAGATCTTGGTAACACTCCGTGACGCCGACACCGGTGAAGGGATCGACGATGCGCGAGTTGCAGTGAGAGCGAAACACCCCCTGAGCGGCGAGGAGGGATGGGTAACGGCGCTTAGCTTCCCCGTCGATCCGAATCTCTACAAGGCGCAAGTGAGTTTGACTGCTCCGGGTACGTGGAGGCTGTGGGTTGAGGTGGATGGCCGGCTAGGCAGAGTGGAAGTGGAGATACTGCCGGTGGAGATCCCAGCCCTTCGCAGCTATTCCAGCGGAAGTTTTATCTTCATTGGGGTCTTCATGGTTCTGGTTCTGGGCGCTACTTATTTATGGTGGAGCTCACGGAAGGCGCTTAGGGAACGAGGTGCCGCCCAAGGGTTGCCGGAGGACTCCGGGCGGGACACCGGCGCCGGTTCGGACGAGGCCGGCGAGTGAACACACTTTGTCTCCAAGTGGAATACCGCCGGGCATGAATATAAGAATCAGCCTATTTCTGGTGACCGGGCTGGCGGTGGTTGCCGGATTCCAATACCTAGCCGGGGCATCAACGGTACACGCTCATGAAG
Source organism: uncultured Dehalococcoidia bacterium (assembly GCA_950072105.1). Classification (GTDB taxonomy): domain Bacteria; phylum Chloroflexota; class Dehalococcoidia; order Lucifugimonadales; family UBA3495; genus UBA11650. Next base: position 10,973 of record CATMOE010000003.1, read on the forward strand.
GCTTGGCTGCCGGCCAAAACCCGATGGCGGCATGGAGCACCAACCCCATTCCTAGCTTCGGGCTTATTTTGGCTGCCTACCTATACCTGACGGGGTTGTCCCGTTGGCATCGGCCCACTCACCCCATCAGCCGCTGGCAACGGATCTCCTTCTTCTCGGGGCTGGTGGTCGTTTTTATCGCGCTTCAGTCGCCCATCGACCCCATTGCCGAGCACATGTTCTCTTTTCATCAGCTACAGCACATCCTGATCCGAATGGTCGCCCCGCTGCTGATACTGGGAGGAGCGCCCCTGACACCCATGTTGCGGGGCCTGCCACATTGGGTATTGCAAGGAGTGGTTCGCCCCATCGTAAGCAACTCTCTGGCCCGTAGCGCATATTACCGCTTGACGAATCCGGTGGTGGCCACGATTATTTTTCTAGGCATCTTGTATCTCTGGCAGGTGCCGGTCAACATGAACCTGGCGTTGCGCAACGAACTCGTCCACCAATTTATGCACCTGACCATGACATTTTCGGGATTCTTGTTCTACTGGCTGATAATCGACCCGAAACCACACCGATCGCGGATGCATTACGGCCTGCGGGTGCTTTATTTGGGGTTGATAGTGATTCCTAATACCATGTTGGGCGTGGCCTTGGTATTTGCCGAAACGCCGATATACTCGGCATACGTGGAAGCCGGTCAACTCTTCGGCATGTCAATCATGACCGACCAGCAACTTGGCGGCCTAATGCTCTGGGTACCGGGAGATATGATGAGTATACTGGCCGCCGGAGTCGTCATGATTCTGTGGTACCAAAAGGAAGAGGAGCAGTCAGCGCTCGAGGCAGCCCGTCGCGAAGCCAACGTAGATAAATCGGGGCCGCAGCCCGGCGGATGACGTGATTCCTAAGCACTTGACCGCGGGATTGGTGAATCGTAGGATGTTGCCACGCCCGAACCACCGATCCTTCACCAACCATTGCTAATATATTTCAGCGAGGCGACCTGTGGAAAAGCATAGTCCGCGTCCAGAACCCAAGTTTTCCTGGTTCGTTCCTATCGACGGCGACGGCGCAAGGGCCGGGACCAGGCGGGCCGAGCGTCCGCCGACTTTCGATTACCTGCGTAAGGTGGTGCAGACAGCGGAAGATCGAGGATTTTATTCCCTGCTCATTCCCACCCGGTTCGCCAATGGCTTGTTCGCCGAGGACGCCCCTCTGGCGGAGACGTGGACAACCGCCACGGCGCTGGCGGCAGTAACCCAGCGGATCAGGTTTCTGGTGGCGGTTCGGCCAGGATTCATAGCTCTGGGCTTGTTCGCCCAGATGGCCGCCGCGCTCCATCAGATATCCAACGGGCGCCTGGATATCAACATCGTGCCCGGAGGCATCCAGAACGACTTCGAAAGAGTGGGCGAGGTGAGCAGTCATGATACCCGCTACGAGAGGGCGGAGGAGTTTATCGACGCCTGTCGGAAGATGTGGCAAGAACCTGGCCCGGTGACTTACCGAGGAGATTTCTACCGGTTGGAGGGCGCTTATTGCGCTCCGGAACCGGGGAAGAACTCCCCTTTGTTTTATCTGGGCGGTGTGTCGCCTAGAGCCATGGAGCTGTCAGGGCGGCAGGCGGACGTGCACCTGAGCTGGATCGAGCCGTTGGAGGCTACCAAGGGGCGCTTGGATGGATTGCGCAGCCAATTCGAAAAAACGAAGCGTTCGCCGTCGTTCGGTCTGCGTACCCATCTGGTGGTTCGGGACACTGAAGAAGAGGCCTGGGCCGCCGCCAACGAACTCATCGATTATGCCGACCCGGAGGTTAAAGCCCAGCGCCATTCGGCCGTTGCGGGGACCCAGATGGTGGGCGCGCGAGCCCAAGCGCAAGAAGCGCCGGACCACCGGCTGGGGAAGCACCTGTGGAACGGGTTGTCCGAGGTCCGGGTCAACTGCGGGACTGCCATAGTGGGGACTCCGGAGCAAGTCGTTGGGGAGCTGCTGCCCTATTGGAAGTTGGGCATGGACGAGTTCATCCTGTCGGGCTTTCCCCATGTGGAGGAGTGCCACCGGGTCGCTGACCAGGTCATTCCGCTGCTGCGGGAGCAGATAGCCGCTGCTGGTTAGGGGGAATCCCCCCAACCCCCCTTTACCAAAGGGGGGCTCTACGGAAACTCGAACGAAATGCTATCCGAGTACTGTGGCGTGACTTTCAGAGCGGAGATCCCAATCAACTCTTTGGATTGCCGCTGACCAAGGAGATTCCATGAGTAGCCCCATTTTACCGGACATTGTTTACAAGTTGCGGGGTGTGGGAGATCCGGCTTTGTCTCCGGATGGGAGCCGCCTGGCCTATACCCAGTCTTGGGTAGAACAGGGGGACGGGATGGAGGCCCGGTCGCGGATCATGATGTTGGATCTGCCAGGCGGGCACAGCCGCGAGTTTACCCAGGGGAATAAGGACACGGTGCCTAAGTTTTCTCCAGACGGCCGGACCCTGGCTTTTCTTAGGCCAGACGATACGGGCAAGCGGCAAGTCTGGCGGATGGAAGCCGGCGGCGGAGAGGCACGGTCTCTGACTAACGCACCGGGTGGTGTCACCGAGTTTTCCTGGTCTCCCAACGGGCAGCGATTGGTTATCTGCGCCGATGTCGACCCGGAAGCATCCGACGAGGATACCGGCTCTATTCCTAAAACCAGAGTGGTGCGCCGTATCCGTTACCGCTACGATACCGTGGGCTGGCGAGGCGACGCCCATCATCACTTGTTCATCGTCGATGCCGACGGCGATAATCTGCGGCAGATCACCGATGGCGATTGGGACGATCTGTCCCCCAAATGGTCTCCCGATGGGGCCAGCATAGCCTTTTTGTCTGGGAGGCGGGACGACCGGGACTTTCGGGCGTTGATCGAGTTGTACGTCGTCGCGGCCGGCGGTGGGGAGGCCGAGCTACGGTCTGAGGGATTGTCCGGCGTGGGCGCCGTTACCTGGTCGCCCGGCGGGGACCGGATGGCCGTGTTAGCAACCGAAGACCCCGACGGTTTGGTGGCCTGGCAGGCCTGGCTGTACGTTCTGGAGCCCGGCAAAAGTCCTGAACGCCTGACGGACGATTCCATCAAGCCTTACTTGGGGTTTCCCTCCATCAATCAACCTCCGGAGCTCGCCTGGACCGAGGACGGCCGCATCCTCCTCTTGGGAGACAAGCAGGGGGAATCATTTCTGTTTGAAATTCCCGTGGGTGGTGGGCCGGTCCGCACGGTGGCCGGAGGCGGTTGCCAGAGTACCGCTTTGACCCTGGACCAGAAGGCGGGCCAGGCTGTTGTACTTTCGTCAACTCCCGGCTCCCCTGGCGACCTATTCCAGATTGAAGTTGCGTCTGGAGTGGAAGCAAAGCTGACCGGAATCAACCATGAGTATCTGGATGAGCATCCTACGGCGTACATGGAGAAATTTACATTCGAAAGAGCCGGATTTGGTATCGAATGCCGCCTTTGGTTCCCGCCGGATTTCCAAACTACCCGGCAATATCCTCTATTGCTGGACGTTCACGGCGGACCCAACGGGGCGTTCTACGACTCTTTCAACGCAGTACAGCAGGTCCTGGCCACGGCGGGTTACTTGGTGCTGGCGGTGAACCCCAGAGGCTCCTCCACCTACGGCGACGACTTCATGAAAGCCGTGTTGCAAGATTGGGGCGGGGAAGACTATCTGGACCTGATGGCCGCAGTGGACTTGGTGGTCGACAGGCCGTATGTCGACAGCAACCGGCTGGGTATCCATGGCTACAGCTACGGTGGCTTCATGACCAGTTGGACCGTGGGCCACAACCAGCATTTCCAAGCGGCGGTGGCCGGTGCGCCTTGCACCGACCTGTTCAGCATGTACGGTACTTCCGACATTGGTATCAGCTTCGGCGAAGTACAGTGGGGAGGATCGATGGCCGACGCCGCGGATGAGCTTATCAAACATTCGCCCATCACCTATGCGGGTAACGTGTCCGCGCCCTTGCTACTGCTGCATGGTGAAGCCGACAACCGTTGCCCCATCAGCCAGAGTGAGGAATATTTCACGGTGCTCAAGCGACTGGGAAAAGAGGTGGAGTTCGTGCGATTTCCCGACTGTTCCCACCTATTTCTCCGGGTGGGCCACCCCAAGATGCGGGAAGAGTACCTGGCCCGGACGCTTGGATGGTTCGATAAGTGGCTGTAGTGGCCGATGGCTCTCGACCGGCGTCTATTGATGAAATGGCGCGCCGTTAACGCCGTTTGGCGCCGATAGAGGTTGGGAATGGCCTTTGGGTTCCTCCGGCAGAACGGGTTGGCGGGCGCCTGGAGGGGCTTTGGCCCAGGTATCGCCCCAGGGAACGTCGGGGAGGCTTCGAGACCGGCGCACTTCGTTGATGGTTAATACTCCACGGTCCAAAAGTTGGGCCTCCCGGGACACGCGGCTGTTTTCGTCTTCCCGCGGGGCCTCAATGCTACTGATGTCGAACTTGACTTCCAGATCGGGATAGCCGAATCGGGGCAATAGCATCCGGTTGAGCTGCTCTTCCAAGAATCCGAGCTCGGGCAGCATCGTGTTTCGCCAGAAGATCCGCTCGGAGGCGTTGATGTTGGAGAAAGTTGCCCGCTCAAGGTCGGATAGTAAAGGCTTGGGCACACCGTAAACCCGGCTGACTTCCTCAAGGCTCCATCGAAGTCCTTGTATGAAGTCCATGTCACGATGGCTGAATCCCAGGGTTTTGATGTCACGAACGAAGCTGGCGATGGCCGGCCTGTTGGCGTTGCCAGGGCCCCGGTGCCGGGCTTCCCAGCGGTTGTAGAACTCTTCGATCTCCATATCGGTCATGCTGTCGTTGGTGAGCAGCACAAAGTCCGGCCGGGCCGAATTCCGGAGGAAGTTGCGGTTAGATCTGAGACCTTCCAGCCCCATGTCGACAGACATCCGGGCTGGGGCTAGGGGAGACAGCCCGGCGTACTCTTCCAGAGGGTTAAAGTAACGGAGCCACAGTATCTCGTTAGTGGTGTAGGCAACCGGTCCGTTCCGGCCCGTATACACAAACCCCTTTATGTATTGTTCCTTATCCGGAATTATGTTCACCCGGTCGGGCCGTAGCGGCCATATCTGCCACCGGCCATGTTCGTCCCGTTCCAGCGCCCAGAAAGCTGAGCCCCACAGGTTAAGGTAGATCTCCGTAGCCCGCCATAGGTCGCCCCTAGTGAACCACGGATTCACCTGGTCCAGAACCTGTTGTAAAGGGTGGGACGATCCCACAGGCAAGCTCAGACCTTCCGGTGTCTTTCGATGGACGACGAGAGGTGGGCGAGTCAACGCCTCAGCCCGCAGTTTTACCGCGGCGTAAACGGAAACTGCCTTGACATAGTAATCACCGTATTCGGTCCTGGCCCAGCCGCCGTTCCGTCCAACCACTCCATCCATCCAGTCTAGATCGGTGGCTGATGCCCGGTTGGCCCGCTGCCGGATGGAGTGGCTTTGTAACAATGTGGAGATGCTCTGACCGCCGAACCGGAACGTTCGCCCCAAAGGGACGGCGGGGAAGCTGTCTTTGAAACGCCGGTACACCTGCCCCAAGGCGGGCAAGGATGCCGAGAGTATAGATCTGAAGGTCATATTGATATCCTCCTAGCACCGAGGTTTGCGATCAGCCGTGGGAGCAACCGTTCACTTAGGGTATGTTGACGGCCGCAGGGGCGGTGGTAGAACAGGCGTACCACGAACGGCTTTGGTGACGTGTTAATCAAAATGGGAAGCAGCGGAATTTCAAGTCCACAGTCTGGTGTGGTGATCCTGTTCGACGAAGGCCAGCATCAGCGCGTCGGCCTTGTCGGGCGAAGGGAGGCCGCGGCCGCGCATGGCTTCCTTGCTTTCGAGATATATTCTGCCATGGCTATCGTAGCTGTAGCGCAACGCGGCCAGTTCTCCCATCAACTGGCTGTCCCGGGGAATCTTGATCTGCCCGGAGGCGAACAACTCGCTTAACCTCCAGTAGCCCTCGGCCCGGGTGTTGGTAAAAATACCTTCGTGCCGGGCCCGCCGGGCCACGTTGATGCCGCGCACGTTGTATCCTTGCTCGCGGAGCCGGTCCACGACGCCGGCTCCCACGCCGATCTCGTCGATGTACATGCGGTCGGGGTGGCACTCCTTGATCGCCGCCACCACCCAGCCCGCCAATTGCATGGTGTCCAGTTTTTGGAAAGTCTGGATATCCTCCACTCGGTTGCCCCGCCGCCTAAGGATGACACTGCGGTCGGAGCCGAAGCGGGCCACGTCTACCGCTAGAACGGTGTCCTCGGCTTCATCCGGCTGATCTTCATCGGTGGCAGGAACTTGGTCTTCGACGGCGGCCTCAATGTCGGACAGCTTGATGAGGGTATCCTCCGCCTGATCAGGGAATTCCCCCAGAACCCGGGCCAAGAAGATAGGATTGTTTTCACCCCAGGTCTCCCGGCGCTCTTCAACCCATTCGGCGGTGGTCAGTCCCGGGACCACCACCTTGTTAGACGTTACGTTGGGGCTGTCCAGCGCGGAGATAGTGACCGTGTAATAGAGGCGCCGTTCTTGGTAAAAGGCCGGGCGGAAGGCCCCGGTGACAGTGGTGGGATTACCGATAAGCAACAGACGAGGTGATGCCGAGGTCATCACCGCTTCCACGGCCTCGTAAATCTCGTCGCTCAAACCCTCGGCTTCATCAACAACGATGAGCATGTTGGGGCTGTGGAAGCCCTGGAATTGGTCGGCAGTGTCGGCGGACAGGCCGATGGCGTAGCGGTCATCGGCAAGCTCCCACCGAGTGTCCAAGATCTTGCCGCCCAGAACGTCCGGCGCCCGGCGGTACAAACGGCGGATCTGCCGCCACAATACGTGCCGGACTTGGCGAAAGGTTGGGGCGGTGCTGAGTACGATGGCGGGATCGTGGCAATAAAGGAACCACAAGACTGCTACGGCGGCGCAGTATCCTTTCCCCAGTCCGTTGCCCGACTTAACCGCCACCCGCCGGTTTTCAAACAGCGCGGAAAGCACCTCCTCTTGTTTGCTCCATAACTCTACGCGCAAGATATCCTTGGCGAACTCCAAGGGGTTCAGCAATTGTCCATCCACGCCTTCGGCCATTCAACGCTACTCCGAAGGCCGGTAATCAGATCGGATCGCCACGGTCCGCGAAGCCGGGGCGGACAGGCTGGGGTTGGCCGCGTCTGAACCGGACGAATCCCCGGGACTAAACAGAAAGCCGCAATCTTGGCATCGGAAAACCTGGTGGTTATCTGGAAGTTTCTTGTCCAATTGGATCACACGGATAGAGTTACAACGTCGGCAGCGCAAGCTGGATCACCTCCGCAATTAGTAAAGGGGCGGATCGGCCACAGCCGGGTCCGTCCCCGCTATATCACGCTAGGCTTTGGGAATCGAGACTGTCAACCACCGGCGAGTCATCGGCTGCTGGTACAAACCGTGTCTGCGCGGCCGCGCGCCGGAGGTTATCGGGTAGGGAGGACGAGAGGCCGCGACGGTCGGTTTGGGTACACCGTGGTGGGCCGAAGATAGCTATGCCTTGCTTTAGGTGTGAACCATGAAGAACGGGAATACGATCTAGAACAGAAATCCGTTGGGCATGCAAAAGGGGCACGGTATGCCGTGCCCCAATAGAATCAATTAGTCACCTGATTGTTGGTGGCTTGAACGGAGCTGCTAGGCGGGGGTTGAAACCCGCTTGGCAGGGATGGCGAATCATGACGGGAATGAAGTGAGGCCTATCCTCGGAAGGCCAGGCATCCCGGCGGCTTAATCAGGGTTGTGCTTCACGATCAGAGGCGCGACTCGCGCGTCGATGTCTCCCAAAGCCACACCGGCATCGGACCGGGCTACACCTAGATGGGCCGACCGCTGAATCTCTTCCCAATCGGCTTCCAGTTCGTACTCGTCTCTTAGTTCCTCTAGTAGGGCGTCTAAAGCTGTTTTATCAAACATGGCTGCTTATCTCAGATCCTTTCTCTATTTTTGTCGGCGCGGCCAAGGAGCCGGGTTCGGGCTACCGTGGTGCGCTATCCCCGGTTGAATGCTGAATCAGCAAACACGTGCAACCGGAGACTCGCATTAGTCTACCCAATTATGAGACTGCGGGCAAGAGGCATGTTCGGTTGAATTTTGCGACCGAATTCTGAAACCGGCAGCCGGGGTACCGGGTTACGTTCCATCTCCTGTCTCCTGGTAGCTATCCACCCGGTCACGCCGCTGCTGGGTTAGGTAGAACAAGATCAGTCCTACTGGGAATGCCACGAGCGCCAGGCCCACCACGGCGATAATGACCCATGCAGCCGAGCCTAGCGCGTGGTCCAGCAGTTGCTTGATCCAGGCCAGCATCTCCGGATCTGCCGCCTCGCCGTGGTGCCCCGGCACTGAGAGAATAATAGGCCAGGGCATGTTGGCTCAGTCGCCAGAGGCGGCCGCGACCGCGGGTGTGGTGAGGTAGCGGGTGGAATACTTGCGCTCTTTGATGGTGAAGGCGGAGAGGGCCGCCGGGAACAGCAAAATGCCGACGATAAGGAACGGGACAGTATAGGATCCGGTCAAGTCGTAAAGGACCGCAGCGAACAAAACGCTGGAGGCGGCGCCGATCTGATGGAAGGCGAAAGATATTCCGCTGATGGTACCTAAGGTTTTAGTGCCGTAAACGTCCGCAGTCAAAGAAGTTGTAAGAGGAAGGGTAGCCCACCAGGAAAATCCCAGGATCAGGGCGAAGAGCCACAGGCCAAGATCGCCCGACAATAGCGTTAGACCAAATACTCCCGGAAGCAACAATATCATGTATCCGGAGCCCCGGAGGAAGTAGACCAAGGCCAATAAGTTCTTGCGGCCAAACCGGTCGGCCAATAGGCCCGCGCCCAGGGACCCAAAGACGTTCAAGCCTAGCATGACTCCCATGATTGTGGCCGCCAAGCCGGGAGACACGCCACGGTCGACGGCGTAGGGAACGAAGTGGACCGATAACATGAAAGTGGTTGAGCCACAGACCATGTAGGAGAGCGACACTTGCCAGAAGGGCCAACTGCGGAACGGTTGCGTCCATCTGTCGGCCTCCAGTGGACCAGAACGGCGCTGGGAAAGCCCTGCGGCAGAGGCATCGGTGGGTTCATCGTCACCATCGGGTTGCAGGCCTAGCTTTTCAGGAGATTCCCGGATAAAGATATACGCCAGAGGGACCGCCAGCACTAGGATGAGCACCCCCAACGCCACCCATGTCATGCGCCAGTTGGTGGCCTGAAGAAGGAACATCGCGAAGGGGACCATAACCATACCGCCCAGGGACGCTCCCGCCGCGATCAATCCCAAGACCGTGGCCCGCCTGCGCCGGAACCATCGGGCCAACATGGCGCCGGTGTTGTTTATTGACACTCCGCCGGCGGCCACAGAGGAAAGCACGCCGAACATTAAGATCAAAAATATGATATGGAAAGTTAGGCTGAGCATGACCAGGGTCACGCCAAGGCCGATCAGGCCCACCAGGACTACCTTTCGGCCTCCGGTGGCATCGAAGACGCGTCCGATAAACGGTTGAATCAATCCCGCGACAACTGCCCCCACGAACCCAGCCGCAGTAACGGTTGTCCGGTTCCAGCCGAATTCCTCTTCCATCGGAATGACGAAAACCCCGAAGGCGTTACGGGCTCCGGTGGTGAGCAGGGCGATGAACATAAAGGTGGCTACCATGTACCACCCATAGTAGATACGGGGCTTGTTTTTGACGGAATTAGCCATGTGCTTGCTCAGTCGCCTGTTAGTCCTTCTTTGCCATGGCATCCTGGGCTGCGCTGGTTCCGGCTAATCGGCCGAAGACCATTCCGGCGGATAGCCCCGAGCCGCCCGGGTAGTTGTAGTAAAAGAGGCCCCCCACCATCTCGCCGGCGGCGTAGAGACCGGGGATAGCGTCCTGTCCGTTGGTAACCACCTGGCCCCGGGTGTTGATCTTCACTCCACCGAAGGTGAAGGAGATTCCGCAGGTGACCGCGTATCCCACGTAGGGCGGCGTATCTATGGTCTGGGCCCAGTTGGTCTTGGGCGGGGTGATACCCACGGTGCCGCGGCCGTCTTTGACCGTGGGATTGTAGGGCACGTCCTGCTGGACCGCGGCGTTGTACTCGTTGATGGTCTTCACCAAACCTTCCGGATTTATGTCCAACCGAACGGCCAGTTCTTCGATGGTGTCCGCTTGGGCCATGGTTACCTGGGGGATGTGGTATTCGTCCCGGAGCAGGTGCTTGACCTTTTCGTCGAAGATCTGGAATCCCAAGCCGTTGGGCTGTTCAAGCAGCGCCCGTCCGTAGGTCACGTAGGTGTAGTTTCGGAAGTCCGCGCCCTCATCCAGATACCGGTTGCCGTCCAGGTTAACCATGACGCCGAAGGGATAGGAATGCTTCTGGAACAACTCGGTGATGGTGCGGTCGCCGAAGGCAGGAGCGTTCATGTCCCAGGCAACGGCGTGGCAACTGCTCCAGTGGCCGTGGGCTTGAGCGCCGACTTCCAAAGCCATGCGGATGCCGTCGCCGGTGTTGTAGGGGATTCCCCGCACCTTGACCATTTCCCAGCCGGGTCCCAGGTAGCGGCAACGCATCTCGGCGTTAGCTTCAAAGCCGCCGGCGGCTAGCACCACGCCGCGGCTGGGGATATCCTCGAATCCATCTGGACCCTGCACCCTAAGTCCGCTGACATGACCCTTGTCGTCCTGCAGCAGTTTCACACCCTGGGTGGAATAACGGACATCTATCCCTTCTTTTTGGCATGCATCGAACTGCTGGTCGGACAGACCCTTCCCCGCGCCCACGGCTTCCACCAGCAGGCCACCCCAGAACCGGTATTTGTCGCCGTCCTTGAAGGCCTGTCGTCCGTAGGACAGAACGAAGCGAACGCCCTTTTCCGTAAGCCACTTCATGGCGGGAAAGGACTGGCTGACCAAGATCTGGGCCAGGTCCGGGTCGGACATTCCCTGGGTGACGCGCATCATGTCGTCGTAGAACTGTTTCTCGGTGTAGCTACCGACGTCAACGCCCGCCTGCTCGGTAGGCGACATGTCGGGAATCACTTGCTTGATGTCTTCAAGGTCGTCGAAGGCGAATCGAATAATGCCCCCGGTGAAGTAGGTATTGCCGCCCCTAAAGTACTCTGGGGCTTTCTCCACCACCAGTACGGATTCACAGATCTCTTTGGCGGCCATTGCCGCGGAAAGGGCGGCGTTACCGGCCCCAACTACAATTACGTCGTAACTATCTGCCAAGACGCACCTCCAGCGCATTTGCTAATTGTGGTATTTAATATATTGGTCATTGGGTGAATCGACTCGCATCATCATACCGGCTGGTAGGTCAAGTCTCAACAAAGCTGGGCGGTGAGCTCCGAGATGGCCTTTTCGATGGCCGGCCGGGCGCGCCGGGTCATCTGGTTGCCGAAGGGCCTTCGGCATATTAAGATACAGCCTGATTAAAAGCACAGAAATTCTGTCGAGAATTGGAGCATCTAGGTTATATGAAAGCAGTGAGACTAACCGCCCCTAAGCATTTCGAGTTCGTTGAGACCGAGACACCGGCGCCTAGTGATGGCCAATGCCTGATAAAGATCGAACGGGTTTCGGTTTGCGGCAGTGACATACGCCATAGCTATGGGCCTATCCTTTCGGAAGATCACTACCCCTTCGCCCCCGGGAAGCCTTGTCATGAGGTAGCCGGAACCATCGTGGAGAGCCGTACCGACGGGTTCCCCGTTGGGCGGCGGGCCATCGTCATCCCCAGCGGCGACGCCGGAGGCCTGGCGGAGTACATCGTTTCCGGGCCGGAGCGCATCGCGCTTTTGCCCGACGAAGGGCATCTGGACGAGTGGCTGATGTGCCAACCTTCGGGCACCGTCCTCTACTCATGCCAACAGATGCCTAATCTGTTGGGCAAAACGGTCCTGGTTCTGGGCCAAGGCAGCATCGGGCTCAGCTTCACGATGATAACTTCGAGGATGGGCGCACGCACCGTGATCGGCGCCGACCTGCTCGATTACCGCTTGGAAAAGTCGAAAGAGATGGGCGCCACCCACACCATTAATCCGAGCCGGGATGAGATTGGAGAGGCGGTATTGGAGATCACCGATGGAGTGGGACCCGACGTGATAGTGGAAGCGGCCGGATACCCGGACACATTCAACATGGCTTTCCGGTTGATCCGCCAGTTCGGCACTGTCATCATTTTCGGAGTTCAAACTGACCATATGGTGCCGATCGAGCACAATCTGCTGTTGGACAAGCAGCCTCGAATCATACCCACCACCGGCGCTCGCAGTGGCGACCCCATCGCTCACATCCGTGAGATTGTGGGTTTGCGGGAGCGCGGCTGGTGCGACCCCGGCGCTCTGGTAACCCATCGCACCGGACTCTCCGATGTCCAGAATGCTTATGACATGTACGAACAGCAATTGGATGAAGTCATCAAAGTGGTCATGACCATCGACGAGTAATCTCCCCGTACCTAGAATCCTAGGGTTAAAGAACAAGTCAGGCGGCAGCAGGATGGAGCCAGTTCTGGAAATTAGTATGGTTAGGGAGAATCTGGCCTTAGCCATCGCTGTCTGGACGGCGGTGAAAAAGGGGTTGATCACCACGGCCCACCTCCCGACGGGCCGCGCCGCGGTTACTTCTGACGCGGGCCGAGTCGTCGAGATCTTCAATCCGCTGGAACTGCACGGAGAGGGCGACTTGATCCGGGGAGCGACTAACCAGGTGAGAGCGGCCTTCGCTTTTTCCGTGATCCAGACCCATCGCATCCTGGAATCGGTGTACGACGGTCCACCGTTGCAAGACCCAGACCAAGAGCGGAAGGCGGCCCGGTGCACCATCTACCTGCTCAACAACTCCATGCGCCGGGGAATGTTGACCCCCACTTGGTCCTGCCCTCTGGGATTCCGCCGAAATTTCAAAGTTGGCTCTATCTCCTTCGCGTTAGACGCTTCGGAGCTGGACGGAAAGACGGTTTATTGGGATGACTTCGGCGGCCTGGAGAAATATCTAGAACTGCTGGCCTATCTGGCCGAGCAGGCGAAGGAACCTCCTCAGAAAACCGCGCCTCGCGCCAGGGGTCAGGCCGCTCAAGAATCACGATCGATCCGCCAAGATTTCATGGAGGCGGCTTCAGCCTCCGACCCAGTGTCCCAGTTCATCGGCGCCCGCTGCATGATTGGCCCTGAGGCCCAGACCATCGCCGGAGGGCTGTACGACGAATACGTGAATTGGTGCCAAGAAACCGGGCAAGAGACACTGGGTCAGCGCAGTTTCGGTATGCAGTTGACCAAGCTTGGGTTTACGAGGCGTAGGCGGGGAAGAGGGCGCCACTGGTGGCAAGGCATCGGATTGGCTGGGGCGACCGGTCAACGGCAGTAGACCGGCCTTAGACTGCCGGGATGTTAGCAGTCCGAACCGGACTGAGCGGCGCTGCCGCGTCAACAACCGGGCTGTCCCAAGTTACCGCAGCAGTTGCGCCGGGACTTTATCTTGATAAAGTTGTTGGCTAGAACCAGCCGGACCTTCCGCCAGAAGGGCATTTCTTGACGCAAGTTGTCGATCAAGGCTACTGAATGGTGATGCTGTTCTCCCATAGGCCGCCAATTATGCTCCCTTGGCCCATAGTTGTACACCGGATATTTTCGAACCCCCCCGATGTCAACGGAGAGAGGCTTCTTGCCAATGGCGGTTTGACCGGCTCTCAACGTACGCCGGAAAGCCTCTCTATCCCGTCCGTCCTGAGCCTGTCAAAGGACTTGACTGATGGGACTGCGGAAAATACGAGCTAGGCCTAGGAGGTTCCCATGGCTGAAGATTATCTGGACCGCTTAGCGGGTTTCGTCACTGATGTCAGACTGGAAAACTTGGACGAGTCGACGGTAGCCGCCGCCAAGAACGTGGTGCTGGACACTATCGGCGCCATCTTGGCCGGAAGCCGCATGGCTGAAAACGCCAACTTCGCTCGATTCGCGCTTACCACCGGAACCGGGAAATCTTCCCTTTTCGGCCACAATGGCAAGCTTCAGCCCATGTTTGCTGCCTTGGTCAACGCCACCGCCGGGGTTGCTCTGGAGATGGACGAAGGGTCTCGCTTGGGCGGAGGCCACCCGTCCATCCACGTGAGCCCAGGGGCGATCGCCGTGGCCGAGGACCGGGGGAGCAGTGGCAAGGAGTTGCTGGAAAGCATCATAGCCGGATACGAAGTCACGTCCCGCATCGGCACCGCGACGGTCGCTAAGGATGAGATCCATTCCCACGGCACCTGGGGGACCATGGGCACCGCCGCCGCAACCGCCCGGCTGCTGGGATTCGACGCCGCTCAGACCAGGACGGCGATGAATCTGGCCGTTTCGATGAGTCCGGCCAACACCTGGACGCCGTGCCTGGAAGGCGCTACCATACGCAACCTGTATCCCGGACGGTCCGGCTTCCAAGGCATACTGGCCGCCCATCTGGGCGAGTGCGGGTTCACGGGCCTCAAGGACGGTCCAGCCGATCTGTACCAGTCAATCCTGGGTGAGAGTTTTGACCGGAACGCCGTGGTCGACGGCCTGGGCGAGCCGGGCTCTTACCGGATCCAGCGCAACTATTTCAAATTCCATGCTTGCTGTTTGTACAACCATCCGGCCCTGGACGCGATCCAATCGTTGCTCCGGAGGGAAGAGTTCGGTCCAGGGGACGTTAGCCGTATCCAGGTGGAAGCGCCTCCCTTGGCGCTGATAATGGCCGACCCTGAGCCGGAAAACATGCTGGCCGCCAAGTTCTCCATCCCCTATGCCGTGGCCGCCATGGTGGTGCGGGGCAGCGCCGACGTCACCTCGTTCTATCCACAACAGGTCTCCGACTCCCAAACAAGGCAACTCGCCAAGCTGGTGGAAGTTGTGGCCGATTCGGAGATGAGCCTGCGCCGCTTCGACTACCCCGCGTCCCGGGTCTCGGTGTCATTGAACGACGGCCGCACCCTGGAAGAAAGCGTCACCGTCCAGCGCGGCGACGCCCAAAACCCGGTGGACCACGAAGAACTATTAGGCAAGTTCAGGTTCATCGCGGGAGACGCGCTTGGAGAATCAAGGATCAAACAGGTTATAGACACGGTCGCCAGGCTAGACTCCTTGGACGACATTGGGGAATTGACGGCGCTGCTGGGAGAAAAGTAGCCCCCCTTTCGTAACGGGGGGTTGGGGGGATTTCCCCTACCGACCCCGCTGGTCACCCCACAGCAGAATGTGCAGCCGGGTGGAGAACCGGAACCCGTGCTTGACGCAGGCCTCAGATACCCACTGTTGGCGGTTTCGGAGGACCTCCTGGTCGCGCCCTTCCGGAAGGAGGATGATTCGTAGGGGAGGAATGTGGTATTTCTCCGCTAGGCCGCAAACCTCTTCGATGTCTTGAGGCTCCACGACGACGAACTTGAAGTAGGCGTTGGGAATGCGGGAGAAGCTCTCCAGGGTACCTGGCACCAGCCGCCGCTCCAACCGGTTGCCCGAGGTGCTCAGTTTGGGAGAGACGTTCCATTGATCGATGTCCCGCTCCATCTCCGGTATGGGAGCGATGGTGCCGTTGGTTTCCACTTCGCAATAAAACCCCTGTTGCTTCAATTCGGATATCAGCGGGGCCAGCTCCGTTTGCTGCAACAAGGGCTCGCCGCCGGTCACAACCAGGTGGGGACATTCGTAGGACAGAATCTTCTCACGGACCTGTTCCGTGTCTAGGGCTATGACCTCTTTCTTGTAATCGTAGTTTTCCCAGTCCCAGGTGTACTTTGTATCGCACCAACTACAGGATAGGTTGCACAAGGATAGACGCAGAAACACCGTGGCGACGCCGATGGTGGCCCCTTCCCCTTGCAGGGAGTGGAAGATTTCTGGCTGACCGCCGGGTTGCCGACTTAACTTCAGCACGGGCTATCCATCATCAAAGGCCGTCCTGAGACCGAGTGAGGGCCGGGTCCGAGACTCCGGCTTCTTCGAACCCTTTGGCCCGAAGCAAACAACTGTCACAACTTCCGCAGGGGACCGCGCCTCCCTGGTAACAACTCCAGGTAAGTTCCAGCGGCGCTTTCAGCCGCAGGCCCAGCTTCACGATCTCCATCTTAGACAACTCTATGATCGGGGTTTTGACCTGGATAGGGATCTGGTATTCGGTCCACAACTTGCTGCCGTAGGCCAGCGCTTCGGTCATCTTGTGAAAGTATTCGGGGCGGCAATCGGGATAGCCGCTGTAGTCGATGGCGTTGGGGGCCATGTAGAGCAGGGCTGCCACTTCGTCTGGAGGAACGCCGTCTATCTCAAGAGCGTACAGCACCTGACTCTCTAGGTAGGCAGCGGCCAAAGACAGGAAGATGGTGTTGCGGAGGGGAACGTAGGTTATGGGGACGCTGGCGCCCATCCGGTCGAGGGAACGGTCCTCGGGAACGGGAAACCGGTCGGGGTTGGTCAGCGCGGAATACCAGGCGACTTGGCCGAGAAAGGAGATGTCTAGCAATTGGTGTTGAATACCCAAGACCCCGGCGATCTCTTGAGCGCAGTCCACTTCTTTACTGTGACTTTGTCCGTAGTGGAAGGTGATAGCGGACAGGTTGCCGGTCTCTTGCAGCGCTTGAACCGCGACGGTCGTGGAATCCAGGCCTCCGGAGAGAAGGGTCACGGCGTAGCTGGGCATGCCTTATTGCCCGCCGGAAAACTCGGCGTATTGGTCAAGGGATTCCCACAGCCGAACCTTGACCGGGGACACCCCGCAAAGCTCGACCACTTTGTTGTAGAGTTCTCTGGAAAGGACTTCGCAAGATGGGTTCTCTTCGTGGAATTGGTAGATCCGGCCTTTAGAGGCAGGCGTCAGACCTTCGATCAACTCAATGTCCCTGCTGTTTACTAAAAATGAGTGGTCCCAGTTGTCGTCGATCCACGCTTTAACCCGGTGCTTCAATTCGGTGAAGTCGAACACCAAACCCTGGGAATCCAGCGTGTCGGATTGCAAGAAGACCTCGGCACGGTAGGTATGGCCGTGGGGAAAGGCGCACTTGCCGTCATAGTCCAGCAGCCGGTGGCCGCTATCGAAGGTCGTTTCGATCCTTACCAGGTACATGCGCCCTTCAGTTCCCGGGATGCTCTACGGTTACCGCGGTGTGTATCCCGCCCCTGACTTTGTAGTCCAGAGTCACTTTCATGCTTCTGGGGTGGCAGAGGGCGACCAGGTCCAACAATATGCGGTTGGCCGCGTGTTCTTGGACTATGCCAACGTCCCGGTAGGAGAGGAGGTAGTACTTCAATGACTTGAGTTCGATGCAGCTTTCGCCGGGGATGTAGGAGATGGTGAGGGTGCCGTAGTCGGGCAAACGAGTCCAAGGGCAGACTGCCGTGAACTCGTCTGTATCTATGTCTACCTGGGTCTCCTGGCCGGGGTATTCGTACCGGAAGGCCAGTAGACACTCGGCATCGATGACCGCTTCCTCGCGGACTAAAACGGGGCGGTCCAGGCTTTCGTATTGCTGTTGAAGTTGGGCGTCTTTCAGTTCCGGAATCGTAGCCACGGGGCCCCCTTTGATATCAGGAAATCTATTGAGGACATGATAGGGGTCTGGCCATGATGGTGTCAAAATTGCCGGGTGGGGGCCATTTACGGCGCGATGCCATCCACGCTCAGCTTTGCCTTGCACACCGGAGTCCGGCAGGCTAACATACATCTGGTTACGAGGCTCCGGTTTACGTAAAGTTTTATTCAAGATTCAAAAAAGATTGTCTGAACTCCGAGCAAGCAATGCCCTATTCTCTAACAGATCTGGACGGCATGTCCTTGGAAGCGGCTCAAGCGCTGCCCTTTGAGGAGCGAGACCGGCTGCTGGACCTGATCATCGCCGCCGGCCGGGGCCAGTCTACCGATGTGGTTTCCTACCGCACCGGCCTTTATGCAGACTATTTCGAAGAAGATCTGACTCGGATGCTGAAGGTTAAGGCCATCAAGGTCCTTTGCCGTGGAACAACTTCTTCCGGGTTCGATGGCCTGCCGGTGGGCGAGAACGACGAGGAGCAATACCGTGCGTGTTTCCGCCACGTCAAGACTCACCTGGACGCCGCCAAGACAAGTTTCAGCCGGGTGGTCACGTTGATCGTTTTCCTGACCAACATGGATAATTGGCTGCTGTTTAACGAAGTATACCGGGAGTTTATCCCAAACCCGCCATGCCGGGCGGTGATCGGGACCACGGGGCTGGCTCAAAAACCGTTGGCGATCGAGATTGTGGAATGCATCGCTTACCGGGTGGCGGAATAGCGGTCAGTATACCGTGATGCGTCGAATTTGCCATTATCGGCAGTAAAGACATTGGAGGGACGAGATGAGCGACTTATCCTTGGCCTATAAAGTCCATAGTTACAGCACCGGTACTCCAGGAAGGGCTATCTGCAACGCTCGCACCCATCACTGGGTGGCCGACGGCAGCGGCGGCGAAATGGTCGGCGCCGGTGAGTTGTTTCTTTCCGGCATCGCGGCGTGCGCGGTGAATATGGTCGAAGGCATAGCCCGGGACGATCAGATAGCCCTGGAATGGATGGACGTCAGCGTGGAGTCCTATCGCGACCCCGCCAAAGATCATGGAGACCTCTCCCTTTACGATGCCATCAGAGTTAACTTTGAGATGTGGGGAGTAGACGACGACCAAGCCCACGAGCTGGTGGAAATCTGGAAACGGCGTTGACCCCTCTACGGTTCGGTCGCCGTGGCGACCCCAGACACCACCGTGGACCTGGTAGCGCACTCGGAGTTTCACCGGTAGCAAGAACCGGGGCCGGAACGCGATCCGCGTTCCGGTCCAGTTTCCGGCGGGGTAGCATCTTATCTGGCGGCCCCAACCGGCCTGCCCAGCCTCCCAGATTTCCCTAGCCGTCTTTGGGTTAGGGAAGATTTGGCTGAAATTCGCGCACTAGGATCCCCTCTCTTTTGCCCTTTGGCATACTCCCTAGCATGCCTTGCTACAATAACAGCAAGAGCCGGCTGTTAACCGGCGATTTTGGCTTGAATCTGGATGGGCTTCAGCGGCCGGGCTGAGGCGCGCCAAAGTCCTTACAGATTCAGGTAGTTGTTTTGCACCCTGAGCGCGGATACTTCAATCCGCCTCTGATTGCGCCGTTATTCCCGGTCTAGCTTTGCGCCCGGCGCCGATCGTCAACCGGTAACAAAGGTCCAGTGGATATCGATATTCCAGCGTTGGCTATGTTAACTGCCCTAGGGGACGGCGATTCAGGGTTATTGCGCGACTTCGCCATCATCATGGCCGTCGCGGGAGGTGCCCTAGTCCTGTGCCGGCAGACTAGGCTGTCACCGATATTGGGCTATCTGGTCGCCGGGGTAGTGATCGGCCCCTCCGCTCTGCGAACGGTGGAAAATCCGGACACGATCGGACTGCTGGCCGACCTTGGATTGGTTCTTCTGCTATTTGGGATCGGCCTCGAATTTGGCTGGCAGCGCATTCGAAGCGTAGGTAGCCGGGTGGTCCTCATCGCTTTGATCGAAATGTCCATCATGTTTGCCCTGGGATTTGAAGTCGCGACCTTGATGGGTTGGAGCGGCACCGAAGGCGTTTTCCTGGGGTCGGCCCTGGCTATAAGCAGTTCGGCCATCTTGATGACCACGCTTCGAGAGTCGGGCCAGTTGCTGCACCAGCGGGGAAGGTTGATCGTAGGAATCCTGGTGGTGGAGGACTTTGCCGCGGTCATGCTGCTTACCGTGCTGACGGGTGTGGCTACCACGGGTACAGCAAATCCGGGGGATATCGGGCTTTTGGCCGCCAAGTTAGCTATATTCGGAGCGGCCGCTTTGGTGTTCGGCGCTCTGTTCGCCCCGCGGTTGATCCACTTCGTCAACCGGTTCCGGTCCGACGAGACCTTGCTGATCACTGGTTTGGCCTTGTGTTTCGGCTTGGCCCTAGCGGCCGAACAATTAGGTCTCTCGGCAGCGGCGGGCGCTTTCCTGATCGGGGCCGTGCTGGGAGATTCCCATCATGCTGAGGAACTCGACCGGATAATGAGTCCGGTGCGGGATATGTTCGCCGCCCTGTTCTTTGTGACTATCGGGATGTTGATCGACCTTTCGGAGGCGGCCCACGTCATTGTGCCGACCATCATCGTTGCTGCCGTTTTTATCTCGGGCAAATTGGTCTCCGACACCATCGGCACGTTGCTGGCCGGTCACGGGGGCCGAATCTCCCTGAGTGTCGGGTTGGGTATGCCTCAGGTAGGTGAATTCTCCTTAGCCATGATCAGAACGGGCGCGGTCTCCGGAACCATCGGCTCTTTCATGTACCCGGTTATAACTGGGGCCACCGCTATCACGGCTTTGATCTATCCTTTCCTGTTTCGGTCGACAGACGTCATCGCCGATTTCATCGACCGCCACTCTCCCAGGTTGATGAAGCAATATGGTGAAAGCCTGGTTCTGTCCCTGGCCGCCCTTCGTACCGCGTTCCATTTCCACAGCCGCAGGGCCAGGCGTATCCAGCGCAGCGGGAGGCTCATTCTTCTGGACCTGGGCATCATCATCGTAATCATCGCTATCGGGACCGCTATATTGAGATTCACCCCCCAGTTGTCCAGTTTGATCCATATCAGGGAAAGTCTGCTTGGACTGGCCATCGGGGGCTCGGTTCTGGCCCTCTGCGTTCCTCCCGCAGTGGGTATCTGGCGGTCTTTGCGCACGTTGACCGAGGGGATAGCCGATTACGTGTTGCCAAGCCACATGAGAACCCCCGACACCTGGGGCGGAGGAAACCTTAGAGTGGTCTTGCGGGACACCATCTTGATCCTAGTGCTGATCCTGCCGGCCATATGGAGTGTCCCCTTCATATCCCATTTGCTGTCCCTTGGCAGCCTTTCAACACCGCTGCCCATCGTGCTCCTGGTGGGATTGGGGGCCGGTTTGGCCGGGGCAACTTTCCAGATTCATCACGTGTTGGTCCGGATGTTTAGCCGCACATTTCTGGGGATGGACGACCCGTTCTCTTTGGAAGATATGGAGCACCGGTATCTGGACGACGATGTTTACGTTTATACCGATGACGGGACCGAACCCGATGAATTACAGGACTCGGATGCTGATCCTGCAGCGGCTCAAGAAAGGTCCGGGGACTGAGGGGGGCGCCAGACCTGGACACAGTCAATCAGATCATCGGCGATTCACAGATGTTACAATGGGTGTTAACTGGCGCAACGTAGTTTTTTGAACATCTACTGCACAACTTGGAGATTTAACCGATGCGAATATGTTCCTTTTTGCCTAGCGCTACGGAAATCTTGTACCAACTGGGTCTGCAAGACCAGCTTTACGGCGTGACCCACGAATGCGACTTCCCGGCGGAAGCCAAGGAAAAACCCAACGTGGTTCACAGCGTGTTCGATGGCATGGAACCCACCAGCGGGGAGATCAGCCGAGTAATCTCTGAGCGATTAGAACAAGGTCTTGGTATCTACGACATAGACCTGGAAGTGTTGTCTGCCGCTCAACCGGACCTGTTGTTGACTCAAGCCATCTGCGAAGTTTGAGCCGTCTCGTCTCGGCAGGTGGCCGAGGTAACCGCGGGATTGGCCAAGCAACCGGAAGTTATCTCCCTGGATCCTCAATACTTGGGGGACATATTAGAAGACATCCGGCGTGTCGGCCGGGCCACCGGCACCGAAGAAATGGCGGAGACTATCACATCCCGGCTGCAGGAACGCATCGACGCGGTGGCGGAACGGGCCTCTCAAGCCAGCAGCAAGCCGAGGGTTTTGCACTTAGAGTGGGTTGATCCGCTGATGTGCGGTGGCCACTGGGTGCCCGAGATGGTGGAGTTGGCCGGTGGAGTCAACTGTTTCGGCGATAAGGACACCGGTTCCTTCCGCATGGAATGGTCTGACGTGGTAGCCAGCCGCCCCGATGTCATAGTGTTCATGCCCTGCGGGTTTGAGGTGAAACGAGGATTAGAAGACGTGCCGATAGTGGCGGCGTTGGAAGGATGGGACTCATTGCCGGCGGTGGAGAACAACCGGGTTTACGTAGTCGACGCCAGCGCTTACACCAGTCGGTCGGGTCCCCGGTTGATAACCGGCTTGGAAATCATGGCGGAGATGATGCACCCGGAGTTGTTTTCGGGGTTGATTCCAGAAGCGGGGGCGACCCGTTTGTACGGGAGCTTGGCTTCGGTTTAGGCAACCGGCAACCCAACTTATGGAATCTTTAGTTGAGCCGCGCCCCTCGGAAAGGGTTTCGTTTGGCGACTTCGGCGGTCAACATCTCGTTCCCCCGGTTCAGCAGGGGCAACAACTTTTCTAACCGCTTGCCGGCATCAGGCAGTTCCAGCAGTTCCTGCTTTACGTCTCTCGGCAGCTCAGTTCCGGAAGCCAAGCTGGAGGCGATGGCAAAGGCCAATGTGACCGGATCACCGGGCACTTCGGCCTGGGCGGTCCATCCGCCAGTGAGGGCGGTCAGATTTCGCAGATAGCCGCCGTAGGCCTCTTTGACTTCTCCGAAAACCGAAGCCGCCAGTTCTCCGGGTTCTTCGGTGAAATACCTGACTTGACCCACCATGTAAGGCACCTGCTGGGTAATCTCCACAACTTCGAACCGCTTTTCTCCCCTGGTCATTATGTTCAATCGGCCCTCTTCCAGCCGCTCTACTTGGACGATACGGGCGGTGGTGCCGACCTTGACCGGCTCGGCCGGCTCTCCAACTTCCTGTCCTTCCTGAATGAGGATGACACCGAAAGGCTCCTCCCGGTCCACGCACTCTCCAATCATGGTTTTATAGCGCTCTTCGAAGATATGCAGCGGCATGGGCATTCCGGGAAACAGGACCACATTAAGGGGAAACAGGGACAGTTGAAGTAGATCTTCGGGCTGGTTCATAACATCGTTGAGTATATTCTCCCGGTCTTGGCAAGACAAGTTTGAGGGAGAAAGAAGGATCACGAGAGAGCGACAATGCTTAGGGCAGGGTAATTTCCATCTCCCGCCGCGATAGGCCTATATTTAACACTTTCAGGGGAAGTTGCTATTATATTCAAAGGCGTCATGTCATCCATGATCTACGGGACGCCGACACTATTCCAACCGGCGGATAAATATGGCAATTATTGATAACCTGCTGGTTCAGATCTGGATAGACAGCCTGGTGGCGATGGTTATCCTGGGGGTAATCATATCCGTGTGGGCGGCGTGGCGGACCATCTCCAGGCAGCGCAGCCAGCTTCTGGCGGTGAACACGGAGCTCGACCTACGAATCACCGACCTGTCGACGGAGATCAATCTGCGCCAACAGGCTCAAAGGGAATTGGCCGAGCAGGCCGCAGCTCTGGCCAGAGCCGACGAGATGCAACGCTCACGGCAGCGTATCGTCAGCGCCCAGGAGTCGTTGCGGAAAGAGATTGCCCAACAACTACATGGTTCGGTGCAGAACCGTCTCATTTTCCTTGTGTTGCGGTTGAAACAATTGGAGGCAACCGCCGAACCTAAAGGCGTAGCCTTGGAACTGACCGATCTACGTGAGAAGTTTGAAGAACTGCTGGAGCAAGAGATCCGGTCCATTGTGCACCAACTGTATCCCTATATCCTGCGCCGGGGATTCGTGCCGGCCCTGCAATCCATGGGGGACCAGATTGAATCCGTCATATCAATAGAGATGGACCTGGACCAGGAACTGGTGCGCAAAGAAAGGGCCGATCGGAGTTTGATCCCAGAACAAGCCAAGCTGGCGGCCTATCGAATCGCTGAAGAAGCTTTGACCAACGTGGTGAAACACGCCAACGCAAGCAAGGTCTCGGTGCGGTTGGAGACGCCTTTCGGAGGGTGGTTCAGGCTGACGGTTCAAGACGATGGGCAAGGGTTCGCTGTGGAAGAATCCTTGGAGGGCATGGGCATCGTGGGAATGCGCGACTACGCCGAGGCCATCGGCGGGGAGTGCGTCATTCTGGGGGCTCCTGGCAAAGGGACGCAGGTTACCGCTACTCTTCCCCTTGTAATACTTGAGAAAGAATTTCCAGAGACAGCTTTGCTTTCGGAATAAACGCGGCGGCGCCTTCTTCTCTGGCCAGGCGCTCGTAGCCCTTTCCAGTATGTGCGCTGACGATGATGACTTGGACTGCGGGCACCTGTTCCCGCAGAATCCTCACTACCTCTAGGCCGTCTCCATCTGGCATGTCCACGTCGGTGATTACCAGGTCCGGATTCAGGCTTCCCACCAGCTTGACGGCTTCCGACCCGGTCTGAGCCTCCCCGACCACTGTGAACTGGCTGCTTTCCTCTAACAAAGAACGCAGCCAGTTGCGGAACTCACCGGCATCGTCGGCGAGAACAACTCGGTAAACGCCGATTCGGTCTGTGGCCAGAGTTCCTCCTCCTTTCCATGCGGTGTCCGGCAGTTAAACTGCCAGCAAACGATCAAGTTGGCCAAACGGTTTCCCCTGATTAAAGGGCGACGTTAGGAATCTTCCAAGTAGACCAGGGTAGCCTTTACCCGGGAATGAACGCCCTCTTCGCCAGGAATCTGCAAAACTTGATAGATGGCATTGATATAGGTTTCAACCGATTTTTCAGTCAGTGTCAGCCGTTGGGCTATAGATGTGTTGTTGAATCCTTGGGCGATCAACTCCAACACTTGCCGATGCCTGGGAGTCAGCTTGGCCGCTGAGGATCCCCGCTTGGGTTGCAGGCTCTCCACAACCTCAGGGTCCAACACCACCATGCCGTCCACACTGCCCTGAATCGCCCGTAGCACCGAAGCCATGTCTGGGACATTCTGTTTCAACAGATACGCCCAACCGTGGGTCTCGCTCAAAGGGAGGCTGGAAACGTACCGGCGGTCCTTGTGGACGGAGAGGATGACGATTCCAGTGTCCAGCCGCCTCTCCTTGATCTTTAGTGCGGCATCTATGCCGTCCATCTCGCCCGGAAGCTCGATGTCCATTATCACCGCGTCAGGATTCTTCTCGGCGGCCATCGCTACGGCGGATTCGCCATCGGTAGCCACCCCAACGACGTCAAGCCCCGGCTCCGCGTCAAGGGTATGGCGCAGCATCTCACGGAAAAGAGGTTCGTCCTCGACTATGAGTATCTTTAGCGGATCCAAACCATACTCCGCATAAATCTCCGGTCAAGTCTCATTGGATTTGGGAGCTAAATTCCCACATCGCGCTCATTATGACAACGGCCCATAGTCGTGTCTACCACATGGAGTTACCCCTATCCATCATCGTGCTAGCCCGTGGCGGGTAACGGGAAAACAGTATGTCAAAAACCGGGAGAAGCACGATGCCCCGCGGGAAGTTGCGGCGGTACCATTTCTTCAGTTGGCCTCGCAAGGCAATAAATCTGGCAGCAACCGAAGAAAAGGGAGAATTGAAATGGAACGGAAAAGATTCGCATCACCAGGGGATTTAAGGGCAGACCAAAGAGGAATCACCGGCCTGGAAACGGCCATCGTGCTCATCGCGTTTGTCGTCGTGGCGTCGGTGTTCGCCTTCGCCGTCCTCAGCACCGGACTGCTCAGCTCTGAAAAGAGCAAAGAGACGGTATTGGGAGGCCTAGAGGAAACTTCGTCGACACTGAGCATTCGGGGCGACATCGTAGGTGACGCCAATGCGGGCAAGACGGCCGTCGATACCGTCAAGTTCACCCTGACCAGCGCCGCCCAAGCCGCGGATGCGGTGGATCTTTCCAGCACCGGAGTGGTGATCACATATTTAGACTCGGACCAAGCTCTGAACTGCACTAATGGCTCGGGATCAGGTTCATCCTATTGTTTCTGGACCACGAGCTGGATCATCGGCTCCGGGGACTTGGTTGACCCGGGGGAGCAAGTGGATGTGACTGTCGACCTGTCTAACATGACACCGGTCCTAGGCCTGAAGAAGGAATTCACCATACAGGTAAAGCCCAATAAAGGAGCGGTGGTCATCGTGAATCGGACCACGCCACCGGAATTCAAAGCGATCCAAGCTCTTAACTGAGCAGGACGGCCCGGGGAAAATGCCAGTTCATGTCGCCGTAATTTGATCGATCAGGGAGTTTGAATCAGAAACCATGAAGAATCTATTAGATCAACGATTGATAAAATCAGCAAGGCTACACAGTGACCAGCGAGGGATCACCGGCCTAGAGACAGCCATCGTTCTCATCGCCTTCGTTGTAGTCGCCTCGGTGTTCGCCTTCGCCGTCCTCAGCACCGGGCTTCTCAGCTCGGAAAAGAGCAAAGAAACTGTATTAGGAGGCTTGGAGGAGACTTCGTCGACCATTAGCGTAAGAGGCTCGGTTATCGGGGACTCCAACACGGCTAAGACTTTCATCGATACCGTCAAGTTTACTCTGAGCAGTGCCGCCCAGGCATCCGACACGGTGGACCTGTCCACCACCGGTGTGGTGGTTACCTACCTGGACCAAGACCAAGCTATCAACTGCGAGAACCCCCAGAGTTTTGACGGCGATGCCGACACCGCCGAATGTTCATGGTCCACCAGTTGGGTTATCGGCTCCGGAGACCTGGTGGACCCGGGCGAACAAGTGGACATGACGGTTACTCTGACCAACCTGTCCCCGTTACTGCCTAAGAGCAGGGAATTCACGATTCAAGTTAAGCCGAACAAGGGTGCAGTGGTCATCGTTAATCGGACCACACCGCCAGAGTTGAAAGCCATCATGGAGCTTAATTAGGCTTACGCGCCGATCGGAGCCAACCGTGTCATTGGAAGAGATTAATCTTCCCCCGTCCGTCCCCCGGATCCTTCTAGGACCGCCCTCTTCTGGAGGGACCGGGGACGGATGAGCAGGCGGCGCCAAGAGATCGAAACGTCATTGCCAAGAAGACCGCCGGTGAGAAAGCCCTCCTCACCGGCGGTCTTTTGCGCGTCTTACCCGAAAGCTGGTGGGGCCTTTTTGCCGCCTTGCCCAACGCAAGTATTCGGACATCTGAGGGTTGGCGCGGATCAGGTCTATGGAGTGTAGCTCCTTGGCCAACGTGGTTTCGGAGAAGAGGGCGTGTAGTTGCCGGTGACAGGTGGGACAAAGCTTGGCCTTGGGTCCAAACCGGCCACCCTTGGCGCGGGGGACCAAGTGGTGCACCGTGTACCGCTCTGCGTCTCTCGCGCATAGCTCGCAAGCGGCAGACTGGCCGTTGTTGCCGGTCTTCCCATCCATGGATCGATCGGGATCGCGCATGATGGAACCGGCTACTCTTGCCCCGGCTGTTGTAGCAACCGCCAACTGGGCAAATCCACTCTCCATTCGTTTTCTTCAAGCAGCATGGGCACTATCAAACCGGACATCATGCGGCCACTGGAAACCTGGCTTTCATCGCCGGTCATCCCGAAGGGAAGAAAGGCGAAGGCATGGTCGTCATCCAGGTAGGTTGTGGGAGCCACGCCCAACTCGGTTAGGTCTTCCAGTGGCCACAGTCTCAGGATGGTGGTCCGGAAATCTTCCATCATCGAGGGGCGGCGGGGATGCGAGGAATCGTAGGCGGCCCGGTAGGCCTCTTGCATATCGATGTCGTTTCGGGTGGCCCAGACCCCCATGCGCATGCCGCGGGTTTCCTTGGATAGCAGGGACCAGGCTAGGTCCATCAGATTGTCCCGAATAGCTTCGGCGAATACTCCGGCCCGGTTGCCGCATTCGTCAGGCTGTTGGCTTCTCTTCTCGCCGGGAATTTTCATGCGCCTTCCATCGTGTCGCAGCTCCCTTGAGGTTCGGTTGGGTTGCGGTTAATCGCCGGAATCACCGTCAAATTATCGGATGCCGATTGATGGCGTCCGGTGCTTACCATCCGACGGCATATCCGTCCCGCCGGGGGTCGGCGGCTCCGTGCAATGCTCCGTTGTCTTGGTCCACCTCGATCATAACCTCGCTGCCCGCGGCCAGCCAGGGACCCAAGACATTTAACGTGTGGCCGCGATTCTCCAATTCGGTTCTAAGCTCGGGAGAAAACCGGCTTTCCATGAGCAATTCGTTCTCGCAAGTATGAGGGAAATTGGACTCCGTGGGGCTTTGGGTGTTCCGCCAGCGGGGGGCTTCCACGGCTTCGGCGACGGTCATCCCGAAATCCAATAAGTGGGTGATTACCTGTAGGTTGGTCTGCACCTGCGTGTCGGCCCCCGGGGTGCCGCAAACCAGCTTTAACTGCCCCAATGAGGTTTGGGACGCGGCGCCCGGACCGGAAGATTCGGGTGGGGCGAACACCATAACCGGATTCATGGTGTGCCGGACCCGCTTGCCCGGTTGCAGGCAGTCAACGTGGTCTTCTTCCAGGTGCCAGTAGGTCATGCGGTTGTTGAGCAATATCCCTGTGTCTCCGGCGATAATGCTGGACCCCCAGGCGCTCTGGATGCTTTGTAGTTGGGATACGGCGTTGCCCCACCGGTCCACCACCGCAAAGCAAGTGGTGTCTTCCTCTCCATCGCCCCCGGTGACCACCGGAACTGCTGTCTGACGAGGTTTCGCCGTTTGGAATTCCCAAGGGTTTCCCGCGGAAATCTCCTGGGCCGCCCGGCTGGGGTCGATTAATTTGGCTCGTTCTTTGGCGTACTCTTTGGAAAGTAGGCCCTCGATAGGAATGTCGGTATAGTCAGGGTCGGCCATGTAGGCCTCCCGGTCGGCGAAAGACAGTTTCTTGGCTTCGACCATAAGATGGATCGATGCGGCCGTGTTGCAGCCCAGGGCCTGCAGGTCGAACTGTTCGACCAGGTTCAACTCTTGGAGAAGTATGTGGCCGCTGGAGTTGGGCGGCGCTTCGTAAATTACGTGACCCCGGTAGGTGGTGGAGATCGCTTCCTGCCAGCGGCTGTGGCAATCGGCCATATCTTTCATGGTCAAAATTCCGCCCTGATCCTGGCTGAATGCTACGATAGCCCGTGCGATGGCTCCTTCATAGAAGGCCTCCCTACCGCCGTCGGCCACGGCTTGGAAAGTTCTGGCGAGGTTTTGCTGGTAAAGTATCTCCCCTGGACGTAGGGGCCGTCCGTCTATGGTGAACACAGCTTGGGAGGTGGGGAACTGGCGCAACAAAGAGTCGGCGGCGATGGCGTTGGATAACACGCGGCTGGTGGGAAAGCCGTTGGCCGCCAGATCTATCGCGGGGGCCAAGACTTGGCCCAATGAGAGGACGCCGTATTTCTCGTGAGACGCCAGCCAGCTATCCAGTAAACCGGGCACGGATACGGAAAGGATGCCCTTCGTCGGGATTCCCTCAGGCAAGTAACGCTCACGGGTTGCCGCGTAGGGGGCCGCTCCGGTTCCGTTGCAGATCTCGATGCGGTCCGACTCTTTCCAGTGGACCATGATGAACCCATCGCCGCCGATGCCCGACATCAGCGGTTCCACCACGTTC
This sequence comes from uncultured Dehalococcoidia bacterium, assembly GCA_950072105.1. Taxonomy (GTDB): domain Bacteria; phylum Chloroflexota; class Dehalococcoidia; order Lucifugimonadales; family UBA3495; genus UBA11650. Next base: position 40,337 of record CATMOE010000003.1, read on the forward strand.
AGCGCCGCGGCGGTGGCGATGGCGGCGTCCACGGCGTTGCCTCCTTGTTGCAATATGGAGATTCCTGCCTGCGAGGCCAGTGGATGGCCCGAAGAAACCATACCGTTGCGCCCCATGACCACCGGCCTATGGGACTCAAAATTCACACTGTGTGGTGACTGGGCCATCGGTTGCCTCCTGGTGATTATGGTCGAAATTCGAACTGAATAGAGGGGAATTAATCCAGGCGAAATTCAATCAGGATTATCCTTTGGTCCGGCAGGCAGTCAAGCGAGGAATCATTCGGCTGATCCTTGGATAGGACGTACTGCCCTCGATTGGCGATGAGGTTGCGTAGACAAAAAAAGAACCGCCCAGATGCATCGGGGCGGTTCTAAATCATAACTTAGTTCAATTTTGAGGAACTAATGTCCGCCGCAACCGCCGCTACCGCAGCCACAACCACCGCCGCCACTGCCACAGCCACAACTGCCACTACCACAACCACCGGCGCTGGCAAACATCGGGTTGTTGATTACGAACCCAACCTGTCCGCCGAAGTTCTCCACAAAATCTATGGTAGCTTCCTCAAGAAATGGAACGCTGTCAGCGTCCATCAACAGGTTGACTCCGTCCAGAGTCAGGACCGTATCGTCGGCCTGGGTCTCCTTTTCCATGGTCAACATGTACTGGACACCACCGGATTCTGCAGGCATTGCGATAACTCGCAGGGAGCTATCGGTTTCCCCTTGTTCTTCCATGACTTCCTTGAGTTTCTCTATGGCTAATGTGGTGACTTCCATTTAATTTCACGCTCCTTGTTATTGAACCAAGTAGCGAATCACGCTGTAGGATTGGCTAAACAAGGCTATCACAAGGGTAGATATGAGTCAACGATTGTAACACCCGATTAACGTAGATTCGGCTGGTGTTCGATCTGAGATTCAGAGATTCGACGACCTGCCCCATTTGATCGCTGCCACTGACTGGCGATTCAAGTTTCGGTCAGTGTCACTGTTGTGTTGACAGCCTGGAATCCCCCTCTCTAATCTCGATATCAACAAGTTAACCGGGTTGGCAGCCAGGCCAACGGGCCATATTTTTCGGAAGGGACAGACCCCGACGTGGATCTGTCCCTTTCTTCGTTGGTCTGGCGGCGCATCCCAAATCAGCGGGAGGTGAAACATTGACGGGGACAGGCTTGGGGCTGTGGGAACGAGAGAGGCTGCTGGAGGCGCTGGACGCTTACCAGAGAGGCCTGAGCGACGCCCCACTCTTACACAAATGGACGGAAAGCCAGGCGGGCATCAGCGAGAACGAAGACGGCCTGGCGATGCCCTTCGTAATCTCCACCGACGAGGTTGATCGCCACGGCGACGTAATAATGGCGTAAGGATGGCGCCTGGACGCCTATCGGAACAACCCGGTGTTTTTGTGGGCTCACGACTACGCCCGCCCGGTGATCGGCCGCGCTGTCGAGGTGTGGCAAGAGCCTCACAGACTTCTGGCCAAGATGAATTTTGCCCCCACCGAGTTCGCCCAGGAAGTCGCCATGCTGTACCGCACCGGATATCAAAAGGGTGTGTCGGTGGGATTCAAGCCCCTTCGTTATGAAGAACGGCGGGATGAGAAGACCGGAGCATTTCTGGGGATACGTTTCCTAGAGCAGGAACTGCTGGAGACCAGCGCGGTTCCCGTTCCGGCAAATCGAAACGCCTTACGACGTGCTCTGGACCAAGCTCCTGTGGTGGGTGAGTACTTGCGCCTGGTCGACGCCATTGGAAATGCAGCCGAGGCCCCATCAAGCAACATAAATCGGGCCGCTGTTTGTGTGCATGAGGGGATCTGGCCGGAGTTGGCCGCCCGAGTGGACGACATTAGCAAATTGATCGGAGAGTTAGCACAGATGCTGGAGGAAGCGGACCAGTTTGGCGAACCGGGGGAAGCCATGGGGCAACTGGACCAGGTGCTATCGCTGATTCGGCAAGCCCGCGCCTAGAAAACCAACGTGACGAAATACCGGGTTCGGTCCCGGGACCCGGCGCCAAGGCAAAAAACCAGCATTCTTGGAGGTTAATATGACCATCGCGACTCAAGACCTAGACCTGATCAAACGGGAAGTGGCTTCGATACGGGAGTATTACCAGTCCCGAATGGACGCTGAAATTCCGCCTATAAAAGAGGAAGTGGAACGGGTTGGCGCCCAACTTGCCCGGGTACAAGATATGTGGCGTGAAGGGGAAAAGCGCGCCATCCTATCCAAGTTCGCCGGCGGTGACCGGGCACGGGTGCCCTACGGCAAGTATACCGGGCTAGACCCCTTGGACATGGCCTGCGTCCGTAGCCTGCTCAAAGCCCAGCTAAGAGAACCCTCCGGCCTGAACTCTCGCATGTTGGAGGACTGGCAAAGCAACATAAAAGCGGCCATGGACTCCACCTCGGCGGGGAGCGGTGACGAACTGGTAGATACCCAGGAAGCACGGGCACTGTGGGACGACGTCAATCTGGAAACCGCCGTGGCCCCGTTGTTAAACACCATTGAAATGCCCAGTAACCCGTTCCAGATTCCCCTCCAGTTGGGCGCGGTTAACTGGTTTCCCGGCACGGAGAATGTGGCCACCAAGAGCACGACCTTGGCCACCGCCCGCCAAACTCTGACCGCTTACGAGCTGGTAGCCGAGGTCCCCTGGTCCTACGACCTGGACGAAGATGCCGTCATCGCCATGATGGAGGAGCTGCGGCGAGGCCTGCTGCGGAACGCCCGGGAAGTCATTGACGACGTTCTTCTCAACGCCGATACCACCACGACCAACAACATCAACGCCGACGGAACCACCATCACGACCACCGACGCCGGCAAAGGCCATTGGTTGGTGGGCTTCGACGGTCTGCTACATCTGCCTTTGGTCGACAACACCAGCCAGGTCAACGACCACAACGCCGCGGTCTCCGACGACATGTTCAACGAGGTCCGGGCCAAGCTAGGAAAGTATGGGGTCCGTCCTTCGGAGTTGGTGTATGTCTGCGACATTAACACCTTTATCCGGTCCCTCAGCGTGGACAATTTCCGAACCTTGGACAAATTCGGCCCGCAAGCCACTGTGCTGACCGGTCAACTGGGATCTGTGGAAGGTATTCCCGTCATCGTGTCGGAACAGATGGGCTTGGCTGACACCGACGGAAAAGTCACCGATGGAGGTAACGGCACCGACACCGGAAGGCTGCTTATCGTCAACCGCAGCCAATGGCGCGTCGGCTTCAAGAGGGAACTGGCTATCGAAACGGTTCGCGATGCCCAAAAGCGGCAGAACATCATGGTTGTCAGCTTCCGGATCGCCTTGCAAGAACGCAGCGGGACCAGATCCACCGCAACCCATACGGCTCTGCAGTACAACATCACCGGCGTCTAAATATCAGACTCTAGCTCAATCTAAATGAAACGCTCTGTTAAGAGCGGAACCAAGGAGGATTCATGACAACCATCAGCCGGGCAGACCCCACCGCCGAAGCGGTCAAGAACATGCTTCCACCGGATCAGCCGGGAATCGCTTATGTAATGAAGCGGTACATCGTTGAAGACCTGGCGTCGGGTAGTGCCAACGCTTTCGCCGTCCAGAACCCTGAGGGCGTTGATTGCGTCGTCACCAACGTGATCGTTGATATCGCCACCGCCGGGGGCACCGCCAGCTCGGTTTTGGACGTGGACGTGGTGGCCGACGCCACGTCCACTGGGGACACGATCATCGACGGATTGGACCTGAACGCCGCCGGTGTCGCCGACCGTCATGACAATGCCGGATCCAACGGCGGCGAACCCAAGAAGTGGGACAAGAATGGAGGAAGCAATGACTACGTTACCGGGAAGATTTTGGCGCAGAATGCCGCCAGTTTGGGCGGTAAGGTAATCATCGAGTACGTCCCCCTAAGTTAGGCCTGTATAGGCTCGATGTAGTTTGCGAGATTTCGTTCTTATTTTCGACACAGGAGGCCTGATAGATTCGCTATGAGCTATACCGAAGGAGCACATAACTCACCGGCCGACACCAAGGACCGGCTGGTCCGCATCGGCTCCAAATACCAGGCCTCCGCGCCTACTGTCGCCGATGGAGACAATGCTTACCTACTACTAGACTCAGCGGGCCGCCTCTTGATATCCGGCGCGGCGGCCCATGATGCCACGGCCGCGGGCAACCCCCTTCGCGTCGGGGGCGTGTATCGCACTGCCATACCGGCGGTGGCCGCGGGAGACATCGTAGACCTATTGCTGGATGCTGCCGGCCGCCTAAGGTTGGCCTTCAGTACCGACACGTTCAAGATTATCGACGCCGTGGCGATCACCGCCGGCACGCCCGCCACCGTCTGGACTCCGGCAAGCGGAAAGAAGGTGCGCCTGCTGGGCTGGGCTTTTTCATCCACCGCATCCGCGGCGCTGGAGTTTCAAGACAGCGGAGCCGCGGGCACGGTGATAGCCCAATCACCTTTGCTGGCTGCCGCCGGTCTCCACAACGCGCCCCCGCTGGGCGAAGGGATCCTGCTGGCCGCGGCCGACAATACCCTGGAATTGGACGTAACGGGCAACAGCACCGTATCCGGTATGGTGTTCGGCGTCGAAGAATAAGGGCGATTGAATCACCCGTGAGAAAAACTGGAGGTTAAGCATGACATCTGAGGAGAAAAAATATCTATGACACGCCAGGAACAAACGGCTGCCATCACCCCCAGCATAGCCAAACCCCAGATCGATCCCCCGGTAATAAAAGGCAGTAACCGGTCCACCAAGCAAGGCCGGGCCCGAGAAGGCAATTTATTGATAGCGACGGCGCTCCTCACCGGCTCGCCGGCGCCGGAAGAAACTCTTATCGACGTGGATGCCTATGGAGACGGTATGGCGTTTCGATTCACCTGGAGGTAGCAATGGCAATCTCAGGCACCATCAAAGTAACATCGGCGGGCACCCGGGTCCAGGCGGCCCATAAAGGAAACGTTCGGGCCGTGGTTTTCAAAGCCCGGGCCGGCAACACCGGAGACGTGTACCTAGGCGGCAACGATGTTTCGTCCACCGACGGTATGACATTGAGTCCTAGTGAGTCCATTCAGGTAAGCCTTGCCAACCCGGAGTCTACCTCCCAATTCTGGGCCGACGCGGCCAGCAACAACGACCAGATCGATTTCGTCGGGAGCCCGTAAATGGTTCAACCTCAAGAGACCCACCGCCCGCTTCTACGCATGGTTTTGGAGTCCTACGTCAGCGTTACCGGCGCCACTTACGCCGCTAAGGCCGGAGATCGGCTGATCGGCGTCAACCGCGCCGGTACCGTCACCGTAACGTTACCACCGCCCAACTCCGCGCCGGCCGGACTTATACCGTTAAGGACGAGTCCGGCGCAGCCGCAACCAACAATATCACTGTGGCTACGGAAGGATCGGAGACGATCGATGGGTCGGCTACGGACGTCATATCGGACAATTACGGAGCCAAGCACTACTACTCCGATGGCTCCAACTGGTTTGAAGTTCCCTTGCTCCCGGCGGCGGCCATCGCCCATTCCGCCACTACCGGTCAAGGTTCCGGTGACCATCATGCCCAAGCACATACTGCCGCCCACGCCAGCGGCGGCGCCGACGCCATCAAGATTGACGACCTTGCCGCCCCCGATGACAACACCGACTTAGATTTTTCCACCAGCGCCCACGGTCTAGTTCCGAAAGGAACCAATGCCGGTAACTTCTTGAAAGACGACGGAAGTTGGGCCGCTCCCGCCGGTGGAAGTGGAGCCATAACTAGAGAAGGCGGCAGCACTACCGAAGCAACCACGACAAGCACCAGCCTGGTGGATATAATTTCAGCCGCCAGCTTATCCATTGCTGCCGGGGCTCCCATCGAGGTTATATACGTCGCGCGGAAAACCAGCGGGGCCGCCAACGATGCCAACTCCGCGTTCACGATCAACGCCACTAACGTCGGGTCTGAAAAGGTATTTAGTACGACTAACCAGGCGGAAGCTTTCGTGGAAAATTGGCTATTTGGCACAAGAGTCACTAACTACACAGGAGTTCCGCGCCACATTCGTCTCGCTTCCGGGCCAGCCGGTTCATACGATATAACGGCCCACGGAATGCTTACACTTCCCACGGTAACAGTTACTGACCTCAACACCAGGGGTAGCGTGGACGACGCGTTAATCACCTTGGGCCACGATGAGTACCACATCTACTCGAGGGCAGTAAGCTAGATGCTATACATCTTTGCGGGATTCCCAAGAAACGGTCTTCACGCCGGCGGAATCCAATTCGCCGTGGAAGAGGTAGAGCAGCTTGCCATCCTGGAACATGAGCCGCGGGCGCAGTACCGCAAAGCAGGCGTATTTTCCGTGACTGAATACGGTGAGGAATGGTTGATGCCGGTGGAATATCGGGTGAGCCGAATGTGCCTGAGAGACGGTATCACTTGGGACTGGTTTCCGGAAAACTGGACATTTGGCAACGGCGTAACCATCAGCAAGACGATGGCCAGTCCGGAATACAAGACCGTGGTCCATGGAACAGACTTGATCTTGGACGAATTTCTCGCCATATCAGGATCTGCCAGGTTAGTGGACCTTGGATTAGAGCAAACGCATATCAAGCACGAAGGTTGGAAAGAATACGAGGCGCGCTGGGTTCCAGGAACCTGCCCCCAGGAGAGCCACGTGGTACACCTAACCTGTCTTGTTACCGTCCACCCCCTGCCTGAATTCGCCTACCAGCGCATCAGGGAGTTGATCGAGGAATCGGGGGAGCTAAGGGAGCCGGATTCCTATAGCTCTGAGGACGGCAAGCACTTTGCAACAAATCGATGCTGGGACGGCAAGCCGGTCTATACGAGGATGAGTTGACAGTTTACAGATGTCTCAGGATTGTAAACACAGGCCAGTGGCTTGATGTTCTATTTACCTCTTCCAGCGAGGATTTTGAAGTTCCTGATCTTTCCCACCGGACGGATATTGCGAATGCTCTCGGCCTTGATCCCGCTGAGCTTGAGGCCTTGGATACTAATGATGACCAAAGGAGTGGCCTCCTCTTAGGTATACCAATACTACCGGAGGCGCCACCGGACCCAGACCAGGTCAGGACACGAGAACTTCTCTCCATACCCCGGTCCAACTGGACGGCCGCTCAACGAGCCGAATTATTGGAACTCATCGCGTTGGAGAATTTGAGATGATCCCCATCAACAAAGGCATTTTAGCTCGCCGATGGGCTGCCGTCGCGGCTCTGGGAATCGTATCCGTGACCGCCGTCGAGCTGTATGCCCTCGCCCAAGGGATAAACGGCACGGCGCTTACAGCCTCCCTGGCGGCCATCGCCGGCCTGGGAGGAACGGGCATCGGACGGCTGCTCAAATGACCAGCCAGCGAGTTTCATCACGGAGGACCCACAGCGTCAATGTTAGGCGCCGGGCGTACGTGGCGCAGGTTAACTCCCACGATTCCAATACGTCTAACACCAGGGATACGTTAGTCACGCCGTCCAAGGGTAGACGGATCCGTCTATTGCGAGTGAGAGTGATCCAGGAACTAGCCGCCGGCTGTCATCTGTGGGAATTGTACTTCGGCACTGGGGCCGACATAACCATCAATCCGGACAACGCAATCGACATCTTAGACATTCCTGACTTAGGTGAAGCCAGCACTCGGACTTTCCTGAGGGAAGAAGGCCCCAGAGGTCTCCGGGATGAGGTTCTTAGCGGGCGGTGGCTGGGGACTCCTCCCACGACGGTGCACAAAGTAATCGTCGAATACTCCGACGAATCCTGAGCCATGCCATTGTCCTTAGTTCGCCGGAGCGTCCGCCGGACCCATCGGGCCGCGATCCGCCGCCGGCCATATCAACTCCGGGTAAAGATAGTGGATGGCAGCACCAGCATCAGCCGGCAACACCTGCTGGCGCCGGTAAGGGGCTACCATGTCCGGCTCATTCGAGTCAAGGTGCTTCAGACTTCCAGCGACGGCCGGCATTTGTGGGAATTGTTCTTCGGGGATGCCGGTAACATGATTACCGCTCCCAACCGGTCGATCGACGTTCTGGCCGTGCCTGACGCGGGCAGCGCAGTAACCCGCACGTATTCCAGGAGCCAGGGACCCCGAGGCAAAAAGGACGAAGTGCTCAGCGGAAGATGGCGAGGAGTGGCTCCAACGTCAACTACTAAAATCATTATCGAATACACCGAAGAGGCGTAGCACCGCCTTGATTTCCGTAGTGGGAATTCAAATCCGTTCCCATTTTCAGGAAGGCTATAGGGAGTAAAACATGGCGCGTGAAGCATATAGGTCCCTGTATGGTGACCTAACCAAGCTCAAAGACGATAGTCTACTGAAGGACCCAGCTGCCGGTGCCGGTGACGACAACGAGATGTTCCAGTTGCTTCTGGCCGTATCGGACTGGGTGGATCATTTCTGTAACCGTTATTTCTATTCCAAGACGCAGACAATGGAGTTCGACGGCACCGGCTCCACCAGGCTGCTGATTCCCGATCTGGTGTCGCTGACTTCTCTAAAAGAGGATTCCACCGACGACCAATCGTTCAACGAAACATGGGCGGCCGGCGATTATCGGCTTGAACCCTATAACGGCGAACCGGAACAGCACTGGGGTGAGCCTCATACCTCTATCCGAGTCCGGCAGCATGGCGCCAAGACCACATTCAGCAGTGGGGAGCAGCGATTCCAGATCGCCGGTGTCTGGGGCTATCGTCAATATAAAGAGGACAGTGGCACAGACCTCAACGACGCTGCAATGGCGGCCACAAAAATCACTGTCCCGGTTGACGACGGGACTCAGTTCGCTATTGGACAGACCATTATGATAGGCAGCGAGCAGATGCTCATTACGGATATATCCACCAACGATCTAACGGTGACCAGGGGGTTGAACGGCACCACCGGCGTCGCTCACGCCGACAACTCGGACGTTTTCACCCTCCGTTGGCCCGCATCTATCGAGCGTGCGGTTCTCATACAGGCCTCGCGAATTTGGACTAGGGCCGCCGATTTCGAGCCATTTTTCGTGGATGCCGACGTAGACACTGATGTTCGCATTCTGGGCGAACCCTATAAACGGCTTCCTATTTAGCCGGTTAACGGATATCTCCCCGTCCACCTGATTCTGGGTCCGCCGTCGACCGATTGCCCCATCGCGTTTCAAAGCCGCTCGGTTCATGGGCAATCGATTCCCTCTGCGCATGTCCATGCGCAGAGGGAATGCCGATGCATTCATATTTCCTTTTTATGGGTCCGGCCACGGTATCACTTGACTTGCCAGGGTGAGTAAGCTAAGATTCGGCCGCTCTCACATATTAAGTATTACATTCTATTATTTGGATATGCCTGGGATAGCTGCTGCTTTCCCGTTGAGGCTGGGAATGTAAAGCTTCGGTTCGCCAGATTGAATTTAGATTCATCTGGTGGATTTGAACGTAACACCCGCCTGAACGTGGTAGGGGCACTTAGTACCAAGAAGACGGAGGATTAGTTATGCGGACACACCCTTGGGTTAACACTCGGACGTTGCTGCCAATCTTGGCAGCTTCTTTATTGTTGCTGGCCGTTGCCTGCGGCGGAACCGCGGCCACGCCAACTGTGATAGAGAAAGAGGTTATTGTCGAGAGGGAAGTCATCAAGGAAGTACCCGTTGAAAAGCAAGTAATCGTCGAGAGAGAAGTCATTAAAGAGGTCATCAAAGAAGTCCCGGTTGATCGAGAAGTCATCAAAGAGGTAGAGGTCATAAAAGAGGTGGAGAAGCAGGTGATCAAAGAGGTCATCATCCGGGCCACTAACACTCCTATACCGACCGCTACCCCAGGCGCCCGGCAGACCCCGGTGCCCAGCCAGGCGCCCGTGTACGGACAGCACGTTAACATGCGGGCTTACGCCGACACCAAGGACTGGGACCCGCTGGGTTCCTCATCTCTTTCCAGCGTGATCTCCTACTCCCAGCTCTACAACCAGGTGGTGCAGTACGACACGATCGACACCAGTAGAATCGTCTGCGACCTGTGTACGAGTTGGGAGATCTCCAACGCCGGCAAGACATTCACGTTCCATCTCAATAGGAATGCCAAATGGTTCGACGGTACGGACCTAACCTCCGCCGATGTGGTTTACGCTCTTAAGCGCTATTACGATCCCGATGTCTCTATCGGCAGGTCAGGACTTACCCGCAACTATGTCGATGAGAATCTTGACAACGGTTTGAAGGCCATCGACGGCGACACCGTGGAGTTCAACCTCCAGTTCGCTTCGGGGGCGTTCATCAAGTTCTTGGCAGTCGACTACGCTAAGATTCTCCCCAAGCACATAATGGAACAAGGGGTAGACCTGAACCAGGCTGAAAACGTCCTCAAATACAATGCTGGCTCCGGTCCCTTCATCTTGCAGGAGTATAAACGAGGCAACTTCTACAAGGTGGAGAAGAACCCCAATTACTTCAAAGTGGGACGTCCCTTCTTCGACTCCATAGATCACTACATCATCACTGACGCCTCCCGCTACATCTCGGCCCTCAAAGTGGGCCAGATCGACATGTCCAACGCTGGCGGGGCGTCTCTGACCCCCAAACAAAACATCCAACTGGTGGAGGACACCGACAGCGAGGTCGTGGCCCACTTCTTGTCACCGTCCTTCAACGTGGGTCTGATGATAAACCGCAAGAAAGCGCCGTTCACTGACCCCCGTGTGCGAAAGGCGATCTACCTGGCCTTGGACCGGCAGGCGATCGACCGTATCGTATTGGATGACACCGCTGGAGAGCCCATGGTATTCATGCCTGGGATGGCCCATTCCGAAGACGAAGCCTCGAAATGGCCGGGCTTGCGTCCAAAGGATACTCCCGGCGGTAAAGAGGACTTGGCAGAAGCCAAGCGGCTGATGGCTGAGGCTGGCTTCCCCGACGGGTTCAAGACTGACTTCCACTCCCGGAAGGTCTCTTTCTACGTACCGATCTGTCAGGTGGTCAAAGAGCAACTCAAGGAGACCCTTGGTATCACCGGCGACCTCATGACTCACGAGAGCGCCGCTGGCTACAAGATGTACGGCACCGCCCGGGCCGCGGACGCCGAAGGTGACTGGGGCTTGGGCTGTCAGGGTGAGGGAATGGTCGTTCTGGACGCTGATGCCGTCTTGGGTGGCGTATACCGGCCGGGCGGAACCAGGAACTATACCGATTGGTCCCACCCGAAGGTCGAGGAGCTGTTCCAAAAACAAAAGGTCGAGCAGGACCTGGACAAGCGCCGGGAATATCTGCGGGAAATCGCCGACATCATCCGGGTGGGTGACAACCACTGGGTAACTCTGGTGTGGGGCCGGTTCTTCTGGCAGATGCACCGGGACGTTAAGGGCTTCCATCCGCCCCAAACCGTCCAGTATGGCTTCAAGCACGAACATCTCTGGCTAGATCGGTAACCAACCGATTAGGCAAGTCAGTTTTACGGCACCCTGGCCTGTATCTTGGGTCAGGGTGCTAGGTATTCTCGGGAGACCCTCTTAATTTAGGTCGCCGTTCAAATGAAACTGACCGGGCTAGTCCAACTCATATGGCGGATGTACGGATAGAAGCTCCGTGCTTAAAACCCCTGAACACCGGAAGAGCGTAGATGAGACAGTACACGATAAAGAGAATAGGCCTGTTCATACCCACTGTTATATTAGTAACTGTCTTGGTCTTCGTGCTGATGCGGATAATCCCCGGGGACCCCGCATTGGCCATTCTGGAAGATGAAGGAGGTGGCTCCTATACTCAGGAAGACCTGGCTAGACTGCGCCACGAAATAGGTACAGACCGGCCTATCGTGGTCCAATATGCCACCTGGGTTAGCGGGGTGGTCCGGGGAGACTTTGGAGATTCTCTCTGGTTTAAGGCCCCGGTCATGGGTGAATTGAAAGACCGGATACCGACAACGGTGGAGTTGGCAGTGTTCGCTATGGTCCTGGCCATGGTCGTAGCTATCCCTCTGGGGGTGGTTTCGGCCATCAACCCCGACAGTAAATTGGATTACGCCGCCCGGGTGTTCACCCTGACCGGTATCGCTCTGCCCACATTCTTCACCGGGATTCTGATAATACTGTTCCTGGCGATGCTGTTCAATTGGCTACCGCCACTGGGATACGAGACGCTCTGGGATGACCCGAAGTCTAACCTGCAGCAAATGTTCTTCCCGGCCTTGGCATTGGCAGGTTATGACTTGGCTTTCATCGCTCGGGTTACCCGCTCCTCCATGATGGAGATTCTGCGGGAGGACTACATGCGGACCGCCCGCTCTAAGGGTCTGTCCGAGCGGGTCGTGTTGACCCGTCACGGCTTGAAAAATGCTTTCCTGCCCATTCTCACCATTTCAGGCTGGCAGTTCGGTCGCCTCTTTGGCGGCACAATCATCATCGAGAGCATTTTCCTGGTTCCTGGCATGGGACGGATCCTCATCGAGTCCATAGGTCACCGGGATTACGTCATGATACAGGCGGTCGTTGTGATAATAGGGCTGTCCATCGTAACCATAAATCTGTTGATAGACCTGCTTTACGGCTGGTTGGACCCACGCATCCGTTTCGCGTAGCGTGTCCGCGCAGTGGTCCGTCATAGCCACAGGAGGTAGCAAGGGATGCTTGTAGACCGAACCCGGGAAACTGCCGCAGCGGAGACTTTGGCCATACTTCGGCCGAAGTCTACACTTCCCGTTGCGCTGCTCCGGTTCTGCGCCCAACAACCCCTGGGTGCCTTTGGCGCTGCAGTGCTTATATTCGCTGTCGTGGTCGCCGTGTTGGCCCCGATGCTTGCGCCCTACAGTCCCACAGCGATAGAGGTAGCGGAGAAATTCACACCGCCCTTTGGTAAGCAGATCCTGGGCACCGACGAACTGGGCCGAGACGTGCTGAGCCGGTTGATCTTTGGAGCGCGCATATCCATGTCGGTGAGTTTGTTAAGCGTGGGCATAGCAATCTCCGCGGGTACGTTGATCGGCATCTTCAGCGCCTACTCCGGCGGTAAGACTGACCTGGCTATCCAAAGGCTGGTGGACACAATGATGGCATTTCCGGCCATCATCATGGCATTGGCACTGATGGCCGCTCTGGGGGCTTCTCAGACCAACGTGATTGTGGCCCTGGTGGTGATACTTCTGCCGGGCGCAGTCAGGGTCGTGCGGTCACAAGTCCTTAGCATAAAAGAGCAGGACTATACCCTGGCTGCACGAGCTATTGGTGCCGGTTCCACCCGGATCATGCTCCGTCATATCCTCCCCAACGTCATGGCCACTTACATAGTGTTGAGCACCATTACTCTCGGTTATGCCATCGTCGTCGAGGCGTCTTTGAGCTTCTTGGGCGTGGGGATCCCACCGGATATCGCCTCATGGGGCGGTATGCTGAACCTGGGTGCCACCACATACATCGATGTGTCGCCGTGGCTATCGGTCTTCCCAGGTATTACCATTGCGGTGATAGTGTTTTCGGTCAACCTCCTTGGCGACTCTCTTCGGGATGTCTTGGATCCCAGGCTACGGGGCAGGTAACCCTCTATCACTGAACTGCGACCTAGTTAACAGCCCAACCGTCATAGTTTGACACAATTAGGGGATAGGACTCGGTCCTATCCCCTAATTGTGTCAAACAGCCCGGGTGGTGACATACCATTCGCCCCCGGATATACTGGCGGCATCCCCCGTGAAATTTACTGAGAGGCCAACCCTATGAGTTGGAACTTCGAACTGGTGGCGGGTCCCTACGGCGGTACTACCGAAGGACCGGTTTGGGATGGAGAGGCGTTGCTCTTCACCCACATCCCGGCCAACCGTATACTGAGGTATGATTCAAAAACGGGGGAGACCACCGAGTATTTCACCGATACACGGCGCACCAACGGTCTCTGTTTCGACGCCCAAGGAAATCTCTACGGTTGCCAAAGCGGCGAGCGGCGCATCGTGCGCTTTGAGAAAGACCGTTCGACCACCACTTCGCTGCCACACCAACTGGAAGGAGAGCAACACAACAACCCCAACGACTTGGCCGTGGATAAGCAGGGCCGCGTTTGGTTCACCGATCCCTTCAACGCCTCGGCAGGCGATCAGGATCTAGACCACATGTCTGTGCTGCGCCTGGACCCAAAGGGCAACGATCAATGGGAGTTGACCAGGGCTACATTCGATGTCAGCCGCCCCAATGGTGTATTGATTTCCCGGGACCAGAAGACTCTCTACGTAGCCCAAAGCGACTATTCCCCCGGTCAGCCCCGCCAATTGAGAGCTTACCCGATCAACGATGACGGTTCCTTGGGCGACTTCGTCACCTTGCATACTTTCGGCATCGACCATCTGGGCGTACAAAGAGGCGTCGACGGCATGACACTGGACGCAGAAGGCAACATTGTGGTCTGCGCCGGCTGGGAGCAGAGCGGACCCGGCCCGATGATTTACGTCTTCGCACCCACGGGAAGGATCTTGGAAACCCACGCCTTGCGAGTGGACCGCCCGACCAACTGTTGCTTCGGCGATCCTGATATGAAAACCCTCTACGTGACCACCGGGGGCGGACACCTCTTCCGGGCCCGGACCGATCGCACCGGTTGGATAATGTGGCCTTGACCATCCCAATCTTTGGACGAGTCCAAATCCAATGGCCAAGTTGACTGACAAGCCGAGTAAAAGAAAGCGGGCCGATCTGCTTTTGGTCGACCGCGGGTTGGCAGAAAGCCGGGGGCAGGCTCAAACCCTCATCGCCGAAGGACTGGTTTTCAGCCGCGCGGGGCGGGTCCTAAAAGCCAGTTCAATCTTGCCAGGGACAGATTCCCTGGAGGTTCGCGGCAACCTTCCCTACGTTAGCCGTGGCGGCTTGAAACTGGCTCACGCTCTGGACAATTTCAAACTTGCGGTGGAAGGATTTACCGTGTTGGACGTGGGCGCGTCCACCGGCGGATTTACCGACTGCGTCCTGCAACGGGGCGCCGAGCGCGTCTATGCCCTGGACGTGGGCCACGGTCAGATGGCCTACAAGCTACGGCAGGATTCAAGAGTGACGGTCATCGAAAAATGCAACGCCCGCAATCCATTCGAATTGCCCGAACCGGTGGACCTGATCACCATCGACGTGTCCTTCATCTCCCTGGCCCTGGTGATACCTTCAGCGATTCAGCACTTGAGGCACGGCTCGTACGTCGCTGCACTGGTCAAACCCCAGTTCGAGGCACGCCGGGAAGACGTCGGACGGGGCGGCGTGATCAAGGACCCCAAGATCCACGCGGCCGTGCTCAGCCGGATGATCAACTGGGCGATCAACGCCGGGCTGCGCGTCCGCAACCTCTGCCCGTCGCCGATCCTAGGTAACGCCGGCAATCGGGAGTTCTTCCTGCTGCTCCAGAAACCAGCCATCCGATCCACCAAGTGAGCCCAACCTCCCCCCTTACAAAGGGGGGAATGAGGGGGGCGACCCCCAACCAACCCAAAATTCAGGAGAAGAGTCAATGGATGTTACCGAGATAGCAGAGTTACTGGTCGCCCAAGGCAAAACCGTTTCCGTGGCCGAAGCCGATACCATGGGACTGATCGGCTACATGCTGGGGTCGGTTCCCGGAAGCTCCCGGTACTGTCCGGGCGGCGTTATCGCCTATACCGGCGGCTTGAAACAGAGCGTGCTGGGGGTAACCGACGAGCAATACAACACCTATGGCAGCGTCAGCAGGGAAGTCGCCATCGCCATGGCAAAAGGAGTCAGAGAGCTCTGTGGGACCGATTACGCCGTCTCCACCACCGGAGTCACCGGTCCGGCCCAGGGACACTCCAGCTTCCCCATAGGGACATTTTGGATCGGATTGGCGGTCAAGGATGGAGAGGACGTGGCGATAGAAGTCCACCTATCCGGAGACCGGGACGCCACCAAGCGGGGGGCGGCCCAAGCGGCCCTGGATCTGCTGGGCAACCATCTGAAGGGCGGCTGATCCTTGCGCTAGCCTAAGCCGGGTCCAACCGTTGCTGGGTTTCACTGTTAGCAACGATGTGGTCCCAGTCGTACTCCATGGGCGCCATTTCCACCCTGCTCCAAATCTCCGACTGGTCGTGATAATGGGGGCTGCCCGGATGCCCCGAGCTTCCGAGGGGAACCGCCCACATGGAGTTGCTCCAGTCGGAAGGGTCGTAAACGTAACGGGCCACCGAAAGACTGGTGACCGCGGCAAAGTCGGCCGTGGAGTAGCTCCCAGCCAGGGGCGTATCGCCGTCTCCGTTCATGGGAATGGGCGGCGGGTCCAATAGGTGCGCCAGCTCCGGGAAAGCATCCGACAGCGTGTGTTTAGGGCGGGCCTGGTGCAGCTTGTTCCAACGCCATTCGTCCAGGTTGTCGCCCAGGAGTTGTTTCAGAGTGTCCACTGCGTCGGCCAGACCGTCGGCCACCATCTCCGGCCAGTCCTTACCCGGCGGCAACATGCTCCGGTCGTCCTCGGCGATCATCGACGCCAACATACCCTTAAACCTGGCGAGGAACTGTCCCAAGCCTCGTCCATCGGGGTTTCGCGCCAGTTCGGAGAGTTCGTCTCCCAGGTTGTGCTTTAGAATCTTGTGGAGCAGGCTATCCCGTAACGCGCTGTAAATGGTTGGCTCCACCCGGCCGGCATCCATCTGTCCCTGCCATGCGAGCAGCTTGTCCTTGGCCAGGGCCGAGGTTTTGTCCCGGGGCTCTACCTGGGCCATGATTCCCAGATAAGACTGGGCCGGGATGGATACCCGCTCGCCGTGAACGATGGCCATATCGGCTGTCGAGGGTCGTTCCAGGGACAGCAACCGCTTGGTCACCCGCTGGGCGCGGAATCCCGGCGTGAAGTCCGTCGAGATGTAGTAAGGATAATCGTTGTCCACCGGCCGGTTGTTGCACGTGACGATATAGCCCTCCTCCGGGTTCACGGCCTTAGGCATATCTTCGAAGGGGATGTAGCCCTGCCATTCGTGTTCGCCGGTCCAGCCCGGAACCGGCAGCCAACCGTTGTCCTGAGAACGTATGGGCACCTTGCCCCGGCACAAGTGACCGAAGTTGCCATCGGTATCGACGAATACCAGGTTGTTGCACGGGTCAACCCATTCCCGCATCGATTCGATCAACTCGTCCGAATTTTTTGCCAGCAACATTTGCCACAACCCGTCGGGCCAGGTGGACGGCCCTTCCGTCGCCGTGTACTTGAAAGCGATACCGCTGCCCTGCTCCGGGTTTCCCGAGATAACCGGACCGTGTTGGGTGACCCAGACCTTCAAGGGAACGTCGTCGCCGCCCTTAACTTTTATCGTCTCTTGATACACCTCAGCTCGCCGCCACTGGTCTTTGTACTTGTAGTAACCGGAGTCGTCTTTCTTAAACTGTTCGATATAGAGATCCTGATAATCTGCGCCCAAGTGAGTCACGCACCAGGCCACCCAGGGATTGTGGCCGAAGTGGGGGAACGCGGGCATCCCCGGAAACGATAGACCCACCACGTCGAATTCGGGACAGGACACATGATTCTGGTAGTAGACGTTGGGTGTGTCCAACGCCCGGTGGGAGTCTCCCGCCAGGAGGGGCATTCCCGTTGCGGTCCGGCTTCCGGACAGGGCCCAGCTATTGCTGCCTCCGTCGCTGCCGTTCAACACGGCCAAGGCAGCCATTCCCCTGTTCAGCTCTTCAAGTCCGTCCGCCACGGGTCCTTCGTAGGATGTTCCAGGCGGTAGTATCTGCAGTTGCCCGGCCTGGTATCCGGGGAACAACTCCGCCGTCTTCTCCGGACCAACCTGGTGAAGGACCTTGGTCCGCCAGATCTTCGACTCGAAAACCCCCATGAAGATGTGCCGTATCTTGTAGACCACCAGGCCGTCCCACGGCTGCCAGGGCTCTGGGGATATTCCCGCTATCTGATACTCCACCGGCAGGACCGGCGACGTCTCGATGAAAGCGTTGACACCGCGAGCGTAAGAATCCATCATCTGCCTGGTCCGCTCGCTGACGGCTTGGTAGTCGGACCGGGCGCTGGCCTCCAACCGGAATCTCCGCATCATCTTGTCCTGGTCCACCGCCGACGGCCCCACCACCTCCGCCCAGCGTCCCGCTCCCCGCAGGCGGTCGTATTCCATGTGCCAGAGTTGGTCTTGGGCAGTAACGAAGCCCTGGGCGAAAAACGCGTCGCCCTCGCTGGCGGCCCGGATGTGAGGAATGCCGTAGCGGTCCCGGTACACGTCCACGGGGGATTCCAGTCCCGGAAGGGTGATCTCTCCGCTCAGGGGCGGGACCGCTGCTTTCAGCTCATCAAGACCTATCATGCTGCTCTCCGGTGAGTCTCGCCGCTTTGGATTATTGGGGGTCCAGGCCAAAGGGCGACGATTTCGCACATCATACCATCGTCACACCACGTGCGGCTCTCGATAGGGTGATTCGCCCACGCCGATAACGTTGACGCGGACCAGCCTCCCGGATAATATCCGGTCAGATATCAAAAGTTCGATACACCTCCATCGCACAGAGGAAAGACATGCAGATCGCCGACAACATCTACAGCACTCACATCCTGGAAGACCCCAACACCTTCGGCGCGATGCACCCCGGTGGGACGCAGATATACTTCGTCGGCGACCCCAACGACAACATGGTGATGATCGATTCTGGAGAGCCTTACCGGGCCTGGACTCGCCAGATACTGGACTACTACGCCGAGTTGGGGCGGCCTCGAATGTCGGCGATATTGGTGACCCACGGCCACGGAGACCACATCGGCGGTCTGGACCGGATACAAGAAGAGATGGGCTGCCAGGTGCGTTGCCACCCCAAGCTGGCTGCCTATCTAAC
Source organism: uncultured Dehalococcoidia bacterium (assembly GCA_950072105.1). Lineage (GTDB taxonomy): Bacteria > Chloroflexota > Dehalococcoidia > Lucifugimonadales > UBA3495 > UBA11650. The sequence goes on from CATMOE010000003.1 coordinate 59,134, forward strand.
GGAGCGACTGGGCACAGGCTGCGTCCAGCCGATAAAGTCTCGAGAAGTCATACCCACCGGCGGAGGGCAGGGCTTGCGAGCCTTGTTCACCCCAGGCCACGAGGACAACCATATCTCCTACTTCATGAGGGATCAACGAACACTATTCACCGGCGACACCATCCTGGGCAACTCCTCATCCAGCATCCGCAACCTGAAGCAGTACATGGCCTCTTTGGAGCTTCTGGCCCGGCAACGCCCAAACCTGATCTGTCCCGGCCACGGACAACTTGTCCACGACGGAGCCAAGCGCATACAGTGGTACATCGACCATCGGCAGGCCCGGGAGCAACAGATAATAAAAGCCCTGGCCGCTGGCTCAGGGACCGTGGACGAGGTTGTTAAAGCCGTTTACCCCCGGAACCTACGCAAGAACCTTCGATCGGCGGCAGCCCGCAACGTAACCACCCACCTGGCCAAGCTGATGGAAGAGGGCGCAGTTTCCCAAAACGCGGTCACCTACAGCGTCAACGGAGCCTAACGAATCACTGTCCAGTAGGCCACTGACAACGCAGAATCGATCACAAAATCCCTTCCCCCTCGATGGGGGAAGGTTAGGATGGGGGTGATACCCCACCCGATAACCTTTTTCCATATAAGTGCTTATGAGGCTACCAGGTCAAACCCCGCTAGCCCTAGCTCCGTTCCAGCAGTTCTATCCGCACATCCCCAGGCGCGCGGACAAAGGCGATCTTCAGTCCTGGCCGCAGTTCGAAAGGTTCCGTGGCGAACTCGGCGCCCTTGGCCTTCAATTCTTCTGCCGCTTGCGCCAAGTTCTCCACCCGGAACCCGAAGTGATCCAAACCCAAGTGAGGGTCCCGCAACCCGGCGGGCACGCTCTCGTCAGCCTTGGCGATGAAGATCATCAGCCCGTTGAGATCGATGTCGATTCGAGGCTGACCGTCCGACTGAACCGACTCCACAATCTTAGCGTCGAACATCTTGTTGAAGTACTGGGCCGTCTCCATCGGGTTCTGGCTGCGAAGATGTATGTGGTCATACGTATAAGTAGTCATATCTCTCCTCCGATGTTTTTAGTTCATCGACAGATCGGAATGCAACTCCTGTCCATCCAGTCGTAAAGCCCCCCTTTCGTAAAGGGGGGTTGGGGGGATTTCACCCCGCCACGTCCAACAGGTCCTTGAGCAGCCTGCAGTTCCGGCAGTTCCTTCGGCCAAATGGACTGATATCCGAGTCCAATATGTCCCTAACCCGGATAAGCAACGGACCGATGATTGAAGTTTTCAATTCCACCGGAACCACATTTGCCACAAACCCCATAGCAAACCCGTCGTCCCGGTGGACACCCTCTCCGGCGGCGTCGTCATCGCTGGTTGCCGGCTCCGTATAAATAAGCGCCAATCCCGTCACCGGCTCCAAACCGCACTGTTCCCCGATCAAGGCGTAGGCGTTGAGTTGGGCTTCGTAAAGTGGGAACAGCCGCTCTTGATAAGGCGTGTACCTGGAGGTCTTATAGTCCACGATCAAGTGGGATCCGTCGGGCCGCACGAACACGCCGTCCGGGTTTCCGGTCAGCATTATATCGTTGTCATGGTCGACGATGTTGAATTTGGTGTGATGGGGAGGCGGTTTGTACCCCGCCAACTCTCCCAGAGACTCGAACCAAACGGGGGCCCCGCCTCCCTTGTCGAACCAACCGTGGACGACCTTCTTGCTGAATGAGTCTATGGAGCTGAAGATGCCGGGAAAGGACTGATAGGGGAGCCGGTCGGGTACCCGTCGTTTGACCCAAAAGCACCGGGGGCAGAAGTCGGGCATGGCCAGTTCTGCCAGGACCTTGGCGGATATTCGCAACTGTTGGACCAAGGTTGACTCCCAGGGACCGCGGGTCCAGCCGATTCAGATCTATCTGATTGCCTGCTCCGAACCCGCATCAACTTTACGTAGACACGCGATAACCGGGGCCTGGCGCGGACATAACGTATGCCCGTGCCGATTGGGTTGTCAAGAGACGATTTGACGCTGGTTGGCGGTCATCATAGAATAACCTCGTATCCATCTAGGTCCAGGGGATTTGCTAAGGCGGATTCCCGATCGCGATTAAGACTTGCCCATCCTCTTACCCAAGCGCCCTTTTACAACTGGGAACAGCCTGCAGGTGGCCCCGTTGCCGGGGCTTAATAGGGAAGCCGGTGGGAGTCCGGCGCGGTCCCGCCACTGTAACTGGATGAGGCTATCTCCATTGCCAACCCCACGGCGTTAAGGCCGGGAAGGCGGGGGATGGCCCGTTATCCGGAAGCCAGGAGACCTGCCGCAGACTCGACTTGATACACTTCGAGGATAAGGGTATGGGTCTTGGAGAGCATCAACCCGGCCGAGAAGCCGGGCATTTTTTTGGGGTGAAGCCTTCGAATGCTTTCCCCACACCAAGGAGACCCGAATGATACGCGAGATACTTGAGGCCTGCCAGCCGGGGTTTGCCGAGGTAGTCCTGATGTTGGCCAACAACGGGGCCACCGCCGAGGTCTACACCATGTTTGAGGACCTGCGTTTTGCCGATGACGGCAACGTCGTCACCTTCATGGCCGAAGGGGGCACCCACCTCCATATGCACATGAACGAGGTCAAAGAGGTCCGGTTCATCCACAATACAAACGCTGAGGGCCTACCCAGCTACTCAGTCTGGTTTATAGACGGAGAAGATCAGCCCATGCTTCGCGTCTATCTGAGAAAATCAGAAAAGGACGAGACGAATCAACCCAGGCACGACCTGTTTATCAGCCTCCAAAAGAAGTACGGCGAAAGCTTATCCATCCCTAACTAAGCCAGCAGTGAGGGGTATAATAGCCCCTGATAGCTGACGGCTGATTGCCGATAGCTGGGAGACTTACACTTGACTTCATCCGTCGTAATTGCCGGCGTTCGCAGCGGGGTCGGCAAGACCACCATCGCCACCGGAATCATGGGCGCATTGACCCGGCGCGGCCAACTCGTTCAGCCTTTCAAAGCCGGTCCGGACTACATCGATCCGTCTTATCATAAACTTGCCTGCGGAGTCCCCTCCCGCAACCTGGATACCTGGTTGATGCCTCACCAAACTGTGTTGGAGTTGTTCCAGCGGGCCGGCTCTCAGCGCCAAATTTCAATAGTTGAAGGGGTGATGGGAGTATTCGACGGCCACTCCAATCTCTCGGAAGAGGGCTCCACCGCTGAGCTTGCCAAGCTGTTGAACGCCCCAGTCATATTAGTGGCTGACGCTTCCAAAGTTGCCCGCAGCGTGGCCGCTGAGATTTTGGGATACCAGCAGTTTGACCCTGATCTAAGGATCGCCGGCGTCATCCTGAATGGGGTCGGCAGCCCCCGCCACATGGAATTCTGCCAGCCGCAGATCGAGGCCACCACCGGGATACCGGTACTGGGCTACCTGCCCCGCCGGGATGAACTGGTGCAACCCGAGCGTCACCTGGGCCTGATTCCCACCGTGGAGGGCACGGTGGCTCGCCAATGGTACGACACGCTGATTGCCCAGGTGGAAGAAACCATCGACCTGGACCGTATCGTTGCTATCGCCTCCGGTTCCAAGAGTGCCGAAGTCTTCCCGGCGGCGTATCCAACCGAACCTCAACCCAAGCGGGCCCGGATTGCCATCGCGCAGGACATGGCCTTTAGTTTTTACTATCAGGACTCATTGGACCTGCTTGAAGCATGGGGGGCCGAGCTTGTTTCTTTTAGCCCCCTGGAGGACACGAGCTTACCCCAAGGCGCCGGTGGCATTTACCTGGGCGGCGGCTTCCCCGAGATGTTTGGCGCCGAACTGGCGGCCAACAAGCCCATGCACGACGCGATACGGAAGGCGGTCAGCGACGGCGTGCCGGTCTACGCCGAGTGCGGTGGCCTGATGTACCTTGGCCGGAGCCTGGACGACCTTGACGGGACACGGCACACCATGGTCGGAGTGATTCCTGCCGTGTCCGCAATGTCCCATCAGCGTATGACCCTCGGTTACCGGGAGGTTGAGTCCCGCCGAGATGGTCCGCTGATGTTGCAAGGGCAGCGGGTACGGGGCCACGAATTTCACTGGTCTACGCTGGAGGAGCCACCCGATCCTGACCAGTCAGTTTACAAAGTTGTGGACCAAGACAACCGGGCCGACGGGTTCCAGGCGGGAAGCGTGTACGCGTCCTACATCCACATCCATCTGGGCAGTGACCCGTCCCTCGCCCCCCGCTTCGTGGAAACTTGTGCTCCCCATTCGAGCATGGGGCTTTAAGCCCCGTTACTTGAGCAACCGTTATTGGAGGTCAACGACCCATGAGCACCGGAGAAAGTTCTGAACCGGGCCCCCAGTCCGTAACCGGCCCACGCATCAACAAGGGACTGGTCATCGTCAACACCGGCAACGGCAAGGGGAAGACCACCGCCGCCATGGGTGTGCTGTTTCGCGCCTGGGGCAGAGACTTCAAGGTAATCATGCTCCAGTTCATCAAACATTCCACCGCCAACTTCGGTGAGCAACGCGCTGCCAAAAAGATCGGCGTAGAGATGCGGGCCATGGGCGACGGATTTACCTGGCGCTCTAAAGACTTGGATCAATCTGCCGACATGGCCCGTGCCCACTGGGATGACTGCAAGGAGATTATCGCCTCCGGAGATTACGACGTGATCGTGCTGGATGAGTTCACCTATCCGATGCACTACGGCTGGATCCCGGTAGAGGAAGTTGTCGAGGTTCTGAAAAACCGGCCTGAGATGCAGCACGTAATCATCACCGGCCGCCACGCCCCTCAAGAGTTGATCGATTACGCTGACTTGGTCACCGAGATGAACGTGATCAAACATCCCTACCACGAAGGCATCAAAGCCCAACCGGGTATCGAGTTTTAAGCTGCGCCTTAGGAACAATCAATGACCACTTCGGACCTCATAGAGCAAACATTGGCGGCGATATTCCCTCCGGACCAGAGCGCCATGGACGCGGCGCGGGCGCGGCAGGACACCCTGACCAAACCCCAGGGCAGCCTGGGACGGCTGGAAGAGCTGTCCATCACTCTGGCGGGCATCTTTAGAGTTCCCATCCCTCAGATAAATCGCAAGTCGGTGATCCTGGTGGCCGGAGACCACGGCGTTGTGGCCGAGGGTGTCAGCGCCTATCCACAAGAGGTGACACCCGCCATGGTCGCCAATTTCCTGGCCGGCGGCGCGGCGATCAATGTGCTGGCCCGGCACGTGGGAGCAAGTATCGTCGTTCTGGACGCCGGTGTCGCCGCCGACCTGGAGCCCCACCCGTTATTGAAGTTGGTCAAGATTGGCCGTGGCACCGCGAATATCGCCGCCGGGCCGGCGATGACCCGCCAAGACGCCATCAAGTGCATCGAAACCGGGATAGCGGCCGCCAACGATCAGATCGCCGAAGGCGCCGACCTCATCGCCTTCGGGGACATGGGCATCGGCAATACCACTCCCTCCAGTGCCATAACTGCGGTCGTGACCGGCGCCGACCCAGAGGTGACCACCGGCAGGGGCACCGGCCTGGACGACCCGGCTCTGGCCCATAAGATCGACGTGGTGCGCCGGGCGATTGAAGTTAACAATCCGGACCCTAAAGACGGCCTCGACCTGCTTGCCAAAGTCGGCGGTTTCGAGATCGGGGTGCTGGCCGGGGCCATGCTGGGCACCGCGGCGGGTCACCGTCCGGCGGTCGTCGACGGATTCATCTCCGGTGCGGCCGCTCTTATCGCCTGGACCATGTCCCCAACGCTGAGCCACTACCTCATTGCCTCTCACCAATCCGTTGAGCCGGGCCATCGCATCGGCATGGAAACAATGGGTCTGACCCCCCTGTTGGACATGGGCATGCGTCTGGGAGAAGGGTCGGGCGCTGCTTTGGCGATGCCGATCATCGAAGCCGCGGCCAAGTGCCTATCGGAAATGGCCACCTTCGCCGACGCCGGAGTCTCGGAGCGTATCGAAGACGAGAACGGCGGGGAGCCTCAAAGCTGACACCATTTCTGGCGGCCCTTAGTTTCCTCACCGTGTTTCCCTTCATCGGTAGACGCAGCTTTAGCCAACGGGAAATTAGCGACTCCCGGGCCTATTACCCAACGGTGGGGTTGTTCCTAGGGCTCCTCTTGGTTGGGGTGGAGCTTGGCGGTCGCGAGTTGTTTCCGGTTTATCTGACCGCTGCCCTGTTGCTGGTTGTCCTGGTGGTGGCGACTCGTGGCCTTCACCTGGACGGGTTCATGGATGTGTGCGACGGCCTTTTTGGCGGTTACACTCGGGAACGCCGTCTGGAAATCATGCGAGACTCCAACGTCGGCGCTTTCGCCGTCGCCGGAGCCGCTTCCCTGTTGATCTTGAAATATGGGGCGCTGCTCTCTTTGCTGACCATCCCATCGCCGGGCAAAGAATGGTCTTTATTGCTTTTCCCGATGATGTCCCGTTGGTCCATGGTTGTCGCTTTGGAGGCCTTCCCCTACGTCCGTGGCGATGGTCTGGGTTCGCCCTTCCACGAGGGGGGGTCAAGACTCGCCACGTTTATTGCCGTGTTGATCGCGGTTTTGGCGTCAGCAGTTCTCGGCGGAATCGGCGGAATCGGCTTGCTGTTTGGGGCGTCCGTCCTGGCTTGGTTTCTTGGCAAGGTGATGTCCAACATGCTGGGTGGTCTGACCGGAGACTCTTATGGAGCGATCAACGAAGTGACTGAGGTAGGAGTTCTGGTGGCCGCTGTGGCGTTGCTGCCCCACGGTCTGATCGAGCCGTTGCCGGCTCTATTGGGAGTATTCTGATGCTCTGGTCCGTGCCTCCGGATCTGGCGGTTCTGATAGTGGCCGTGGTTCTGGAGATGGTAGGCCGCGAACCGCCCAAGTGGCTTCATCCCACGGTGTGGATCGGACGCACCGTGACCATTGCCGAAGCAAATGCCCCAACATCTCGCAACGGCGGATTTATAATTGGCGTCATGATTCTGCTGCTTATCACCGGATTTTGGTGTGCCGCCGCCTATTTCGCCGCGGCGGGCTTGCGCGACGTCCACCAGGTAGCTTACGTCTTGGTCGGTGGCTTCCTACTTAAGACCACTTTTTCTGTCAAGATGCTCCACCAAACGGCGGCTCGGGTTCGTGAACTGCTGACCGCGGGTGACATGGCAGGGGTGCGCGCCCAGATGTCATCGCTGGTCAGTCGTGACCCGTCCCAACTCACAGCAGAGGGGGCCACCGCCGCCACTGTCGAGTCGGTGTCGGAGAACATCGCCGACAGCATTATCGGGCCCTGGTTGGCTTTTGCCCTTTTCGGACTCCCCGGCGCCGTCGCCTATCGTGCCATCAACACCCTGGATAGTATGATAGGCTACCATGGCCGCTACGAGTATCTGGGAAAAGCTTCGGCCCGGTTCGACGATTTGGTGAACCTGATCCCTTCCAGGCTGGCCGGGCTGCTTCTGGTAATTGCCAGTCTCGTATTGCCAGGGCAGAAAGCATCAGATGCTTGGCGGATCATGTTGCGGGATCATGGCAAGACCGAAAGCCCTAACGCCGGTTGGACGATGAGCGGCATGGCGGGCGCCTTGGGAGTTGAACTGGAGAAAGCCGATCATTACCGGTTGGGCGACGCCAGGCGGCAAGTGGAGCCTGAGGACATCACCCGAACCGTTCGCACCATGTATGTTGTTGCGGGGGCCGGTTTGCTTTTAGCGTTAGGAATAACTTACTTGAGGTCGGGAATCTGGTGATGGCGCGGGTTTACTGATGACTACACAGGGGCCTTCCGGCCACGACCCGGAAGTTTCGACTGGGCGACCCGTCCACGGCGGCATCAAACCTTCTCAACTTCGCGCCCTGGGCCTGCGTCCCGAAGATGTCCTGGACTTCAGCGCCAGTGTCAGCCCCATCGGGCCACCGGAAGGAGTGTGGGACGCCATGCGCAGGGTGGACCTTGGGGCCTACCCAGATCCGGCATGTTTGGAGTTGCGGGAGTCGCTGTCCCAAACTCTTCCGCCATTTCAAGGTAAACCGGTCCCGGTGGAACGAATCCTGGTGGGAAACGGCTCCACCGAAATCATCCACCTGCTGGCTCGGGTTTATCTGTCTGACTTGGGTTCGGACAGAGAGCCTAGCGTTTTCCAACTAACGCCCACTTACGGCGAGTACACGGGGGCCTGCCGCCAAGCCGGCGCCGTGGTTTCGAGTTTCGAAGCAACATCCAACCCAGCGTTCTGCTGGGATATAGTCGAGGCGGCGCAACAAATAATCCAAGAACGTCCCAGACTGGTGTTTGTTTGCAACCCCAACAACCCCACCGGCGTCTACTTGGGCTTGGAAGAGATCGAACCTTTGACTGAAGCGGCTGCCGCCTGTGGAGCATTGATGGTGATCGACGAAGCCTACCTTTCATTCGTCAATGATTCTTGGGACAGCATGGGCTTGCCGGCGCTGGACAACGTGGTCCTGTTGCGCTCTATGACTAAAGACTACGCTTTGACCGGTTTGAGATTGGGTTACGCGATCGCATCGGAAAACGTGATCGCCGACCTGCAAGCGTTCCAGCCCGACTGGAGCGTCAACGGTCTGGCTCAAGCGGCTGGGCTGGCCGCCCTGGCCGACACCGAATATCTGCCTCGAGCGCGGCAGGCCATCGACCAGGCCAAGTCACTCCTGTCAGACCGGCTGGACCGGCTCAGCCTAACCGTCCATCCTTCCGCCGCCAACTTCCTGCTGGTCAACGTGGGCGATGCCGGTGTCTGGCATGACAAACTTATGCGCCTGGGTCTCTTCGTTCGGGACTGTACCTCCTTCGGCCTACCCGAACACATCAGGATCGGCATCCGTTCAATGGCCGATTGTCAGCGTCTCATTGAAGCCATGGAAACGGTTTCGTTCCAAGTCTAAAGCAAACCCATGCCCCGCTAATGTAATCGTATCCTAGCCCCCCTTTCGTAAAGGAGGGTTGGGGGGATTCCCCCCTACGCTCAACCAAAAAATCCGCAAAAAATTCCACCTAAATCCACGTCTGACCGTTGCTTGCCCATCGCCAGCGGCCCGGTTAGAATGATTTGTATACGGTTCTTCGGGAGGGACAATGGCCACCAACGACACCGCTCAACGCAACCGCTTTTCCGACACTTTTGGCTACGCATCCGGCCGGGCCGCAACCAAAGTAGTCGGCAAAATGACCCCTTACGTGCAGGAGTTCATCCAGAATGCCCCCTTTGTGATTCAGGCCAGCGCCGACGCCGACGGCAATTGCGACGCCTCCCCCAAAGGCGGCAAGCCGGGGTTCGTCAAAGTACTGGACGAAAAGCACCTCGTATTCCCGGACGTGGCCGGCAACAAGCTATTCCAGACCTATCAAAACCTTGATAGCAACTCCCACATCGGACTCCTCTTCCTCATTCCCGGTGTCAACGATGTTGTCCGAGTCAATGGGCGCGTTACCATCGTAGACCAAGAGGAATTGGAAAAAATGGATGTCGAAGTCGCTCTCTTCGAGATCGACGAGCGGTCTCACCACCTGCAAGGAATCGTTATCGAAGTGGACGAGTCGTATACCCATTGTCCCAGGGCCCTGAAGTTCTCTGATCTTTGGAATCCAGAGACCATCTCGGCCAACATCGCTGAACGCCCGATTGCGGACCGATAACCGAATAATTCAGGACCCGAAGGCTCCTACAAGGGCTCCTCTGGACCTATCCCTGTGGAAGCCTCCAGGGAAGTAGTAGATCATCATAATGGCGGTCAACCCTTTGCTGCTGCCGGTTAGAAGTATCCGGCAGATATTGGGAGGAGACCCAGGGATGCGGCGGATTTTTCACCGGTTTCCGTCGCACAAGCGGTGCAAGCAGTGTTGCGCCCCTTTCTCGGAGTCTTCGCAATATTCTTCCGGCTGATTCAGATCAGACCCTCCCGGAAGAACCCCAATCTTTGCACGATTTGATATGAGCTGGCTCCCCCGGGCGGGGAGTTGATTGAACTGTCTGTACTTTTCATAGATGTTCGTGGATTCACTGCTCTGTCGGAGCGCAAGTCCGCCAACGAGGTGGTGTGGCTGCTCAACCAGTTTTACAGTCTTTCCGCCGAGACCGTGTTCGCATTGGATGGGACCCTGGACAAAATGGTGGGAGACCAAGTAATGGCATTCTTCGGTGCTCCATTTCGTCCCGAAGATCACCAAAAAAGAGCGGTGGAGGCGGCCCTAACGATCGTTAGAGGAATGGACGCCATGTTTCCCGATGGCAATCCATTGTCAGTGGGTGGAGCCGTGGCCTCCGGAAGGATGTTCATGGGCAACGTGGGAGAGGGGGAGGTAAGGGATTTCACCGTAATTGGTGATGTGGTCAACACTGCGGCGCGCCTGCAAGCCGAGGCTTTGGCCGGAGAAGTGTTGGTAACCGAAGATACTTACGAGGCGCTGGGGCCCCAGATCCAGGATTTCCCGCTACGCACCCTGGAGCTACGGGGGAAGGAAACACCAGTCCCGGTTAGGGTCCTGCGTAATCATATCGTCTAGGCCTGAAGAATATAGCCAAGAAAGCCCCGCTCGCCGCTGCGCCCGAAAATCCGTCCAGTCGAACGGCAAATAATGTTGTGGAAAGGAAAGTGATTGATGGTTTCTATATCCTCTGAGAAAATCACTCTGTCCAATGGACTCGACGTCATACTCCATGAGGATCACGCCATTCCGTTGGTGGCGGTCAACGTCTGGTATCACGTCGGTTCTAAAGACGAAGAACAGGGCCGCACCGGTTTTGCCCATCTCTTTGAGCACATCATGTTCGAAGGGTCCAAACACCACAACAGCAGCCACTTCGACCCCCTGCAGAAAGCCGGGGCTAATCTAAACGGTTCCACCAGCTCTGACCGGACCAATTATTGGGAAGACGTACCCTCCAACTATCTGGAGCTGGCTCTATGGCTGGAGTCCGACCGCATGGGCTTTCTCTTGGACGCGGTGGACCAACAGCGGTTTGACGTCCAACGGGACGTTGTGAAAAACGAGCGCCGGCAGTCCTACGAAAACCGGCCGTACGGGATGGCTTCCTGGGAGATTCAAGAAGCACTGTTCCCCATGCCGCATCCCTACCATTGGATGACCATCGGATCCCAGGAAGACCTGGACGCCGCATCCCTGGAGGATGTGAAAGACTTCTTCCGCCGCTACTATTCCCCTTCCAATAGCAGCCTTGCCGTGGTGGGTGACTTCCGGCGGGACGAAGCTCTGGAACTGGTCAACCGGTACTTCGGCGATCTGCCCCCCGGACCGCCTTTGCCTCGTATGGGCCGCCGGGACTCGCCGCTGGCTGGTCGGGTCGAATTGGAGATGCGGGATAAGGTATCTCTACCAAAGTTGTATATCGCTTGGCCGACACCTCCCGACATGGATCCTGACGATGCTCCCCTCGACCTTTTGCAGGGGATCCTCTCCGACGGCCTCAGCTCCCGATTGCATCGGAGTCTGGTCTACGAGAAGCAGATCGCCCAAAGCGCGTCCGTTCGCTACCATCCCGGGGAGATTGCCGGACAGTTTGTCGTCCAGGTGACTGCCGCGGAAGGACATGATCTGGACGAGATGGAGGCTTCCGTTGACGCCGAGATAAGTCGATTGGCGACCGAGCCGCCCACCGATGAGGAGATTAACCGGGTAAAGAATCGGATCGAGTCGTCCCATTATCGCCAGCTAACGCGGATCGGCGGATTTGGCGGTCTTGCCGACCAGTTGAACCACTACAACATCATGGCCGGCGACCCCGAGATGGTTAACACCAGCTTGGACCGCTATCTTGCCGTACAGCGGGACGATATTCTCCGGGTCCACGAATCGGTCCTTGACCATCGTCAGGTCAGGCTACGGGTGATGCCGGAGCAGCCGCTCAAGCCAGCGGTTACCTCGGTGGACCGCTGGAAGATGCCCGAGCCGGCTCCGGAACCGGCATTCACTCCCCCTATGCCCGTTCGCCATCAGTTGAGCAACGGTATGGGTATTGCCGTCGTGGAACGCCGTGGCGCACCCATAGTCTCTTTCGCTTTGGTCCTTCGCGCCGGGGCCGTGGCTGACCCCGAGGACTTGCCCGGTTTGGCCAGCTTCACCGCTCAGATGTTGATGGAAGGGACCGAGGGCCGTACCAGCCTGGAAATCGCTAATGCCGCCGAGTTCATTGGGGCTCGGATTTCCTCGGACGCTCGCAGAGAATACACTCTTCTATCCAGCGAAACCTTAACCAAACACTGGCCGACTGCCCTTGAATTGATTGCCGACCTAGTCAAGCGGCCCACCTTCCCTGAGCACGAACTGGAGCGGGTAAGGCGGGAGCATTTGACCGACCTGCGAAGGGGGAAAGACGACCCCACCATAGTCGCGGAGCGTCTGATAGCCGGTCTGGTGTTCTCCAAGGATAGCGGCTACGGACACTACATTTTGGGCACGGAAGCCTCGGCGTCTGCTCTGACACGCCAAGATCTGCAACAGCTTTTCCAAGGGGTTTATACTCCGGGACGAGCGACACTGGTCGTTGTGGGCGACACCAACCTGGAAGAGGTTACTGAACAGGCTCAGGATCTCTTCGGTGATTGGTCCGGAAATGGCGCCGGCTATATTCCCCGAACCGTCGACGACACGAACGGCTCGACGCCGGCCACCACGATATATCTGGTAGACCAACCGGGCGCCGCTCAATCGGTCATCCGTGCGCTCCAACCAACGATACCCCGCAATCATCCCGACTATTTCGGCCTTACGTTGGTCAACTATGTCTTTGGCGGCCAATTCTCCGCCCGCCTGAACCAGAACCTTCGCCAAGACAAGGGATACAGCTACGGCTATCAGTCGTCGGTCCATTGGTATCAAGGAACGTCCTTGGTGTCAGCCGGGGGCAGCGTACAGACCGAAGTAACCAAAGAGTCAGTTCAGGAAACACTTAAAGAGTTTCGGGAGATTCAAGGTGATCGGCCGATCACCGAGGAAGAGCTTTCGGCGGCAAAAGCCGGCATCTTACAAGGTTATCCTGCCAGCTTCGAGCGGTCGGGGATGGTGTTGAACCACCTGATTCAACTGTTGGTGTTCGACCTGCCCGACGACTACTTCCAGTCGGTTGGCCCAGGGATAACCGCTGTTTCGCTGAAAGACGTTCACCGTGTTGCCGCTGAACGGATCCAAACCGACAAACTCCAATTGCTGGTGGTGGGAGACCGCGAAAAAATAGAACCCGGTCTGCGGGAGTTGGGCATTCCCATGGTCTTGCTGGATGCTGACGGCGCCCGTATCGGCTGAACACCTGTAACCCTAAGCACGCCGCCTTTGGGATGACCGGTCTCTTTGACGACTCATGCCCGGCTAACGATGCCAGACCTGACGAGGGTAAGGTCGTTCTACCGGCGGGGCCTTTCTCCCAGCGCCAAAACGAGGGTCTCGGTGGATCCCTCTCGGAACAACTCAACTTCGATTTCCAACCCGACGAAAAATTTTGTACGAAGCAGCCTGGTAAGGTCGGTTACCGTAGCAATCTTATTTCCGTCCATCGATAGAATAATATCCCCGGGTCTGATTCCTGCCCGATCCGAGGGCCCTCCCTGCAGCACATCCTGAATCACCACCCCCTCGCGAATGGGCAACCCTAGTTCCGCGGCCATCTCCGGTATCAGATCCGCCAGGAACACCCCCATCCAAGCCCATTTCACCCGGCCGTCGTTGATCAGTTGGTCGGAGACCAAGACGGCCGTCTCCATATTTATCGCAAAGCCGATCCCTTCGATCGTGGGTCTTCCGCTACCGCCACCGCCGCCACGGAGGACCGCGGTGTTGATGCCTACCAGATTCCCCTCCAAGCTTATCAACGGGCCTCCGCTGTTACCTGGATTGATCACCGTGTCGGTCTGGATCAGGTCGTATAGGGGAGAGCCTCCGGAGCCTCCGATCGTGCGGCCTAGCGCCGAAACCACCCCCACCGTGACGGTAGGCCCTCCAGGCAGCGCCAGCGCGTTTCCGATGGCGATGACCCACTCGCCCACCCGGAGCTTGACATCCTGCTTCAGAGGCAAAAAGGTTTCGAAAGTCCCAGGGATCCTCAATACCGCCAGGTCAGCCAGTGCGTCGGCGCCCAAGAGTTCCGCTTCCAGTTGGCTGCCGTCGTCCATGGTGACAATAATATTTGTTGCCCCTTCTATGACGTGGTTGTTGGTCAAAGCCAAGCCGTCACGGGAGAAGATCACCCCGGTCCCGCTACCGAAATTAGACCGCCGGTTCCCAAACCGGTCCTGGACGATGGACTCGGCAACGATGGATAGCACCGCGCCCCGCACCCGCTCTACCGTGTCTGCCACGTTGGGCAGTTGCAGCATCGGAGCCGGAGGTGGTTCAGCCGGGGCTTTCGTAGGCATGGCGGTCGGTTCGGGTACGGCGGTTGCCGTTGGAGGTGGGACGTTGGTAGCCGTGGGCAGCGGAGGTTTGGCTTCCTCGGAAACGGGTTCGGCAACGACTTCCGGAGCCGTGGCGGGCGTGGGCGCCTCCGTGGGAGCAGCAGTGGTGGCAGGCTCAACTTCTGCGGTCGGGGTGGAGTTTGAGCAAGCAACGCCGACCATCAATGCCAGCAAAACGGCCAGCGATGGCCACGGGAAGATTTTTCCAAAGAACCGGACCGCCCGATGCCTCGTGGAATCACCCCAACGGACATGCCTTTGATTCCCGGCTGTTACCCATCCAATGTCGCGACTCATTATTTCGATCTTAATTGAGATGGTTTAGATGTGCCGAAGTCATGCCATCAGTCCATCGGATTAATCTCGAAGCTACGGCCCCTTGCCGGTCACAGATTTCTTAAGGCTTCCTGTTGCGCCTTAAACAGGACCTCCATACCCGCTGCGGCCAGGTCTAGCACTTCCACCACCTGCTGACGAGGGAATGGCGCAGCCTCGGTGGCGCCTTGTAGCTCCACCATATCACCGCTTTTAGTGAGAACAAGATTGAAGTCCACGTCGGCCTTGAAGTCCTCTTCATAACACAGATCGAGCATCAATTCACCGTCGATTATGCCGACGCTGATGGCCGCCACCGCATCTCTGATCGGCAGCTTGGGCAAGATCCGGTTGTCGACCAGCATTTGCAGCGCCTGATGCAGAGCGACATACGCCCCGGTGATAGCGGCGGTCCGGGTCCCGCCGTCCGCTTGGATAACGTCGCAGTCCACCGTCACGGTTCTCTCGCCCAAAGCCTCCAGGTCGGTAACGGCCCGCAGCGATCGCCCGATAAGCCGTTGGATCTCTTGGGAACGCCCGTTGATGCGCCCGGCGTCCCGGTCTCGGGCGGTTCGAGTGTTGGTGGCGCGGGGCAACATCGCGTATTCGGCGGTCACCCAACCCTTGCCCTGGCCTCTCAAGAATGCCGGTACCCGTTCTTCCAGGGAAACCGCGCACAACACTTTGGTTTCGCCCACTTCTATCAGCGCCGAGCCTTCGGCGAACTTCTGGTGGTTCAAGGTGATACTAGCCGGCCGGCTTTCATCCCATCGCCGGCCATCCGCTCTAACCAAAATGGACTCTCCTCCGGAAATTAAACTGTTCACAGGCAAAGTTGCTCCCCAGTATACATGACCGGATTTAATCTTGGCCTTCAGTGCGCCGGGGAGCACCCGTCGATCTATGGGTAATCCCTATCGGTCCCCACCCATAGATCGACGCCATCGCTGATGAACTCGATGGTCCCCTGCCGGTCAGTCCTGAATAATCCCTCCGGCCCCAAGAATCGCTCCAAGCGTTCGGCCACCTCCGCGTGGGGGTGTCCGAACTGGTTGCCGGCGCCAGAGGAGATAACCGCTAAAGTTGGGTTCACCTGGTTCAAAAAACCGGCGGTGCTTGAAGTGCGGCTGCCATGGTGGCCCGCCTTAAGCACCGTGCTCGCCAATTCAGCGGAGGAACGAACCAGGTAGCCTTCGGCAAAAGCTCCAATGTCCGAGGCCAGCATGAAAGACACCTGGCCATAGATGAGCCGTATCACCACGGCATTGTTATTACGGTCCGAACCTGACCCGTTGAATGGCACCCTTGGTGGGTTCAGCACTTCCAAGGTTACTCCGGGCTCCACCTCCAACCGGTAACCCTCAGAAACTTTCACCGGGTCGATCTGTCGCCGCTTCAACTTGGCCTGCCACTCTTGGGGCAAATCATCGTCCAAAGGGTTTCCGCCCACCACCACGGTCGCCACGTCGTACCGGTCCAGTACTTCCAGAAGCCCCTTACTGTGGTCCCCATCCAGGTGCGTCATTACCACCACATCCAAGCTTCGGTCCGTGGCAGACATGGGACCGGCCAATGCTCGAGTTGCGCTGGTTAGATCAGGTCCGCCGTCCACCAACACCTGCTTTCCCTCTGGGGTAACGATCAGGATGCTGTCGCCTTGGCCTACGTCGAAGAAGTAAACGTGGAGTTTCCCGTCGTGTCTTTGCAACACCTGAATCCAAAGGATCACCGAAACGACCAGCAAACTCACAGCCAAGAAGACGATACCCAACGACCATCTGGCCTGACCTCCATGTTTCGCTAACCCTCCAAACAGACGGTCCGATGCTGCGATGACCCGGATCCCCGCTCCTTGAGCACGAGCCACCCGGCCCGGTACGAAAATCAATCCCAACAACAGCCCATACCAGGCCAACACCACAGGCGTTCCTACCCAGGTCCCTGGAATTCCCGGCGACGGCAGTACTGAGATCAATCACAGGAGGTAGGACAGGGGCACAAAGGTTATCCAGCCGGCAAACTGCCCCAACAGCGGGTGCGCCAGGCCCAACCCGCCGGTGGCCAGTGACCCGCCAAGAATGGAGGGCATGGCCGGCAATGCCAGCAAGGTTGCCGGAATACTCGCCAGAGGAATCCGGTCGAAATTCGACGCCACCAAGGGCCAGGTGGCCAACGTTGCCCCCAACGACACGATCAACGCCGATGATATCCAGTTTCCGGCTTGCCAGGCCAGATGCTTCAACCAAGACCCAGAAGCCGCGGCCCGGCGTGTGATTGATTCTGAAATCTTGGAATGAAGGGGCAAGACCAGGACGATCCCCGCCAAGGCGGTGAAGCTAAGCTGGAAAGAGATCTGCCCAAGTACTTTAGGCTCGATTCCAACCATCACTGCGGCGCTCAGTGCCAAGGAAGGCAGAGCGCTCCGAGGTCTGCCCAAGGCCAAAGCAGCCAAGAACACCGACCCCATGATCCCGGCCAGCAACACCGAAACCGGAAAACCGCTGACCAGGACATAGAACCAGATGGCCGCCAGCGCCAGCAACAGATAAGCCGGACTTCGCCGTCCGAATATCCAGGTCGCCGCCATCATCGTCATGGCTATCAGGACCCCAACGTGCAGGCCTGAGATGGCCAGCAGATGGGCGGCTCCGGTCTGGCGAAAATCCTCCTTCACGTCGGCCGGGAGTTGGCCGCGAAGCCCCAGCAGCAACGCCTGGGCCAAGGCCGAGTGGGGCTCCGGCAACGCCTCCTGTAACTCTTCGGCCAGGTTCCGCCGCAGTCCGAACATCCAACCCTTCCAGGCCGAAGCCGGCCGCCCCTCCCATTGGGAAATCAGCTCCGCGTTCCGGACCCAAAGTATCCCGGAAATGCCCTGATGGCTCAGATAAGAAGGATAATTGAAGTCCTCGAAAACTTGCGGCTGCCGTAACTCGCCCTCTAGCAGCAGCGTGTCCCCATACCGAAAGTAGGGGTCGTCGCGCTGGGAAAGCAGACTTGGAGGAGGACTGGCGTAAACCAAAGCCTTGGCCTCAGGACGGGTAGTCTCCCCCTCCCGGTTAATCTCCGCCACGGATAGCACGAACTTAATCCGGCGGGCCGTCGCCTCCGGGTCGTTAACTATCCGCCCCCGCAGCGTAACAGTTTCCTTTCCCTGCACCGCCAACGACCTAACGGTGACTTCCCAGGCTTCAATCCGTAACAACCCCGCCAACAGGACGACCACCAGCAACACCGGCCAAAGAGACCGCCCCAGCAACCGCAGCAACAACCCCGCCGGCAACGCAGCGAGTAGCAGCAACGCAACCGGAAGGATACCGGCTTCGAGGCTTAAGCCGATTAAGATCCCGGCCAGCCAGGCAGCCACAAGTAAGGCTAGCTTCACGCTGTCTCCTGAATGTCTGGATCCCTTTCAATCAAGTAAGTCCCTCGCCCCTTGATCTCTAAAGCCCATTTTTACCCACCAGGTCAAGTAGTACGATAGAAAGTATCAACAGGGACCCGGCAATGTGAGTGTAATACGGGGTCCGGGACTCCTAATAAAGTAAGAAAAGGGCGAATCCCATGGTGGCTGTGGAGATATGATCGGTGGCGACTAAAGTAGCCATTCTGTTCGTCATTGGCACAGTGGTGGTGGCTTGGTACTTTGTGGTCTCTTGGCTATGAGGATCCAACATCAGGAAGAGGAAGTACGGAGAGGGCGAATCCAATTGCGACCTTGGTGACCCTGGGGAAAGATGAAATTAGACTCAATATTCCGCGTATTCTCTCGGCGATCTCCTGATGAAAGGGCGGTTGGAAAACCCCTAACAAAAGAGTTTCGAAGCCGATTCGCGCTCCTCTGCCAAGACGCGATCAAAGGAGATGACGCCACAACTTTTTGGGGGGCAATCCATAGAAATCTTCAAATGCTTCACGGGCGACAAAGGCTATATGCTCAGTCGCTAAAAATCCTGAGCGACCTCGACGATCTATCGGAATTCGTAAACCGATGCAGTGACAATCACTTCTTCGACTTTGTGGAGTTCATATTCGGGTCCGAACATCTATGGCGGTTCGGTTCGGACGCAAATCATAATCGTTTCGTCGAGGATGTCAACCGTTTGTTCGAGGTGGACGACTTACCATACGCCCTGACGGGATTCGTCCGTCAAGAGGGAGTCGGCTCGTTCCATGGTAGTCCAACCAAGACTATAGAGACGACTGCTTATCCCCGAGTCATTCTCCGGGACAGCCAGGTCGAACACGCTGAAATAATTGAGCCAACACTAACACTGTTGACCGGTGCTGACTTCAAAAGCGCAAACGATGAATTTCTCGCAGCGCTTACGGATTACCGGAAGGGAGACTATGGGGATTGCTTAACGAAATGTGCGAGTTCCTTTGAAAGTGTGATGAAAATCATTTGCGACCGCAAGAAATGGCCTTTTAAGCAGACCGACACGGCCTCGGACCTCCTCAAGATTGTTCGTCCGAATACAAACTTGGATTCGTTCTTTGACCAGCCGCTCATGATTATAGCCACTCTAAGGAACCGTATCAGCACGGCGCATGGCGCAGGCACTCAGGTGAAGGCTCCCCCTAGTCATCTTGCCAGATATGCAATCAACGCCACTGGTGCGGCGATTCTCCTCCTTGTAGATGAGACGTCTTAGGCTGGGAATGGCTGAGCGCTAACACTTCGCGGGTTAGGTGGACGCATCCGAGACGGACTGACACGTAGGACCGAATAGAGGTGCTTGAAGGTACACGCTTTGGACTGGAGATTGTTCACCGTCGCTATCGTCGGAGATTTGATTTGGCCGATTACCGCCCTCATCGTATTGTTGGTATTGCGCGGTCCGATCACTACGTTGCTGGAGACGATAAGTCGATTTAAGGCGTCAGGGTTTGGATCAAACATCGACGTAGACTTCGGTGTACAAGCCTCAGGGTTGGTCGATAGTGCGGTCAGTTTAGTTGGCGAGCATGAAACGGGAATCCTAATTGACCCTCCAGTTGGCGATGTACTACCAGATCTCGAAGATCGTTTCAAGGACCTTACATCGATTGTTTACGTCGCCCCGCAAGGAGCTATCCTCGAGGCTTGGAAAATAATTGAGCAGGAGTTATCAAGGGTGGCCCAGCTGCATGGTATAGGGCAGCCAGCTCAAAATCGTTCTATAAGGAGAATGATAAACGATATGTCAGATTTGGGGTTCTTGCACAAGTCCGAGGCGCTGCTACTTGACGAGCTCCGGTTCCTTCGCAATCAAGCCGCCCATCCAAACACCAAAAACGAATTATCGCCAGAAAGCGCTCTCTATTACCTGGAGGCTACTAACTTGGCGCTAACTCTACTACGGTCCCATTGACGTTGTAGTTAGAACCGGCTGCGTAGACGCTGCCGAGCGACAATAAACACATTTATCTTCCAGGCTAAGGCAACTCACCAACAATAACCAATTCCCGGATCTCCCCAAAGATGGACGGTCCTATCCCCTTGACCCGCGTGATTTGCTCAATGGTGAGGAAAGGCCCGTTCAACTCCCGGTCGGCAACGATATCCCCCGCCCGCACCGGTCCGATGCCTGGTAGCGTTTCCAGCAACTCGGCGGACGCCGTATTCAGATCGATCAACTCTCCAGAGGACTGTCCCTCGCCGCTCTTTGAGAAGCTGCTGGAGCTGTGACAACGTTTGATTCGGGGTCGGGTGGCTCTCCGATTCTTGGGATCTTGTATTGGGCCTCGTCTTGAACCCGGAGGGCCAAGTTGACCGCTTCCAGGTCGGCTTCAGGTGTTTCGCCGCCCGCTGCCTCCACCGCATCGATCAACCGGTCCCCTGGTTTTAACGTGTATACTCCTGGCCGGCGAACCGCGCCGCTGACATAAACCTGGAGTTCAGGCTCGGATTCGGTTGTTTGGGATGATCTAGTTCCGGCCGGAGCATTCCCGCCAGCCGAATCTTGGGGTGTGGGTAGGATTATCCGCACCGGTGTGTTGCCGCCGCCACGGCTGATTAACGCCACCCCGGCGATCACTATGATGACCACCAAAGCGCCCAGAACAACGACCGCTAATTTTTTGAATTTCGATTCAGGCATGTCCCTTCTCAAAGGCTTGACGGTTGTCTTGTGTTTAACGCCGGTATCCGATTATAATTTACCCCAGTTTTTGACGAAAGGGGTCACAGTTGAGCACCAATAAAACCTCCACCGGCGAAGAGCTTCTGGCATTCTTTCGGGGCGAGTACGTGCCCATCAGCGAGGCGCGCGTCAGCGTCATGACCCACGCCCTGCATTATGCAACCGCCGTGTTCGAGGGAATCAGAGGCAACTGGAACGAAGAAAAGGGCCTTATACATATTTTCAAACTGCGGGAGCACTACGAGCGCATGCTCAAGGGCTGCCGCTTGCTGATGCTGGATATTCCCTACTCTTTGGAAGACCTCTGCCAGATCACAGTTGAATTGGTGGAAAGGAACGGCCACCGGCAGGACATCTATATCCGCCCTCTGGCTTACAAGAGCGCCGAGTTGGTTGCCAACCTGAAGCTGCAAGACCTGGCCAGCGACTTTACCCTTATTACCGTCCCCTTCGGCAACTACTTAGGCTCCGACGAGCTGCGTTGCTGTACATCTTCATGGCGCCGTCCGGAAGACACGATGATTCCCACCCACATCAAGAGCAGCGCAAGCTACATCAACAGTATCTTGGCCAAGACAGAGGCCACTCTGGCCGGATTTGATGAGGCCATCATCCTGAATCAAAAAGGCCAGGTTTGCGAAGGCTCCGGCGAAAACCTCTTCATGGTGTCCCGCGGCCGGTTGATAACACCGTTGTTGGAAGACAACGCTTTGCCGGGGTTTACCCGCGATACCATCATGGATCTGGCCGTACGGGAGTTCGGCCTTGAAGTCGTGGAGCGAAGTATCGACCGTAGTGAACTATACCTGGCCGATGAGGTTTTCCTGACCGGCACGGCGGCTCACCTAACGCCGGTGGTGGAGCTGGACAGCCGGGCCATCGGCGACGGAAAAACCGGACCCATTTCCAACAAGCTGCAGAGAATGTACTTTGACATCGTGTTGGGAAAGAATCCCAAATACCTCCATTGGTGCACCACCGCGCAGCCTCGCCTAGTTACTGCTTAGGCAAACCACACCCGATAAAGAACCACCGGATTGCGGGTAGGCTATCCTGGTTTTGCGTCCGGCTTACCCTTCGGTTATTCCCACAGTCGCGATACGCAAAAGGACGAAACTAGAGAATTTCTCCGGGGAGATGGCGAGTTGCCACCCAACGGGACGATCTGGTTGATCTCCGGCCTGGTTTCCTATCTGATAGGAGGCCTGCCAACCGCGTACATCGCGGCGCGGATGCTCAAAGGCCAGGACATCCGGAAGCTGGGTGACCGCAATGTCGGGGCGGCCAACGTCTATCGCAACATCGGCCCAACCGCCGGTCTCGCGGTGGGCGCCGTAGATATAGCCAAGGGTGCGGTCGTGGTTTTGCTGGCCCGCGTTCTAGTAGATTCCACGGTTGCCGAAATGATTTGCGGAGTGGCGGTTATCGCTGGTCACAGTTGGCCGGTCCACTTCCGGATGAAGGGCGGACGCGGCGCGGCCACGGCAGTCGGTGTGTTAATAGCGATGATGCCCGCACTGGCGATTCCTTTGTCTCTGTTGGCGGGGGTGGTACTGTTTTCGACCAAAAGCGCTATGAAAACTCTGAGTTTTTTCCTCATCGGCGTGCCGTTACTGGCTTGGTGGCCCGCTCACTATTCCAACCCCGTAGTCATTTTTGCGCTGGGTATACCGCTGATGGTTGGGTTTAGCCACTTCTTGAGCGTAAGGCGGCGAACCGGTCCCGGATCGGTTGGTGAACCGGCCTTGCCCCGCGGCTGAATATCCGTGGCCGGCTCCTTCGTTCCCGACTACCTGGTCCTGGTCTTCTTCGCCTCCTGTGGCGTTTTCCAGATGGCCGCGGCCTGCAACGGACTCCACGGCCTGCTTTTTTTCAAA
Organism: uncultured Dehalococcoidia bacterium; assembly: GCA_950072105.1. GTDB lineage: Bacteria > Chloroflexota > Dehalococcoidia > Lucifugimonadales > UBA3495 > UBA11650. The sequence continues at coordinate 81,853 of CATMOE010000003.1, forward strand.
GGACGCCGCACCGCCTTCATTTTCGGTCTCGTTCTGTGGGTTGCCGCTTTTGCCTGGTTCTTCCTGTCCGAGCCTCGCAACCAGCCCGACACCACCCTGGGATTGACCGGCAACCAACAGTTCGGATTTTTCTTCGTCGGCTCCGGCGCTGGGCTCACTTTCACACTCTTGATATCTTCCCTGCGGAACTTGAGCCTTGGCAAAGATCAGATCCAACCCGGACTCGACGCTTTAAGACAGAGCAACTATCTACGAGCGCTCCACGGGACGCTGCGACCTTGGGTGGCTCTGCTCCGCGGCAGGTCGTTCACTGGACATAAGCCTAGCATCGGAGCCCAAACGCACTGTCAGGAAACCGAGGATTAGCCATGGATACACTTCTCGAGTTGGACGGATGGATAGTGTTGTGGCTGAACCGGGGCATCGGCCATTCCGCTGTTTTGGACGGGGCTGCATATCTAGCCGTCAGCGACTACTTCGTGCCCTTGTCCATGTGTTTTTGGATGCTTGGCCTGTGGTTTTTCGGCCCCGACTCTGATACCAGAAGCCGTAATCAACGGGCTGTCTTGGCCGCTGCCATTGCTTTAGGGTTCGCCAATCTGGCGGTGCTGCTGCTGGACCAGGCCGTGTTCCGGGCCCGCCCGTTTACCCGATTCGACCTGGCCACCCTATTCTACGCGCCTACCGACTCATCCTTTCCCGCAAATCCCGCGGCGGTCGCCTTCGCGATGGCTACGGCGGTGTGGCTGGGCAACCGTCGGGCCGCGATTCCGCTGCTTTGCTTGGGGGGCGTCTGGTGCCTGGCCCGGGTCTACAGTGGACTCTTCTATCCCAGCGATATCCTAGCCGGGAGCCTTATCGGCGCGGGCGTTGCCTGGTTGGTTACCCTGGGGATGAGGCGCATCGAGCCGGTGCCTACCTGGGTGCTAAACGGCGCCCGGTTTTTGCACTTGGCTTGACGAGCCGGGCCCTTCTTCCGGATTTCGATCTTCCAGCCACGAATTGCGCCCGTGCACGTATAATAGAACAGGGTCTGGCCGCCCATATCTAAACCTTCAGGAGGGATCCATGGGCTGGTCTTCCCATCACGCCGTTGGACTTATCCACTACTCCCCCCAGCATTGCTACCGGGGGTACACCCTGTCTACGAACACTCGTGGCAGCAACTACGCCGACCTCATCGACATGGAAGGCCGGATGTGCCACCGTTGGCACTCCGATGAGGGGATCGGTTACGCTCATTTATTGCCTTACGGGAACCTCCTCATCCGCACCTCTCCACCCGCCGACGCAGGTGGAGCGGAGAAGATCGGGGGCTCTTCAACGGCCATACTGGAGCTGGACTGGGACGGAAACGTGGTCTGGGAGTACCGCAATCCCATGGTGCACCATGACTACGAACGCCTGCCTAACGGCAATACCCTGGTCTTGCTGTTCGAAAACCTTTCACCGGAGATGACCGCCAGCATCAGAGGCGGGGCGCCCGGCGACTCGGACCCGGAGAGTATGTTCGGAGACATAGTCCAGGAGATCGCTCCCGACGGTTCGATCGTCTACGAGTGGAAGGCCTGGGAACACCTCGACCCGGAAGAGGACGCTATCTGCCCCTTGGAAGACCGCGTGGAGTGGACCCACGGCAACTCCTTAAAAATAACGCCAGAAGGTGACCTGATCGTCAGCTACCGCCGGATCAGCACGGTGGGAATCGTCGACAAGGCCAGCGGGGATTTCCGTTGGAAATGGGGACGGGGCGAGATATCCCACCCCCACCATCCAACCTATTTGAGCAACGGCAATATTCTGTTATTCGACAACGGCTTCCATCGTCCGTTGGGTACCTATTCCCGGGTTGTTGAAGTGAACCCGGCCACCAGCGAGATCGTCTGGGAATACCGGGGACAACCCGCCATCTCCTTCTACAGCCAGGCAACCAGCAGCGCCGAGCGGCTCCCCAACGGCAATACACTGATCTGCGAGGGTACGCCGGGCCGCATCTTCGAAGTTACGGCCAACAAGGAGGTCGTGTGGGAATACATCAACCCCTTCTTCACGCAGGGGCAACCCCAGGCGTCGGGAGCGCCGGGTGAGTCCATAAACTCCTTATTTCGCTCCCATCGCTACGGCCCGGAATTCTCGGCCTTCAAGGGCCGTGACTTGGACCCGAATCGCTACGCCAACCTAAACCGCCTATACGCGTCTGCAAGATAGCCGCCAATGTAGGTAGGCGTCGCCCATCGTTGTTCCGGCCCTTCCGCGGAAGGGGAACCCAGGAATAGTTCAGGTTTCAAGCCGCGCTTCCTGGTTCGGGATCTGCTGGATTTCCGCCTGCGCGGGAATGACGGGATGGTCTTAGGATCTTGAACCCCGTCCTTCTAGCGAAATCGGTGGCGGGGCTGGCGGGCTGCTCGTTTCCTAAGTGACCGCTCCAAAGCCCTGGCTAAGCCCTATGCTATACTTTCCCCATGACCACCGGGCATATTCCCGAACAGGGGCAAGCCGCTATTCACCCTCCCATCGATCTCGCAGCTACCGGCGTGATTCTGGCCGGCGGGCTTAGCCGGCGGCTGGGCCGGGACAAGGCGGTAGAGCCCATCGGTGGGCAGCCGCTGATCCAGCGGGTGATCCAGCGGGTTGAGCAAGTGTGCCAGGAAATCGCGGTGGTTGTAGCCAATCAGGACCGAGCTGCTGGCTTGCCTCTAGAACCACAACATCAGGTGGTGCTGGACCGCTATGCGGGTGCCGGCTCCTTGGGCGGTATCTTCTCCGGGCTGGACGCCGCTATCAACCAATGGACCCTCGTCGTCGCCTGCGACATGCCTTTCCTGAACCTCTCGCTGTTGCGCCGCATGTTGGCCCTCAGGGAAGACGCCGATGCCGTGGTGCCGATGATCGAAGGCCGCCCCGAGCCGACCCACGCCCTCTACTCCAAAGCTTGTTTGCCCTTCATCGAGCCGCGGCTAATAGCCGGCGACCTGAAAATCTCCGGTTTCTATGACCAGGTGCGAGTGCGCTACCTCCCTGAAGAAGAAGTTGCCGCCCTGGACCCGGAATTCTTGAGCTTTTTTAACGTGAACACCCCCGAAGACCTGGAACGTGCCCTATCCCTGGCGGCCCAGGGAATCTGATTCGGACTTTCGGGCATCGCTCCGGGAGTGAAAACATCGTGGCTCTGACCAATAAAATCAGCATTGCCGTCAAAGTAGAGCTATTCGGAACGCCTCGCCTCGCCGCGGGTAGGCGCGAGCTAGAACTTGTTCTACCTGCTGAGACCAGCCGCCAGGAATTCGCTGCGGCTCTCGCCGAGGCTTGCCCGGCACTTGTCGGGAAGGTGATTCGGGACGACCTGAGCGGCCTGCAAGAAGGCTACGTGCTCAACCTTAACGGATTGGCCTTCTTGAATGGCGATGTTCTGCATGTTCAAGACGGAGACGCGGTCCTGATATTGTCCAACCAGGCGGGGGGGTAACCCCAGTGTACGGCTATCACGGAAAAGCGCTGGTGGTCGACCTGTCCTCCCGAAGTCACCACTGGGACGCCATCCCGGAGCAGGTGTTGCGAAGCTTCATCGGCGGTATCGGCCTGGGGACCTACTTGCTGTACAGATATTGCCCAGCCGGAGCCGATCCATTGGGGCCGGACAACCCCCTCATCTTCGCCGGCAGTCCCTTGGTTGGAAGCCGCTTGACCACTTCCAGTAAGTTCGCCGTGATGACCAAATCCCCTCTGACGGGATTCATCGGCGATTCCCTGTCCTCCAGCTTCCTGGCCACCGAGCTAAAGAAGACCTGTGGCGACGCATTGATAATCGTGGGCCGGGCTGAATCCCTAACCCTCCTGTTCATCGAAGACGGTGTGCCCAGATTCCTCGACGCCGCTGATCTGATGGGCTTGGGGACTTTCGACACCGAACAAGCCGTGAAAGAAATGTTGGGCGGTCCGCGAATCCGCGTCGCCAGCATCGGCCCCGCGGGAGAGCATCTGGTCCGTTACGCCAGCATCGCCAACGACGGTGGACGCCAGGCCGGCCGGTGCGGCCCCGGCGCGGTTATGGGCTCGAAAAACCTCAAGGCGCTGGCCTTGCACGGCAGTCAAACCGTGGACGTGGCCAATCCGGTCGCTACTCACGAGTACGGGATCGACCTGAGCAAGCGTAGTTTGGGCGCAGCGACGGAGAAATACCGGGAACTGGGGACCATGGCTAACGTGTCGGTGTTCAACCGGTTAGGGACGCTGCCCACCAGAAATTTCCGGGAGTCCACCTTTGAAGGGGCCGAGCAGGTTAGCGGCGAGCATCTGCATCAAGAGCATCTGGCCAAGAACGCCACTTGCGCCAACTGCACCATTGGGTGCGAGAAAATTCTGGTTACCAGCGACGATGGGAAGAAGTCCCAAGGCCGGATGGAGTACGAAAGTCTCTTCGCACTAGGACCGTTGTGCGGGGTGGACGACCCCAACACCGTCATTCGGGCCGCCGGAATCTGCGACGACCTGGGCATGGATACCATAAGCGCCGGTGTGACCATCGCCTGGGCCATGGAGTGTTTCGACAAAGGCTTGATCACTGCTGATGACACCGGCGGCATCGACTTGCGGTTCGGCAACGGCCAGGCTCTTTTGGACACTCTGGAGCTGATCGGTCATCGCCGTGACCTTGGTAGCCTCCTGGCCGAAGGCACTAAAATTGCCGCACAACAACTGGGTGGAGGCTCCGGCGATTGGGCCATGAACGTCAAAGGTCTGGAAATGCCCGGCTACGAACCACGCAGCCTGAAAACCATGGCCCTGGGGTTGGCGGTCACGCCAAGAGGGGCCTGCCATAATCGGTCATCAGCATACGAGGCGGACTTTTCCGGCCGCGTAGACCGGTTGACCGTGGACGATAGCCGCGGCCTGATCGCCGCCGAAAGCGAGGACTTTACCGCAGTGTTGGACTCCCTGATCTGGTGCAAGTTCCTTCGCAAAGCCTTCAACGACTTTTACCAGGAGTCGGCCCAGGTTTACACCATGATCACCGGCTTGGAAATGTCTCCGGACGAGCTGAAACGGGCAGGGGAACGGATCAATAACTTGAAAAAGCTGTTCAACATCCGAGAGGGTTGGCGCCGCCAGGACGATACCCTTCCCCCACGTGTCCTCCAAGAGAAGCTGCCCACCGGCGTCGTTGCCGGGGTTGGGCTGACCCAAGAAGAACTGGATTATATGATTGCCGGTTATTACCAGGCCCGAGGTTGGAACGAAGACGGTTCGGTGCCGGACACGAAGCTGGCCGACCTGGGCCTTTTGGATCTGCTACCTGTATCGTCCGGCGTAACGATTTCCGCTTAGACCCACGAAGAGATATGGACGCATTTGAACTTGAACACGTCATCGCAGAACACGCTCGGCTTGGTGAGCGGTATCATGAATTCTTCATCGCCTCGAGATTGAGTCTCGGCCTTTACGTCTTGCAGGCCGGGCAGCCCGACCCTCAGCAACCCCACACCGAGGACGAAGTCTATTTTGTGATTCAAGGCCGGGGGATGATTCGGGTGGGCGAAGAAGACCGTCCCGTCACCGCCGGGTCGATAATCTATGTGGATGAAGCTGTGGAGCACCGTTTCCACTCGATCACCGAGGACCTGCAGATCTTGGTCATGTTTGCTCCGCCGCGAAGGTCCCGGGCTGTTTAGGGAACCGGGCAATTTTACCGGATTACCGGCTAGAGTTAAATGAATCGAAGCGATCTTCGCCCCATATTACGCGAAAAATTTCCTCCGGAGCGGACCTACCTGCTACCGGCGTTGCACTATTTGCAGGAAGAGTTTGGCCACCTCCCAGACTGGGCGCTGCAGACCGTGGCCTGGCATCTGCGGGTGCCGGCCAGCGAAGTCTACGGGGCGGCGACCAGTTACAGCGAACTCCGCATAGAAGCGCCGGGACGCCACGTAGTAAGGGTCTGCAACGGCCTGAGTTGTTGGCATAACGGTGGCCGGATCATATTGGAACGCCTGTCAGACGAGTTCGGCGTCCAACCTGGTGAGACCGGCACGGATAGCCGGGTAACTCTGGAGGAAACCCCCTGCGGTTTCCTCTGCCCCATGGCCCCGGTGGTGGAAGTTGACGGCCGTTGGCGAGGCCGGGTCGCCGCTGCCGATATCCCGAGTCTTGTGAAAGAGTTGACCTGACGTGACTTCCTACGCCCAACTACATGAAGCTGCTCAGGAATCCCTGGCCGCGTCGACACGGGTGATTGTCCAAGTCGGCCATTGCAGCCAGGCCGTCGGCGCCACTCAAGTAGCGGAAGCATTGCAAGCCGAGCTGTCCGGACATTCCGGCGTCGAACTGATCATCGCGGGCTGCGACGGGGCCTGCTTCGCCGCGCCTCAGGTTATCGTGACCACCCCTTCCAACAACATACAACGGTATTCCCAAGTCTCCGTTGGCGACGTTGCAGAATTAACCGCAACCCTCACTTCCGGCAACACCCCGCAACAAACGGAGCACCCCCCTTTCGTAAAGGGGGGGCGGGGGGATTTAGACTCGTTCTTCGCCGCCCAGACTCGCCTATTGCTAACTCGATGCGGTTACATCGATCCCACAAGCATCAACGAATACATCGCGTTGGGTGGCTACCGAGGCCTGAACGCTGCCCTATCCCGATCGCCGGAGGAAGTCATCCAGACGGTCCTGGACGCCGGTTTGCTGGGACGGGGCGGCGCTTACTTCCCGGCGGCTCGTAAGTGGCAGGCGGCCCGGGCGGCCAACGGATCGCCCCGGTATCTGGTGGTCAACGCCGAAGAGGGTGAACCCGGCCTGTTTAAAGACCGCCACATCATGGAAGGCGACCCCCACCTGTTGCTGGAAGGGATGCTCATCGCCGCCTACGCCACCGGCGCTTCCGAAACGTACATATACATCAATGCCGAAGCCCACCTGAGCGCGCAACGCATTGAAACGGCGATCGGGCAAGCCCAAGATGCAGGCTTGATCGGCGATAATATCCTGGGTTCCGGTTTCGATTGCCAGGTCACCGTAAGACGCGGCGCGGGCGGCTACGTCTGCGGCGAGGAGACCACCCTGCTAGACACCATCCAGGGCAACCGCCGTGAGCCTCGCCTGCGTCCTCCCTTTCCTGCCGAATCGGGCCTGTTCCAAAGACCAACAGTCATCAACAACGTGGAAACTCTGTCCAACGTGCCAATCATACTTAGTGATACCACCGACCCACCCGTTCGTCCTGAGCCTGTCGAAGGACACGCCGAGGACGCATCCCCCGTCCTCCCCCCTTTCGTACAGGGGGGCCGGAGGGGATTTTCGGACCTCGGTCTAGACTCCGCTAAAGGCACCAAGCTGATATGCCTCAGCGGCTTGGTCCAGCGGCCCGGCTTAGCCGAGGTCCCCATGGGAAGCACCCTACGCCATGTGATCTATGACATCGGCGGCGGCCCTCCGCCCGGCACTGATTTAGGAGTCGTGGCGGTTGGTGGACCGTCCAGCGGAGTGTTGCCGCCAACCGAACTGGACATGGAATTGCGTCCCGGAATGCTCCATCCGTCTGGTGTCGTTATGGGCGCCGGGGGAATCATGGTTATAGCAGAAGGCGTCCCGGTCATCGACGTCGTGCGCCAACTGGCTGCTTATAACGCCGCCGAGTCCTGCGGCAAGTGCACCCCCTGCCGGGAAGGCACCCCCCGGATGGTGCAGGTTCTGGACCGGCTGGCCTCGGGCAGCGGATCAACCACCGATTTGGAAGAGCTACGCTATCTGGCGGAAATCATTGGCGCGGCATCCCTGTGCGGCCTGGGACAGATGTCCGGCGGACCCATCAACAGCGCCTTGCACTTCTTCGGAGATGAACTGGCTCGATTGATTAGCTAAAATCGGGACTAGGGGAATAATCGCATGACCACCACCCTAACCATAGACGACAAATCCGTAACCGTTCCCGACGGTGGCAGTGTCCTGGACGCCATAAACGCTTCGGACATCTACATATCTCAGCTATGTAAAGACCCGGACATGAAGGCCATCGGCGCTTGCCGCACCTGCCTGGTGCAGATCGACGGCGTCCGCGGCTTTCCCGCCTCATGCTCCGTACCCGCCACTGAAGGAATGGTGGTCCAAACCGATTCGGATGATGCCCGCCGCATCCGCTCCGGCGTCATAGAATTAACAATGGCGATGCTACCACAACCTGCGAAAAACCCCCCTTTCGTAAAGGGGGGTTGGGGGGATTTCGGCCAATTAACCACCGCCGCCCAACACCACGGCATCCAATCGCCCCGCTGGCAGTCCCGCCCACGTGAAGAGACCGACGAAAGCAACCCGGTCTTCAACATCGCCATGGAGTCTTGCATCCTCTGCGGCCGCTGCGCTCAGGCCTGCCAGGAAGGCCACCAGTTCATCGGCGCCATCGACTTCCTGGGCGCCGGCGCTAACAGCCGCATCGGCACCTTCATGGACAAACCCCTGGTCGAATCCATCTGCACCACTTGCGGGCAATGCCTGTCCGTCTGCCCTACCGGGGCGATTCAGACCAAAGAGCAGTCAGCAGTCAGCAGTCAGCAATCAGCAACCGAAGGTGGTCCCCCGACCGCTGACAAGCTGACCGCTGACTGCTTACGCTCCGTTTCCACCACCTGCCCCTACTGTGGCGTGGGCTGCGGAATCAAGATTCAGGTCGGCGATGGGGATCAATTCGTTGAGGTCCTAGACGACCCGGAGAACCTCTCCAGTGTCGGCATGCTATGCGTTAAAGGGCGTTTCGGCACAAGCTTCGTCCATCATCCCGACCGGTTGACTACGCCTCTGATCAAAGAAGGCGGGGAATTCCGGCCGGCGACCTGGGACGAGGCTCTGGACCTGATCGCCGAGCGACTGACCCATTACCGAGGTAGCTCTTTTGGCACCCTTTGCTCGGCCAAAGCCACCAATGAAGACGGCTACATCCAGCAGAAGTTCTCTCGTCTGCTGATGCAGAGCAACAACATCGACCACTGCACCCGCCTCTGCCACTCGCCGTCCGTCGAGGCCATGCTCACGTCCCTGGGCAGCGGGGCCACCAGCAACTCCTATACCGACTACGAGGATGCGGGTTGCCTGGTCGTTATCGGCTGCGACCCAACGTCCAACCACCCGGTAGCTGCCTCCCGGATGCGCCGTGCCGTGGTGGAGCGAGGTGCCAAGCTCATCGTCGTAAACCCTCGCCGCATCGACATGTGCGACTATGCCGATCTGTGGCTGCGGGCTCACCCAGGCACCGACGTGGCTCTGCTAAACGGCATGGCCCAGGTCATTCTGGACGAGGGGCTCCAGGACCAAGCATTTGTAACCAACCGCACCGAAGGATTTGAGGAGTGGGCCAAAGTGGTGGAGTCCTACACCCCAGACCGTGTCGAAGAAATAACCGGCGTTCCCGCCGAGGACATCCGCCAAGCCGCCCGATTCTACGCCCAACCCCCGGCGCCATCGACTCCCCCCTTTGGTAAAGGGAGGTCAGGGGGGATTTCCCCCGGCTCCTGCCTTATTTGGGGAATGGGCATCACTCAGCACACCAATGGCACCGCTAACGCCCACGGTCTGCTCAACCTGTCGTTGCTGGCCGGTCAACTGGGTAGGCCTGGCTCGGGCATCTCTCCCTTGCGGGGTCAAAACAACGTTCAGGGCTGCGGCGACGCCGGCTGTTTGCCCAACGCCATGCCCGGCTATCAGGTCCTGGGCCAAGAAACCGTGGCCAAATTCCAGGATGCCTGGGGTGGGCACGGGTTCCCTGAAGAGCACGGTCTGGTCATCACTGAGATGGTCGACTCCATGAAAGAGCCTACCGGCATCAAGGCCATGTACATCACGGGTGAGAATCCCTTGCTCAGCGAGCCGGACCTGAATCACGCTCAAGAGATGTTCGAGAGCCTGGAGTTCCTGGTGGTTCAGGACATCTTCATGCACGAGACTGCCCTGATGGCCGACGTGGTGCTCCCCGCCACCAGCTTCGCGGAAAAGGACGGAACCTTCACCAACAGCGAACGCCGCGTGCAGCGGGTGAGGAAAGCGATCGATCCTTTAGGCCAGAGCCGCCCGGACTGGGAAATCATCAGCGACTTGGCCAAGCGGATGTGCCAAAAATTGGAACTGGACTTTGCTGACCAGTTCGACTACAGCCATCCGTCCCAAATCTTCGACGAGATGGCTCGCCTGACGCCGATCATATCTGGCATAACCTATGACAGGCTGGACCGGGAAGGCGGCATCCAATGGCCTTGTCCCACAACCGACCATCCGGGCACGCCCTACCTTTACGCCGACAGCTTTCCCCGAGGTCCCCGGGCCCTCTTCGTTCCCTTTGAGCAAGGGCCCTTGGCCGCCGAAATGCCCAACCGGCGCTTCCCATTGATTCTCAACACGGGAAGGCTCCTGTATCACTGGCACGGCGGCACCATAACCCGGCGGGTAACGAACCTGATGGCGCGTTCCCCGGAGCTTCAGATAGCGATAAGCCCGCAAGACGGCCAGAAATACGGCATCGAAGACGGACAGATGATCCGGGTCTCCTCCCGCCGCGGCCAGCTAACCGGCCGGGCGCTGCTCACCGACCGGGAGAACCCCGGAGGCATCTTCATCCCCTTCGTAAAACTTTCCGAATCAGCCGCCAACTTTCTAACCAACGCCGCCTACGACCCCACCTCCAAGATCCCCGAGTATAAGGTTTGTGCGGTGAAGGTTGAGGTGGTGGAAGAGGAAGGCGGTCGTGTGATTTAGGAGGCTGAAAGCCGCACGTAACTCGAAGCGTTGGGCCTCTACGTCAATCGCCAAGAAGGCATTAATGACCCGTCAAAAAACCCACGATCTATACGATTTCATGCGGCAGATAAGCGATGAAATGTCTGCTGAGTACAACCGTATACAGATGCGAGCCACCGAAGATCCCGGAACAGCGGGAGACCAAGGCGAAGAGAATTGGGCGGAGTTATTGCGAGACTGGCTTCCGCTGACCTATGAGGTAGTTACCAAAGGCCGCATTATCAGCCAAGAGAGCGTAACCAGTCCTCAGATTGATGTGCTTGTCATAAAGGGCTCATATCCAAAGAAGCTCCTAAATAAAAAACTCTATCTCGCTGCTGGGGTCGCCGCTGCGTTTGAGTGCAAGACAACGCTGAATTCGTCGCACATTGTCAAGGCTCTTGAAAACTGCACAAAAATCAAGAGTCTATACCCGGAACGGACTGGAACACCCTATAAGGAATTGCATTCACCCCTCGTTTATGGCCTGCTAGCTCACTCGCATGCCTGGAAAGGCGAGAAATCCACCCCCGAACAGAACATCCAGCGAAAACTACATGAGGCCGATTCCTTGAGCGTATTCCATCCTCGTGCGCAACTCGACCTTCTGTGTGTCGCGGACCTTGCCGCATGGACATCTTCGAAGATGACTTTCATAGGTCCACGCCAAGTACCCGACTGGTCAACGTTGGCACCAGTTTATGGGCCGAAAGGTTCAGCAACCAGTGCGTACGCAGGCCACACTCGTGCGATCAAAAAGCAGGTCGAGCAGTTAACTCCTATCGGTGTTCTTATCTCGTATCTCTCACAAAAGCTTGCGTGGGAAGACCTATCGCTGCGTGACCTAGCCGATTACTACCGTATGACGAATATCGCAGGGTCTGCAGAGGGGTACATGCGAGTGTGGTCCAGTTCGATCTATAGCGACGAGGTACGTCCGCGTCTGGAGGCGGGCATGCTGTCGAGCGGGAAATCTTGGGATGAATGGCGCCAATTCTTCTAATTCCAGAGCTAGCCGTTTGTCAGGACGCTCTTTCATCTCCATTTAGATTAGATTTTCTGGTCTCCCGCTTGCCACCCTCCCCGTATCAGGGTATAAATACTGCTGGAACCATCCCCATGAGGAGCGTACCAATGAGCGAAAATTCCTCCCAGAGCACTCGAGGTAGTCAGGGCGAGTTTTCTCACCGTCCCATGGTCTGGGGCACGCAGGGTATGGTGGGGGCGGGTACTCAGCTCACCGCCCAGGCCGGGATGCGCATATTGTGGCAGGGGGGCAACGCCGTTGATGCCGCCGTGGCTACGGCCCTGGCCGCCGGCGTTCTGGAGCCCACCGCCCACTACTCTTTGGGCGGTGAGGTGGCCATGCTCTTCTACGAGGCATCCACTAAGAAGGTGCGCTCGGTGGTGGGGCAAGGTTGGGCGGCCCAAGCGGCCACTGCAGAATACTATCAGCAGCAATGGGGAGAAATTCCGTCAGGAGTGTTGAGCACGACGGTGCCAGGCGTGATTTCGGCCCTCCTGGCCATGCAGGCCAGTTACGGGACCATGAGCTTCGGCCAGGTGGTCGAAAGTGCCCTGTCCTTTGCCCGTGACGGTTTCCCCGCGTATCAACTCCTGTGCCGGGCCATCGCGACTTCGGAACGCACGGCCAACATCCAGAAATACCCGGAGTCAGCCGAGATCTATCTGCCCGGCGGAACCCCCCCGGTTTTGGGCAGCATGTTCGTTCAAAAAGACCTGGGCCGGACATTGTCATTGATGGTCCAAGCCGAACAGCAGGCCTTGGTGGGCCAGGGCTCCGATCGGGAAACGGCCATCAACGCCGCCCGTGACGTCTTCTACAAGGGCGACGTGGCCCGCCGCATGGTGGCGGCATTGGCCGACTTGGGCGGTCTGTACACCTACGACGACTTCGCCGAGTTCGAATCTCCCCACGAGGAGCCCATCTCCGCCACCTACCGGGATTACGAGATTTTCACCAACCGCACCTGGACGCAAGGTATAAGCCTGTTGCAGGCGTTGAAGATCCTGGAAGGGTACGACCTGGCGTCCATGGGCCACAACAGTTCCCAGGCGATACATCTGCAAGTAGAGGCGCTGAAGTTGGCATTCGCCGACCGGGAGCGCTACGCCGGAGACCCGGCCTTTGTCGACGTGCCGGTGGACGGCCTGGTGTCCAGCGAATACGCCGCCCTACGCCGCGGCCTTATCGACCCCCACAAGGCTCAGGCAAGTTACCCGCCGGGCGACCCTAAGGGCATGCACGCGGTACTGCCAGGTCACCAGTCCAAGGAAACAGCAGCCATGGCCGGAGCGGCGGGCGGCGACGAGGACGGCACCACCTACCTGTCCACCGTGGACAGCCAGGGCAATCTGGTGTCGGTCACCCCCAGCAGCTTCGCCGGACTGGCTCAAGGGATGATTCTTGGGGACACCGGCATCCTGATAAACACACGCGGATGCTACTTCTGGCTGGACCCGGACAATCCCAACTGTATCGCGCCCCACAAGCGGCCGCGAACCACCCCTTGCACCTTCATCGTGCTCAAGAATGGCAAGCCGTTCATGAGCCTGGGCACTCCCGGCGGCGACAGCCAGGCCCAATGCGACCTGCAGGTGCTGTCTAATATCGTGGACTTTGGACTGAACGTCCAGGAAGCGGTGGAGGCGCCCCGGTTCTGCGGCTACAGCTTCCCGCTGTCACCCTGGCCTCACAAAGAGGCACCCAATCGTCTGGTCTTGGAGGAACGCATATCCTCCAGCGTCGCCGACGCCCTGCGGGACGACGGCCACGACGTCGAGATAACCGGCCCATGGGGTGTCTCCAACGGCTTCGCGCCTATACTTATGGACCCTGACACCGGCGTATACCACGGCGGCGCCGACCCCCGCAAAGAATCGGTGATGCTAGGCTGGTAACCCCTGATAGCTGAGTGCCCCGATACAATTGAGGCTGACAGCTAGCGAACGAGGAGCGTTTCGTGACTACACCCACTCCAGAAGAGGCCCGCACTCAGATCGTCAATATGGTCCGCGACTTTGTTCGCCGGGACGTCGAGCCCGTCGCCGATCGGCTTGATCGGGAAGACATTGTTCCCCACGACCTCATCGACAAGATGAAGGACCTGGGTCTTTTCGGAATAACCGTGCCTGAAGAGTACGGCGGTCTGGGGCTGGACTACACGACCTTCGCCAGTATCTTCGAAGAGCTTTCCAAAGGGTTCATGAGTATCAGCGGGGCCATCGGCACCCATCACATATTGACCTACGTGCTCACCCATTTCGGGACCGAGGAGCAGAAGCGCCAATTTCTTCCCGACCTGGCCAGCGGTAAAAAGCGTGGCGGTTTAGCCTTGACCGAGCCTAGTGGCGGCACCGACGTGGCCAATCTGCAGACCACCGCCGACAAAGATGGCGAGGAGTACGTCATCAACGGCACCAAGATGTTCATCACCAATGGCCGGTACGGCGATTCTTTCTTGCTGCTGGCCCGCACCGACCGGACGGCGGAACCCAACCATAGCGGTATCAGCGCCTTCGTGATCGAAAAGGGAGATAAAGGCTTCAAGGTGGGCCGGGACCTGGATAAGCTGGGTTATCGGGGTCTGGACACTTGTGAGCTTATTTTCGAGGACTTCCGGGTCCCCGCAGAGAATCTGGTGGGAGAAGTGGAAGGCAGGGGCTTCGGCCAGGTGATGAGCGGCTTGGAAACCGGCCGCATCAACGTCGCCGCCCGAGCGGTGGGCGTGGCTCAGGCGGCTTTCAACGCCTCCATACGTTATTCCCAGCAACGCCAGACCTTCGGCGTCCCGATTTCCCAGCATCAAGCCATCCAGTTGAAACTGGCCGACATGGCCACCAAGATACAAGCCGCCCGTCTGCTGACCTACGATGCAGCCGCGAAGAAGGACCGGGGGGAACGAGCCGACCTGGAAGCGGGGATGGCCAAGCTATTCGCCAGCGAGGTATGCGGGGAGGTGACCATGGAGGCCCTGCGCATCCACGGCGGCTACGGCTACATCAAAGAGTCGCCGGTGGAGCGCTACTACCGGGACGCCCCCCTGATGATCATCGGTGAGGGTACCAACGAGATCCTCCGGGTGGTCATAGCACGGCAGCTCCTTAGGCGGCCGGAATACCAGATCTGAGCGGTTGAACAACCCAGGGGATTAGGTTACCGTAATGCGATGGAGACGGTGACATCGTGAGACTGACCCTATCGGACCACCTTGCGGAACTCACACAGAAGAAGTTTGATGAGGGGCCTTACACTTCTCTCGAAGAAGTCATTTCCGAGGCTCTGAGTCTTCTTGACCAACGCGACGAGAAGCTCTCAGCCTTACGCGAAGACATCCAACAAGGGCTGGCTAGTGGCGCCGCCAGACTCTTCGATGAAGACGTCGTCGAAGATATTAAGAAGCGGGGCCGGGAACTTCTCGGACAGGACCCAACTCCGGCTTAATGCCTCAAGCCAACATCTTAAATTCGGCAGTGGCTGACCTTGCCGATATTTGGGCATATATTGCACTGGATAGCCCTGACAACACCGACCTTTTCATCGATCGCATTTTCCGAATTTGTCAGCAGGGGCTTGCTTCCAATCCTCGCTTAGGCCGGACACGAGAGGAGTTGTCCCCGGGGCTGCGAAGTCTGGTGTTCGAGAGCTACGTAATCTTCTATCACCCAATGCCCAACGGTGTAGCGGTTGTTCGTGTTTTGCACGGGATGAGGGACATTGAAAGCATCTTTGATTCTTGATTACTCAGGGGGACTTCATTGGCTATCGGATGGGCATTTATAGGGACAGGAAGGTATCCGGACAGGGCCGGCGCGCCGGGGATGGCGTTGGCCGGTGACACCGAACTCATCGCCACTTACAGCCGTGACCGGGGCCGGGCAGACGCGTTCGCGGCTAAACACGGCTTTCGTGCCGCTTACGATTCGGTGGAGGAACTGCTGGCCGACTCCCGGGTGGACGCCGTGTTCATCGCCACGCCCAATCATTTACATGCCGAACACACCAGCATGGCCGCCCAGGCCGGAAAGCACGTGCTGGTGGAAAAACCCATGTCCCTGAACGTGAACGACGGGATAGAGATGGTGAGGGCTTGCAAAACCAACAGTGTGAAGCTGGGCGTTGGCTTCCAGCTTAGATATCATCCAGGCCACATCGAAGCCAAGCGGTTGGTCCAACAGGGCGTGCTGGGGAATATCGTCATGGCCCAGTCCCAGTTAGGCGGTGGCGAAAGAGGACAATTGCGAAGGCCGCCGCGCACCGGACTCAGCGAGTGGTGGGAACACCCTGATATGATCGGCGGCGCTTCCACGATGATCGGCTCCGGCGTCCATGCCATAGATGACTTGCACTTCATCCTGGGTCAGACCGTGAATCAGGTAGCAGCCATAACCGACGGTCAGAATTCCGATACAACTCTGGAAAGCGTAGCCAGCATGTGCTTGCGGTTCGACGGTGGCGCCATCGGGATGATGTGCAGCAGTAGCAGGATCCCCGACTCCAAAAACGATGTTGTCATCTACGGCAGCGACGGCCGGGTCGTGCTCAAGGACTCCTCCCGGCCCACGATGGGCGGAGAGCTTGAAGTAGTCAGCGACACAGTGAACGATACGATTACTTACGAGCCGGATGAACTGGCGCTGTTCAAGTGGCAGACTGAGTCATTTAACCAGGCCATTCAGAAAAACCAAGAGCCCGCCGCTTCGGGGATCGACGGGCTCAAGATCGTCCAGGTTACGGTGGCGATGATTGAATCGGCGTCTAAGGGCAGGACCGTCAATCTGGACCCGCTGCCCGATTTCTAGACAGGCTGTTCAGAATCGCTGGCGCCACCAGGTCCCGTTCGTAGTGAGTCTAATGACTCGTTGGCATTAAGGTTACTGACCTATTCTTGGTGAGCCTATTGACCCGCATATGGTGAGCCTGTCGAACCACCCCCTTCGACAAGCTCCGGTCACGCGATAGCTCCAGCGGAATCTCCAGAATCCAGATGTCTAGCGCTCCGCCGTCCCTCCAACTTGTCACCCTGAGCGCAGCGAAGGGTCTCATGTTCCCGCTACATAACCAGTTAAAATTTCTACAAACCAACGGGCGACACCCGGACACCCAGTTGTCTAGTGCTCTGCTTCCTCCGACGCCAGTGGATTGAACGTAACCCGGGTCATCGGTTGGTCGCTGGTATTGCGCCACTGGTGGAAAGTATTGGGTGGCACCAAGATCCCATCTCCGGCGGCCACCGGGTACTCTGTTCCTTCGCACACGATGGTGGCATGGCCCTCCAGAATGAAGACTACATGATCCCAAGGGTGAATGTGTCCGCCCGACTCCTGGTGGCTGACCGCTCCGGGGGTCATGGCGCCGTTGTAGAGCATCAGGTACGTGGGAGCGCCGTCCTTGGAACCGATGATGCGGCTGCCGGTTTCCGCGTTTAGGTCTTGATAGTTCCGAATCATCGGCGCCTGTCCGATCCCGACCTCACCGCCGGGGCGGGCGCCGCCGGTTTGGGCCGCTACCAACGGGTTGATCTCGATTCTGCGGATCACGCCCAGTCCGCCGTCGTTCAGGGTGTAGTGGTCCACTTCACCCGGAATAAATATCGCGTCGCCCTCTTTCACCGGATAGTTCTTGCCATCACAAACCAGAGTACCCGACCCTTTAATGATGTAGACTTCGTGCTCCCATGGATGGATGTGATGTGCGCTGGTCTTGTCGGCGTTGATCTCCGAATAGGTCATGGTGCAAGTAGGTGGGTTGTCATCCAGCCAAACCAGCCGCGCCGATGGCCCTTCCGGAGTGAACATGTTCCTAAAATTTCTAATAACCGGTTCCATAGCAAACATTCCTCCTAAAATGACTCGCTCAGGCCAAAGCTGAAAGCTGACAGCTATCAGCCGTCAGTTGGCTCCCTACCTTCCCTTCCACTGGGGCTTGCGTTTCTCGGCGAACGCCTTGGGTCCCTCCTTGGAGTCTTCCGTGGTCAGCAACTGGTCGTACATGTGGTAGGTCAGCGCCGAAATGTCTTGGGTGGACATATTCTGTCCTCGATATGCCAGCTCTTTGAATGCCTGCACCGCCAGGGGTGCGTTCTCCGCGATCTGATTTGCCAGGGCCATGGCCTCTTCCATCAACTTGTCCGCGGGGACCACCCGATTGACGAAACCGATCTCATAAGCGCGTTGAGCCGAGATAGGCGCCGCGGTGAACACCAACTCCAATACCGCCGGTAGTGAAATCATCTTGGGCAGGATGGTGCCAAAGGGGGGCAACAAGCTCCATTTAGTCTCGCTGATCCCCAACTGGGCGTCTTCCGAAGCAACCCTCAAGTCGCACATCTGGGCGATGGACCAGCCACCGGCCAGCGCATAGCCGTTGACGGCGGCGATCAGGGGCTTCCACGTTTGAGGCCACATGTAAGGGCGGTCTGATGACATACTCTGGGAAGCCCTGGCCTGGATTCCTTCAGCGTTATCGTTGGTCCGCTCCTTAAGGTCCCTTCCGGCGCAAAAGGCTCGCCCAGCTCCAGTGATGATCGCCACGAAGGCGTCCTCATCGCCGTCAAACTGAGTTATCGCATCAGACAATTCCCGCCGGAGTTGCCGGTTGATGGAGTTCAATGCGTCCGGCCTGTTAAGGGTGATGGTAACGACGTTTCCCTGCTTCTCATAAAGGACTGTTTCTGCCATGTGACTCTTCTCCCTCATTTAATCAGCTGTTAAGGGTCGGCCATCAGCATTAAGCTAAGCGGCTGACGGCTGGTAGCTCTCTCAGGCATACTCTTGCAGTTGCACGCCGCCTACAACATGGAGGTGGCCGTGGCTTTGGCTCTGCAATCCGTGGCGGCCGAAGTTCGACAATACCCGGAAGCCATCGGGAGCGAAGGCAACGCCCAATTCGACGGCGATGTCTCCCATTCTCGACAACAATGTATTTTTTCGGTCTGGCCTGTCAGTCACGAATCCATCGCCCCACAAGTCAGTTTGGCTTAAGTGGTCCTTGGGCATCACCAGAAGCATCACGGGCACCCAAGTCAGCCGGTTCCTTATGACCATGATATCGTTATCCACGTACCAGATCTTGGCATCCCGGTCCCGGTAGGACGTGATGTTACAGAAGACGCAGTTGGGCAATGAACTCAAAAGCAGATGCTCGCTGACTTAAAAAATACGCCCCGTGTCCGGCGCGTTGTGAATATAATGGCCGGTCATACCCTTGTCAACGCCGAGCCGTTCAAGAGCCGATGACGTACGGGCCGTAAAAGGGAAATCTCCTCACCCTATGGTATTATTTATTCTGGGAGTGAACCATGTTTCGTTTAGCCGTTTTGACCGTAAGCACCTCCGGGTTTCAAGGCCAGCGTGAAGACACCAGCGGGCAGGTCATCAAGGAAATACTAGGCCCCCCTGATTACGAAGTAACCCGTTACGAAGTGGTCCCCGACGACCGGGAAATGATTGCGGAACGGATGTCCCAATGGGCCGACGCTCCCGATGTCGATCTAATAGTATCTACCGGCGGCACCGGATTGGGACCCCAGGACATTACTCCCGAGGCCTGCCTGTCGATTATCGACCGGGAAGTACCGGGCTTGGCCGAGACCATGCGGGCCAAGACGTTGCAGTTCACCCCCATGGCTATGCTTAGCCGCTCCGTGGCCGGGATTCGGGGTAACACCCTGATCATCACCCTTCCGGGAAGTCCCAAGGGGGTGAGGGAGTGCCTGGAAGTTGTCACGCCGGTCCTGGGTCATGCTCTCCAACTGCTGCATACCGAGACGGTCAGCGACCACCCAGTTTAACAACGTTGCCTCTCCGGCTTTCCAATCCCCGCCACCCATCGGTATCGGCTCGTTCCACTTGGCGCGGAAATGTCCAGTCCATTATTAACGAATAAGGGGTGAAGCCCTATTGAGTACGGACTCAAGCGTAAATAACCCACCGGATAATCCTGACGATAAGCCAGATGTAGGCCCCGTTTACTGGCCTCGGGTCAAAGAGATATTGGATCGTGTTATGGAGCGCTGGATAGAGCGTTGGGGTAGAGACCCGTTGCCCGGGATTCACGTATATTATTGGAAGACTCGGCAAGAACTGGTAGATAGCGTGCTCTCCGGCGTTCGGGCGATCGAACCTGGAGTCGAGGGTAAGGACACCCAACTGGTCCGGTCATTGGCTCGCACCGTTCTCACCTTCGGCCGCATGCCCCTCAGGGGGCCCTTTGTTCCCAGGGAAGAGATTGACGAGATAATTGTTTGGATCGACGCTGGGATGCCTGAAGGGCCGGACTAGAGCGCAGTCAACTTCTTATTGGGACAATGTCATTCGGATTTGGACAATGTCATTCCGAGCGCAGCGAGGAATCTCATGCGCAGTCGACCAGCCAACCGGAGATTTCTCTCCTTCCGCCGAAGGATCGGAATGACATATTTCATTTTAGGATTGGCTAGTTATCAGCGCCGGCGGCTAAGCCAAAAAAATCCGCCGGGTCCGGTTTCCCGGATTCCGGCGGAGCATGCAAGATCATTAATGATAGACCGGGTTTTTGCTTCCCGGCTGTTATACCAGGACCGGGTCCTTGCTCTTCGCGTATACCTGGATCCGTCCACCAAAGTGGTCCAGAACCGCAAGCCGGCCTTGCCCGTCGATCTTAACGGCGCACGGGTGGTTGAAGCTTCTCTCGTAACTGGGGTTGTGGGAAACAGCTAGAGCCCGCTGCCGGATCATGTCCGGATTAGAATTTAGTTTGTCCTTACCCCATTGGGACAGGACGTGGTCGCCCTTCAGTGCGGTAACGAACCGGCCATCGGGAGCAAGCACTTGTACACGGTTGTTCAGCCAATCTGCCACGTAGATATCGCCGTCATCGTCCACGCATACCCCGTTGGGCCGATTGAACTGGCCAACGCCATCGCCGGACTGCCCGAAGCTGGCCATCCATTCGCCGTCAGCAGTAAACTGCTGGATGCGGTCGTTGCGCCAGTCGGCCACGAACACATTTCCTTCCTTGTCCAGGCTGATACCCCAGGGCATGTTGAGCTCGCCGGGGCCGCTGCCAAAGGTGCCAAACTTACCTAGAAACTTGCCATCAAGGGTGAACTTCTGTACACGGTGATTGCGGCTGTCGGTCACGAACATCGTGCCGTCTTTGCTTATCACGATCCCGGCTGGGCGGTCCAACTCTCCGTCTCCGGAGCCCGACTTCCCAGCCGGGATATCCGGTCCGGCCCCAAATGCAATCATACGCGACGAGGCATCGTCGCTGGTGCCACCGTCGAAGCCATCCGGCCAGCTGCGCAAAAACTCGCCCTCGCCATTAAACACAGAGATTCGGTTCAGCCATTCGTCGGCTAGATAGACGTTTCCTTGGCCGTCAAGAGCAATGGCCGTAGGCCAGACGAATTGACCTGGGCCCGCACCGTAGGACCCAAACTCGGTGATGTACTCTTCGCTCATGGTAACCACAGTGATATGGACGCCGTCGGTCCGGTATTCATAGCCACGGTTGACTACGTACATCACATCGTTGTCGCCCACCGCCATGTCCACTGGGTTGCGAAACCCGGTCCCGGAAAATTCGTTGCGTCCCACCGAATGGCTATACGCGAACGACCGGTCATTTAGCCCAAAGAAATGGGTGCTCATCGTATTTACCTCTTCAATTATTAACCAATAAGGGCCGGTCCAAGCTTGCTGATCTGCTGCTCAAGCAGCCCTTAACCGTTTGTTTAGTTACACGCCGGTGTACCCTCTGAGTCCAGCCTACAGGAACTTGGTTTTCTCGAAGCTGCCTCCGACGATGGGCTTGGCATCCAGACCCATCCAGTCCTCCAGTATGGAAGTGTAGACCGACCTGAAGTCCTGGTTGTACTTAAGGTTGCCGCCTTCCTCTTGCTCATTGACATCTAGGGACGGGTATTCGCCGTAGATGCCGCCCTTGACTCCCTCACCCACCGCGAAAGCGATGCCGGCGGAACCGTGATCGGTGCCGGAACCGTTGTCGGTGATCCGGCGTCCAAACTCGGTGAACATGAACAGCAGTACGTTGTCGCTGGCCTGGTGTTCACGCAGGTCGGTCATGAAATTCTCCACTGTATTGGAGACATCGGTCCACAGACCGGAGTGCAGAGCCGCCTGGTTGGCGTGGGTGTCAAAGCTGTTGTAAGGGGAGGTTGTGTAGAGTACCCGGGTGCCGAAGCCCGCCAGGTGCGTCTGGGCGATGTTCTTCATGTACTGGCCCACGGCGGAATTGGAATACTCAACGCTGGAACTGTACTTCTGGGGGGCGGTGGCCAGGATGTCGGCGCCCTTCAGAGCGTCGGTGCCGGTGTTGCGGATGTAGTCCATAACCGCGCCTCGGCCGATGGCCGGTGAGTACATGCGGCCAAATACGTCCAGAGCCTCACTGCGCTGGGAGTCGCCCTCGATCCCAGTCAGTAGCCCATAGGTTTCCAGGTCGCCTACGGATGCCACCGGCACGCCGTCTTTGGCCAATGCCCTGGGAAGGCCGCGGCCGAAGTTAACGCCGGTCAGCACGTTTTCGGAGTGGGGGTCCAAATCTTTAATAACCCGGCCCAGCCAGCCTTCGCTGCCCTGGGTGTCCGGCTCACAGGTGTGCCAGATGTCCATGGAACGGAAGTGGGAGTAGCTGGAGTTGGGATATCCCATGCCCAGGAATATCGCCAACTTCCCCTCGTCCCAGAACTTCTTTAGTGGACCCATGGCTGGGTGGAAGCCCAAGTCATCGTTTATGGGGATGATCTGGTCTTCGGAGATGGAAAGGGACGGCCGGAAATCCCGATACAATCCGTTGGATCGGGGAATTATCGTATTTAATCCATCGTTACCGCCAGACAGCGATAGAATCGCCAAGACGGGGTCTTTCTGGGTGGAAACCATGTTATATCCTCCAACGCCTATTATTATTCAAACTGGAATTCCGCAGTGGAGGCAATCATCTGGAACATCTCCCCAGTGCGGCGTGTGAAATCACTTTGCTCGGAGCTGGAACCGTGGCGCAAGTCTCCGGCCTTCTGGGCATGAGCTACCAACTCGCTGCGGGTGCCGTCATCGACCGTGATCGGACCGATCAGGTCCAGGCATCCATCAACGAAGGTCTCAGGGGACAGGGAATCGCCACGGCTCATCAGGCGGTTTATCAGCCCCTTCACGCCGGGCAGTTCAGTGTTTCCCAGCAGATCTGAAGCGTAGTTGATCCGTTCCACCAGAGTGCCGCTGTCGATCCACTCTCTTCCGGTGTGCCAGCCCTCCACCGTCGGTGGATTCATCAGGTCCATGCCCATGTACTTGGGCTCTTGTGAGTGTTGGAAAAGGCCCAACTTGATCTCCCGGTGTTCTTCGACCAATCGCAAGGTTCCTGCCACCACTTCGGCAGGGCTCTTGACCTTGGCATAGCGGACCTCTTCCGACTTGAACGTGTCCGAGTTGAACAGGACACGCAGCATTTCGGTGATGTCGTACCCAGAATCAAAGTACGCCTTTTCCATTTCTTGAATCAGGTTTAGGTTCTGTGGCGGAGTGAGGCGCCACGCCGGTATCTGAGCATCGTCGGCCACGAAGTAGTTGTAAAGGTGACGGGCCAAGAAACGAGCCGTCGCCGGCTGTTTACAAATGATGTCTAGAATGTCATCACCGTTCCACGGGCCGGTCTCACCAAGGAAAGTCTTCTCGCCGTCGTCGTGGTCCGCCGGGTCAAACCGGAACTCCCATGGGCTGCGCCCATAGGGGAAGGGCGGGTAAGCCGGGGCGTTGTTCCATCCGGTGAAGGCACGGGCGCAGGCCTTTACGTCATCCTCGGAGTAATTGAACTCTTCGTCCTTACCCGCTCCCAAGGAAAACAACTCCAGCAATTCCCTGCCGTAGTTCTCGTTCACCGCAACCTGATGGCTTTCCGTGTTGTCCAGGTAGTACATCATGCCGGGGCTAGTGGACAAACGGTAGATCAAGTCCCGGAAGTTTCCCATCCCATGTTCCCGGAACATGGCGACCATTCTACCCATTTCATATCCGCTGTCGATCTTGCTGTGCCCGGCACAGAATATCATGTGCCAGAACAGGGACATCTTCTCCTGAAGTTGGCGCGGAGTGTTGATCATGGTGTAGAGCCACGCCTGCACGTTGTTCTCGATAGCCGCGGACTGCCAGTACGAAGGGTTGTACCGGTAGACCAAGTCCTCTTCGATAATCGGTTGACTCTCCGGGTTCAAGAGGTCGTCCAAGGTCTGTTGGTAGCCCTGGGCGGCTTTAGCCTCAATCTCGTCGCGGCTCGCTCCAAATCCGGATCGACGCAGCAAGTGAGCCATCAATGCAATGTTCTCGTCAGCCATTTCCTCCTCCTAATTCTCGCGCTTATTGTGCTTCATAGGGCTGGACCCTATGTCTTCTGATCCATATCCAAAGCGAATCTAAATCATGCCAATGGAAAACGCTCGGATTCTTGGACACCACTCTTTTGTAACAACCATTCTAAGGTAATTACAAAGTGTTAAAATGATATAGCTAGTGGAAGCCAGTGTCAATAGAAAAACGTGCCTGAAGGCACGACCGGCGCTAGCTATAAATCAAGGCCGAAATGGCCACACCAAAACGGCGGAGTCCAGCGTGAAAATGCAGCAACCGTCTAGTCCGGACCGATGGCCGGTGAAGTCTCGGGCTTACTACCTGCGATTATCCTTGACACCTCCGAATAGCCCCTGCTAGGATTTCTGCCATCGTCATCCTGCATAACCAGACAGCCTCGGCGCTGGTCTCATCGGGTTACCCTTCAGATGGACGAACCACATGAGCGGCAATATCTCCGGCCAACCGATCGCCTCAAGGGACCTAGGTCCGGGCCTGCCCGCGATGTTCGATAGGTACAAAAGCCGGGTTGAGCAAGAACTGTCCCGGTCCGTTCGATTGCCTGAGGGGACCGACCCCTACACCCTGATACGATATCACCTGGGATGGGCGGACCAACGCGGTGTGACGGCCCGATCCGCGATCTCCCAGGGCAAGGCCATGAGGCCAACCCTATGTTTGTTCGCCTGCGAGGCGCTTGACGAAGACCCCGATAAGGCACTGCCCGCGGCTGCGGCTTTGGAATTGATCCACAACTTCTCGTTGATCCACGACGATATTCAGGACCAGGATGTAGAGCGCCGCCACCAACCCACCGTTTGGTCCATCTGGGGAGTGCCCAAGGCTTTGGTGGCGGGCGACGCCATGCAATCCGTGGGGGATGTTTGCCTACTAAACACGTCCAGATATGGTGTGCCGCCCCAAACCATCCTTAGAATCTCGAACATTCTTACTTCCAGCTATTTAGAAATGATTCAAGGTCAGTGCCTAGATCTGGGTTTTGAGTCCAGCACTGAAATAACATCGGCGGATTATCTTCAGATGATCGCTTTCAAGACCGGCGCTTTGATCCGCAGCGGTATGGAGATCGGCGCATTGCTGGCCACCGGAGACCACGCCGCGTACCAAGCTTTCTCAACCTTTGGCAGTTGCGTCGGCCGGGCATTTCAGATCAGGGACGATTACCTGGGGATATGGGGAGATACTTCCCTTACTGGAAAATCAGCCGGGAACGACATCCGGCGGCATAAACAATCGTTCCCGATCGTTTATGCTTTCGAGCGAGCGTCGGGTAAGAACCGGGAAGACCTACTGCGGATCTATGCTAAGGAAGAGATTGACGACGATGATGTTGGCCGGGTGCTGGCCATTCTCGACGACGTAGGGGCCCGGGATGAGTCCGAGTCGTTGACTGAGGCTAGCGCCGAGCAGGCTTTGGAAGCTATTGCTTCAGTTAGTCTGCCGGCCTGGGCCAGAACCGAGGCTGAAGGTCTGGTCGATTTTCTAGCACGGCGCCAGTATTGAGCCCGATGTCGGTACATACGCTCCGTGCCACCATGAATCAATACCCTGCTATACAAGGACCGGTTGACGAATCATGAAACCTGCGAAACGTCCGATCGAGCTTTCCTTCCGGTTGGCGCTGTACCTCTTGAAAAACCGCCTGGCCGGCCGCAAGAGATTTCCATTGGTGACCATGCTTGAGCCTCTAGAGATGTGCAACCTGGCATGTGCGGGCTGCGGACGTATCCGTGAATATCAGCCGGTTATCGACAAGATGATGCCGGTGGACGTGGCCCTTGACGCCGTGAAGGAGTCGGGCGCTCCCATCGTCTCGATCGCCGGTGGCGAACCGACGATACATCCCAAGATTGACGAGATAATAAACCGGCTGATCGAACAAAAATACTTCGTCTATTGCTGCACCAACGGTCTGCTCTTGGATAGGATGCTTCCCAAGATACCTCCTTCCAAGTACTTCTGTTGGGTCATCCACATGGACGGAATGGAAGAGAAGCACGACGAGTCGGTTGCCCGCAAGGGAGTCTTCAAGAAGGCGGTTCAGGGCATGGAGTTGGCGTTGAGCCAAGGCTACCGTGTCTGCACTAACACCACGATATTCAAGAACAGCGACGTGGAAGACCTTTGGGAGATGTTCCGCCTGGTGAATGAAATAGGCGTGGAAGGGTCCATGATCTCGCCGGGCTACGACTTCGAAGACGCGCCCGACCGGGACCTATTCCTAACCAGGCAGGAGTCCCGGAACATCTTCAAAAAACTGTTGGACCCGACTCGAACCGGGGGCATGAAGTTTTACAACAATCCCTTGTATCTGAACTTTTTGCAGGGAGACCGGGAATACCAATGTACCGCATGGTCCAACCCCACCTATACCGTCCTCGGATGGCGCAAACCGTGCTACCCGCTGGCGGACGAGCACGTTCAAGACGTCAACGAGTTATACGAGGCTGGTCTATGGCAGAAGTACGGTGTGGGCAACGACCCACGTTGCGCCAATTGCATGATGCATTGCGGATTTGAGTCCGCCACCATCTTCCAAGCCATCTCCACGCCCAAAGACTGGGCTACCCTGATTAAATCGGGAGCTGCCCACAAGGGCGGCATCACCGCCGCATAGCCGCCGGAGTGGTATTGCTAGCCATCATTGCCAGCATGGAGAGGGAACTGTCCGGTTTGCGGCGCAAGATTTCGTCCGAACGATCCGTAGATTCGTTGAACCTAAGAGTGATTGGCGTCGGGAATTCCCGACGCCAATCCGGTCTTCGGGAGATACTTAGATGTACTTCGAATGGCCAGCCAAAGGGAGTGTTGATGTTGGGATTCGCCGGTGCGGTGGAGCGGAAACTCAAGACCGGAGGTCTTGTTCTATCCAGCAAGTACTATCTAGACGCCCCTAACGAGAATTTTCTGACGCCCGATCCGGCGATGCGGCAGATTGCGATAACCGCCGCGGCCAACGCCGGATTGCCGGTAACTCACTCAGATTCCCTCACTGTAGATGCTATCGTTGCCACCCCGGAAGCCAAAGCGGCGTTGGCCGAGAAATATCCTGTGGGAATCGTAGAGATGGAAGGCTACTGGCTGGCGGCGGAAATCCAAGACGCCGGTGTGCCATTTATCTCGGCGCGTGTCGTACTGGACACCGCCCTCCAAAGTTTGCCCGGTCACTTGCTCGGACTATCCCAAGGCCGTACTCAGGATGTACTCCGAACAGCCGCCATGCCGTGGCGCGCCCCGGCCCTTTTGAGACTGGCGTACCAGGCTCGAATCGCCCGGCAAGCGCTGTCCCGATTCGCGTTATCCTTTATCCGGCAATGGGAAAGAGAAGGACATCCCTTGACGGCGGCAAACGTATCCTTAATTTGATAGAATTCTACGCCCTGCTCGAATCGTCGCGACAGTGAGATGAATGAAGGTTCTGGTCACCGGGGCCACTGGTTTTATCGGAGGCAACCTGGCCCGGAGGCTCTGCCAACACGGTTATGAAGTAAGAGCCCTAGTCAGGCCGCAAGCGAACAAATTAACAATCGATGGAACGGGCGTTGAACAGATCCCAGGAGATATTCTAGATCGTGAGTCCGTGGCCCGGGCAGTGCAAGGTTGTCAGGCGGTTTTTCATTGCGCCGCGATCTATGCCTTCTGGTCTAGGACGCCGAGCTTTATCCACCGGACTAACGTGGATGGCACGGCGATAGTCCTACAGGCGGCCCGGCAGGCCGGAGTTTCCCGCGTCGTGTACACCAGCACCGTTTCCACCATGGGGTTCTCTCCTGGAGAACTTAGCACCGAGGAAACCTTGCTGGATCCGGACCATCTGGTAGGGCATTATAAAAAATCCAAGTACCAGGCTGAATTGGTCGCCCTCAAAATGGCCGCCGAAGGTTTGCCTGTGATCGTAGTCAATCCGACGGCCCCGGTCGGGCGATGGGACGTTAAACCCACGCCCACCGGCAGGATCATCTTGGACTTCATGCGAGGAAGGATTCCCGCCTACTTGGACACCGGGATGAATCTGGTGGACGTCGAGGACGTGGCCGAGGGCCATATCCTGGCGATGGAGAGCGGGATATCCGGCCAGAGATACCTTTTGGGAAATGAGAACGTGTCCCTGCGTGAAATATTCGAAAAGCTCCAGGAGATAACCGGCCGTCGCGCTCCCCGTTGGCGCGTCCCATTTTGGCTGGCTCTGGCGGCGGGCTATCTAGATCAGGCGGTGGAAGGTAAAATGCTAAACCGGGAGCCGAGGATACCGGTTGAAGGCTTGAAGGTAGCAAAATCTCCAATGTACGTGGATTGCGGAAAAGCGGTCCGGGAATTGGGTCAGCCCCAAAGCGCCGTAGAGTCTGCATTGGAGAAAGCGGTGCGGTGGTTCACCGATCACGGTTACGCTAAATCGCGGGTACGCTAGATCGGGAGCAAAGCAGAATTGACGGTTTACCAGGAAAATATAGTGGGGGCGCCTTCCGGGGAGAAGCTGGAGCTGGCTATCACCCGTTGCCGTGAGTTCTTTCGCCAGAATCAATATGACGATGGATACTGGTGGGGAGAATTGGAGTCCAATCCCACCATGGAAGCCGAATACCTGCTGCTGTCCCACTTCCTGGGCAGGCCGGATAAAGACCGGTGGCGAAAAGTCTGCAACCAGATCCTTCAAAAACAGGGCGACGACGGATCGTGGGGC
Source organism: uncultured Dehalococcoidia bacterium (assembly GCA_950072105.1). Classification (GTDB taxonomy): domain Bacteria; phylum Chloroflexota; class Dehalococcoidia; order Lucifugimonadales; family UBA3495; genus UBA11650. Next base: position 110,681 of record CATMOE010000003.1, read on the forward strand.
CAATATTATCAGGCGCCCGGCGACCTGAGCACTTCGGTTGAGTGCTATTTCGCTTTGAAATTGGCCGGACATTCCTCCGACGAGGTATATATGTCCAAGGCCCGCGCCTTCATCCTCTCCAGGGGCGGAGTACCGAATTCCCGAATCTTCACTAAGATCTGGCTGGCCTTGTTTGGGCAGTGGGATTGGAAAGGCGTTCCCAACTTGCCTCCAGAATTGATTCTTGTGCCGCCGTCTTTGCCCTTCAGCGTCTACGACTTTGCCGGCTGGGCTCGCCCAACCATTGTTCCCATGTTGGTTATCTTGAGTCGCCAGCCGTACTGCCCGATTCCAGATTGGGCGAACTTGGACGAGCTGTACCCGAAGCCTAGGGAAGAAACCGATTACTCCTTGCCCAAACCCCAGTCTCGTTGGGGATGGGCGAAACTGCTGTACCACTTGGACCAACTTGTTGGGCTCTACCAACTTTTCCCCGTGCACCCTCTTCGCGGTTGGGCCGAGCGAAAGATCGTCGATTGGGTGGTTGGTCATCAAGAGCCCAACGGTTCCTGGGCCGGGATTCAGCCTCCTTGGGTCTATTCCCTGATCGCTCTGCATCAAATGGGATTTGCTTCCGACCATCCGGTTATGGAAAAAGGATTTGCCGGCATCGACGGATACGCCATCGAAGACGAGGATACGTTCTCGGTACAGGGTTGCATATCGCCCGTTTGGGACACCTGTCTCGCCCAGGTGGGCTTGATCGAATCGGGCGTGGGCGAAGCCGATCCCATGATTCAGAGATCCACTCGATGGCTCCTAGACCAACAGATCTTTGAACCAGGCGACTGGCAGGTACGGGCGAAAAACGTGGAGCCCGGCGGATGGGCATTCGAGTTCGACAACAACAGATACCCGGATATTGACGACACTTCGGAAGTTATAATGGCTCTGAATCTGGCGCGTCTGGGTCCGGAGGACGACCCTAGGCGGCGTCGCGCCATCAAGCGGGGCGTGAATTGGATCTTGGCTTTACAAAGCAAGGATGGCGGTTGGGGCGCCTTTGACAAGGACAACAATCGGACCTACGTGAGCAGACTTCCATTTTCAGATTTCGGCGAGGTCCTGGACCCGACCAGCGCGGATGTTACCTCTCACATCCTGGAGATGATGGGTAAACTTGGCTACCGGCAAGACTTTCCGCCCTTGTCCAGGGCGCTGCGATACATACTTGATAGGCAAGAAGAAGACGGTTCTTGGTTCGGCCGGTGGGGCGTCAACTACATCTACGGGGTTGGCGCCGTGCTGCCGGCTTTGGCCGCCATCAAAGAGGACATGAGCCAGCCTTACGTCATCCGGGCCGTGGAGTGGCTGGTTGCCCATCAGAACGAGGACGGGGGATGGGGTGAAAGTTGCGGCTCCTATGTCGACACGGCTCTGCGCGGGGTCGGTCCCAGCACTCCTTCGCAAACGTCGTGGGCATTGATCGCTCTGCTGGCCGCTGGGAAGGAAACCAGCGATCCAGTTATCCAGGGCGTCAGATACCTTTTGGAAACACAGGACGAAGGGGGATGTTGGGACGAACCCTACTTCACCGGCACCGGTTTCCCCGGCTACGGAGCGGGAGAGCCGCCCAAAACCCTGCCTAAACCGGGCGAGTTAAGATATCAGGGCTTGGATATGCCCGGCGGGTTTATGATCAATTATCATATGTATCGCAACTATTGGCCGCTGATGGCCCTGGGGCGATACAAGAGACAAACTTCCGGCCATCACTGGGATGCCATCCAAACTAATGGGACGGAACCTCAGAAGACATACGTACAAGGGGATGCCAGCCAATATGAAAGCTAAGTCTTTCTGCCTCCAGCTTCGCACCGAGCGAGCGCCCCAGTTCATCGACATCACCGGCTGGGTCGGCGAATGTGTGGCAAAATCCAAAGTTAGCAACGGATTTGTGGTCGTTTACTCAAAACATACCACCGCGGCTATCAAGATAAACGAGAACGAACCTCTTCTGATCGAAGATATGTCAAAGTTCTTGGAGAAAATCTCGCCACGTAATGGCGGCTACCAACACAATGACTTCACCATCCGCACCGTGAACATGACTTCCGACGAATCGCCCAACGCCCACGCCCACTTGCAGCACCTCCTACTGGGCACCAGCGAAACCGTTCCCATCGTTGACGGGTCTATGCAATTTGGCCAATACCAAAGCGTGTTTTTCATCGAACTGGACCATCCTAGAGACCGGGAAGTTATGGTCCAGATTGTTGGGGATTAAAACCTCCGGCTAGCCGTATCGCGATATGTCGCCGGAAGACGAGCATTTATGGCCGCAACATCCGTTGAGATAGGGTATCGGGAAAGCCGTGAGATTACTCGCCGTGAAGCCAAGAACTTCTACTACGCCTTCTTGACCTTGCCCCAGGAGCGCCGCCGGGCCATCTACGTGGCCTACGCCTTTTGCCGCTATTGCGACGATGCCGTTGACTCCGCGGAGTCCGTCGATCAAAAAACGGCCACGCTGCAATCACTCCACGCCAGCTTGAGCGATGCCTATACCGGACGCACCAACGATCCCTTGTTCCTGGCCCTGGCCGACGTGGCAGACCGCCACGATATCCCCGAGGAATACTTTAAACAGGTGATACATGGCGTCGAATCGGACCTTACCAAGGTCAGGTACCGGGACTTTGAAGAGTTGCGGACCTACTGCTACCAGGTCGCTTCGGTTGTGGGTCTGATCTGCTTGCAGATCTTCGGCTACAAAGACGACAGAGCCAGGGAGCATGCGATCGACCTTGGGTTGGCGATGCAACTCACCAACATAACCCGCGATATTCAGGAAGACCTAGAACTTGGCCGGATCTACCTTCCACAAGATGAGATTGCTCGATTCGGTTATTCTGAGGAAGCGATGGAGGCCGGCATCGTCAACGAATCGTTCATAAATCTGATGAGATTTCAGGCAGAAAGGGCAAGGGGTTACTTCGACAGCGGCTTTAAGTTGCTCCCGTATCTGTCGCCCCGCTCCCGGGCCTGCCCCGCCGTCATGGGCCAGCTTTATAGCAAGGTGTTGCAACGCATTGAAGAAGCCAAATTCGATGTATTCCAGCATAGAATAAGCCTCAGTAAATCCGAAAAACTTCGGGTCACGGCCCAGACTTGGTTCACAAGTATGTTGCCATCGAGCCCCAGGTGACCGTTGCGGCCGGAATCATGGCTGTCTCATGAAAGCTCTGGTCCTGGCTCCGATGACGGAAGAGCACCTGGCCCGCTTAAAAGAATTGATGCCGGTAACCTACGAAAGCTGGACCGATACCCGCCGACTGGCGGACCCGGAAGAACTGGCGCGCCGGATCAAGACCGAGTGCTTCTCTGTTCTGGCGGTCGAGGCCGATTTTCTGCCCGAAGAGTTGTTTCAACAAGCCGGCGGTCTCCGGTTGGTGGCCGTTTGCCGTAACAGCCTGTCCCACGTAGACATGGCGGCCGCCACCGGCCATGGCGTAGCGGTGATCCACACTCCGGGCCGAAATACTCAGGCGGTTGCTGAGTTGACCATCGGTATGATGCTGAGTCTAGCCCGCCGGATAACCAGCCTGGATGTTTGTGTGAAAGAAGGGCGGTGGCAGATGCCGGCGGAGCCTTATATACAGGCACATATGCAGGCCGGCGAATTGGCCGGCAAGACCCTTGGCATCCTCGGACTGGGAAATATCGGCCTCAAGGTTGCCCAGTTGGCCCGCGCCTTCGGCATGCGAATTGTGGCCTACGACCCGTACATCGAATCGTCGCCTCAAGAATGCCCCAGCGTGACCCTTTACCCCACGGTTGCCGAGTTGGTCCATGATGCCGACTACTTATCCGTACACGTTCCCGATGTTCCCGCCACCAAGGATCTGCTTAGCCGGTCCGTCTTGGCGGAACTCAAACCGGGCTGCCGCATCATCAACACCAGTTCCTACGATGCCGTAGACGAGGCAACTCTGGTGGAATGTCTGCGATCCGGCCTCGTGGGTGGGGCCGCTTTTGATGTGTTTCCCACCCACCCTCTGCCTCCCAACAGCCCTTTATTGGCCTTGGACAACGTGGTGTTGACCCCGCATATCGGTGGAGCCACCCTGGAAACCGTCGCCCGCCACTCGGAAATGATCGTCCAGGACATCGAACGTTTCGTCCAAGGGCGAAAGCCCAAGCGGTTGGTTAACCCGGAAGTTTGGGTTCGATTTGAATAGATACGTACTGAGCCTTGACCTGGGTACTTCTTCGGCCCACGCTATTTTGGTAGACCGCGTCGGCCGTCCGGTGGCCGGGTCTCACGCTGCGCTACGGTATCATCGTCCGCAAGACGGCTCCGACTTGGCCAAAGAGTTTCACCCCATCGAAGTCATGGATGCCGTTGGAGAAGCGGTGGGCAAGACCCTACGGAAGGGTGGGGTCTCACCCAAACAGGTGTGCGCTGTTGGCATAACTAGCCAGGGCCAGGGCGCGGTCCTCATGGGACTCGAAAACCGCGAATTGTGCTGCTGCCCCAACATCGACCTACGGGCGGTATTCGAAGGAGCTGCCCTGGACGATGAAGCCGGCTCCGAGATATATGCCACCACAGGCCACTTCCCGTCCCTCCTGTTGGCGCCGGCCCGGCTAAGATGGTTTCAGGCCCACCGTCCGGATCTGATGGAATCGGCCAGTTCGGTCGTTTCCGTCGCAGGATGGTTGGGTCACCGGCTGACTGGAGAGATCGCTTCAGAGGCCGGTCTGGATTGCACCTTAGGCTTGATCGACCTATCTACCCGGCGGCACGCTCTTCCGCTGCTTAACCGGCTGAAATTTCCCGTTGAATTGCTGCCCCCGGTACTCGGCTCCGGAGAGCGGCTGGGCTGTCTCCGGCCGGAATTGGCGGAGAAATGGGGGCTACCCGGCGGTTTGCCGGTTACATTGGCCGGAGCCGACACTCAATGTGGCTTGTTGGGCTTGGGTGTAACCAAGCCCGGCCAAGCCGGCGCGGTACTGGGGTGGAGCGGCAGCGTGCACATGGTGATGCCGGAACCCATGCTGGACTTGGAGGCCAGACGTACTTGGAGTAGCTGTTACTCCGTTGACAGCATGTATACCGTTGAAGCCAATCTGGGCGATTGCGGCCACGCCTTTAATTGGCTGGCCCGCACCTTGTCCGGTGGTCAGCTTTCCCTTGAGGATGCAGATCGCTTGGCGGAGCAAGCCCCTCTTGGCGGAGACGGCGTCCTGGCTTTCTTGGGTCCCGGTCCTCTGAGCGCCCCCAACGCCGGACTTCGGATGGGTGGCATAATCATGCCCACCCCGTTGACTTTTCAAGAACCGACGACCGGCCAGATACTCCGCAGCTACTTGGAGAGTGTGGCCTACAGCATCAAAGCCAATATGGACACCATCTCGGAAGTCACCGGCCGTCGGGCTCCTTACCTGTGCTTGGGAGGCAGCATGTCAAAGAGCGGCGTGCTAGCCGGCGCCTTGGCAAGTGTCCTTGAGATTCCGGTGCGACGCGCTCGAGACAGCCAAGTCAGCGCCGTGGGCGCCGCCGCCGCCGCCTGGGTTTCGGCCGGAGACTTTTCTTCTTTGGAAGATTCGGTGGAAGGGCAACAACCCGATCTCGAGGAATTTCTTCCCCAGCCGATCCAAACGGCCGAATACCTAGATCACTACCACCGGTGGCTGGAAACGTTTCACAGTCTCGCTCCGGAACAATGAACGGCAGCGTCGGCGGCAGCATAGCCTGATTTCTGACGACAACGGAATCCTCTGAACTTGCCCAATGACGCCCTAACCCCTTCCAAAAGGCTTTACAATACCACCTGGGAACCGACTTGCCGGTTGCTTCCCGAAAACCCACCAAGGCGAGGTATCCCGACTTGGACAAATGGCAATCTCAGCGTGAGGAACTCCACGCGGCAACCGTCGAGATGTACCGGCGTGGGCTGGTCGGCGCATTAAGCGGTAACGCCAGCTTGCGCTTGGAGGGGAGATCAGGTGAGGGCCTGCTGTTGGTCACGCCCACCCAGTTGCCTTACTATCACCTCAAGCCAGAAGACTTGGTCGTCGTTGACCTGAATGGAGAGTTGATAGGCGAAGGGTTGGCGCCCTCGTCGGAAACGGCCATGCATCTGGAGATATACCGGCAACGAGAGGACGTGGGTGCGATTATCCATACGCACTCGATCTCGGCATCAGCTGCGGCGGTGGCCGGACGGGAGATTCCCGCGATTCTAGACGAAATGGTCTATCACATCGGCGGCGGTGTTCCCATCGGTGATTACGCTTTCCCAGGCTCGGAGGAGCTGGCCAAAGTGGCTTGCGAGACCATGGGAGACCGCAACGCCGTGCTTTTGCGGAATCATGGCGTCTTGGGAGTTGGGCCCGGAGTTTGGGAGGCGCTGGAGGCCTGCGATCTGGTCGAGCGCGCCGCCCAGATCTTCGTTCTGGCCCAATCCTTCGGCACCGGTGGGGCTAACCCCCTGCCCCCGGATATAATAACTGCCGAACAAGAACTTTTTCAGATGAAGCGTCGAATGTCTTTAGATCTGAAACGCCAGGGCCCAGAGCGGAGCCAATCGTAGACCGTCCCATTCCACACCAACAATGAGGAACCTTTAATGCTCTCCGTGCCCAGTTTTTTACTCAGGAAACTATATGTGAAGGATAGCCTGCAAAACACCTCTAAAGGCATCTCCTTCCGGTTGCGCAACTCCTTGGGTTCTGGTTATGCCGAGCAGATGTCGCCGTTAACTTTGGACGGCCGGGAAATTCCTTTGGAAGACACCTTCTTCTTTGTAGACAGCGAACCAAGGAGTTTCGACACGGTTTCCAAGGATAGTCCCTTTTGTCTCCTGTTGAACCAGGACACTGTGATTACCGTGGAGCACGTTTCACTGAGCCCGGAACCGCATAAGGTAGGTATGGGTTTTAAGGTTCCGGGACTGGGAATGCTACGGTTCGACTTTATTGACCAGCCTCTTCCCGGTGACCAACCTGAGGCTGATTGAAGGCTGATTGATGGAACGATCACCCAAATCAGTTGCCGTTACCGGGGCGTCCGGGTACGTGGGGGCCAGGCTTCTTAGAAAGCTGGAAGACGAAGAGGGCATCAGCAAACTGGTGGCTTTCGACACCCTTCCACCCGTCGCTCCGATCCGTAACATGGCCGCCTATCGTATGGACGTCACCAAGCCCATCGACGAGGCGCTGGCTCACCATAACGTTTCAACTTTGGTCCACCTGGCGTTTATTCCAAGGCGGGGCCGCAACCGCCGCGAGGTTGAATCCATCCGCCAGACCAATCTTGATGCGTTGAGTGCGGTATTGGAGTCTTGCGCGCGTGCCGGAGTCAATCACATCGTTTATCTAAGTTCCCACACCGTCTATGGCGCGCATGCCGACAATCCCATTCCCTTGACCGACGCGGCGCCTTTGCGTCCTTTGCCAGATTTTCCTTACGGTTACGACAAGTTCCTGTCGGAGCAGATGCTGCAGGAATTCCAGGAGACCCATCCAGACATAGCGGTCACGATTCTACGGTCTTGCATGGTTCTCGGCCCTTCCGCCGGGAACTACATTACCAAAGCCTTCTTCCGGCCCTGGTTGCTGGGGGTCCTAGACGACAATCCGCCGCTACAGTTCGTCTACGAGGATGATCTGGCCCGAGTCCTGACCATTGTCGTTCAACGGAGTCTCCCCGGTGTGTACAACGTAGCCGGCGACGGTGTGGTCTTTTACAGAGAGTTAGCCGAAATAATCAAAAGCAAGCTTATTAATCTACCTGCATTCCTCGCTTATGGCCTGGTCCAGCTAACATGGAACCTGCACATCCAAAGGGAATCCACGGCAAGCGGATTAGATCTGGTGAGATATCCCATGGTGCTCAGCACCGGCAAGTTAAATAAAGCCACGGGATACCGGTTCTGGCATACTTCCCTTGAAACCTTGTCCGCCTTCGCGAACTCTAGCCTGTTATATCAGGACTCGGCTTGACGGATATCCCGGCTAAAAAGGTAATAATCGACACCGATCCGGGTGTTGACGACGCCATCGCCATCTTGATGGCCTTAAGGTATTCTTCGCTCCAGGTGCTAGGCCTGACCACCGTGGGCGGCAACGTGCCGTTGGCCCGGGGCACACGCAATGCGTTGGCTTTGTTGGAATACGCGGGCCGCACCGAAATACCCGTGTCCCGCGGCAGCGCGCTCCCTATTCGCGGCCAATATGGGTATTCGTTCCCGGTCCATGGCGCCAGCGGGCTAACCAGAAGACTGCCCAACCCATCCTCCCGGCCCATCGACCAACGAGCGGTGGACTTTCTGGCCGGCGAGCTTGGCAAACAGCCCGGAGAGACCCTCCTGATCGCCCTGGGCCCACTGACCAATCTGGCCAACCTGCTAACCAGGTATCCGGGATCTTTGGAACAGGCGTCCGGCTTGGTCGTCATGGGTGGAGCCGTCGACGTTCCCGGCAACGTAACCGGCCATGCGGAATTCAACTTCTACAGCGACCCTGAGGCTGCCAGGATGGTCCTGTCGTCGGGGGTCCCCTTAACCTTGATCGATCTAGCCGCCAGCCGGCAGGTAGCGATCGATCGGCAAACCACGAGAGAGTTGAAGCCACGGAATAATCTGGGGGCGCTGGCCGCCCAATTGCTGAATAACTGGTTCCGGCGTGATTCCGGGCGGCAGAGGTTTTTCTTTCACGACCCACTGGCCATGGCGGTGGCGTTGGACCTGGATATCGTCAATACACAGAACGTCCAAGTGGCCGTGGAAACCGCCGACCCAGTCCGGCTGGGTGAATCCAAAATCACCAGCAGACCGGGGCCGGTGGCGGTGGTGCGTCAGGTGGATCAGGATGGCTTCTTCAGGCTATTCGACGACTTGATGAGCCCGGATCAAGGCGCGATTCCGGGGCATTGATGAATAAGAAAGTCCTCGCACCATCCGCTTAGACTTCCCGAAATTCTCGCTCCTCTTCTTTCAGGTCGAAACCGTGGTGCCACAACTCCAAAATGTAGTCTTGGTCCTGCTTGGTTAAGCCTGGGGTGTCCAACGCTTGGGTAAACTCATTTAGATCGTCCAGGCTGGTGATGTTGGGTAGGACCGAAACGATGGTGGGCTGGGCCAACACGAAGTTTATGGCCGCTTGACTCATGGACCGCTCCCCTTCCTGGACTAGAAACTGCACACGTTCCACTTTCAGCATCGACTCTCGCATCCACTCGGCCTTACGCAAGGCACGGTGGTCGTTCTCGTCGAATTCGGGTATTTCCAGGTGCGCTCCGGTAAGCATGTTTGAAGCGTGGGGCACCCGCGAAAGCAGGCCGATGTTCTCTTCTTTGGCTATGGGGAAGAAGTCCAGAGCCGGTTCCTGCTCCAGGATGCTGTAGATGATCTGCACGCTGTCCAGATGGCGTTGGCGCATGGACATCTCGCCCTCTTCAAACCAGCCGATGTCCGGACCGAGAGCGGCGCCGAAGTAGCGGATCTTGCCCTCGTACTGAAGTTGTTCCAGAGTCTCGAAGACTTCATCGCGGTCCAAAGCTTCGGCTTTAGGGTTGTGCAACTGGTAGAGGTCGATACGGTCGGTGTTCAAACGCCGCAAGCTCTGTTCGCAAGCGAATTTTATAAATTCCTTTTCGAATTTCTGGGGACGCTCTTGGTGGCCGACGCGGGGCACCGATTTGTCGTAGAAATCGTAGCCGAACTTGGTAGCGATGATTATTTCGTTGCGGCGGTGGCCCATGAACTTGGCCAAAACCTCTTCTCCGTAGCCTTCGCCATAGGTGTCAGCGGTATCGAAGAAGTTAATACCTAGCTCAAGAGCATTCTCCAGCAGCGCGGACTGTTCGGCTTCGGTGCGCTTACCCCACCAATCGGTGGCAACGGTCCAAACGCCGAAGCCCACTTCGGAGAGTTCCAGGTCGGTGCGGGGCAGTTTCCGGTATTTCATATTCAGTCCTATAGAGGGATATTTCTTAGTTGCGAGAGTCGGACAAAGGCCCGAATCCGAGATTGAAGTGTGATCCACACGATTGCGTAAAATGCCGAGGTAATAGGTACGGTAGATTATCTTTGATTCCGGGTCCCTGCATCGCCCGAGTCAGGACAATGGCCGCTAAGCTGCGCCTACGGCCATCCCCAAGCTACCTTTGATCTCGGCCACCCGGCGTTGGAACTCCTCGTCGGACAGGACCGGTTGGAGTTGGCCCAGGGGCACATCCGCCAAGATATCGACCCAGGAGGTGCAGCCCTTATATTCGGGCAGGAAGGGCACGGATACCGGCTGCTCCATCCGGTAAACCCGCAACAGAATAACTGCCAGAGGCAGCATCGGCTTCCAGTGAAACCGGGATTGGGCGTATTCTTTGGTCCAGATGTAGTGGGACGACAGGTCGTCCACCTTTTCTTGGTCAGAGATCTCTATAAGTTCTTCTACCCTGGCGTAATGGGAGAAATTGATCCGGTCCTCGTCCCGGGGCTGGGCCAGCAACTCGCGAAGGGCCGGTTGGCTCTCCGGCTGCAACAGGTCCTCCCGTTGGTGTTCGAACGTGGGGTAGAGAAGGAACTCGGGATGGATCACCCGGAAATCCTTGCTCTCCTCGTGAATCCCGCCCTTGCGTACCAGCAATGTCTGCTGTCCCAAGGAAAGGGCTTGTACCGTTACCGCCCACTCTTTCAGGGCCACCTGGCATTGTTTGGGCAACATGATATTTGTCTCCACAAGCGCTGATTCACCGCAGTTCGGTTAATGTTATCAAGCCCCTTGGTTGAACTCAATCCCCTCATTTCGAGTTGGCCGGCCACCGAGGTACGCCCTCACCCCGGCGTGGCAAACATAGAGCTGATGTAGGTTTAGCCGGAGCCGCTATGCCCCGGTCGAGAGAGACGATCGATTCCGGTGTAAACCGGCCGCCCTCTCTACTTGGACTCTGCCAGGTGTTCCAGGCCCAGTAACCGGGTCAGATTGCCAGTGGTTACCTGTGCGACCTCTTCCAGGGTGATTCCCTTCAGATCGGCCAACTGCTGCGCTACCGTAAGCACGTGGTGAGGTTCGGTCCAGTTGTGGCGGTATTTCTTGAAAGGTTGAGGGGCTGCGTCGGTCTCAAGAACGATATTGTCCAGGGGGATTATCTTGGCCACCTCCTGCAACTCGGGCAGCCGCAACAACGGCCGGGCCAACGATATAAACATGCCGCAGTCGATGGCTTCCCGGGCGGTGGCCTCATCGCCCTGGAAGTAATGCATGACTCCGCCCACCTCCTCGGCCTTCTCTTCCCGGAGGGTTTGAAATACCTGGGGGTGGGACTCGCGGGAGTGGAAAATAACCGGCAGTTTGAGGCTGCGGGCCAGGCGAATGTGCTCGCGGAAGACCTGGTACTGGATCTCGTGGTCCGGAGATTCGGGGAGGAAGTCCAACCCAACCTCGCTGATGCACACCACCTTGGGAGTACTCTCCGCCAGCGACTTTAATTCCTCGTAGGTTTCCTCATCGACGATCTTATCGGCGTGCATCGGATGTATCCCGACGCCGGCGTACAGCATGTCGTATTGCTCCGACATCTGTATGCAGTCTCTGGTGGACTTAAGAGTCGTCCCGGCGCAGACCGCGAACCCAACCTCTGCTTCCCGCGCCCGCTCCAATATCTCGGGAATCTCTGCGGCCGGGTAGTGGTCCAGATGGGTGTGGCAGTCGCCTAAAATGAGCTTATTCGCCATTTCATTTGCCCCGCGGATCGGTATTTTTCGGCGGTGTCATGCCAACGCGTTTACACTATACCACCAGCCCTCCGGAGGTTTTCAGATCCTTGTCGTTTGTTTATTAGGAATGCTGGTGTAGGGAAATTTGGGACGTCCGCCGAGTCGTTGTGAAGTCGTCCGTTTCATGGGCCAGTGCGGCGAAAATCGTTGACACCAGGCTCAAAATGGTGCTAGAATAATTGTTGACCAATTTAGTCAACAATGTTAATATCTTGCGGGTCTGGCCGTTGGCTGGGACCCGCTCTCCCGTACCTAATTTCGAGGGAACTCGGAGGCCTGATTAATGACAACATCCAAAGTGATTTCACGGACATCAGCCACGTCCGAGGAGTTGGATACAGATTACAAGTGGGGCTTTACCATCGACATCGACTCGGACTTGGCCCCCAAGGGGTTGAACGAGGATGTCGTACGGTTGATCTCCGCCAAAAAAGGCGAACCCGAATGGATGCTGGAATGGCGTCTGAAGGCCTTCCGACATTGGCTTAAGCTTAACAAAGCGGAACCCAAGTGGGCCAACATTCACCACCCCGAGATCGACTTCGATGACATTTATTACTATGCGGCGCCAAAGTCCAAGGATGACGCCCCCAAAAGCTTGGACGAAGTAGACCCCGAGATCTTAGAGGCCTTCGAAAAGTTGGGAATACCGCTAGCGGAGCGGGAAAAATTGGCCGGTGTGGCCGTCGACGCGGTGCTGGACAGTGTGTCGGTGGGCACCACTTACCAGGAATCCCTGGAGAAAGCCGGGGTGATTTTCTGTTCCATGAGCGAAGCCGTCAAGAACCACCCGGATCTGGTCAAAAAGTACCTGGGGTCGGTGGTCCCATACGGCGACAACTTCTACGCCACCCTTAACTCCGCCGTATTCAGCGACGGCTCTTTCGCCTACATACCCAAAGGTGTGCGCTGCCCGATGGAACTGATGACTTACTTCCGCATCAACCAGGCCGACTCGGGCCAGTTTGAGCGAACTTTGATAATCGCCGAAGAGGGCGCCTACGTCAGTTACCTGGAAGGCTGCACCGCCCCCGCGCGAAAAACCCACCAACTACACGCCGCGGTGGTGGAGTTGGTGGCCATGGACGATGCCGAGATCAAGTACTCTACCCTCCAGAACTGGTTCCCCGGGGACAAGGAAGGCAAGGGCGGCGTCTACAACTTCGTCACCAAGCGGGGAATAGCCCAGGGAAAAAACTCCAAGATTTCCTGGACACAGGTGGAGACCGGCTCGGCCATCACCTGGAAGTATCCCAGTGTGATCCTCAAAGGGGACAACTCGGTGGGCGAGTTCTACTCGGTGGCCCTGGTTAACAACTACCAGCAGGCCGACACCGGCACCAAAATGATCCACATCGGGAAAAACACCAAGAGCACCATTGTTGCCAAGGGCATCTCGGCGGGACATGGAAGCGCGACTTACCGAGGTCTGGTCAAAATCATGCCATCAGCCGATGGGGCCCGGAATTTTACCCAGTGCGACTCTCTGCTGGTCGGCGACCAATGTGGCGCCCACACGGTGCCCTATATCGAAGTACGCAACCCAACGGCCCAGATGGAGCACGAAGCCTCCACCTCCAAGGTCAGTGATGAACAGGTCTTTTACTGCCAGCAGCGCGGCATCTCGATGGAAGATGCCCATTACATGATAATCAACGGTTTCTGCCGGGGCATCTTCCAGGAACTGCCATTCGAATTCGCCATGGAGGCCTCCCAGTTGCTCAAGGTTAGCCTTGAAGGAGCCGTAGGCTAAATGGCTCAAGACGTGGAGTCCGGCGGACAGACCCTTCTGGATGTACGGGGCCTCAGAGCTTCGGTGGCAGGCCTGGAGATACTCAAAGGGGTGGACCTTACCGTCAAGACCGGCGAGGTTCACGCTATCATGGGCCCCAACGGGTCCGGTAAAAGCACTTTGGCCAATGTTCTGGCCGGAAAGCCCGATTATCAGGTAACCAGTGGCCAGGTTCTTTACCAGGGCGCGGACCTGCTGTCGATGGAACCGGAGATCAGGGCCAGGCTGGGGGTTTTTCTCGCCTTCCAATATCCCGTAGAGCTTCCCGGTGTCCGGGCCTGGCAATTCCTCAAGGCCGCAGTGGACGCTCAGCGGGAGCACGCCGGAGAAGAAGAGTTAAGCGCCCGGGCCTTTGACCGTATGCTTAAGGAAAAGGTTGAGTTGGTTGAGATTGACCCTGAGCTGGTGAAAAGGGCAGTTAACGAAGGGTTCTCCGGTGGCGAGAAGAAGCGTAACGAAATCTTGCAGATGGCCGTGCTACAACCCAAGCTGGCTATCCTGGACGAGACCGATTCCGGGCTGGACATCGACGCTCTGCGCATCGTGGCCGACGGGGTCAATAAGCTACGTAACTCGTCCAACGCCGTCGTTCTGGTGACCCACTACCAGCGGATCCTCAACTATATTACCCCCGACCAAGTCCACGTCCTGATAGACGGCCGCATCGTGCGTTCCGGAGGCCCCGAACTGGCCCATGAATTGGAAGAGCGGGGTTACGACTGGATCAAGGAAGCCGTCGATGCCGGCGTGTAATCCCTCTGGGCTGGCGCTCCGTTCATGACTCAAACATCTATGAAACTCCAAACCTACCGGACCGGCTTCGACGCGTTGCTGCAGGAAGCCGAAGCCACGGATCCTCAGTGGCTCACTGACCTGCGCCGGGAGGCCTGGTCCCGGTTCAACAAGTTGGGGTTTCCCACCGCCCGCCGGGGCAATGAGAAGTGGAAGTACACCAGCGTCCGTCCTCTGGCGGCAGCCAACTTTGACAGTCCGCTCGTGATAAATCCTCCGGAGAATATCAACGTCGCGGATCTGCGCCGAGTGGCCCCCTGGAACGACGCATGGACCAACCTGGTTTTCCTGGACGGACACTTTGCCGGTTACCTTTCAAATCTATCAAACCTAGAGAACGGCGCCGGCCAGATCACGGTAACCAACCTCGCCGATGCCATCGCCTCGGGTAACCCGGATGTCCAGAGCCAATTAGCCAAGCACGCTGACACGGACGATGACGGGTTCACGGCCCTGAACACCGCGTTTTTGCGTGACGGGGCGTTCGTAAATATTCCCGCCGGTCGTATCGCCGATGCTCCGGTGCACTTGATCTTTGCCACCACCGGCCAGTTTGAACATGCGGCCTCTTACCCCCGCACACTGTTGCTCGCGGGGGCTAACTCCCGTGTAACCGTGTTGGAAAGCTACGTGAGCCTTGCCCAAGCCCCTTACTTCACCAACGCCGTCACCGAGATCGTTCTTGAAGATGGCGCCCAGGTTGAGCACTACCGGCTGCTGCTGGAGAGCGCCGATGCGTTTCACGTCGGTACCAGCCGGGTGCATCAAAGCAAAGACAGCACTATCTCGTCCGCCTCCTTCGCCAAAGGCGCGGCTATGGCCCGGCAGGACGTTCAGGTAATCTTGGACGCCCCCGGCGCGTCTTGCTCGCTCAACGGCCTGTACATGACCAGCGGCGAGCAACACATCGACAACTTGATCAACATCGACCATGCCAAGCCGTATACCAAAAGCCGGCTGTTCTACAAAGGGATTCTGGACGGCAAGTCCAAAGCGGTTTTTGGCGGCACTGTCTTGGTCCGGAAGGACGCCCAGAAGACCGACGCCCAGCAGACCGACAAAAACTTGCTTCTCTCTCGCCAGGCGGAAGTAGACAGCAAGCCCAGTTTGCTGATCTACGCCGACGACGTTCAGTGCGCCCACGGGGCCACGGCGGGTCACATCGATAAAGACACCCTGTTCTACATGCAAAGCCGGGGTCTGGACCGGGAGACCGCCAGCCGCATCTTGATCCACGCGTTCGCCAGCCAAATCATCGACACAGTGGAGCTCGAACCCTTGCGAGATTATCTAGATGACCTTTTCCTCGCTGCGATACCAACCGCCAGTCTTGAATTTGGGAGTCGATAATGACAACTAACGTCTCCGGTTTGGACGTGGCGCGGATCCGGGAAGATTTCCCGGTGCTTCATCAGATGGTGAATGGCAAACCCTTGGTCTATCTGGACAATGCCGCCACCACCCAGAAACCCCAGGTAGTCATCGACGCACTGGTTAATTACTATACCTCGGACAACTCCAACGTCCACCGGGGCGTGCACACCCTTAGTCAACGCGCCACCGAGGACTTCGACATGGGTAGGAGCAAGGCGAGGCAGTTCCTTAACGCGGCCTCCGACCAAGAGATTATATTCGTGAAGGGCACCACCGACGGAATCAATCTGGTAGCCCAGAGTTATGCACGCCCGAACCTGGGAGAGGGAGATGACATTATCATCTCCACCATGGAGCATCACTCTAACATCATCCCTTGGCAGGTTCTGTGCCAGGAAAAGGGTGCCCACCTGCGCGTCATTCCCATCAGTGACGCCGGTGAGTTGCTGATCGACGAATACGAAAAAATGTTGACTCCACGGACCAAGCTGGTGGCGATCACCCATGTTTCAAACGTGTTGGGGACCGTCAATCCCATCGATCAGATCGTGGAGATCGCTCATACCCGGGGAGTACCGGTAATGGTTGACGGAGCCCAGGCAGTTCCCCACATGGCGGTGGATGTACAGAAGTTGGATTGCGACTTCTACGTTTTCTCCGGCCATAAGATTTACGGCCCCACCGGCATCGGTGTCCTTTATGGCAAGGCCGAACTCCTCGATGCGATGCCGCCTTACCAACTGGGCAGCGAAATGATAAAGTCGGTCACCTTCGAACACACGATCTACAACGACCTGCCCTTCAAGTTCGAGCCGGGCACGCCCCACATCGCCGGTGTGATTGGAATGGGCGTGGCTATCGATTACCTGAACGGCATAGGATTGGACCGGATCGATGCCTACGAGCACGAATTGTTGGAATACGGCATGGAGTGCCTTTCCGGTATAGGCGGCGTTCAGCTCATCGGTACCGCTCCGGGAAAATCCAGCGTAATGTCCTTCGTCATGGATTGCGCCCACCCCCACGACATCGGCACCATCCTAGACACCGAAGGCGTTGCCGTACGCACCGGGCATCATTGCGCCCAACCCCTCATGCACCGGTTCGGGGTGCCTGCCACCGCCCGGGCATCTTTGTCCTTCTACAACACGAAAGATGAGATAGACCTTTTGGTTAAGGCGATCGACCGGGTCATCGAGGTCTTCAGTTAATGCCCGGTCTAAATGACCTTTACCAGGAGATCCTCCTGGATCACAACAGCAAGCCCCGGAACTTCCGCAAACTTGAAGAAGCTAACCGGTCCGCCGATGGCTACAATCCCCTGTGCGGCGATCAGATCCAGCTATATCTTCAGGTGGAAGACGACAAAATCATCGACGTGAGTTTCCAGGGAATCGGCTGCGCTATCTCCCGCGCCTCGGCCTCGATGCTAACCCAGAGCGTCAAAGGCCAGAGCGTAGAGCGTGCTCAAGAGATATTCGACGCCTTTCATACCATGCTGACCGAACCGGACGCTGAACTGGATTACGACACTCTTGACGACCTGGAATGTCTGGCCGGGGTCTCCGAGTTCCCAACCCGCATCAAGTGCGCCGTGCTAGCCTGGCACACCCTTCGTGCCGCTCTGGACGGCAAGGCTGAGGGTGTCACCACCGAGTAACCGGTAGCCGATAGATCTCTGAAGCACCTGGTATCAGCCCCTCTCCTCAATCACCCGTGATCCGGCATGTATGATAAGCTTGAGGCATAGCCATGCCCAACCTACCCGATGTCCCCCTACAAGGTCTCTACGGCGACCTGATACTCGACCATTACCGCAATCCGCGCCACCGCACGGCGGTTTCTCATGCCGACGTGGAGGCCGAAGAATTCAATCCATTTTGCGGTGACCGGGTAATTTTGCAGTTCAGATTAGACGGCCAAGGGCGCATCGTTGAGGCCGGCGCCCAGTCGGAAGGCTGTTCCATAATCCAGGCTTCGGCGTCGATGCTGGCGGACATAGCATTGGGAAGGTCTGTAGCGGAGTTGGCGGGCCTATCTCAGTTGTTCCGAAACATGATGAGTGGCGAAACTTCGATTGGTGAACCGGAAGACGAATTGGGAGACCTGCACTCGCTGCAAGTCGTGCGCCAGTTCCCGGTGCGGATCAAATGCGCCCTGTTGCCATGGACTGCCCTTGAGATAGGGATCGAAGGCTTCCGGTCCAAGAATAGTTAGTCTGCCAGGCTTGAGCGTGGTTTGGGCCTAGCGGTCCAACCAAACCCTGGACCAGTAGTTGTACTCGGAAAGCGCCGTGTTCGGGTAAAACCCCTTGACCTCGGGATCGAACACCCACTTGGAAGCGCCGGTAACTGGGCTGAATAAGTAGGCCTGGTCTAGAACGTGGCGCTGTATGTCTCGAAGCTGTGTCCGCCGCCGCGCCGGGTTAAACTCCACCGCCTGTCTCTCGATCATGCCGTCCAGTGTGGCGTCTTGATGACCGGCGATATTCCAACGTCCGCCGCTGTGCAGCAGAGTCAACAAAAAACTGTTGGTCGTTGACGTAGGAGGCAGCACGCCCAGCGCTACCTGGTAATCCTTATTTTCAGCGGCTACTGCTTCCTGGAACCTTGCTGGGTCGAGCCGCCGAATCTTTGGGTTGAAACCTACCGCCATCAAGTCCGCGGCGACCCGTTTCTCCAAGTCCAGGTAAACGTTCCCAAATTTCTCGGTGCGCACGGTTAACTCAATATCTACCGGCTGACGGTTTCCCCAAGCAGCGACCAGTTTCCGGGCGGTGGTGGGGTCGGCGAAATACTTCTGACGGATGTCATCCCGGCTCAGGAGCCAATCTGGGCTCTGCACCGGGATGCCCACGCTGGCATAACCCTGACCGGCAAATATGGTGTCCGTGTAATCCCAGGGGTCCATCGCCTTGAAGATTGCTTGGCGCACTTCCAGGCTGCTCAATGGGGATGCTTGAACGTTCAACGACAGCATCACGCCGGTGCCCGACTGTCGGGAAAGAATCGATTTGAAAGCCTTTCCGCTGTCTTTCAACGCCGGCCATTGGCTGGGGGGCGCTTGCGCCACGTCCACCTGACCGGCCAGGAAGGCGGCCAGCCGTTCTTCGCTGCCCGAACGGTCCAACTCAGATTGTTTGATCACCTGGATAACCAATTGGTCAAGGAAAGGCAATCCCTTTTTGGGGCTGGCGGGATTCCGGACTAGGGACATGGCCATATCCTTGCCAGTCTCCTCCCAGATCCAGGGACCCGTGCCCACGACCGGGCTGGTCTTTAAGTCACCGTATTCCTCAACCACCTCCCGGGCCACTATCTTGCTGTGCCCGTCCGCCAGCGCCAACAGAACATCCGCGTCCGGAGAAGCCAATTCGATCCGTAGGGTCTCGTCATCCAACGCCTCGACGCTCCGGATGGCGGAAAGGAGACCCGCGTTGGGCCAACCCGGCGTACGAATACGTTCGTAGCTGAATGCCAGGTCATCGGCTACTAAAAGGCGGCCATTCACCGGCGCGATGTTGTGCCAACGTACATCGGGCCGCAGTCGAAATTCGAAGGCTAGATCGGGGGTCATCTCCCAGCTTTGGCAAAGATCGCACTCCAAGCGCAGGCTGGGCTGATCGAATTCCGGACCCACCCGCAACCGGAGCAGGCGGCTATAAGCCAACCCCGGACCCATGGAGGTAACCATCTCCTGTACCGTTTGGTGGACGTCCCGGTGAGGGATCCCGGCGAATCCGGCGACCTGCAGAGACCCTCCGTACTTTCCCTGGGGTATTGGGGATACAACGGGAGTCGCCGTAGGGGCGGCGGCTATCACCAGGATCGGCGCCGGGGTCGCGGACGGCGACGGCGGCGGCACAGCTTTAGAAGCGAGCGTAGGAAGGCTGGTTGGTTGGACAGTAGGAACGGGCGTTGGGGAGGCTGGCCCCGCGATTGCGATAGCGACGGTTTTGGGCGCCGGCGTGCCGTTGGAACAAGCGATCTCCAACAGGATGATTCCCGTAAGCGCCACCGTACCGAACCTTTTCAGATACCTCATGCCACAACTCCTGCTTCGTCCGCCATGGCCGACAGATGATGAGGGCAACCGTCAGCCCGTTAGATCCGAACGGTCCGATTCGCGGAGATGTGCCAATGGCATGCGTGACCGTCGGATCAGTCAATTATAGAAGGAGGGAGTTACCAAGTTCAACAATATCGCATACGGGATACGAGCAAATTCCGAGGTTTACGGGCCTTGGCCGCGAAATGAATGGTGGCAAAAGAGCGACGTATTCCTGGGATTAGCCGACTGAAACGCTCCGCTGCGGGGACAAAACGACGCCCGGAAACAGGAAGTTAACTCTCTGACTTGCTGGAGCGGACCAGGCCCTTCAAGTAGGCGATATGGCCTTGATGTTGATATACCTCGCCAATCACCTGGCGGAATATCGCGCCCACCGACATTTCGGGCCGCTGCTCCCTGGGGACTACGTCAAAGTCCTCAGGGCTTAGCCCCTTCAAATATGCCAACGTCTCGGCGCGGACCGCGTCGCCGTAGCGCAACAGTTCGGCCAGATCCAGCACAGGAAAGTTGTCTACCTGCTCCTGGGTGTGGCCGAAACCGTTGTCCCGGGTGGGCAGGCCGAACTTCTCGTTCCATCCGTCCTTCTCCCAGATTTCCGTCTGACGCTGGATGAAAAACTGGAACCACATATCTTCCACGCGGAGCATGTGCCAAAGGATCCAGCCCATGGGGTTCGCCTCGGGCCCAGGCCGCCAAGCCAACTCTTCCGAGGTCAGGTCCTGAACCGCTTCCATCAGGAATTCATGTTCCACCCTGAAAGCGTCCTCGATAAAATCGTTAAGGGTCATGATTTCTCTCCTTGTCCGGTGGTCCATGACCCGTACTGTACCAGGCTAATTGTTCGGCTGCCAGTTTCTCATTGCGCGTTGGTCTGGTCTCGCTTGCCGTGCCTACACTGAGCGCCTATGCTAAACTGCGGTTCAAGCCTGATCGGCATGGCCGCCGAAGGTCCCCAATCAAGGAGCACAAGGATGGCCGGAACATTAATCACTGAAGAAGTCCTGGCCCTTATCGGCCAGGAAACCACCCCGGAACGAAACCGCTTTCCGATCAGCGGCGAGATGGCCTGGGATGTGGCCGATGCCATTCAGGACCCGAACCCTCTATATACCGACCCGGAGCTAGCTCAGAAAAGCCGGTTCGGCGGTTTGATATGCCCGCCTCTGGCGACTTGGAAGGACATCGCTCCGCCCATAGGCTACTTCGGCGCAGGACAGGAATCCCACTTTCAGGTTCCCCTCCCATTTAATAGCTACGGTCTCAACGGCGGTATCGACTGGCAGTTCCTCCGTCCGGCCTATGTGGGCAGTTGGATTACTCGGGGGTCGCGCATTCTGGACATATATGAGAAGCAGGGCCGTTCCGGTCCTTTGGTGTTTGTGGTGCGGCAGGAGACCCAGACCAATCAGGACGGCCAAGAGGTTAATCAGGCCAAGCACGTAAGTATCCACCGGGGTCTACCCGCCGGTGAAGAACCCCTAGAAATCGCCAACGTTACCGACAATCTTGAGCCGGTCCACGTCTCTCCGCCCGATCCCGGAGTGGTGATTCCCAAACCACCGAAAGAAGTTCAAACACAACGGTACTTCGAAGATATCACTGTGGGAGAGACCCTGATGCCGGTAGTGAAAGGTCCAATCACCACCACCCACCTGGTGCGTTGGGCGGCGGCCAACGGCAACTACGCCCGCATCCATTGGGACCTGCCCTTCGCCCAGCTTCGCCAAGGACTGGCCAACGTGGTGGTCAATGGCTCGCTGAAGAACCAATACCTGGGCCAGTTGTTGACCGACTTCGCGGGCGTTGAAGGGTGGCTCAAGCGATTCTCGGTTCAGCACCGGGGCATGGACTATCCGGGTGACGTTCTGACGGCTTCGGGAGCAGTTACCGGAAAGCGGGAGGCTGATGGCTACGGGTACGTGGACTGTACGGTGGTCTTGGACAACAGCCGGGGAGGGCAGACGGCGGCGGGCCAGGCCACCGTGATCCTTCCCAAACGGGGTCAGACGCTGCCCTTGGTCTGGGAAGCGGAAGAATGACGCCGTTAGGTCTCTTGGATGGTATCCGGGTGTTGGACCTGGGCACCGAAGTATCCGGTCCATTTTGCGCCAAGCTTCTGGCTGATTATGGAGCTGACGTCATCAAAGTTGAGTTGCCCGGCGTGGGAGACCCTGCCAGGCGCATGGGCCCCTTCGCCGGTGACGACCCCCACCCGGAAAAGAGCATTCCCTTCCTTTATATAAACACCAACAAGCGCGGCGTTACCCTGGACACCCGCAATCCCACTGGAAGAGGGTTGTTGGAGGCGCTCCTCCAAACGGCCGATGTCCTGGTGGAAAATGTTCCGCCGGCCCATGCCGAAGATCTGGGACTGGACTACGCCGAATTGACCCGGAATAACCCCGGCCTGGTGGTTACATCTATAACGGCTTTCGGCCAGAGCGGACCCTATCGGGACTATTCGGCGACCGACTTGGTGAATTGCGCCTTCAGCGGACTGATGTATCACACCGGAGATTCGGACCGGGAACCGCTGCGCAACTCCCTCAACCAATCCCTGTACGTCGCCGGGATCAACGCCGCCGTGGCGACGTCCGCGGCCCTGCTCCACCGGATGGCCACCGGACGGGGCCAGCACGTGGACGTGTCGGCTGTGGAGTGTTTGGCGGCCCATCTGGTGCAACCGGTCCCTTACTACACGTATATGGGAGCGATAAAAGGCCGCCGTCCCGTGCGAGGCTCGGGCTTCGAAGAGTTGATGCCCGCCCGCGATGGTTACGTGATCCCGTCGGTCCAGGGGTCCCAACCTTGGTCGGCCATAGCCGGCCTCATTGGATTGGAAGAACTTCATGACCAGCGGTTTGCCACCGGCTCCGGCCGCATCGAACACGGTGAAGAGTTGAAGCAACTCCTGATCCAAGGCCTGGCGGAATGGGACCGTAAACCGTTATTTGAAGCGTCAGGCGAGAGCCGGTTGGTCTTCGGTATGGCTCAAGACGCCGGGGACCTTTTCAATTGTCCTCAACTCCGGGAGCGGGACTTTTTCGTTGAGGTCGACCATCCGGTAGCGGGCCGTGCCGAATACCCCGGCATGGGACCTAGGCTGTCCGGAGGAGTCTATGAGATTCGCCGGCCGGCGCCCTTATTGGGTCAGCACAACACTGAAGTGTATCGGGACGAGCTGGGCTATTCCTCGCAAGACCTAGTGGTTCTCATGGCGTCGGGTGTGATTTGATCGATTCAAAGCCGAACGGGATGACCGCTGCCTTGGTTTCCTGAAAGGCTGCCTTATCGCGGGTGAAAGATGCAGAAAATGTCCCTACATGAAGCCTTATATACCCAGCGGGCGATCCGCAATTTTACGCCGTATCCGGTATCCGACGCCACGGTCGCCACTATTCTGGATGCGGCGGTGCGGGCGCCAAACGGAGGTAACACCCAACGTTGGAGCTTTCTGGTCATCCGGGACCGGGAGACCAAGAGACGTTTCGGCGAATGGTACCGTGACGCATGGTCCGATCTGGTGGCGGACATGAACCTGCAACGGACCTCGGCTCAACCCTACCGTCCAAGCATGTTAACTCAAAATATGGAGGATATCCCCGTCTTGATCCTAGCTTGCCTAGACCGGCCGACTCCAGGCTATGGACCGAACCCCATAACCACCGGGTCGTCCATTTATCCCGCCGTGCAGAACATCATGCTTGCCGCCAGAGCCCTTGGGCTGGGCACCGTGTTGACCACGTTGCACACCAAGCATGAGCGGGAAGTCAAAGCATTGCTGGGCATTCCCGAATCCGTGTCCACCGCGGCCCTGATTCCCCTGGGGTATCCCGCTCAAGGAGAAAGCTTCGGCGGCGGCCGGCGACGCCCCTCGGCCGACGTTACTTTCCACGAGCGGTGGGGCCAGACCGTCGCGAGTTAGCCGATTCATCCGGCCATAAACGTTGATGCCGGCCTAACATTACTGATGAAGGAGCACTACACAAGATGACTGACCTGCCCCTAAACGGGATCCGCGTGGTGGACTTGAGCCGCGTTTTCGCCATGCCCTATGCCGGGGCCTATCTGGCGGACCTGGGGGCCGAGGTGATCAAGGTTGATTGCTGCCAAGCCCAGTTCGTCGACACAACTCGCACTCTGAACGGCCCTTACCCGGACAACGACCCCGGCGAACTGTATTGGGAGAGGGCCGGCACCTTCCAGACCCTGAACCGGGGCAAGCGCAGCATTACCCTGGACCTGCGCTCCGGGGACGCCATCGGCATCTTGAAACAGTTGGTTAGCGTCAGCGACATCGTCCTGGAGAACTTTACGCCGAGGGTGATGCAGCGTTTCGGTCTGGACTACGCCAACCTAAGGGCCGTCAAGCCGGACTTGATAATGGTCTCCAATACTGGCTACGGCCACTCCGGGCCATGGAGTAACTTTGGAGCCATGGCAACCGCTCTGGAACCGACCCATGGCACCGGGGCGTTTATGGGATACTTGGACCCGGGCCCGGACGGCCGGCTTCACGACGGCGGAATTCCCAATAAGATGGGCAACTCCTACACCGACTTTTTGGCCAGTTGGACGGCCCAACTGGCGGTGATCGCCTCCTTGATCCACCGTTCTCGCACCGGAAAAGGCATGTGGGTCGATCTGGCCATGTATCAAGTTGGCTCGTCTTTTATTGGCGAAGGAATCTTGGACTTCGCCTTCAACGGACGCAGGACCCGCCGGATGGGCAACCGCGACCACACTATGTCGCCTCATGGTTGTTACCCGTGTTTAGGTCAGGACGAGTGGGTCACCATCGCGGTGCGGGATGACCGGGATTGGGAAGCCTGCTGCCAAGCTTTGGGACAACCCTCTCTGGCCGGCGACTCCCGATTCGCCCATCCCACCGATCGTCACGGTCACCAGGATGAGTTAGACGAGATAATCTCCCGTTGGACATCAACACAAAGCCAATATCAAATTATGGAAGCTCTGCAATCCGCGGGAGTACCCGCAGGACCGGTGCTGAACGCCAAGGCACTGCTGGCCGACCCGCAATATCGCGCCAGGGGATTCTTTCAGCCGGCGGACCATGCGGACGAGACAGGGTTAGGCCGGAAGGAGTACGTAGGCCGGGGGTGGAGCCTGTCTGAATCTCTGATCAACCCGATCAGGCCGGCTCCCATGCTGGGCGAGGCCAACGACTACGTGCTAAGCCGGATGCTGTGCCTCAACGATGAGGAAATCCAACGATTAAAAGACGCCGGAACCGTCGGAGATACATTGGCGGACGCGCGAGCACCATCAATCGTCCCCCTGGAACGGCAAGTTGAGCTGGGTTGGATCTCGGGATACGACGAGTTGTAGCGGGAAGTATCAACCTACCTTGAACCGTAATGGATAACTCTGCGGGTTCTGCCCTGTTTCGCTATTGACACCATTTGAAGCTCCGGCATATAATATTGGCAGACCCCTTATTTGCCCCGGCTATTTGTTGTATTTCACCCTTTTGACCCACTAGATTTGTATTCGTTATCTTGATTAGAACTCCAGATTTTGCTGCCGGACGGTTAGCATTGGTCAATGGCCGCTAAGTATATTTTCGTTACCGGTGGAGTTGTCAGTTCAATCGGCAAAGGGATAAGCGTCGCATCCATAGGACGCATCCTCAAGAGCCGCGGCTTATCCGTCTCAGTAATTAAGTTGGACCCCTACCTTAATGTTGACCCCGGTACCATGTCCCCCTACCAGCACGGAGAAGTTTTCGTCACTGTTGACGGTGGTGAAACGGATCTGGACCTGGGCCACTATGAAAGGTTCATTGACGTGGACCTAACCCGCTCCTCAAATCTTACCGCCGGTGAAGTCTACCTGGACATAATTTCCAAAGAGCGGCGCGGAGATTTTCTCGGGGGTACCATCCAGGCCGTCCCTCACGTGACCAACGTGATCAAACAGAGAATCGTTAAACTAGGGGAGGAAACCAACGTTGACGTAGTGGTGGTGGAAGTTGGGGGTACCGTTGGCGACATTGAAGGATTACCGTTTCTTGAAGCAATCCGGCAAATCAGGAACGACGTGGGCCGCGACAACGTCTTTTATATCCACCTGACACTGCTTCCATATCTATCCGCCGCCAGGGAGTTGAAAACCAAACCTACCCAACACAGTGTGAAAGAACTGCGGGCCATGGGCATCCAGCCGGACGCCATTCTCTGCCGCAGTGATTTTGATGTACCAGACGCCATCAGAGAAAAAATCTCCTCATTCTGCGACGTACCTACCAAAGCCGTGATTCCTTTGACAACTGTTGAAAATGTTTACGAAGTGCCGCTGATCCTGGAGGATGCGGGCCTTGGCGACATTATCATGAGTGCCTTGCATCTGACCGGACAACCTCGAGACATGTCCGACTGGGCTGACATGGTGACCAGGATGAAAGAACTGCGGGATAGCGTGACTATCGCCCTGGTCGGCAAATACGTGGAATATCCCGATTCTTATCTTTCGGTCAGGGAAGCGCTTCGCCACGCCGGTCTGCTTCACGATCGGTCGGTAGAGATTCAGTGGATCCACTCCGAGGATGTGGAGAAATACGGCCCCGACGCCATGTTGGGCACCGCCAACGGAATAGTGGTTCCCGGCGGATTTGGCCCCCGGGGTGTTGAAGGAATGGTTGAGACGGCCCGATACGCTAGAGAGCACCGAGTTCCTTATTTAGGGTTGTGCTTGGGCCTGCAGGTTATGGTTGTAGAGTGGGCGCGGAATATATTAGGACTTAAAGACGCCAACTCTTCTGAGATTGACCCGGACACTCCTCATCCGGTCATACACATCATGGAGGAACAAGGTTCGGTGACGTCCATGGGGGGTACGATGCGCCTTGGCAGCTATCCCTGCCGTCCGGTGGAGAATACGTTGGCCATGGCTGTGTACAATGAACAAAATGTAAGCGAGCGCCATCGGCACCGGTTTGAATTGAACAACTCTTACCGCGAAGTCCTAGAGAACTCTGGGCTAATCATGAGCGGATTGTCGCCGGACGGATCGCTGGTTGAGACGGGAGAGATCAAGGACCATCCGTACATGTTGGGGGTGCAATTTCACCCAGAGTTCCAATCTCGCCCCAACAAGCCCCACCCCTTGTTCGGTGGGTTTATCGCCGCAGCGAAATTGACGCTGCGAGAGGGCGAGCAGCCGCCCTTGCCTTTGTAGGTCTTTATTAAGAATTTAGACGTAATACCTACTTTCAATCTCAACCTTGGATAGGAAATGCACCACGCAAGCTGGGCATTAATCAATGGAACGATCAAGATGGGAAGGCCTGTTTACACCTCCGCCGAATTCACCCATCCTGCTTGCGCAATCTTTTAACGTAATGGTGATCTGATGAAACTTTTCTTGGATACCGCCAACATTCAAGAGATTCGTGATGGGGTCCGCTTAGGGGTCATCAGCGGAGTTACTACTAATCCATCGTTGGCGGCCTCCGAGGGTATCGGTAGCCGCGAGAACTATAAGGTCGCCGTGCAAGAGATCTCCGATATCCTCGATGGGCCGATCTCTGTCGAGGTGGTCAGCCTGGACGCGGAAGGAATGGTTGCGGAGGGTAGGGAAATCGCCGAATGGATTCCTAACCCGTGGGTAAAGATTCCGAGCACCGCTGCCGGATTTGAGGCCATCTCCACACTCGCGCATGATGGCATCAAGATCAATCAAACCTTGTGTTTCTCATTGAATCAGGCTTTGCTTGGCGCCCAAGCCGGCTCCACGGTAGTCAGTCCCTTCGTGGGCCGCTTGGACGACATCGGTCAACAAGGAATGGATCTGGTTAAAGAGATAGTGGAAGTATTCAAAACCCAAAATATCAAAACCGAAGTACTTGCCGCAAGTATTCGCCACACTCTTCATTGTACTATGGCGGCCCAGGCCGGCGCTCATATCGCCACCCTTCCTTATAAGATCCTGCTGCAGATGGTTCAACATCCATTAACCGATTCGGGAGTGGCCCGATTCCTGGCCGACTGGGAGAAAGCCGGGAATTCTTGAACCTCCGCAAGAGATAATGCGGATTTTTTAGCGACCTATTCTCCTCAGATATTAAGAACAAAAATAACCCGACGTAAGGACCCAATATTTTTTAACCTATAATCCCCATTCACAACAACAGCGAAATTTCTTGACGGACCGGGTTTTGGTCCACCTCACCGGCTCAAGTTTTCCTCCATTCAATAACCCCGGCGAAAACATCCGGTGAACTATTCCCCAGAACACAAAGAGGTGATCATGGCGACAACACAACGATCATTGGAAGTGGCAGACCTAGGAACCAAGAGCAAAGATGAACTCTTGGTCTTGGCCCATGACGTAGGTCTCAACGACGGCCCTAACCTGGACGGTCTGCGCCGGGAAGACCTGCTGAGCAGGGTGTACCATGCCGCCTCCGCCCAACAATCTCTGGTGTCCTCAGGCATTCTGGAGGTTATGGACGAAGGGTATGGATTTCTCCGCCAGATCATCTCTCATGGAGGAACCGGGGACGTGTACATCTCCCAGTCTCAGATCCGGCGGTTCGGTCTGAAGACCGGCGATACGGTAGCCGGCCAGGTTCGTCCCCCCAAAGAGGGAGAGCGCTATTTCGGACTGGTCCGGGTGGAAAAAATCAATGGTATGGAGAGTGATCAAGTTAACTCTCGCCCTCGAACTCAGTTTGAACACCTAACCCCGATCTTCCCGGAAACCCAGATCAAACTTGAAACGAGTGGCGACGATCTTGCTACTCGAATGGTAGACTTGTTTGCTCCCATCGGCTTGGGCCAGAGAGGACTGATCGTTTCACCGCCTAAAGCCGGCAAGACCACCATGCTTAAGCAGATCGCCCACGGCGTTACTAATAACTGTCCCAACGCAATCCTTATGGTGGTCCTCATTGGCGAACGCCCCGAGGAAGTCACCGACATGCGACGCTCGGTGCTAGGCGATGTATTTGCTTCCACCTTCGATGATAGCGTTGAAGACCAGTGCCGGGTGGGAGAGTTGGCGCTGGAAAGGGCCAAGCGGCTGGTGGAATTCGGCAACGACGTGGTGATTCTGCTGGACAGCATAACCCGCCTGACCCGCGCCTATAACTTGGCGGTTCCTTCCAGCGGACGAACGCTCTCCGGGGGTATCGACCCTATAGCCCTCTATCCGCCCAAAAAATTCATTGGAGCGGCTCGCAACATCGAGGAAGGCGGTAGCCTGACAATCATCGCCAACTGCCTCATCGATACCGGTTCCAGGATGGACGAAGTGATCTACGAAGAGTTCAAGGGAACCGGTAACATGGAATTGCACCTTGACCGGCGCTTGGCCGAGCGCCGGTATTTCCCGGCAGTGGACATAATACGTAGCGGCACCCGGAGAGAGGAGTTGCTATTCAGTGAGGAGACCCTGAAGCAGATCTGGCTCTTGCGCCGCATGGTGGGACTTATTTCCAACGAGGGGTCAACCAACGCCACCGAAAGGGTGCTTGAGCGTCTGGCCAAGACGAGCTCCAATGAGGAGTTCTTGGCCAACTTGAACAAAGAAGCCTAGGATTCCCCATCCCCATACTGACCTGCCCTCTTGTTATGGTTGAGGCGATCGGTCTTCTCCCCTTTTTGAGGGGGAGGGCTAGTCATGGAGCATACCCGAGGAGGCATAAACCATGAAAAGCAATGTTTTAATCGTTGTGTCCGCAGTATTCCTGGCGGCGATGGCCTTAGCGGGAATGTTGGTATGGTACGGGACCGGAGACACTAAGGACGCGGAGTCAACAGAGCCTTCCTCGCGGCTACCCCAACCGACCCCCGACCCATCCACCTTAGATTGGGTTGACGTTACCGCCTGGCAGTCCTCGGGCAACGACGAAAGCCCGCGTTTCCATATCTCGGCGGGGACCTGGCGTGTGATGTGGCTTACGCCCCATGACGGAGTGGGGGATGGGAGTTTCGCCGTTGATGTTTATAACAGCGACGGCACCTATTATTTGGACCTGTACGATACCGCTGACCACTCGGGACTTAAATTTGATGGCCCGTTGCGGGGCACTCTGGGCATACACGGGCCGGGAGACTTTTTTCTTCGCCTAAGAACAGCCCGGGACTACGAAGTGACCGTGCAAGAGCTGCGGTAAAAGACGCGACTGCCCCTGGCACGCTTGCCGTTAAATCGCCAGAATACGGGGTTAAAAAGGTTTCTCCCGTTAACCGATCGGCATCCGCTGAAGGCGCCAAGTTGTGCTGCCAGCAATCCTGGGACTGCGCGGGGCTCACGCCTCGCTACATCTTAGTGCTGTACAGAACGGGCACCTTGAGGTGGACCCGGTTTTTCGGACAGGTAGCTAAGTGAGGTTTCCGCTCCTAAAATAATTGCAGCTGTTGCTGTGAAAGAGGAGTGGGACATGTCGAAAGAACGTAGGAAGCACAGCCCAACATTCAAAGCCAAAGTGGCATTGGAGGCGG
>CATMOE010000004.1:0-133463 GCA_950072105.1 uncultured Dehalococcoidia bacterium
ACCAGGAGTCCAAACCCACCACCACTCTCATGTTTTTCTCCCCTTAAAAGTGTCCCATTATCGCTGAACGCCTACAGTCATGCGCCTGTCTAGTAAGGCCCAAATCAGAGGGCATGGCAAGGAACGTCAAGAAGAAGATGAAATAAAGGACTATGTAGATGAGCTGGATGCTTGCATTACTGACACCTGGTTTGTAGCAGAGCGGGCAACTATATTTGACAGGCCCCATTTCGAAGCGCTTTTGACGCAAGGAATCTCTATGCGCCGCCAAGGTACCATTGACGGACTAATATTGGGATCGGTTGACCGGTTGTCCCGAGACCCGTTCTATGGCGGAGCAGTATGCCGAGACGCGCTTAGGGCCGGACTCAGGCTATTCTTCGCCGAGGATAGGCTTGATGCTTTCCGAGAAGAGGATCAAGTCAATATAATCAGTCACCTAGTAGCGTCTCGGAAATACGCTCAAAGACTAAAAGCCCAGACAATGCCAGCTAGAAAGGCCAGAGCTCGCGTTGGGAAGATACCGAATGGGCAAGTCCGTTGGCCATTTGATTACGATTCGTCCAGCGGTAAGGCTTCGCCGAACCCAGAGCGGGCTCGTTGGGTCCAGAAATGGTATCAAGAGTTGAGAAACGGTGGATCGTTGGGGTCCATCAAGAAGACGATGGAGCAGGCAAAAATCCCCGCGCCGAAAGGTGGTACTACGTGGAGCCGTTCGACCATTAGGCGTATCTTATCTGACCCGGCAATAAAGGGAGACTTTACGTATGGATTCGAAAGAATGGAAGCCCGAGAGTATTGGGAACCTTCCCGGAGGGTTCCTTCAGAGCCGGTGTTGATATATTCCGATAAGACGGACGCAATCTTAGAAGTCGAAGAATGGGACTATGTCCAGATGGTCCTTGGAAGAAATAAAGAGTACTCTCGCCGAAACACACAGTATGACTATTCACCATTGAAGGGGCTAGTAATATGCCCGTGTGGGCGCAAGGTGGGCGCGTACACACACCGCAAGAGTGGGATCGGTTATTTTCGCTGCGGTACCTGCCGCAACGGGGATGTGAGCACCCAGAAACTTTGGGACTCTGTTCGTGATTGGTTAGAATCTTGCATCTCCTCATACAATGTATTTGCCGCTTTGGTTTCAAACGGAATGGAGGCACCGGACTCAATTGGGCAGATCGAAAAACAGGTAGCCGAGGATGTAGCGGAGATCGAGGTGATCAACGAGTCGATTACCCGGGCGATTCGAATGGGTGTACGTCTGAGTAGTTACGAGGACCGTTTTGAAAGCATCATCCAGGAGTTGGAAGTCCGTCTGGCTCAGGTACAAGCGAGTCTGGCAGTGCGGCAGAATGTGCTTAATGATCGGAAAGAAAGGGAGGCAGCGGTTCTCACCCTCGAATCGACGATTAACGCATTTCGGGCTCGGCTACCGTCCGTTACAGATTCCGAGTGGCGTCAGCTATTGCTTGATTTGGGGTTGACCGCAGTGATCAAACCCAGGAGTAAAGCGGATATTATGGTCAGCGTTAGACTCTCGACACTAATAAATCAGCGGATCGAGCAACCTGTGGCCCAGACCGGGCAAATTCTTGGTGGGGTTATGTACCTTCATTCTTAAAGGCCGGCAATCCCGGCGATATGTCTACTTCAGCCTGTACGATGTAGCCGTCGAGGCCCAGCACCGCGCAGGTTTGGGCTGTTGCAAGCATGGGAGCAACTCCGGGCGAATTTTTGATTGCGCCTTCTTAAAGGTCCTTGCTCACTCGGTCGACATAATCTAGCCAGACACCGTTGTTAACCGGCGCCGGAGACCCGCCGAACAACTCGGCGAGATGGGGCAGTTCATGTACCGGAGGCCGGTTGTCGCTCTCGGCGATCAGATCCTCGGGTATTTGGGCATGGTTGGGACCCGCCGCGCAGTAGGCGTACCAGTTCATCCTCGCCTGTTCTTCCAACTGGAACATGTTCATCACAGACTGGATAAGGTCCTTGCCCACGGTGGCGGCCCCATGGCCCAGCAAGAGCACGGCGGGTGCGTCTCCCAAAGTTTCGGCTACTTCCGTGCCGTCCTCGTCGGTCAGGATGAGTTTGTTGTGGGGATACACCGGCAGAGGGTGGCGGACCAAGTCGATCCCCTCTGGGCACATCGGCACCAGGGTCTTCTGGAGAACGCTCATGACCACGGTATAGCGAGGGTGAACGTGGACTATAGACTGGACTTCGGGCCGGGCCCGGTAGATGCAGGAGTGCATCTTGATCTCGTAGCAGGGGGTCAGCCCGGCTGGTCCTTCGACCTGGCTTCCGTTTAAGTCGCAGACGACCATTTCGTGGGGCAGCACCCGGGACAAGACGTCGATGGCGTAGCCCCGTCCTTTGACCGCGAACCTGCCCGAGTCGGAAGGGAGTCTCATGCTGGCGTGGCCCAAGGATGCGGTGACTCCGGTCGTCAAACCCATCTCGGAAAGTATCCTGTTGGCCACGGCTACCTGGTATTTGACGTCGTCCAACTCCGTCGGCATGGCATGCGCTCCTCAAGGGCTGCATCCGGAAATGGGGTGCCTTGATGCGAGGCTTACTATACGGGAAGTTGGACGGTTAATCTATGGTGCGGCGACAGTAACAACGGTGAGGTCGTTGGCGGCGGAGATGGTGCCCTGGTAATGAAGTCTGGCATCGTTGATCAATGGCTGGGTGTCGGCGCTGAAGGGGGAGTCTATGTGGGTGATGACCAACTCGTCAACCCCGGCTTGGGCGGCTACCCTCGCGGCCTCTCCGGCGCTGGAATGGCCCCGGCTATTAGCCAGTTTTCGGTCTTTGTCCGTGCAGAAGGCTTCATGGATCAATAACCGGGCCCCCTGGGACGCTTCGGCAACGCTGGGGCTAAAACGGGTGTCACCCGAGAACACCACGGACACTCCGTGGGACTCTATCTTCCAACCAACGGCCCCGGGTATGTGGTCCGCGGGGAAGGTGCTGGCCCGGGTGTTGGGCCCCAGGGTGATCCATTGCTCGTTATCGACTGCGGTCCAACGCAAAAAAGGGCTTCCGTCGGCGAAGTAGGCGCCTTCCTGGTCCACCGAAGGGACGTTCAGTTGAGTCGCCAGGCAAACCTTCCCCAGCCGGTCCAAGGCTTGCTCAGTGCTGAAGACTTGGAGTGGCGCGCTTTCCGAGTCTACCCGGCGGCGTTGACCCGAGATGAATGGGATTCCGCCCATGTGGTCGCCATGATGGTGGGTGAGCAACACCTGATCAAATTGGCTTGCCAGCATGCCCACGGCCGCGCCCTGACGCATGACCGAGTTACCGGAGCTGGAATCCAGCAGCAGCCGGGTACCGTCGGCGCAGTCAACGACGATGGCCGTGTGGGCCCGGTGAATGCAGTTCCCGGCTCCCGTGCCGAGAAATGTGATCGTTATATCTGCCAATGCTGATCTCCCAAGGTAATACTTAAGGCTGGGACTCCTGCCATTCGGCCATCCTGAGCTCTAGTTTGTGTTGGCGCAGAGCCATGGTCAGGTCGCCACGGGTGCGCTCCAATACTCCCCGCATCATGTCGGTGCTGTGGCGGAGGCCAGCGGTAACGCCCTCGGGGAAGTCCACGGTTACCAACAGGCTGTAAATCTCGTCCATCACGTCCATCAATTCTTGGCAACGGTCGAAGGAGTCTCGACGCAGAGAGTCCAGGATATAACGCCGCAACTCTCCGATGACTTCAGCTAGACCGTTGAGGTAGGCTGGGGGGTCGATGCCCAGGTCTTCCGGTTGGGGGATAGCCCCGCCGGATATCACGGCGTAGGTGACGTTGGCCTCGGCGAACTCCTTGCGGGCGTCGGACATGAAGGGTGCGAAGTAGATCTCCGGGGTGTCTTGACGGAACGTCTCGGCGTCTTCAAGCCGCGCCCTACCTTGGGCGATGAGCTTGTCAGCCTCTTCCAAATGTCCCCGATGCACGGCCCGGATAGCGTTGGCCGAGAATCGAATGACCTCCCGGGATATTGGCAGAGCCTGTTCTCGGGAACGATTCCGAACCGTTAGGCGCTCAATGGCCTTGGAGACGACATCCGCCAAGGCCGGCTCATATGACGAAGGCATTAAACCCTACCTCCGGCCAGCCTGATCGCTTCTACCATGGCGCTGGCGGCCGCTTCAGGTTCGGCAGCCGACGCCACGGCAGCGGTCACGCAGATCGCGTCGGCTCCGGCTTCCACCACCGGAGCCACGTTGTCGATGTTGATCCCTCCGATGGCAACCAACGGCACTTTGGCCAGTTCCCGGGCGCGGCGCAACGGCTCAATACCCTGCGGGGGCCGGCCCACTCCTTTGGTGGTAGTTTGATAGATGGCGCCGAAGGCCACGTGATCGGCGCCCATCTCCTGCGACTCAACCAGCTGGTCAAACTCCCGATTTGACCGCCCCAACACTTGGTGCGGAGCCAACACTTTGCGTACCTGGTCTACCGGCATATCGGTTTGGCCCACGTGAACTCCCGCCGAACCGATGGTGGCGCCCAGATCCACGTGGTCGTTAACGATCAACATCACGTTGTTTTCCTGGCACAACTGCTGCAACGGCGTGGCCAGGGATAAAATCTCTCCCTTGTCCCGGAGCTTGTCCCGGAGTTGAAGCATCGCCGCACCGCCCCGGACCGCCGCTATGGCTATGTCCATGGGATCTCTACCGCCGGTCACCTGGGGGTCGATGATCACGTACAATCCCCGGATCTTGTTCGCCTGCGCCTGGCGAAGGGCGGCGCCCAGACCGGCGGTTAGGGCCGTTAGAGTTTCTGACAGGGCCTGGTCCATCTCGGAGTTTACCGGTCCTCCGGTCCCCTGTCCCGTTAAGACCGTTAGCAACTCCCGTGACGTCGTGATCAGCGTCAGCGCTTCGGGGAGGCCCAATTCGGACGTTCCTACAGACGGTGCGGCGGACAAGTGGGACATCAGCACCAGCACCAAGTTACGCAAACGGTGCAGAGCGTCGGAGGCGGCGGGCGTGGTCGGACACTGCTCGGCGACGGTGTACAAGCAATGCACCATGGAGTTGTAACAGTTTTCCGGCAGGGTGTTTGAGGTTGTCATATATCTATCCCTTGAGGAAGGTGGCCATCACGGGCAGCGTCGATGGATTCCCGGACCGGCTTGGGAATTTCCACACCGTACCGGGAGAAGCTCTCCTCCACGTTGCGTCCGATGTTGCGGGGGTCGCGGTAGTAGTCCATCCCGGCTGCAGACTGTCCTGACGGAGAGGTTTGATGCACGGAAGCGACTGTCTTCCCCAAAGCAAAAGAGGACATTCGGCGTTGCATCTCATTGCTTTGACAGTGCTGGCAGGCGGGCTCCAGGTCAACGCCGATGGACCTGACAAAAAATGAGGAAACTCCGCCGCAAGACTGACATCGGTATTCGTAGATCGGCATCGTCTGGTTTGGTTTCCCCGCCTTGGATTTAATGAGAACCGGTTGATCTGAAATTCCAGGTATTAGCCGTCTGAAGGGCGAATCAACGGACCATGGATTCCCAAGTCGTTATCCAACTAGATCACGAGGGAATGCGGCTAGGGATCAGTGGTCCATTCCTTACGCATCTGATTGAAATCCGAGGTGACTTGGCCGCCCATCTCGCGTTTGATCCGGCCCATATAGTTGTCAATGCTTTTAGGACTGTCTTCGTCCACGTCTCGCGAGGTCTCTCCGCTGGGAACCCAGTTCAAGCTATCGCCCCACGAGGCTCGAAACGTAAATCCCGAAATCAGTTTGCCCAGATTTTCGCTGCCGCAACCGGAGCATACCGGGTCGGCCTTCGTGGACCAGGAATATGACAGAACCGAGGTTACGCCCTGGCAATCTTGGCATCGGTAGTCGTGGATCGGCATGAAGTTTGTCCTACGCTGAATCTCAAGAGCATTGTAGCATGGGCGGACATTGCCTTGAAGAGTGTTCCCAGGCTGAAGGCCTACCCGGCCGGGTGTATAATGCAGCCGACCGGGCCCACACCATTCCACACGACTGCCGAGGTGCCGCCATGCCCACCGCCGAGGGCCAAACCCTGCCCATGTTCGCTAACCCAGGCGCCCCTCTCTTGATGTTGATGGATGGCCATGCCATGGTCCATCGTTCTTTTCATGCCATATCGGCACAGGGACATCTCACTGTATCGGCCACCGGCGAAGACACCACCGCCGTAGTTGGATTCGCCAACACATTTCTCCGGGCCCTGCAAGACTGGAAGCCGACATATTGCGCCATCGCCTTTGATACTTCGGCCCCCACGTTCAGGCATATACAATTTGAACAATACAAGGCGCAAAGGGCGTCGATGCCGCCGGAACTGAGGCCCCAGTTCGATAGGGTCAAGCAGTTGATGGCTGGGTTTGGCGTTCCCATCTTCGAATGCGAAGGCTACGAAGCTGATGACATTATCGGCACCCTTTCCCGGCAGGCTGAAGAGCAGGGTATCGATACCATCATACTGACGGGAGACCGGGACACCTTCCAATTGATTACACCTGGAGTCCGGGTGGACTTGTCCTACAGCATTCAGAATCGCAAGGTGTATGACGAAGTGGAACTGGCGGCCCGCTACTCGGGACTCACCGCCGCCCAGCAGCCGGACTTCAAGGCTCTCTTGGGAGATACTTCAGACAATATTCCCGGCGTGCCCAAAGTTGGCGAGAAGCGGGCAATCGGTCTGCTTACCGAGTTCGGCGACCTTGAAGGCGTGTTCGCCAACCTGGAACACGTAAAACCACCCAGCGTGAAGCTTTCCTTGGAGGAGAATCGGGAACGGGCTTTCGAGAACCGCATACTGATGACCATCGACCGGAACACGCCGGTGGAACTGGACCCGGGAGCCTCCAGATTTGGTGTTTATGACCGAACCTCAGTGGTGGACCTGCTGACCGAGTTGGAGATGTTCAACGTCATCCAACGACTGCCTCCTTCGGTGGCCGGTGGCTCTACGGCACCCGACGCAGTCACCGCCACTTCGCCGAGAGAGCCCAGCGGCGATTATCAAGCCGTCCAAACCGAAGAGCAACTGGAAGCCTTGATCGCCGTTCTTGAAGAGTCTGGGAGCTTCGCCTTCGACACCGAAACCACCGCACTGGACCCCATGCGGGCAGACTTGGTTGGCCTCAGCTTTTCCGTGTCTCCCGGCCGTGCCTGGTATGTCCCCGTCGGGCATAAAGAAGGCACTCAGCTTCCCCTGGAATTTGTCCTCGCCCGCTTGAGGCCGTTGATGGAGTCGACCGAACTGGCCAAATGCGCTCACAACGCCAACTACGATGTGATGGTGCTGGCCAATCACGGCATCAATTGCCAGAACGTAGATTTCGATACGATGATTGCCGCCCACCTATTGAGCAAGGGCGCCTTGGGGCTGAAGAACCTGTCGTTAAACGTACTAGGCCACGAAATGACCCCCATATCCGACCTGATCGGCACGGGCCGCAAGCAGATCACTTTTGATCAGGTGGACATTGCGGATGCCGTGGACTACGCCGCCGCCGACGCCGACATGACCGGCCGGCTTAGGGAAAATATGGAAGGCCAAGTAGCCGCACAAGGTTTGACCGGCTTGATGGCCGATATGGAGATGCCCTTGGTGCCGGTCCTGGTTACGATGCAGCGGCACGGCATCAAATTGGACGCCGGCGCACTTCACGAGATGTCCAGGGACTTGACCGAAAATATGTCGAAAGTGGAGGTGGACCTGTACGAGTCCATCGGCCATACGGTGAACATCAACTCGCCCCAGCAACTCAGCGGCCTACTGTTCAACGAGCTGGGATTGCCGCGCACCAAACGCACCAAAACCGGCTACTCCACCGATGCTAACTCCTTGGAAGGCCTCAAGGGCCTGCATCCAGTGGTTGACAATATCCTGGAATACCGCCAGATCTCCAAGCTCAAATCCACCTACGTTGATGCCCTGCCCGACATGGTCAACCCAACAACCGGGCGGATCCACACCAGCTATAACCAAACGGGATCGGCCACCGGACGCATGTCCAGCAGCGACCCCAACCTGCAAAACATACCCATCCGAACCGATATGGGACGCCAGGTGCGCAAAGCCTTCGTGGCGGACAACTCACCGGCGTGGCTGCTGTTCTCCGCCGACTACTCCCAGATCGAACTGCGAGTGCTGGCCCATCTGTCTCAAGACCCGGGCCTCTTGGACGCCTTCCGCCGCGGCGAGGACATTCATTCGTCCACGGCTTCGTTGATGTTCGACGTGTCCATGAACGACGTGGATTCGGACATGCGCCGCATCGCCAAGGTCCTCAACTTCGGCGTCATTTACGGACTATCCGCTCACGGCATCGCCCAGCAGACCGGGTTCAGCCGCGAGGAGGGAACCAAGTTCATCGAGTCATATTTCAACAAATACCCCGGAATCAGCGAGTACATCGAAAGCGTTAAGATCAAGACGAGGGAGACCCAGTTCGTGGAGACCGTGATGGGCCGCCGCCGGTACTTGCCCGACATCAACTCATCCAACTTCAACGTGCGGGGGGGAGCGGAACGCATGGCGGTGAATATGCCGATCCAGGGCACCGCCGCCGACATCATGAAACTAGCCATGATACGGGTTCACCACCGCCTGGAAGAGGATGACCTGCGTTCCAAGATGCTGCTGCAAGTTCACGACGAGTTGGTCTTCGAGGTCCCACAAGAGGAACTGGAGGCTATCAAAGAGGTGGTATTCGACGAGATGCCCGCCGCGCTGGATCTGGACGTGAGCCTGAAAGTGGACATAAAGTGGGGCAATACCTGGGGCGACATGGAGTAGGTGGGATCAGGCGTATCCCCCATATTTGTTGTAGTTAAAGGATGGTGGCAGATCAGGTTTGGCCAACGAAACAACAATCTATGAACAGCGGCACGTTACCCTGCGTACCGGCGGGTTGGCGGAGTACGTTGCTTACGCCAAGGAACAGGTTGGGCCTGAGCTGAACCGGCAAGGCGCCAAGGTCGTTTGCCTGCTTAACGGATTCATCGGACAACCTCAAGAAGAGGTGATGCAGATAACCCGGTTTCCCGATTGGGATTCTTGGAACGGTTACCAACAAAACCGAATCACAGGCGAAAGCGGGCTGGTCGAAAAAGATGAAGCCCGGTTGTTGAAGGCCGTGGCGAGCCGGCCCAAAGACCAGATCCCTCCGGAGGACAGAAGGGCGGTTTACGGCTACCGGAGGTATTTCATCCGGCCCGGCGACATAGCCGACTTCGCCCACTATGGAGAGAACGGTGTGTGGCCCCGCATCGAGTCCCAAGGCGCGTGCATCCTCGGACTGTGGACCACACTGGCCGTTACCGACCCCTTGGAAGTGATCCTGGTGACTGGATATCATGGGCCAGGCCATTGGGAGGAGACTAGAGTCACCGGACCCAAGCCAGAGGATGTTGACTCCGGTCTTTGGCAAGGAGATCTGGAGTTGAGGGCTCGCCGCGAGGCGATGACGTTAAAGACATGGGTGTGCCTGATGCAAGCGATTGAGGTCGCGCCAAATGGGTGAGTCCATTCTTTAGCAGTTGGGATCCGTATCCGCAGAACCGTATCGACAAGGTCCTTCCACCGAAGGATGCCCCCTACATGGGAACATCTGAATCTCACGTCTAAGCGCCGTCCTATGAGGTCGGCGGTGGAGAGCAATTGGAGCTTCTGCGCAGCTTAGTATTCGTGCCCGGCAACCGGGCTAACATGCTGGAACGGGCCACCGGTTTCGCGGCCGACGTGATCATGGCGGACCTGGAGGACTCGGTCCCACCCGATGAAAAGGGCAACGCCAGGGACCTGGCCGCCGAGTGGGTCCCCAAACTTCGCGCCATGGGCCATCGGGTCATGGTCCGGGTCAACGCCCTGGACACGGGGCTGATCCGGGACGACCTGGCGGCGGTTGTTGGACCTGACTTGGACGGCGTTAGCATCGGTAAGGCCGAGACTCCCCAAGACATGCGGGACGCCGATAGATTGATAAGCTCTCTGGAAGCCGCGGCTGGGATGGAACGAGGCCACGTAAAAATCGTTCCGTGGATCGAGAATGCCCGCGCCATCGTCAACGCCTATCAGATCGCCATGGCGTCGGACCGCATCATCGCGATAGCTTTTGGCGCTGAAGACTACACCGACGACATGGGCCTGGAGCGCAGCGACACCGGCGAAGAGATCTACTATCCCAGAGCGGCGGTAGCCGTCGCGGCCAGGGCAGCCCGGGTGGAATCGTTGGACGGCCCATATGTCCGATTCCGGGACCCCGACGGTCTTCGACAGGATGCGGGGCAGGCGCGAAAACTGGGATTCACCGGTAAATTCGCCATCCATCCCGCCCAGATTGACATAATCAATGAGCTATTCAGCCCTTCAGAAGCAGAGCTGACCTACGCGCGTAAAGTAGTGGACGCCTGGAGTCAGGCCGAATCCCAAGGCCGGGGTTCGGCCGATCTAGACGGACGAATGATCGACGTCCCGGTGATCAAGCGGGCTCAAAACTTGCTGGCCTTGGCAGAGTCAATCGCCGATAAGCTGACGGCTAAACGCTGATGGCAAGCCGCTCCAATCTCCCGGATAGAATCATCCTGGAAGGGATGCAATTCTATGGGTTCCATGGGGTAAACGCGGAGGAACGGTCCCTGGGCCAATCCTACGTGGTTGACCTGACCGTGGAGATGGATCTGGGGGTCCCTGGCAGATCGGACCATTTGGAAGACACCGTGAGCTACACCCACCTTTTCCGGGCGGTGCAAAAGGTGCTGGAAGGGGAGTCGAAAAACCTGCTGGAAGCCACCGCCGAGGCCGTTGCCAGGAGGATTCTGGAGGAATTTCCAGTAGACGCCGTGCAGGTGCGGGTGAAAAAGCCAAGACCTCCGATAAAAGGGTCGTTTGTTGACAACGCCGTGGTGGAGATCTACCGGGTCCGCGATCAAAACCATTCCTGACCCCGGAAATAAGTCGCTTCGTTACGGAGACTAGCCATGAACGAAAAGGTGCACGATTATCACGACGGCAACCGGCAATTGCAGGATAGATTCGACACCCGTCGGCTGGCCGACCATTTGACCGGAAGGGTTACCGAGACCATCGGAGAATCGCAGAAGGAGTTCATCGAAAAGGCGGACATGTTCTTCCTGGCGACGTGCGACCACAGAGGGCTGCCGACCTGCTCATACAAGGGTGGAGACCCGGGGTTCGTGCGAGTACTGGATGAAAAGTGGCTCGCTTTCCCGAATTACGATGGTAACGGAAAATTTCAGTCCATGGGCAACTTGCTGAAAAATCCAAATGTCGGCATGTTATTCGTGGATTTTGAAGGCCAACATCGGCTGCGATTGCAAGGGATCGCCACCATTCTCGACGACGATGAACTACTGTCCCAGTACCCCGAGGCTCAGTTCATGATTCGCGTCCAGGCGACCGAGGTGTACACCAATTGTCCCCGGTACGTTCACAAGTACCAGTTGGTTGAGCGGTCGGTGTTTGTTCCCAGACAGGGCCTGGATACCCCGGTGCCGGAGTACAAAAAGCGTGAAGACCTACAGGAGTATCTGCCGGCTAGGGACCGGCGCCCGGTCTAGAGCTTTTCTGTTTGCGTGATTCAAGGCGTAGCCGGCGGCGGATTCATCGCTCAAGGTAAGCAAATCAGTGGCTACGGTTTCCGCCTCGTGGTATACTTGAAATCGCCATCCGAGCATGGCTGGGCGGCTCGGAGCCGGTTAATATTCGAGGATCGGATCAAGCAATATGAGATGTGACATCTGTTTAAAGGCTGGGATGACCGGCAACAACGTCAGCCACTCCAACCGCCACACCAAAACCCGATTCATGGCCAACGTTCACAAGCAGACCCTGGTGCAGGACGGCAAGTCGATCAAGGTTAAGATCTGCACTCGATGCTTGCGGTCCCTCAGCAAGTCTGCCAAGGTCCGTAAGGCCGTCGCCGCGCTGGCTTAATACCAAAACGGCCAGACCCTGCGGCCTGCGCCGATCTATTCCGGCTTCAACCCGTGGACGCAGCCATGCATCCGCGCCATCGATTGAGTCACTGGTTCGGCATCGTTAAAGATCGCCGTCCCGGCGACCAAGATGTTTGCCCCGGCTTTCACCGAGTCTTGGGCCGTCCAGTCCGCCTTCACCCCGCCGTCAACCTCGATCTGCGCCGCATATCCCTGAGATTGAATCGTCCGGTATAGACGTTTGACTTTGTCCAGGGCTTCCGGGATAAAAGACTGGCCTCCGAAACCGGGATTTACCGTCATCACCAGCACGATATCAAGAAGGGGCAGCACTTCTTCCAACGCGGAAATAGGAGTGCCCGGGTTTATTGCCACTCCCACCTGATGCCCCGCCTCTTTTATCTTGGTCACGGTCCGGTGAAGGTGAGGACAGGCCTCGGCGTGAACCAATATTTGGTCCGACTTCGCTTTCATGAAGAAGGGCAGTAAATCGTCCGGGTTGTGAATCATCAGGTGGATGTTCAAAGGCAGATCGGTGGAGCGGCGTATGGCGTCGACGATTACCTCACCGAAAGATATGTTGGGCACGAACCGGCCATCCATTACATCCACGTGGATCAAGTCGGCGCCGGCATCGGTAACGTCTCGTACCTGCTGTCCCAGGCTGGCGAAGTCCGCGGCTAGGACCGAAGGAGCGATGAGGATTCGTGCTTCAGAGGTCATTGGCGGTTGACTCCAGTAATTCTTTGGCGCGGCTCAATTCTTCGGCCACCCGGTTTGGCGCGGTACCCCCTGGATTGTCCCGGGCCGCTGCGGAGGACTCGGCGGTGATGCTATACACATCTTGGTCAAAACTGTCCGAGAAGCAGTGGTACTCTTCCAGGGTAAGATCCTGGAGGTCCTTTCCCTGGGTTTCGCAGTGTCTACACAGT
Organism: uncultured Dehalococcoidia bacterium; assembly: GCA_950072105.1. GTDB lineage: Bacteria > Chloroflexota > Dehalococcoidia > Lucifugimonadales > UBA3495 > UBA11650. The sequence continues at coordinate 12,892 of CATMOE010000004.1, forward strand.
TCTTTGACCACGCCGTAAGCTTCCCGGAAAGGCATTCCTTTGTTCACCAGGTAATCGGCCACGTCGGTGGCCAGCATGAAGCTCTCGCCGGCCAGGCCGGCTACTCGCCCTTCGTCCAGAGTTAGACCTTTAAGCATGTCCGGATAGACCTGGAACGTGGCCAGCAGCGTATCGACGGCGTCGAAAAACCCCTCTTTATCTTCCTGCAAGTCGCGGTTGTAGGTCATGGGAAGCCCTTTCATCACGGTCAGCAACCCTATCAGATCGCCGTAGACGCGTCCGGTCTTGCCTCTGGCCAACTCGGCAAAGTCCGGGTTCCTTTTTTGCGGCATGATGCTGCTGCCGGTGGTGAATTCGTCGGAAAGCCGGATGAACCCGAACTCACGGCTAGACCAGAAAACGATCTCCTCGGAGAGACGAGAAAAGTGCATCATGCAGATGGCCGCCGCCGCCAGATAATCCAAGAGAAAGTCTCGGTCTGAGACTGCGTCCATGCTGTTGGCGCTGACCTCCCGAAAACCCAACTCTTGGGCCAAAAAATCCCGGTCGGAAGGGTAGGCCACTCCAGCTAACGCGCCGCTTCCCAGAGGAAGAACGTCGGTGCGGCGGTAGCAGTCGCAGAACCGGTCGATGTCCCGTTGGAACATCTGAAAGTAAGCCAGCAAGTGGTGGGCGAACAGCACCGGCTGCGCCCGCTGCAGATGAGTGTATCCCGGCATGATCACGGTCTGATACCGGGTGGCCAGGGCTAACAACGATCCCTGTGTCGCGCGCAAACCTTGTACGGTTTCCTTGAGAACGTCCTTGGTATAGAGACGCATATCCAGGGCGACCTGATCATTACGGGAACGCCCAGTGTGCAGACGTCCGGCGGCCGGGCCGATCAGCGCATGCAGCCGGCTTTCGATGTTCATGTGCAGGTCTTCCAGAGTCTCGTCCCAAGGAAACTTATCCTCTTGAATCTCCTGACGCACCTTTCCCAGGCCATCAACGATCAGCCCGGCGTCCTCTTCGCTGATGATCCCCTGCTTGCCCAGCATTCGGGCGTGAGCGATGGACCCGGCGATGTCATGGCGGTAAAGCCTCCGGTCGTAGTGGATGGAAACCGTGTAGTTAGTGTAGTTGGTCATTTGAGAACTAACCGCATATTCTCACTGAAATACCCGCCTAGTCTAGGACTGCAGATAGGCGAAGCTGGCCGATAAGTTTTCCAGCACTTGTTCGTGGGGTGGGATTTCCATGATTGCCGGCCCTTGGTAGTTCTTAGCCTCCAATAGTTGCAACATCTTCAAACAATCCAGGTCGCCGGTATCTACTGTGGGATGCGCCCGGCCGTCCCGGGCCTGTTTGAAGTGTACGATCTTGAGCATGTCCAGCGGTACCGCGTCTAGCTCTGCCAACGGGTCGCTCTCAGGATAGCGCCGCAATTGGTTGGTGGCGTCGGGGCAAAGTCCAAGGTAAGCGCCCTCCTCATCCGAGAGCTGCTTCCGGGCTTCGCTGACCAGAAGTGCCATGCTGCGAATGGGCTGTCCCGAATTCTCCATGGAGAGGATAACGCCCTGACTGGCCGCCTCCCGGGCTAACTCCGTCACGCCCAGGGCTTCCGGTGGTATGTCCTCTACCTTCTCCCATGCCTGATCGAAGGGACTGGGGTCGACGATTCTCAGGTGAGGCGTATGCCGGCCCACCAGCTTGGCTGCTTCCAATGCGGCTTGGAACTGTTCACCGCTGGGGTCAGACCTCTTCGTCAAGCACGGCCAAGCCATCGCTAGGTCGAAGTCTAAGTCCGGGAATGAGTCTACCAAGGCCTGCAAGCGGGGTAAGACCGGGCGCCAGTTTTCGCCTTCGCCAGATTCGCAGTCTCCCAAACAGGTCTGCCTGAGCTCGATGTGTTTTGCGCCTCTGGTTTTGGCGTCGGACACCAAGTCTGGCAGGTCCGTGTCGTTCAATTGAATTTTCCAGGAATTCGTGATCGCTCCGAAAATCATCTTCGCCGCCTCTATAGAGTTTGTATTTTGGGTTTATTCTCCCCACCGGTTGGCTGAGCGAGCCCGATGCCGGATCCGGGGCGGAGAAAATATGCCTTGCCAACTCAATCGCTATGCCCAATATATTATGCGGCAGGCCCCTTTGTCACTAGGTTGGCCGCCGGGCTGCGGTTGCGCCGGCGACCGGGAAGCCATTGTCTGTGCTAAGATTCAGTATCGATTTTGGTGAATCTCACCACTAGGCTGACCCGGAATAGGCTGGCCTATCGAACCTATGATTACTTGGTGAATCACTACGTCTATCTTGTTGCCAGGGGGCTAGTGATGACTCAACTCAATCAGGAAAGATGCGTGGCCTGCCGCCGGGACTCGCCTCCCGTGGAGCAGGAAGAGGTGGCAGAATTGCATGCCCAAGTGTCTGATTGGGACTTGATTTCGGAAGATGGGATCAGCAAGCTGGACCGAGTTTTCAAGTTCGACAACTTCCAGCACGCCCTGGATTTCACCAACGAAGTTGGAAGTCTGGCCGAATCCGAGGGGCATCATCCCCGATTGACTACCGAGTGGGGACGGGTTGCCGTCACTTGGTGGACGCACAAGATCCGCAACCTTCATCGCAACGATTTCGTTATGGCTGCTAAGTCCGATCAGATTTACCGGGATTTGGTGGCTGACGATACTTAACCGCTTTTCTTGGGGCGGGCTTCCCAAACAAGATTGGCCGGTGAGATAAAATCATGCTGATCTGTGCCATCGCTGGGACATTGTCCCGTAAATACCAGCATGTATTCATGTCTGGCGCCGGCTTGGGATTTTGACGGGATATATCGAGGCCAACGCAGATTTCGACACGGCCGTCATGGAGGCCGGCGACCGGTTTGTGTCCCAGGTCCAACCAGTGCTTCATCCCCGAAGCCTGGCGGTTGTCTTATTGAACTCTGAGGGTCATCCAGGCCAGGTGGCATTCACTTGGGGTCCTCCGCACCGCTGCGGAACCTCCCATGGCGCGTCCTTGCCCCATAACCCCAGCCTTGCTGATATCCCGGAACATTCGCTGCGAATAAACCTCCAAGGACAGGAAGGTAGTTTAGGCGCGGTTCTGTTCCGCGGTGATTTCCCCCATGGGTGCGGCTATGAGCAGGCGGAACCGCTTCAAGCCATCACCCGGCAATTGGCGTTGACGCTGGAGAATATCCAGTTGAAGGAACGTCTGCGCCGCAAGTCGATCGAAAACCAGGCTTTGGAGAACATCGCGTCTTTGTTTGCCGCCAACCTGCCACCCGGTCCCCTGTATCGGCGTTTCGCGGACGAAGTTAAGCAGTTGATGCACTACGACAGAATCACTTTCTATCTGTCCGATGAGCCGGGCGGCAACTTGAGCCGGGTCTGTCAGCTTGGTCTAGGGGTTTGCCGCAGCGAACCTGGACCAAATCAAGATCTTGGCGGCGCGGCCTGGGAGTCGCTTGTTTCAAGCGGGACGGGTTTGATGATTCAGGACAAACCCCAACTCGGTCCCTCCCTTTGGCCAGATTTGGGCGACAATGCCGATCTCAGATCGGCATTGATAGTTTCCGTCCGCCACTCAGGTGAAGTTGCCGCTGTTGTTGCGTTGGAAAGCCAATGGCCAAATGCCTATGGGCCGGCCGAGCTGGGCCTTTTGTCCAAGGCCGCGGAACTCCTGACGCCTTGGGTAGCAAATCTCCGCTTGGATAACGAGCTGCAAGGAAAGGCTAAAGAGTTGGCCGTCATCGACGAGATGGGGAAGGCACCAGGCTCTTTGGACGGACTGGAAAGGGTGTTTGGGCATATGGCTAAGGCGGTCAACGAGTTGATTCCATTTGACCATGCCACCGTGACCTGGATCGACCCGGCTGCCAGCGAACTCAGCGCTCTGCATTGGCCTGGTGGCGCTAGCAGGGCAGTGTACTTCAACAACGTCGATTGCCGCAGATTACAAACCTGTTTGCCGTTTGGTAATCAAGAGATAGGCGCTTTGTCTTTGACCCGTGAAGGCGGATCAGAGTTTACCGCCGAAGACTCTAGAGTTCTGGAACGGCTCGCCCTACTGGTTGCTCCGGTGGTCCAGAACGCGCGGTTTGCCATTCAAAGAGCGAAGGCGGGAGATGGACCGGCCCTACAAGTACAACGGTCAAAGAGGGCCGGCACCGTCCATGAGTTGCGGGCGCCGCTAACCGCTATTAAAGGCTACAGCAGCGCCTTGCTGCAGCCGGACGTTAACTGGCCGCCGAAGATTTACCGGGAGTTCCTGGAAACTATCGATCGGGAAACCGGCCGCTTAGACGATGTGGTTGGTGATTTGTTGCTAGCCGCCGATAGTCATCCAGACGTGCTAAGTCTCAATCTTCAACACGCCAGTATCGACGTCCTGTTTGATCTGGCGCAAGCCGATCTGGAGTTAGTCGATTGGTCTAAGACGGTAACATTTCAATGCGAGCCTGGCTTACCCGTGGCGCTGGTGGATCCTACTTGCCTGGTTCGGGCGCTGGGACACCTGATTCGCTGCGCAGCCGAGTGCACCGTGCCCGGAAAGGCGATCCAGGTTAAGGCGTGCCGGAGACAAAGCGGACCGGTCATCGTGATAGGGACGGTTAACCCACTCCGGCCCGGAAAGCCCAGCTCCAGGGGGCAACAAGCCCCTTCTTCGCATACGGATAACCGCCCGGCCCGAAGCTCTTTGGCTAATGACCTTCGCGTGATTGTTTCTAGAAATCTGCTTGATGCCCACGGCGTGAAGCTCCTGATCTTGCCAAAGGGACGGCCAACAGAGGTATTCAGTTTCCCCATTCCGCTCTTCTAACCCGGCAGGGTCGAACTTGATTCCTTCCTGCCGATTCATTTCCTCGAGACATTCTCAGATGTCATTGTGCTAACATCTGTCGTGTTATTTCCATCTTGGGGGCCTTCATGCTCGTCAACTACCGGTTGAGTTCCAAGGAGTTAAGCGGTGTTCCCGGCGAGGCCGCCTGGGCCGAATCGATGGGATATGACGGCGTATCCAGCAGCGAAACCGCCCACGACCCGTTTCTGCCCCTGGTGCTGGCCGCCACGTCTACATCACGGGTGACTTTGGCCACCAGCGTGGCCATCGCCTTCCCGCGCTCACCGATGGTGACCGCTCACACCAGCAGGGATCTGCAGGATCTTTCCCAGGGCCGTTTTCGATTGGGATTGGGGACTCAGGTTAAAGGACACATCGAGCGGCGGTTCTCGACGATATGGGAGGCCCCTGGGCCAAAACTGCGGGAGTACGTTCAGTCCCTGCGGCATATCTGGGATTGTTGGGCAACGGGGAGCAAGCTGGATTATCAAGGGAAGTACTACCAGTTCTCTCTGATGACGCCCTTCTTTAACCCTGGTCCCAGCCTCTATCCGGCGCCAACAGTCTTCACTGGGGCCGTGAACGCTTATAACTGCCAAGTGGCCGGCGAAGTTTGCGACGGTTTGATGCTGCACAGCCTTACTTCGGCGGAGTACGTGCGCAACGTAGTTCGCCCCGGTCTGGAAAAAGGAGCCGAGAAGGCCGGCCGTGAAGGACCGCCAGCCCGGCTAACCGGTAGCGGCTTCATCATCACCGGGCCGAACCAAAGCAGCATCCGCGCCGCCACGGCCGAAGTGCGCCGCCGCATCGCTTTCTACGCCTCCACCAGGACCTACTTCCCGGTATTGGAAGCCCACGGGTTCGAGGAGATCGGGGTCCAACTGCACCAGATGTCCCTAAAGGGCGAATGGGCGGAGATGGGCGAGTTGATCAGTGATGAAATGGTGGACGCTTTCGCCGTGACCGGCGAGTACGACGAGATAGCCGGAAGATTCCTGGAAAGGTACGGAGACTTATTGGACGACGTTAATTTCTCACCCTCGACCGATGGGCCCATAGAAGAAGTCCAATTACGCCGGATAATCCAGCAACTCCAGGACGGCGCCTAACGGTCGTCTCCTGACGGCTGACGGGTCCTTCGACAGGCTCAGGACGAACGGGCTCAGGATGAACGGGAAAGCGGCCTCCCACCGTTCGTGGTGAGCTTGTCGAACCACTTTGGCATACTTGCTAACAACTCAGATATTGCCAATCCCTGGACCCAATCTCAAACCGGATGCGGCGAAACCCTTCGGCATAGGGAATTCCAGCCTTCTCCCCGCTCCGGACCGCTCCATTCGTCACCCGCTCAAGCCGGCCTTCCACGGGGCCGCGCATCTGGCTGGCGTGTTTGGTCAGGGAGTCGGCCTTCATCTGCAGGTACTCCGAGACATCCACGAAAACGTCGGGATCCTCGCTACCCCATAGATAAACTTCGGTGACGCGATGTGGCTCCAACCCCTCTTTGGTGATCTGTTCCGGAAAGTGCCGTTCGTTCCAAGCGTAAGTGAACGCCGAATCCACCGCCACCTGGCCGCTCATACGATGGTCACGGTGGGTGTGGCTGATGCTGCGGTAGGGGTCGATTGCCATGATGATGTCTGGCTTGTACATCCGGATGGCCCGCACCACCTGGCTGCGAAACAACATGGTGTCTTCCAAACCGCCGTCGGGATGAGAGAGGAAAACCACGTACGCGGCCCCCATAACATCGGAGGCTTCCTGCTGCTCCCGCTCCCGGGTTGCCGCCAACAACTCTGGCGTCATGTCTCGATCCGAGGTGCCTTTGTCGCCGTTGGTGCAGAGGACTACCACCACCTCCGTCTCGGATTCACGGATCCACTTTGATAGGGTGCCACCGCAGCCCCCCTCACAATCGTCCGGATGAGGGGTCACCGCCAGGGCCCGTCTGGGCCCTTCTTTTATGATTTCCATGTAGCTATTGATCCTTCCTTGCTAAGAAAATTAGCCCCGTTGACGGCATCTATTGTTTATAGGTGCGAACCCTTGGTAACCCCTAAAAGTGGAACACCACCATGTTTAAGTTCAGTTATTTCCTGTATGGCGTATCCGGGGCCTTCCATTTCATTATTCTCGCTTCTTAACGATTAATTTCAAGAGGATGAACTTTGTGGAAAATGATCCAGTCGATGCCCAGTCCAACATCCGGCTATATGCCAGTGATTATTCGGGTGCTCCGCTAGTTAGGAATGAGGTGATGTTTGAAAGTCACGGCATTCCATGACCGAAGCCAGAACGACGTTGTAAGCATAGTACCAGCGTGGGTGGGCCGCAACCAGCGGCACGAACGAGGGAGGAACCCTGGCAGCTACTCGCCCAGGATAGTTGTGCGGCCTAGAATGGTAACCATGTAGTGACCGGAACGGCCGGGTACCCGCTCTAACCACCGGAACTTGCTTCGGGCGGCGTTGCGCAAGGTTTGGGTGAAGCTGTGGGGTATCAGCCAGCCCACCCGGTCGAACAGGCTTGCCAGATCGTCGGCATCCACACTATCCATCTCCAGGAATTGGGCCGCGCCTTCCGCGGCCACCACCACTTTGCGCATGTCGCCCAAGGGGTTGATCGACTGGCAGAACTGCACGAACGCCAATTCCGCCGCTGCCGACCGGGCTGCCTGTTGGGCCTTTACGCGGCCAACCGGGGCAGACTCCTGAAGGGGTTCGGATGGAGGTTGAATTATCTCTTCGGCGGCGGGTGTTTGGCCGGACGGATCCACGGTGTCATCACCGTCCACCGGGCTTGGAGCAATTTCCGGAGGAGGAGTTGGTGATTCGACGCTCTCGCTAAGACCGGAAGAATCGTCTACACTACTACCCTTTTCCGTGTCCAGCGCTTGGGAAGTGGCGCCGTTGGCCGCCGTGCCGGTTTCGGGGGAATAATGCATTAACTCTCTGGACAGGCCACGCAGCATCCCTACTATTTCCTGAAGTTCGGCTTGATCTTGAGACTCAACGGTTATCTGCGCGTTGCTTGGGAGAGAAATGGAAACCTTTACCATAATGCATTACCTAGCTATGAATACCACCCCACCAGATAATACTAACCGACCGCAGTCTGGTAATCAACCGGACGGCGGTAGAAGTGTATAACCCCATTGGAACAGAACCATGGGTGATTCGTTACCGCGGCGGCTTGAGGTGTAACAGTTTGGGCGAGAGTAACCAATCTTGAGACTCCAACCGGGACACTTTCCTTCGGTTGGGGCCAAGCCCACCGGCTTACAGGCTTTGTTTGAGGAGGATTGCCAGGGAGCGGGTAAGGCCGGGGACCGCCGCTATTTCATCCAACGGCGCGTGCTTGATACCGCTGACCGAGCCGAACCGGCGCAGCAACATTCGCTTCCGCTTTGGGCCGATGCCGGTCACCATGTCGAGGGGAGATTTCAGACTGCTTTTGCTGCGTAGATTCCGGTGATAGGTTATAGCGAAGCGGTGGGCTTCGTCGCGGATCCGCTGCACCAGATACAGCGCTTGGGAATTCCGGGCCAAGACGATGGGCTCCGGAGTATGCGGTACGTACAGCCACTCATTCTCCTTGGCCAGAGACGCCAGGGGGACGTTGTCCAGTCCCATCTCAAGGAACACCTCTAGGGCGGCCGAAAGCTGCCCTTTCCCGCCGTCGATCAACACCAGGTCGGGGAAGATACCCCAACTGTCTTCTTTATCGTGGGCGCCATTGTCATCCGGACGATTCCCTTTGGCCCGGGCGTCTGCCATCCGCTTGAAGCGGCGTCTTAGCACCTCCCGGATGCTCTCGAAATCGTCCACGCCTTCCACGGTCTTTATCTTGAAACGGCGATACTCGGAAGACTTGGGCTTGCCGTCCTCGAATACGGCCATGCTGGCCACGGTGTTAGTGCCCTGAATATGGGAGATGTCGTAGCATTCCATGCGGCGCAAATCGGTGGGCAAGGTCAATTCTTCTTGGAGCTCGGCCATGGCCTGGTGGATAACATCCGTGTTGTCCAGCCACCTTACCCGGTGGTGTTTCAATCCCTGGCGGGCATTCTCCTCTACCATGTCTATCAGCTTCTTGTGCTGACCTCTTTGCGGCAGGACCAGACGAACGGGACCGCCCCTCAACTCTCGCAGCCACTCGCCGATCAACTCTTCCTCCTCTAGATGGTGTTGCAGGAGGATCCGGGGCGGAATGGCCGAGGCCGACTGATAAAACTGTTTGATAAACTGGCCCATCACCAGGCCGGGAGACTCGTCCTGGGCGCCGTCCATAAAGAAGTGATCCCGGCCGATGAGCTTGTTGTGCCGGATGAAGAACACCTCGACCCATGTATCTGATTCGCTCTGGGTGAATGCGATGACGTCCATGTCGCTGATGGGGTTGGCGTCAACCTTGATCTGCTGCTCATCGGCGACCTTCTGGACGCTGCGCATCCGGTCCCGCAGAACGGCGGCTCTCTCGAACTCCAGTTCCTCCGACGCTTTTTCCATGTTGGTCCGCAAGTCGGTGGTTACCGCTTCTGTATCGCCTTCCATGAACAGCGTGACCTGATTGATCACTTTGGCGTAATCTTCTTTGCTGGCCAGTCCGGTACAAGGAGCGACACACCGGTTGATGTAGTATTCCAAGCAAGGGCGCGCATCTTTGCCGGTGATGGCCTTGGTGCAAGACCGGTAGGGGAACAGCCTCTTTATCAGGTCCATGGTCTGGCGAACGGTACCGGCGGTGGCGAAGGGGCCGAAGTACCGGCCGCCATCTTTGGCGACCTTGCGGGTGATGTAGACCTTGGGGAAATCCTCGGCAAGGTCAATCTTCAGGTAAGGGTAAGTCTTATCGTCTTTGAGCCGGGCGTTGTAGCGGGGTTTATGGCGCTTGATCAGGGTGTTTTCAAGGATCAGCGCCTCGGCCTCGGTGTCGGTGACGATGCACTCGAAGTCGTCCAACTGGCCGAGCATCCGGCGAATTTTGTTGGGCAGATTGGCGGGCGATCCGAAGTAATTGCGGAGTCGGTTGCTGAGAACGCTGGCCTTCCCCACATATAGAACGTTGCCCCGGACGTCTTTCATGATGTAAACACCAGGACGGTTCGGGGCGTTACGCAAGCGCCGTTCGAACAATGAAAGGGCCATTACTTCTACACGGTGATTCCCAAGACGATGAGGACCACCAATATCACGCTACCCATTATTAGGATACGGCGCAACTCAGCACCAATGTAGTTGGCCGAGGCGACATGTTCCCGCCGAAGGCGGCCAGGGCCCGCGGGGCGAGGCGCGCGGGCGGCCGCGGTTGCGGCAGGCGCATCCGCAGTGGCCTCGGAGGAATTCACAACACCATTGGCCTGACTGGCAGTTTCTTCGGCGGACTGCTGATCTTCGGTGGCCGCCGTGGCTTCAACGGCGGGAATCCCGCTGGGACCCCGTTGCTGCCTTTTTCTTCGGTTGAGTTGTGCCTGGCGAGACGCCACACGGCGAGCTTTACCCGGCATGGAAATCTACCTCCTGATGTCCGTCACGCCCATGTTAGGAGCGGGAGTGTCTGAGCGAATCTCAACCAACCCGGTTCCTGGGCAGACAATTTTACTATAACAGCAATTGGCCGAATTGGGCAGTGGGCCTGGCAGTTTGGAGAGAACCTGCGGTTGCTTGGGGTGACCGGCGCCGCCCAACCTGGTAGGGGCAGGTTTCAAACCTGCCCCTACGTGCATCGCCATTCCGTGTTCGGCTTAGGCTCTGGGATGGCTCTTTTCGTATTCACGGTGCAGATAGCCATCGGTGAGATGGGTATACACCTGGGTGGTGGAGATACTTGAATGCCCCAATAACTCTTGAACGTGGCGCAACGAGGCCCCGTTCTGCAAGAGATGGGTGGCGAAGCTGTGCCGCAATGTATGCGGGGTGATCCTCTGGGGGAGATGCGCTTTTTCGCCGTAAGATTTCAGTATGTTCCACACCCATTGCCGGGTCAGCCGTTGACCGCGGTGATTGATGAACAAGGCTGTCTGGCTTTTCTCGGTTCCTAGCAATCCCGGACGCGACTTGTGCAGGTAGCTTTTAATCTCGGCCAGGGCCTTTGGGTACATGTATACGATGCGCTCCTTGGAGCCCTTGCCCCAGCAGCGGATGTAGGAATCGTTGAGGTCCACGTTCTGCAGATTCAGCGACACCAACTCGCCAACGCGGAGTCCCGTGGCATAGAGCAGTTCCAGGATGGCGGCGTCGCGGCGTCCCTCGTTGCTCCCAGAGCGGGACGCCATGTCCAGAAGTCGGGCAACCTCGTCTTGGGAGAGGGCCTTGGGCAGGGACCTTCCCACTCGGGGAGAACTCAGCGATTGGGTGGGGTCTTGGGTTACCGTGCCGCTTTCGGTCAAAAACCCGAAGAAGGACTTAAGAGCGGCAACCTTTCGGGCGGTGGTGGTGTCGCGGTAGCCTTTGTTGCCCCGCAGGTCGCTGATGTACTTATTCAGCAATTCCAGGTCCACCAGCCGCCAGGGACTACTCCCGTTTACTTCGGTTTTGTTGTGGTCCTGGAAGAATTGATAGAACTGGCCGAGGTCGTTGCGGTAGGCTTCGGAGGTGTTGCGGGAAAAACCTTTTTCGACAATGAGGTGCTGGAGAAACGAGTTTATAGACTGTTCCATATGATCGAATCCTTTCGCTATAACGAATTCCTTCGCTATTAGCAGATAAAGATGGGTTGGCGGATGACCACCAAGCCAATATCGTTGAATATTAGCAGAGGCACCGGGAATGTTATGTGTGCTACTTGTACCGGTTACGCTGAATATTCGAAGTTTTCACAAATAAAAACCCCTCGCCGTTATTGACGTTACGACGAGGGGATGCGGGAGTCTGAGGTAGCGGGAGTATCGATCAGCCGGTGCCAAGCACCACGGTGCCGGTGGAAGACAGAGAGCCGCCGGTACCGTTGACTAGGGATATCTGGGGATTTTGATCATTGGTCCCTTTACGGTGCACCTGCCGGTCGCCGGCCTCGCCGCGGAGTTGGCGTACCGCCTCTACCAAGAGGAAGCTGCCGTACATCCCCGGATGGGAATAGGACAATCCGCCGCCGTTGGTGTTCAGGGGGAAGTCCCCGCCGGGCGCGGTGCGTTGGCCGGCAACGAAGTCCGCTACCTCTCCCCGGCCGCAGAAGCCCAGGGATTCCAGTGTCAGCATGACCGTATAGGTGAAGGAATCGTAAATCATCGTCAGGTCGATATCGTCGTGGTTGATGCCGGCCTGGGCCATGGCTTTTGGACCGGTCTCCCGCGCGATCAGGGACGTGAGTGAAGGCATCATGCTGATCAAGTTGTGGTCGTGACCCTCCCCGGCGCCCAAAACCCAAACGGGTTCCTTGCGGCAAGCTCGGGCTCGCTCCGCGGTGGTCACGATGATGGACGCTCCGGAGTCCGTAACCAGGCAGCAGTCAAACAAGTGGAAAGGCCATGCCACGTAGCGGGAGTCGTGGTAGTCGTCAAAGGTCATGGGGGTGTCGTGCATCGCCGCCTTAGGATTTAGGTTCGCCCACTTTCTAGTGGAAACGGCGATCTCTGCCATGGCCTGTCTGGCGCGGTCTTCGCCGTATTCGTGCATGTACCGGGAGCAAGCCAGCGCGTAGTTGATGGGTTGACCAACCATGCCGTAAGGCGCTTCGTATTGAGCGACCGGAAGGTTAGGGTCGCCGGGGACCCGGCCCCGGGTAGACCGCCCTGCTTGTCCGTGGGTGATGAGCGCCACTTCACAGTAACCAGCCTTGATCGCGGCTATGGCGTGGGCGACGTGAATCACGAAGGACGAACCACCTACCGACGTGTTGTCGGTAAATCGGGGTTGGATGCCCATGTACTCGGCAGTGGCCATCGTGGAAAATCCGGCGGTGAAAACCCCGTCCACGTCACTCTTGGAGAGTCCGGCGTCCGCCAGCGCATTGTGGGCCGCTTCCGCATGGTGTTGCAGCGATGACTTATTGGGCACCGTACCCATCTCGTCGGACTCGGCCACCCCAACGATGGCGATCTCCCGCTCTCTGGAACCGCTTGATGTCATTCCTTTTTCCTCTCTCATTGGGATTCCCGGGGCCGGTTTGCCGTCCGGCTCACGAATAGGCCGGCGTCCACGGCAAGCCTAATAGTTGATTCATGGAGCTGCCATGCCCAGCTTCAACTTGGCCTCGTTCCGCAGCCGGAATGATGTTACACCAACCAACCTGACAGGACAACCGGTTTTTTGAACAGGTGGCGAGAATCGTCCTTGAGGTGATGGACCCCACAGGGAACAACGGCGCTTCGGCATGGTAAAATATAAACAGAATCCGGCCTGGCCATGCCGCAGATGCCGGTGGGCTGCTCGGAGGGATTATGCCTCTTAATTTCTGGATGGTGGTTTGCAACGCCGAGAACTTCCGGATAACGCAGGAGCGTGGGTTCAATTTACTGGGTTTGAAGCCACAGCACCGGCGCAAGGTTCAACGTATCGGAAACGGCGACCGCATACTTTATTATGTTACCCACAAGCGTAAATTCACCGCCACCGTCACGGCCACCACATCTTTCTTTGAGGACGATACGCCCATCTGGGAGAATGAGGGCGGCGCCGATTGGCCATTCCGCATCGAGATAAAGCCTGAAATCATTTTGGAAGAAACTCAATACATCGACGCCAACCTGCTGGCGCCCCGATTAGACTACGTGAAGCGGTGGACGCCGGAAAATTGGTATATGGCTTTCCAGGGAAATCTTCACCTGTTGCCCAAGGCCGATTTTCTTTTGATCGAAGAAGAGATGAAGAAGCTGAAGTTTGGGAAGGACTACAAGCCGACGCCAACCCTTCAACCTCCTTCGGGCAACCGCAAGAGAAAATCGGGTTCGAGGAGACACGGCGGACGGGGCGGGGGACAGAGGCCAGGTCTGGCGACCCCGGGCGCCGCAGCCCAGGCTCCTACGAGACCCGGAGCAACGGCGGCCCCAGGTGGCCCGGGTCAGCCGCCTGCTGGGGCTCAGTCGTCCCAAGGTGGCCCAGCACAGGCGCCTACTGGACCCACCGCGCCCGCATCTCCTGGGACCGCTCCCGATGGTTAGACACTTTAACGCCGGGATCATGCGAACGGGAGTGTAAATTCGCCCCTGTAGGGCTCTCAGTTCAGATGTGTTCGATGACGGAGACAGGATCCCGGCCAACCGTATCGTCTAGGGCGGCTTGGATCTCCTCCAAAACCTCCGGGTCCACCTCGTTTGACCGGATGGCCTTCAAGGCTTCCCGTGCGTCAAAAGTCCCGATCTGCCCCAAAGCCCATGCGGCGTGGCCCCTAACCAACGGCGAACTGTGAGATAAGGCTTCATTCAAGGCCGGGACCGCTGAGGGGTCTCCCAGGTTTCCCAAGGCCACGCATGCGTTCCTTTGCAGGCCCTCTCGCTTGGCGCGGAGTATCGGGCTACCCTTGAATCTTTGCCGAAATTCCTCCTCGGTTATCCGGAGCAGATCAAGCAGATCTAGGGTGCCCATTTTTGCTTCATGGGAGTCTCCCCTAGACCCTTGTTTCCACATCGCTGAGTCTCCGGTGAGGGCATTCCGGTTCACCGGGCAGACATCCTGGCAAATGTCGCAGCCGAAGACCCAATCCAGCATCTTGGGCCGCAGTTCCCGAGGTATGGGGCCCCGATGTTCAATGGTCAGGTAGGATATGCACCGGGTGTTGTCGATGACATAAGGGGCCACGATGGCTCCCGTGGGACAAGCGTCGATGCACCGGACGCAGGACCCACAGGTCTTCTTTAGAGGCGGATCCGGTTCTAACGCCAGGTCGGTTATGACCTGGCCTAGGAATATCCATGAGCCGTGGGTTGGGGTCAGGATGTTAGTGTTTTTGCCGAACCAACCCAGGCCCGAGCGGGCGGCCGCCGCCCGGTCCAGCATGGGGCCGTCATCCACATACCACCGAGCGTCGATCGGTGTTTCCAGCTGGGAAGATAAGCCCCGAACGTAGTCGCGCATCCGGGTCTTCATAACTTTATGGTAGTCCTGGAGCCGGGCGTACTGTGCCACCTTCCCCGCCGATCGGGGGGCGGTACCATCGGAAAGAACCGGGCGATAGTAGCTGAGGCCCAAACATATGATTGAGCGGGCGCCCGGTAAAAGCTCTTGCGGGCTGGTCCCCCGCATGACGCGAGCCTGGTGATACCAGGGCAGACCGTCCATCAAGCCGTCACGCAAGCGCTCCAGGGCTATTTCCCTGTCTTGGACGAAATCGTCAGTCGAGGTGATACGCACTAGGTCGAACCCCAGTTCCAGCGCGTAGCCGGTGACGGTTTGTTTTAAGTTATTCACTGATGCACCGGACCTATTATCCCACCGGTGGAGATCCCGCGCACCTTTTGGGAAAATCCACTGGCGTGCTTCCGGCAACCGCGTCCTGCCGGTCCGGCGTTAACGGATGCGAATCCTCTAAAGGTTCTCGCCGTGGAACCGGCCCTGGTATCCCTGGCTCACCGGCTGGGTTAGGTGGAAGAACACCAATTGCATCAGGCGTGCATCTCGTTGCATCGCGTAGCCTTGATCGTTATGCACCACCAGTAACGCTTGAGAGCGGCCTCGGTAGCCGGCGTCCCAAACAGCGGTGTGGATACTCACCCCGCTGCGCAACAGGCTGGACCTGGGACGGCCCAAGGCCATCAGATCCAGCGGGAGGTTAACGATCTCATTGAAGCTGATCAAGTAAGGCCCGAAGGATAAGCGAAGCCAGCCTTCCCGGTCGAAATCCAGGATTTCGGTGTCTGATAATGTCCGTTGATCCGGCCCGGATCCCATGGTGCCTCCGGAGGTCAGGCGAGAGACTTCTTTCAGGCTCAGGTCGAATCCGTTAGGCTGAAGCTGCTCGTCCAGAGATAGGTACGACTCGATGAGGCGTGACGAACCTAGGATCAACTCCGCGATTGAATTCCGGTCCAGAGCGTTAGATGTCATGTCGCTTGCCAAAATTCTGGCCCGGACATTACCGCCGGTTTGGCGATGACATTCCGGGCCATTAGTTTCTTCTCCCTAGAATGCGGAGTTAAGAACCGGGATGGACCTAGTCGTGCATGAAGTCTTGGACGTCTTGGGGCAACGGCACTACGACGGGAATCTCGGTGATCACGGCCTGAGTGGTTAGCATCATTCCCGCTATGCTGCCGGCGTTCTCCAAGGCGGAACGGGTTACCTTCAACGGGTCGACGATGCCGCGTTCCATCAGGTGGCAATACTCACCCTCCTCGGCGTCGAATCCCCAGTCGCCCTCGCCGTTGCGAACTTCGTTAAGAATTACCTCGCCGCGGTGGCCGGCGTTTTCGCATATCAGGATCAGTGGCGCGCTCAGTGCTTGCCTTACCAACCGGGCGCCCAAAGCCTCCTCGCCGCTCAGCGTTGACTCCAACTTCTCTACGGCGCTCTCGGCTCGAATCATGGCCACGCCGCCGCCGGGCACGATACCTTCCTCGACCGCTGCTTTGGTTGCGGATAGGGCATCTTCGGCTCGTGATTTACGCTCATTGACTTCCGGCTCGGTGGTCCCGCCGATCTTGATGACGGCCACGCCTCCCACCAGAGAGGCAAGACGCTCCTCTAGCTTTTCCCTATCGTAGTCGGAACTAGTCTCTTCGATCTGGACCTTAAGCTGCGCTGCGCGGTCCTTGACGGCGTCCGCCGAACCTCGGCCATCTATGATGGTTGAGTCGTCTTTTAGGGCAACCAATCTTCTAGCCGATCCGAGATGCGACATCTCCACGCTGTCCAAGCGCAGGCCCACGTCGCTGCTGATGACCGTGCTGCCGGTCAAGATGGCCATATCCTCCAGCAGGGCCTTTCGGCGTTCTCCAAACCCGGGGGCTTTGATGGCTACACAACCAAGAGTGCCACGCATCTTGTTGACCACAAGGGTCGCCAATGCCTCACCGTCAACATCCTCCGCTATGACTACCAAGGGCCGGCGGCCCTCTGCAATCACCATTTCCATAGTGGCGACGATGTCGGTGGGCGAGCTAAGTTTTTGATCGGTGATCAAGAAGAGGGGATCGTCCAACGCCGCTTCCATACGGTCGGTGTCGGTGACGAAGTGGGGCGAAAGATAGCCCCGGTCTATCCGGACACCTTCTACGACTTCCAGTTCGTCGTCCATGGCTTTGGATTCCTCGATGGTGATGACGCCCTCCCGGCCAACTTTGTCCATGGCGTCTGCCAGTAGTTGGGCGATGGCCTCTTCATGGGCGGAAAGGGCCGCTACCCGGGCGATCTGGTCCCGGTTTTCCACGGGGATCGCCATTTGTTTCAACTCGGTCACGACGGTTTCAACCGCCTTCTCGATGCCGGATTTCAAGGCCATACCGCTGGCGCCGGCGGCAACGTTGAGGAATCCCTGGCGTACGATCGCCTGGGTCAACACCACTGATGTGGTGGTGCCGTCTCCGACCACATCGTTAGTCTTGGACGCGGCTTCTTTGACCAGTTGCGCGCCCATGTTTTCGTAGGCGTCGGGCAGTTCGATCTCTTTGGCGATGGTAACGCCGTCGCTGCAAACCACCGGCAAGCCGAACATGCGGCTGAAGAGTACGTTTCTGCCGCTGGGCCCCAGGGTTAAACCAACGACACGGCTCAGTTCGTCTACGCCGCGCATCAAGCTGGTTCGCGCTTCTGCACTAAAAGTTAGCTGTTTATCCGCCATTCCTGTCTCCTCGGTAATTTATCATCCAATCTCTATAGCAGGCTCCCTGGAATCGAGCCGAAAATGATGGCGGAAAACAGGGAGATTAGTTGGAACATTAGACGATACCAATATGCGATAGTCGGGTTAGATTGTCAACCGGTTTTCTAGCTTTCACGCCTGGAGAGCGGGTCCGTCTGGGTACGGGAGATTCAGCGGCGGCCCCCATAGCTTGACCCCGCTCTTGCCATCGACTTCGGCCATGATTTCCCGCACCGTCAGCCCAAGCACCGGATGGGTCAGTTCGGGAGCTAATTCCGCCAGCGGCGCCAGCACGAACGCCCTTTGGTGCAACCGGGGATGGGGTATCTGAAGATTTGCTTGCTCGACGATAATGGCGCCGTAAAACAATATATCCACGTCGATGACTCTCGGTCCGTATCTAAGGCTCCATTCCCGGCCCATCTCCCGCTCCACCCCTTGGGTGATATCTAGGAGCTGGTCCGATGCTAGCCCGGTTTCCACCTCTAGGACGCAGTTGAGAAAGTCAGGCTGGTTGGCATATCCCCATGGAGCAGTCTCGTAGACGGACGACGATCGCAGTGATTGAAGATTGCTTACCGGCTCTGCCGGAGACCGGAACAATAACTCGGCTGCCCTTTCCAGGTTTTTCCGGCGTTCTCCCAGATTGGTGCCCAAACCCAGGTATGCCGTTACCGTTTCCAACCCGAAGGCCTCCAGCCCCGGACCACCGCATCGCTCATCCGGCAAACCCGAACCATGTGCCGCACGTCGTGAACCCGGACGATGTCCACTCCTGCAGCGATGGCTAGGGCCACCGTGGCAGCCGTTCCTTCTACTCTTTCCTCTACGGCCAGGTCCAGCACCATGCCGATGGTCGACTTGCGTGACGTGCCCAGCAGCAATGGATAACCCAAGGACGTGAACTCCCGCAATCGGTTCAGGATCTCAAGGTTGTGGTCGGGCGTCTTGCCGAACCCACTGCCTGGGTCGAAGATGATGTTTCCCTTGGGGACGCCGGCGTCGAGAGCGGTCTTGGCGCTGGCGGACAGACTGGAGGAGATGTCAGGTATAAGGTCGTTGTAATGGCGTCCCTTCTGGTTGTGCATCAGAATGAGACCCGCGCCGGTCTGGGCGGCCACTATCGCGATCTCCGGTTCGGATTTCAGGCCCCATTGGTCATTGATAATCGCGGCGCCGGCGGCTACGGCGGTCTGGGCAACCACCGCCTTGCTGGTGTCCACGCTGACCGGCAGGTTGACGCGGGAAACCATTGCCTCCAAAGCAGGCATAAGCCGCTCCAGTTCCTCTTCGGCGGTGACGGATTCATGGCCGGGACGGGTGGACTCGGCTCCTACATCTATAAAGTCGGCGCCTTCGGCCTCGAACCTTAGCGCTTGTTCAACGGCCACGGAAACGTCCGAGCCCAAGCCGTCGCCGGAAAAGGAATCGGGAGTCAGGTTGATTATTCCCATGACGTAGGTGCGCTGTCCCCACACCAGGGGCTCGCCATTGGCTACGGAAAGTTGGTTCAAAGGAGGCACCAGGATTCTCACGGTCGATCAAGAGGTATAAGACGGTTCGCAGCCTATTCTACCACTCGGTCACCCTCGCCTTGCACCGCTTATACCCGTCTGCTAGGATGGGGCCAACCTGCCCGGCGGCGGGGGTTGCGAGGGGCTAGTGACAGCAGAAAACCAGTCGATTCAAATGAAATTGGTCACTCTGGAGCAGATGCGCCAGCAAGCCCAAAAGGGCGGCGGCCAGGAGCGCATAGACCAACAGCATAGCCGGGGCAAACTGACGGCCCGTGAGCGAATGGCGTTGTTGATGGACGACGGCTCCTTCGTTGAGATGGACACGTTCGTCACTCACCGGGCGACGGATTTCGGCTTGGCCGACCGCAAGTTTTTGGGAGACGCGGTGGTCACCGGATATGGCCGGGTCGACGGCCGGCAAGTCTTCGCCTTCGCCCAGGACTTCACCGTGTTCGGGGGCTCTTTGTCCGAAGTGGTGAGCCAGAAGATCTGTAAAGTTATGGACCTGGCGGCCAAGACCGGCTGTCCGCTGGTAGGTCTGAATGACTCCGGGGGCGCGCGGATCCAGGAAGGGGTCACCAGCCTGGCCGCCTACGGGGATATCTTCCTGCGTAATACCCTGTTCTCCGGGGTGATACCCCAAATCTCGGTGATCGTGGGACCGGCAGCGGGAGGGGCAGTATACTCTCCGGCCATAACCGATTTTGTGTTTATGGTCAGCGGCACCGGTCAGATGTACATCACGGGACCGGACGTGATCAAAGCGGTTACCGGCGAGGATGTTACCCACGAGGAGCTGGGCGGAGCGGCTTCCCATGCCACCCGCAGCGGCGTGGCCCAATTCGTTTATGAAACCGAGGAAGAGTGTCTGGCCGAAGTGCGGCGGCTGTTAGGTTTCCTCCCCGGCAATAATCTGGACGATTCACCCCTTGTAGTCACCGGCGATGGGGCAGGCCGGACTGACCCGGACCTTGCCCAATTGGTTCCGGATGACGCTAACCGGCCCTACGACATGCGGGACATTATCTATCGGATCGTCGATGACGAGGAGTTCATGGAGGTCCATCAAAGTTTCGCTCCCAACATCTTGGTGGGCTTGAGCCGCCTCGACGGCCGCACGGTGGGCATCATCGGCAATCAGCCCCAACATCTGGCCGGAGTCTTGGACATCGACGCTTCCAACAAAGCAGCCCGGTTCGTCCGGTTTTGCGACTGCTTCAACATCCCCCTGGTGACATTGGTTGATGTTCCCGGATTCATGCCGGGCGTAGATCAGGAGCACGGCGGCATCATCCGCCACGGCGCAAAACTGATCTACGCCTATGCTGAGGCTACGGTTCCCAAGGTTAGCGTCATCATACGGAAGGCCTACGGCGGGGCTTACATCGTGATGAGCAGCAAGCACCTGAGATCTGATGTCAACTTCGTTTGGCCATCGGCGGAGATTGCCGTGATGGGCGCCGAGGGCGCGGTTAACATAATTCACCGGGGGGAGATATCCAGCGCCGAAGACCCTGACCAGACCAGGAAGGAGTTGGTGGCCGACTACCAGGAAAAGTTCACCAATCCTTACGTGGCGGCTAGCCGGGGTTACGTGGACGACATCATCGATCCGTCAGAAACGAGGCCCCGCTTGATCCGAGCCTTGGAGATGCTGCAAAACAAGCGGGATACACTGCCGGCCAAGAAACACGGCAATATACCGTTATAGCAAGCAGCTTTCGGCTATCAGCGTTCAGGAGAACCGATAGCTGATAGCCTTCAACCCAAAGGAGTGTATCCGTGGAATTTGGCGTCTTCTACCAGTTGCCTTGCTCGGAAGATCAGTCACCGTCACAGCGGTATTCCGACACCATCGCCCAGTCCCAACTAGCCGACGAATTGGGTTTCGACTCCGTGTGGCTGGCCGAACTGCACTTCAATCCGGAATTTTCCATCATGCCGGCGCCACTCCTGGTGGCCTCGGCTATCGCCCAAACAACCAAGCGGATAAAGGTGGGCACCGCCGTCAATCTGATGCCTTTACATAATCCGGTGCGATTAGCGGAAGAGGCCGCGACACTGGATGTTATTTCCGGCGGACGGGCCATCTTCGGTATCGGCAGGGGCTCCAATCCCCGCCAGTTCGCAGGCTACGGCGTCGACATAGCCGAGGGACGGGAAAGATTCCTAGAAGCCTTGGACTTTGTTCTGAAAGCCTGGACCTGCGACAAGCTTTCCTACGAAGGCGAGTATTTTCAAGCCCAGGATCTGAGGATCACGCCCAAACCGCTGCAAGATCCCCATCCTCCGGTGTACATCGCTTCCAATAGTGCGGACACTTTCGGTATCGTTGGTTCTTTGGGACACAACATCCTGGTAGCGCCGTTAGTTGTTTCCGTTCAGGGGGCACTGGACGGTCTGGCGGTGTACCGGGAAGCATTGGGCGAACATGGTCACGACCCGGCCAAGGTAAAGGTCAACGTGAACGTTCCGGTGTACGTCACCAAGGACAAGAGCAAGGCCAAAGGCATGCCCCAGGCCAGCTTTGACAACTATCTGGGCCTGATCCGGGCCAACCGGACACGGTCGCTTAGGGGTATCTCCGAACTGACGTACGACCGGGTGTACGATGACTTTGCCGCCATCGGAGACCCGGACCAGGTCGTGGAGAAGCTGAGATCGTTGGGCGGTAGGTATCAGAACCAAGAGTTCATGTGCTGGTTCAACACCGGTGGCATGCTTCCCCACAATGAAGTGGAAAAATCCATGCGCCTCTTTGCTGAAGAGGTGATGCCTCATTTTGGGTAGCGGTCAGCTTTCAGCTATCAGGAGACCGGTGAAATTCCTGAAGCCCATGCCGGTTTTTTTGGATGACATCAAAAATGCTGACGGCTGAACGCTGATAGCTGAAAGCTAGGGTAACCAATGTCCTTGTTCGAACACCAAGCCCAAAGGCAGATGGCTAAGAACGCACCGCTGGCGGACCGGATGCGCCCCCGGACGTTCGATGAGTTTGTCGGCCAAGAGCACGTGGTTGGCGTGGACCGGGTGCTGCGGCGGGCTATCCAGGCCGACCGGCTGCCATCCATTATCCTATGGGGACCGCCGGGCAGCGGCAAAACTACCCTGGCCCGGTTGATCTCGGGCGTCACTCAAGCCTCTTTCCAATCCGTCAGCGCCGTCACCTCCGGAGTGGCCGACTTGAGGCGCATCGTCGCGGAGGCACGGGACCGCCTGGGGATGCACCAGGAAAAGACCATTCTGTTCGTCGACGAGATTCACCGATTCAACAAGTCGCAGCAAGACGTGATCCTTCCCCATGTGGAAGACGGCACCGTGACCTTTATCGGAGCGACCACGGAGAACCCATCTTTTGAAGTCAACGCTCCCTTGCTGTCCCGGTGCCGGGTGTTCGCCCTTCAATTATTGACTCCCGAAGAGGTGGAAAAGATCGTCCAACGGGCCTTGTCCGAACCCCAAAGGGGTTTGGGCGAACTAGGTTTAGAGCTGGAACAACCGGCGCTGGAACACTTGGTAGACATGGCCAACGGTGACGCCCGGGTAGCTTTGAACGCATTGGAGACCGCCGCCTTCGCCACGTCCGGCGTAGAAGACGCGACCACGATCGACCTCGAAACGATCTCCGATGCCTTGCAGCGCCGCCCTCCCTTGTATGACAAAGCCGGGGAGGGGCACTACGACACGATCTCTGCTTTCATCAAGTCGGTGCGCGGGTCTTCTCCTGACGGGGCGTTATATTGGCTGGCGCGGATGATCGAGTCGGGAGAGGACCCGCTGTTCATCGCCCGCAGATTGGTCATCTTGGCTGCCGAGGATATCGGACTGGCCCAACCGGAAGCCTTGGCGTTGGCCGTGGCGGCCCAGCAAGCCGTCCACTTCCTGGGCATGCCCGAAGCGCGAATCCCCCTGGCGGAAGCTACGGTGTACCTGGCCACCGCCCCCAAGAGCAACTCGGCCTACATGGCCTTGGAACAGGCGCTGGATGACGTGCGTAAACGGGCTGGCGAGCCCGTCCCCCTGCATCTGCGTAACGCCGTCACCGGTTTGATGCGCAACATGGGCTACGGCAAGGACTACCAGTACGCCCACGACCATCCGGGACACTTTGTCGAGCAGGATTTCCTGCCTCCCTCATTGAAGGACCGCCGGTATTACCAACCGACGGAGGAGGGGACCGAGAAAGAGATCAGCAAAAGAATGAAGGAGTGGTGGGGTGATGGGGACAAGCAGGACTCAGGCGTCTAAGCATCAGTATTTGCCACACCGGAAACGCAACTATTTAGGTCTAAAGCTGGTATCGCGTGAGTAGGGGCGGGTTTCAAACCCGCCCCTACTCGGTGCCGCCGATGTCCATTTGGCTCTTGGAATAGTCCGAACACAGATTACCCGGTACTCAGCGCACTAATCACATCTTCAGATCCGACCACATCCGTTTGGCGGGGGAAGATTCGCTGGGTGAGGAAGTCGTGGACCTCCGGGTCCTGGTCGGAGCAGCAGTCTTCCACCACCAGTAGCCGGTAATCTAGGTCGGCGGCGTAGCGCACCGTGGAGAGGACCACGCCGCTGGTGGCATAACCTAGGATGACCAGGGTCTCGATATTGTTGGACCGCAACACCATGTCCAGGTCGGTGCCGAACAGAGCGTTGACCCGGTGCTTGCCCACCACCACCTCGCCGGGCAGGGGCTTGACCGACGGGTGGATCAGTTGCACCGGGTCGCTGACCGCCTCTTGTCCCGAGTTTTTCCGCTGGCTGAACGTCTTGTTGCGTGCGCTGATCTCCAGGTATCCCGGCCGGAACACGGTGGCCGAGTAGCAGACCAAGATCCCTGCGTCCCGCGCCGCCCGCTGCAAGGCCCGAGTTTTGTCCACAACCTTGCGGTCCACCGCGTGGGGCAGCGACCCCATCATCTCCACGTAGAAGTCGGCGATGAGCAGGGCGGTGGTGGTTTTGTCCAACTCTATGCTAGGCACATCAGCTCTCCCTGCGAGCGATCCGCGGACAGTCGTCAAGGGGGCATGTCAAGGCGAGCAAACCTGATTCGATGTTCCGATCGAGGCCATCGCCCGGCTATGCCTCGGGCAACTTGGTATAGTAGCAAAGCCGCTCCGAGAGCACGCCCTGGTCGCCCACCTTGATCAGGCCGCTGCCCTGTATCGGCGTACCGGGGACTGTCCACCAGACCCAGGCGGTGATTACCCCTTGGTCTTCCTGGGTGACCACTTCCGTGATATCAAGCAACGGGTCGCTGGTCTTGCCACGTATACCTTCGACAACTTGCCACATTCCCGACAGGTACTCGGCGAAGCCCTGTTTGTTAATCATCCCGGCGTTGGGATCATCCAACTGGTAGTTGTCGGCCAGAGACCCCGTTATGATCTGGGCGTCACCCTTGGTCCAGCCCTCGGCGTACTGGCCTAGATAATCTCCTGCTGCCATAGTATTCCCCCTTTATACGGATATTTGCGTCTTGGCGATAGCCTGATCGGGTCCTTTCCTGATGGCTGAATGCTGACCGCTGAGAGCTCAGCGCAATGCCCTGACCGCCTTGGAAGTTCGGCTCAGAGTTTCCTCCACATCTTCGCTGGAGATGTGCCGGTGGGTAACCATTCGGATCGCTGTTGGGCTTGGTGAGGAAACCTTGACGTCTTCGGCGCCCAAAGCGCCGATCAGCTTGGCAGAGGGGCCCAGGGATGGGTCCACTTCAAATATCACGATGTTGGTGTGGATGCTGTCCGGGTCAACGGTCAGTCCGTCGATGTTGGCCAGGCCTTGGGCTAACCGGCGGGCGTTGGCGTGGTCGTCGGCCAAACGGTCGATCATGCTATCCAAAGCCACCAGTCCCGCGGCTGCCAGAACGCCTGCCTGCCGCATGCCGCCACCGACCATCTTCCGCCACTTGTTGGCCCGGTCGATGAACTCTCGCGTCCCGCAGAGAACCGAACCCACCGGGCAACTCAGGGCCTTGGATAGGCAGAAACTTACGTCGTCCACGTCCTTGACCAATTCTTTCGCGGGAACTTCCAAAGCCACTGCGGCGTTGAAGAGACGGGCGCCGTCCAGGTGGACGCTGGCTCCGGCGGCGTGGGCGACTTGGCCTATCTTGGCGGTATCCTCCGGAGTCAGAACGCCGCCGCTGCACCGGTTATGGGTATTTTCCAAGCAGACCATGGTGGTGGGAGACGTGTGCACATTGCCCGGTGGACGAATAGCGGCCTCCAGGTCGGCAGGGTCGATGCGTCCCTGATCATCATTGGGTATCAGTCTGATCTGGGCTCCGGCTAGAGCCGACGCGCCGCCGGCCTCGTTCCAGAACATATGGGCCTGGTCGCCCATGACGATCTCATCGCCCCGATGGCAATAGGTCAGCGCAGCCACCAAGTTGCTCATGGTGCCGCTGGCCATCAGCAGGCCGGCCTCTTTGCCTAACATCTCCGCCGCCCGCTCTTGAAGTTTGTTTACGCTAGGGTCTTCGCCGTATACGTCATCGCCCACTTCGGCGTTGGCCATGGCTTGGCGCATCTCCTCGGTGGGTTGGGTTAGGGTGTCGCTACGCAGATCAATAACGTCCATGGAGACTCCTAAGTTCTTCGGGATAAGCGGTATTCTATCAAAAAAAGCTTTCAGCTATCAGCAGGCCAGCGTTCAGCCGTCAGCTTTCAGTGCTCAGCTATTGGCTACCTACCTTTCACAGGCATTCGAAAAACCGGTCCGGGTTCCACGCCGGATGGTCTCCTGATCGCTGAAGGCTGACCGCTGATAGCTGTCGGCTTCCTTGCTAAACTCTACAAGCTCTCCTAAGATGGTGTTAGCAAACAGGAGGAAGGAAGCCGTGCGCCAGAGTGCCGTATCGTTCAAAACCAAGGGATTGACTTTTGAGGGCGTAATGGCCCAACCCGAGCAGGAGATAAGCTCCTTGCCAGGAGTTGTCATCTGCCATCCCCATCCCTTGTTCGGCGGCAACATGGATAACAATGTTGTCCTAGCCGTGTCCCACGCGCTGGTGGAGCGAGGCTTCGTCACTCTCCGTTTCAACTTCCGGGGAGTTGGCAACAGTGAAGGGGAGCACTCCAAGGGTGAGCAGGAAAGCCAGGAAGTCCTGGCGGCCCTTGACCTGATGAGAGCCTGGCCCGGTGTAGATTCGAAAAAGATCGGGCTCGCCGGGTACTCTTTTGGCTCATCGGTGGTCCTCGGCAGCGCCTCATTGCACAAGAAAGTCAAGGCGATCGCATTGATCTCGCCGCCGCTGCGGGCCGTGGAGAGCACGCCGCTGAAGAAAGGGAAACAGCCGACGTTCATCATAACCGGCGACCGGGATAAGCTGGTGCAGTCGGATCAATTGGACTCCGTGCTGGGCGCTTTTTCCCGAAAACCCGTAGTTAGCATCGTGGCTGGGGCCGATCATTTCTGGGCCGGCCATGAGAATGAGATGATTCCAGAGGTCGTCAAGCACTTTTCCGAGCACTTGAAGTAAATCTCCATGGCATCGAACGGAGATCTTCCCGGCCCGGAGGCAACCGGGCCGCCGGCGATGTACAAGGACCTAGTCCTCCTCCAGTTGGCCGCCCTGATTTTTCTCGCGGATCAGTTCACCAAGTACTTGGCCCGGGCATTTCTGGATTTTGGCGAGTCATTCCCCCGGTACGGATTCATCCGGATCACCCACACCCAAAACACGGGCAGCGCCTTCGGTCTCTTCCCTGACCAAAACACCGCGTTGATCCTGGTGGCCTTCTTGGGCATCATCATTCTGGCGCTGCTTTACCGTAATCTTCGACCCGCTACGAATCTGCTGCGGCTTAGTTTGGGTCTCCAGATGGGCGGGGCTGCCGGTAATCTTCTGGACCGCTTGCTCCAGGGACACGTTACCGACTTTGTCGACATTGGCCCGTGGCCCGTGTTCAACGTCGCGGATTCCTCGATCGTGACTGGTCTGTTGCTGCTATTTTGGCTCCATGGCATACCGTGGGAACGCTTTGGACGTGGCAGGCAGGCAGAAGAAATTGCGGAGGCTGCCCGGTCTGCTCTGATGGATCAACGTCAGTCATCGTGGTGCCCAGTCTGCGACGGGGTCATGGAGCCGGTGACGTGGGGATGGCGTTGCTCTACCTGCGGCGTTAAAGAACGGATCGAACAAGTGATTGACACTCATAAGCCGTCGTCTGAAATCTCAACGCATCCTGCGGCATCTGGATCTGATCCGGACGCTGTTTACCGCGGCGGACCGGACTTCGAGGCTACCCATTCTTATCGGTATGTGGACACACCGGACGCAACGGCTCACGTGGAACCGCCTATATCGCAAGATGAAGATGGGCAGCACTCTGGACTCACGGAAAACGAGGAAGCTGGAGCAGCCAGCCCTTCGAATCTTGGCCCAGGCGAAAGGCCGGAATGACTGCGTCGATCGGGACTGCTCGGGATTCCCATAGAGAGTTCAAAGTCGAAGCGGGACAGGTGCGGTTGGACCAGTTTTTGGCCCTTCAGGATACTCAACTCACACGGGCTCAATTGCATCGATTAATCGTGCAAGGCCAGGTCCTTCTCAACGGGCGATCCGCCAAACCGGCCCAAAAGGTTCGCTCCGGGGATCTGGTTTCTCTTACCATTCCGCCGCCTCGGGTAACCGATGTGGTGCCGCAGTGGATGCCGCTGACCCTGGTATACCAGGACAGCGACATAGTTGTCATCGATAAACCCGCCGGTCTTTCGGTGCACCCCGGTCCAGGGCACCCCGACCAAACATTGGTGAATGGATTACTGGCCCGATGCCCCGACATTCAGGGGGTTGGCGGCGAAATCCGGCCGGGCATCGTCCACCGGTTGGACAAAGATACTTCTGGATTGATGATGGTCGCCAAGAACCACTACGCCCACCAGGAACTCTCCAATCAGATAAAAGACCGCCGGGTAACCAAAGGTTACATGGCCCTGACCACCGGCGTCGTGTCCCCGGACTCCGGAATCATCGACCAGCCCATCGCCCGGGACCCGCGGCACCGTAAACGGATGGCCGTGGTGGCTGGAGGGCGGGAATCCCGCACCCGGTACCGCGTCCTGGGAAATCCGTCTGGACATAGCCTGTTGGAATTGGCTCTAGAGACCGGCCGAACCCATCAGATCAGGGTCCACTTGGCCCATCTGGGACACCCGCTGCTAGGCGACGGAGTATACGGCAAAGCCAGCCCTCTCTTAGACCGGCACTTTCTGCACGCCAACCTGTTGGGGTTCCAACATCCCAGGACCGGAGAAGCGTTGGAGTTCCGGGCCGATCTGCCCCCCGAATTGGCGGGGGTATTGGATGATTTGAGGTCGGGAACCGGTTAAAGCCCCGTCTCCCATACCCTCCGCCATCGTGATGGACTGCATCGACTGACGAATCTCAGTTTGTTGCGGGAAAGGGGACGAAATCCCCCAACCCCCTTTACGAAAGGGGGGGTTGCTGCCAGCCACGTTGGACAAGTTCTAAACCCTTGTGTTCAGAGGATGAATTAAGGGTGGAATCAGCTAAAGCCCCCCTTTGGTAAAGGGGGTTGGGGGGATTTACTCCGTGCCCTAGAAAAAACGTTGGAGCCACAGCAGCACTACTTGCCCCGCCATACCACCGTCATCGTGATGGGCCGTAGCGACTGACGAAACTTGGTTTGCGGTGGAAGAGTGGCGAAATTCCCCAACCCCCTTTACGAAAGGGGGCTTTGTTGTTGATGGGTGAGGATATCCTCGCTACAATGGAATCTATCGTGAACGGAGGGCCAACTTGGCCGAAAACGTCAGAGTTAGATACGCCCCTAGTCCCACCGGCGAACCTCATATCGGCAATGTCCGTACCGCATTGTTCAATTGGTTGTTCGCCCGGCACCACGGTGGCAAGTTCATCGTTCGTGTGGAGGACACCGATCAGGAGCGGCTGGTGCCCGGCGCGGTGGACGCCGTCCTGGACAGCCTGGAATGGCTGAACATCCAATGGGATGAAGGCCCTCGGGTGGGCGGTCCATACGCGCCCTATGTACAGTCGGAACGCCTAAGCATCTACCAGGATCTGGCGGGAAAGCTCGTCGGTCAAGGCCGCGCTTACCGCTGCTACTGCAGCCGGGAGAAGTTGGAACAGATGAGGCGGGAGCGCCGGGAGCAAGGGTTCGCCACCAGCCATGCCTGCCAATGCCGGGAGATGACCGAGCGGCAGCGGAGCGATGCCGAAGCCGCGACTGGCCCGCCAGTGGTTCGGTTTGGGATGCCCACCGAGGGAGTTACCAGGGTCCACGATCTGATCCGAGGCGACGTGGAATGGCAGAACGACCTGCAGGAAGACTTTATCATCCTCAAGTCCGACGGCTTCCCCACGTACCACTTGGCGGTGGTGGCCGACGACCATTTCATGGAGATCAGCCACATAATGCGGGCCGAAGAGTGGCTCCCCAGCACTCCCAGGCATCTGCAATTGTTCGACGCCCTGGGTTTTGAGCCGCCCCAGTTCGCCCACCTTCCCATGATTCTAGGCCCAGACCGGTCCAAGTTGTCCAAGCGCCACGGGGCCACGGCGGTGTCGGAATACCGGGATAAGGGATTTCTACCCGGCGCGCTGATCAATTTCATGGTGCTGCTGGGCTGGTCGCTGGATGACAAGACCGAGGTCATGTCCCTGGATATGATCAAGGACAACTTCACTCTGGACCGGGTGACCAAGTCCGCGGCCATCTTCGACCAGGACAAGCTGGAATGGATGAGCGGCGTCTATATTCGAGAGATGTCTCCCAAAGAGTTGGCTGGGAACATGCTCCCCTTCCTAGAGAGAGACCTGCCGAAAGAATTGGTGCCGGTGGACCGCGACTATCTGGATAGTATCGCGCCTCTGATACAAGAGCGGATCAAGCTGATGGAAACCGCGGCCGACTCCACTTTGTATTTCTTCGAAGAGCAACCCGAATATGATCCCTCCAGCCTGATTCAAAAAGGGATGGAGCCCCAAGGCACCCTGGACGCCCTAAAGTCGGCCCTAGCGACGTTGAACTCTGCCTCCACCTTTGACCATGAATCCCTTGAGGAGTTGCTGAGGGCAACAGGTTTGGAGATCGGCGTCTCGCCGAGGCAGTTCTTTGGCGCTTTGCGGACGGCGGTAACCGGGAGGACGGCAACTCCTCCCTTGTTTGAAACTATGGAAGTGCTGGGCCGGGAACGGGTGTTGCGGCGGATGGAGTGGGCGGTCGAACGGCTGGCTAGCGCCAATCTTATTTAATCAATATCGAGGACAATGCCTATGAGCACCCCCGATCCAGTACCTTCCTCGGACTTCATCCGCAACATCGTCGAAGATGACAACCGTTCCGGCAAGTACGATGGCCGGGTTGTCACCCGATTCCCTCCGGAACCCAACGGATATCTGCACATCGGCCATGCCAAGTCCATCTGCCTAAACTTCGGCCTGGCAGCCGAGCACGAAGGCGGTATCTGCCACCTGCGTTTCGACGATACTAATCCGGCCAGAGAGGACGTTGAGTACGTCGACTCCATCATGGAGGACGTGCGCTGGTTGGGCTGGGATTGGGGCGACCATCTGTACTACGCCTCGGACTATTTTGAACAGTTATTCGATTATGCTGTCCAGTTGATCAAAGAAGGCAAGGCCTACGTCTGCGACCTCAGCGCCCTGGAGATGAGAGAGTACCGGGGGACCTTGACCGAGCCGGGCAGAAACAGCCCTCACCGTGAACGCTCCATCGAGGAGAGCATGGACCTGTTCCAGCAGATGCGGGACGGAGAGTTCGAGGACGGAGCAAGGGTGTTGCGGGCCAAGATTGACATGGCCTCGCCCAACGTGAATCTGCGTGACCCGGTGCTATACCGGATATTGAACACGGAGCATCACCGGACGGGCGCCCAATGGTGTATCTATCCGACTTACGATTTCGCCCACGGCCAATCGGATTCCATCGAGAGGATCACTCACTCTGTGTGCACCCTTGAATTTGAGGACCACCGGCCGCTATACGACTGGTTTCTGGACGAACTGGACGTGTACCACCCGCAGCAGATCGAATTCGCGCGACTCAACATCAGCTACACAACGTTAAGCAAGCGGAGGCTGCGTGAATTGGTGGAGGAGGGCTATGTCACCGGTTGGAACGACCCTCGCATGCCCACGTTGTCTGGGTTGCGCCGGCGTGGCTACACTCCACTCTCGATCAGAAACTTTTGCGATCGAATCGGCGTAGCAAAGCGGAACTCCATAGTTGATCTAGCGTTGTTGGAGCATAGCGTTCGGGAAGATTTGAACCAGACGTCTCCTCGTGTAATGGCTGTGTTGAATCCTCTTCGGGTGGTCATCGACAATTACCCCGAGGATCAGACCCAGGAGTTTGAGGCGGTTAACAACCCCGAGGACCCGTCGATGGGGTCACGAAAAGTCCCCTTTTCCCGAGTCATTTACGTCGAACAAGATGACTTTCGCGAAGACCCGCCCCGCCGCTTTTACCGTCTGTCGCCGGGGCGCGAGGTGCGATTGCGCTACGCCTGCTACATCACCTGCGTCAGTGTGGTTAAGGACGAGACGACCGGGGAGGTGGTGGAACTGCACTGCACCTACGACCCCGAGTCCCTGGGCGGCTCATCGCCCGATGGACGCCGGGTGCAGGCTACTTTGCATTGGGTGTCCGCCGCCCATGCGGTGGATGCCGAGGTGCGCCTGTACGAGCATTTGTTTGTCACCCCGGAACCCGGCAGCGGCGAGGATGACGACGCCGATTACAAGAGCGACTTGAACCCGGACTCCCTTACAGTATTGACCTCATGCAAAGTCGAACCTAGCTTGGCTGGGGCAGTCCGGGGCAGCCGGTACCAGTTTGAACGGCAAGGATATTTCTGCGTCGACACGGTTGATTCCACCAACGGAAACCTGGTGTTCAACCGCACCGTTCCCCTACGCGACAGTTGGGCGCGGATCGAGCAGGCGGGCAAGCAGGGTTAGAGCGGCAAAATCAGCGGTGTGGGACAACCCCCTCTCTAACTCTCTCCATAAAGAGGGCGAGGACTGATTCCTTCCCCTCCGACGGGGGAAGGTTAGAGCCTGCCCTGAGCGTAGCCGAAGGGACGGGGGTGAAACCCCTCACTTCAATCCATTCTCACAAAGTATGAGCAGCCAATTAGAGACTCGCTCAAAGACTTGGGAAAGATACCGCCCGGGCGGCCTAACTTCCTAGCCGGTAAATCTGCAGCCGGTGCCGCAGGCTGTCCACTATGTAGATCCGTCCCTGACCGTCTAGCTTGACGGATGTCGGACCCCATAGCAGTTTCTCCACGTTGGCCGACGTTTCCCGGTGGTGGTCGCTTCGGGGGTTAATTTGCGGCTCTAGATCGGCCGCCAGTCGGGCCGCCCCTTCGTCAGGGTTGGCCTCGAAGTAGGAGGAGGCCCAGGTAGAGGTCACCGAGTCGCCCCGGAAACAGGCGAGAACCTGTCCTGAAGGACTCAATACCTGGACCCGCTCATTGCCCCAGTCGCAAACGTAGATGTTTCCGTCCGGGTCCACGGCCAGGCCCGACGGGCGTTTGAACTGTCCTTCCCCGTCGCCGGAGCTACCCCATTGGGCCAGATAGCGTCCTGACGGGTCGAACTTTTGCACCCGGTCGTTGCGCCAGTCGGACACGTAAACGTCTCCGTTGCTGTCCAGGGCGACACCCCAGGGCATGTTGAACTGGCCTGGGCCGTCCCCCGCCTCCCCCCATTTGCCTAGGAATGTGCCATCCTTGCTGAACTTCTGGACCCGGTGGTTCAAGGAGTCGGTCAGGTACATGTTGTCTTCTGAGTCGAAGGCCATGGCCGAAGGACGGTCCAGTTGCCCGTCCTGGGACCCGTGGCTACCCCACTGCCCCAGCAGTTCACCCGCTTTGGTAAATATGGAAACACGTTGCAGGGCTTCGTCGGCCACATAAAAACGGTCTTCGCTATCGAAGGCCAGGGCGCTGGGCCACCAGAACTGACCGTCGCCGGTGCCGCCGGTCCCGAATTCTCCCAAGTACTCTTCGTCTACGGTGCACTTGACCACCCGTTTGTAGGGTAAGCGAAGCGCCGTTTCCGGTCCGGCCCGGTTCAGCACGTAAAGTATGCCCTGGGAATCCAAAGCCACGTCCACCGGATTGTTGAAGCCCCGTCCCGTGTTGGCTAGGAACCCGACGGTGTGGCTGTATGCGAAGCTGGAAGTAGCGGTCATTTTCGATAGCAATCAGCCATCAGCTTTCAGCTATCAGCAGTTCGGACCGTTCCGGCCCCTGATAGGTGACTGGTGACCGCCGATAGCTCCTCTATGCCAGTTGGTATTCCCGGGTAGCGACGATCAGTTGCAGCATGTCGGCCACTCTCTGCTCGGAGCAGGCTACCAAATCGTCGCGGTCGAAGCGCAGGTCGCCTTGGGATGCCGCGTAGCCGGTCAGATGGCGGTTCGTGGCTTCCGTCACTTTCACGCCTCCGGCCAGGTCCAGGCAACGGTCCACGAAATCCTGGGGAGATAGAACGTCCTGACCATCCCGCATGCGGCGGATGATCTCTTTGACTCCGGGTTGGCCGGCGTTTCCGACCTCTTGAGCCGCCGAGTTTATCCTTTCCACGAGGCTGCCGGTATCGATCCACTCAGTACCGGTGTGCCAGCCTTCAACCGAAGGCGGGTTTAAGATTTCCTGGCCCATGAAGTTGGCGTCCATGGCCAGGCCGACGATGCTCCAATCGGTGCTGCGGTGGCTTCCGGCCAACCGTGCGGTCCCCGCTACCATTTCCGCCGGGCTCTTGACCCGGGCGAAGCGGACCTGTTCCGAGCGGAAGAAACCGGAAAGAAACATGGTCCGTAGCACCGATTCTATGTTTCCGTGAGACCGTTGGAACTCGTCGGCCAGGATTTGTATCGCTGCTTCGTCGGGAGTATCTGAGACGAAGAAATTGTAAAGTTTGCTGGCGACGAACCAGGCACACGCCGGCTGGGCGCAGATTATATCGATGACGTCTTCCCCGTTGAACCGGCCGGTCTGTCCCAAAAAGGTCTTTGAGGTGTCGTCGTGGTCTTCGGGGTCGTAAACAAATTGCCAGTCTAGCCGGCCGTGGGGCCAGATGGAGTCCCGCGAGGCCCGTATGCTCATGTACTCGGCATTGGCGATCGTCCAACCGGTGAAGGCCCGGGCGCAGGATTTGACATCGTCCTCGGTGTAGTTGCCGATGCCCATGGAGAACAATTCCAGCAACTCCCGCCCAAAGTTTTCGTTGGGGGCCTCTTTGTGGTTGTCCTTGTTATCCAGCCAAAAGATCATCGCCGGGTCTCTGGCCAGTTCCAGCAATAGGGTTCGGAAGGAGCCGAGACCACCGCGGCGAAATATATTGGTCTGGTTGACCATGCCCTTGGCGTGATTGAGCTTACCGTACGCGGTGGCGAACAGACCATGCCAAAAGAGGGTGATCTTCTCTTGCAGGGGGAAAGGCGTGTTGATCATGCGATATAGCCAGTAAGCTTGGGAGCTTTCGATGAGCATCAGGCTGTTTTGGTCGATGTGGTAGCGCCGGACCACATCGTCATCCAGGAGTGAGGCTTGGTCAGGGTGTAGCAGCTTCTCGACCGTGGCCTCGTAGCCCAGTTCCAGGTAGTCATCTAACTCCTGGGGAGTAGCTCCGAAACCAGCCCGCCGTAGTAGATGGGCGGTCAGCGCCCTTTGTTCGTCCATGATTTTGGCCCCCCTCCCGGTGCTTGTTGGTGTTCGCGCTGAATGATACGGCATATCCGGGGATCCAGCCGTGCTTCGCTGGCTGGTAGTATAGCATCAGGTTCCGGGTCCCGGCCCAGTATAAAAAGGGGACGCCCGAAACGGCGAAGGGAGTGGCCTGGGCATCAAGGTAAAATGGCATAAAAAATAAAGTTACGCCTAGTTCTGTCTAGATTTT
Source organism: uncultured Dehalococcoidia bacterium (assembly GCA_950072105.1). Taxonomy (GTDB): domain Bacteria; phylum Chloroflexota; class Dehalococcoidia; order Lucifugimonadales; family UBA3495; genus UBA11650. The sequence goes on from CATMOE010000004.1 coordinate 47,881, forward strand.
TATATTATTTTGGAATTCAGTTTAATATTCGAACAAAATCCCCTTGACAAGCAACAAGTAATAGAGTTTATTACTACAATAGCTTGGGGAAGGGGTGTGTGTTTGGGGTGGATGATGTTGCGGATAGGGGGTGAAGGCAAGAATTAAAACACATATATTTTTTGGGAAAAGTATTAAAACCCGTCTAAGTATCGCGGGCCCCAGCCAACGGCGTTCCTGGTAAACCGGGTTAGGTCGCCCTCAGTTTTAGTAGATAAGTAATCATTGTTATATTTGTTTTTTCCTCATTCTAGAAAGGGACGGCATCGGCGGGGAGCGAATTCTAAAATAATTTCGCAGAAGGGGATTGGGTGTAAAGATGATGTCGACAGCTGTAAAGGTTCTTAGCGACGGAGTTATCAAACTGGACGGCGGTTCCATGTTCGGGCAAGTGCCCAAGATGGCCTGGGAGAACAGTGTGGTGACGGACAGAAAAAACCGCATGACACTGGGTCTCAATTGTCTGCTTCTTCAGATCAGCGGGCAGAACATCCTGGTGGACACCGGAGTCGGCACTAAAGACGCCGAGAATGACAAGGAAACCCTGGGCCTGGTGCCCAGCCGCTTACTCAAAGGCTTAAAGAGTATGGGTTTGGGCCCCAAAGACATAAATGCCGTGGTGCTTACTCATCTTCATTTCGATCACAGCGGCGGATGCACCCGGTTGGACCGGGCGGGGAACATTGTGCCCACCTTCCCCAAAGCCACTTACTACGTTCAAGAGGCCTGCTGGGACGAGGCCTGCAACCCCAACGAGCGGTGCCACGTTACCAATCGGGCAGACAACTTTCTTCCCATCGAAGAGCGCGGTCAATTGGAGCTCCTAGACGGCGACTGTGAAATCATGCCCGGCCTGAACGTTATCGTCACCGACGGTCACGCCAAGGGCCACCAGATAGTCATGGTCAACCATGGCGGCGAGAGGATAGTGTTCCTGGGGGACATCGTGCCCACGCCGCACCATCTGAATCTGGGAGTCATTTCGGCGTTCGACAACTCTCCGGAGACTACCTTGGAGCGGAAGCGGGACCTGCTCGCTGAGGCCGAGAAGCAGGGATGGTTGCTGGTCTTCTCCCACGGCCATGACGTGAGGGCAGGCTACCTGGAACGGAAGGCAGACACCGGATACCTGCGTCCCGTCGAACTGTAAACCTCTCGCGGCCCTTACGGGCTCTTACCACGGATTTTGCGGCTGCCTACCGGGCTTGAAGAAGCCTTGATCGGCAGCCGTTGCTTTTTGTGCTTATCAAACGGCCCTAGCTAGAGGACTTTCACCCGGACACCATCCCCCGTCAACTCCTCAAAGCGGGCCGGAGTGATGGTGTTGCCCAAGTTGTTCCGGCTGTGGGTATAGACTCGTATGTAGTTGCCGGTAAGACCGCGCCACTTGAGTCCGCCGTCCTGTCTCGTCGACGACTCCCACAGGACCGGATGGGTCTGACCCAGCTGATAACTGCGGAACGCTTCAAAACCTTCTTTCGCCATAGCTAACAATTGGGTGGTGCGTGCTTTTTTCACCGGCTGAGAAACCGGCCCGGACAGGTACACTGCGCTGGTTCCGGGCCTGGGCGAGTAGGGGAAGATGTGCATATCGCTGAATGCCATCGATGTGGCGAACGCCAAGCTCTCTTGAAATTCGGCTTCCGTCTCTCCCGGAAACCCGGCTATCAGGTCAGCGGTGACTCCGGAACCGGGCACAGTATTGCGGACCAGGTCCACCTTTTCGGCGAACAATCCGGTGGTATAACGGCGGCGCATCATCTCTAGAATCCGGTCGCTGCCGCTTTGCAATGGGATATGGAAGTGGCGGCATAGGCGGGGGTCCTGCCAAAGCTCCAACAATCGAGGGTTGATTTCCTGGGGTTGGAGGGACGATACCCGCAAGCGCGGTACGGCGGTCTCCGCCAGGATTCGTTCCAGCAGCCTAGTTAGCGTGGCGCCCGGAATGTCGAAACCGTAGGTCCCCAACTGAGTCCCGGTCAAGACTACTTCGAGGCAACCTTCCGCAACCCGCTGGTTGATCTGCTCTACCAGCGACTCAGGGGGAATGCTGCGTTCTCGACCCCGGACTTTGGGCACGATACAATAAGCGCAAACCTGGTCGCAACCTTCCTGAATCTTCACCATGGACCGGTTCCGGCGTATGTTGGCGGCCGGTTGCACCGAGTAGTCGAGTGCCGAGGAAACCCGTGGGTGACTATTTGCGCCGGTGTTCCTTTGCTCCAGCAAAGCGGTCACCATGGCAGGCAATTCTGCTTTCTCGGTGTTTCCTACCACCAGGGACACGCCTTCAACTTGGGAAAGTTCATCCCTGGACCGCTGGGCATAACAGCCGGTAGCGACGATCAGAGCGTGGGGATTCGCCCTGGCGGCGGCTCTTAGGGCCTGCCGGGCTTTGGAGTCGGCGGTGGAGGTCACGGTGCAGGTGTTGAGGACAAAGACATCGGCTTTGGCCGGAGACTGCACCAGGCGGTAACCGGCCGCGGCGAAGCGCCGGGCTAACATGTCGCTGTCGGCCTGGTTCAGCTTGCATCCCTGGGTGCGGATCGCCACCGTGCCCCGGAATGTAGCGTCGGCAGGCGACGCAAGTTCGGGCGTGTTATCCGGCGGAGAATCCAAGTTGATCAGGTCAATCTTCGTATTCAACAGGCACCAGATCCCATAGTTGCTCCACCGCTGAAGCTACGTCGTCGAGAATGGAAAAGAGGCGGTCCAGCCTTCCCCGGGACTCGCGGATATTCTGAAGCGACTCGCCGAAGGCGGCCAGCCGGTCGAAGGATTCCCGGATCCTCTTGTCCCGCCGCTCTTGCCCCAGTTGCTCGGCGTATTCCCGAATCGACTTGTCGTCATTGAGGCTTTGGCCTCGGCTCAGAGCCACCGCCTTTACCGCCAGAGTCAGGCTTCCCCACAGGAGGTCTTCCGATTGGGCCCACCGTCCGCCTCGCATGTCGCCCAAGGCGTTATCCAATAGCCGTAGGCTTTGGGACCGGTAGCGGTTAATGCGGGCTGTTTCGGTGGCCATATCGGTTATAACTCGTGCCTGGGCATGATAATCAATTCTAGCATAGGAACGTCGAGACGACGGCGATTTAACCGGCGTTGATTACCCTCCTACACCTTCCACGGTAGGAGGGGGGATCTGGAATGGCGGCGTCAGATTGGGAATGGGCACCTCGATAACTACCGGGCGTTCGGCCTTTAACGCGGTGCGCAAGGCATCTCCCAGTTCCTGGTGGCTTCCAAGCTTGATGCCCATCGCTCCGTAGACCTCGGCTAGTTGGGCGAAGTCGGGGTTGTGTAACCGGGTGCCGATGACCCGTCCCTTCAACCGGTTCTGCTGCTCGATGTGGGACGCCCCCAGCATCTCGTTGTTAAAAACCAAAGTTACCAGGTTGATGCCTTCTTGGACGGCTGTGGCCAGTTCACTGGAAGCATATCCAAAACCGCCGTCTCCGATGGTGGCCACAACTTGGCGATGTGGGTTGCCTACCTTGGCGCCCAAGGCCGTAGGAAAAGCGTAACCCAGGGTAGCGAAGTAGCTGGACGTAAGATAGGAGCGGGGCTTGAGGACCGGGAACGCCAGGTGGCTCCAGTAGCCGATATCCGTGGTACCGGCCACCATGATGGCGTCGTCGTCCAGTTCCCGGCGCATGGTCTCGATGATCTCGGTCTGCATGGGAGCCATCTCTCTGATGCGCTGGCTGGACTCTTGGCGGATGGACGCCATCTCGCCCTCGGACCACTGGCTGGTCCGAGTGTTCCCTCCCAACTCAGCAAGCAGTGCCGTTAGCCCCAGTTTGCCGTCGGAATTGATGCCAACCGTAGTCGGGTAGTTGCGGCCCATCTCCTCGGGGTCGGCGTCGATCTGGATCAGCTTTTGATGCGGCTGGATCGCCCATGGCACCTTGGGGGCCAAGTGCAAACGGCTTCCTATCACCAGGATCACGTCGGCTTGAGGCAGGGCCAGGTAACCGGGGCCGTGGGCGTAAGCGAAGCAGCCCAACGAGTGGGGGTCGTCTTCGGGTATGGCGCCCTTGCCTTCGGCCGTGGTGATAACCGGGGCGTTCAGGGACCTGGCCAATTCCAGCAACTCGGCGGACAGATCGGCTTCACGGGCTCCGCCGCCGGCCCAGATGACGGGGCGGCGGGCCTGAGACAGCAAAGCAGCGGCCTCTTTTATCAGACCGGGATCGGGTGAGGTTTTGGCGAAGATTTCCGGTTCCGGCAGTTCGGTATCGCCCTTACCTGGGAGCATGTCCCAGGGAATCTCGATCTCCACCGGCCTGGGCCGGCCCGTGGACAGATGCTCCATGGCGGTTTGGACCATACCGGGGATGTCTTCCACTCGGCCGGCTCGGGCACACCATTTGGTCAATTGTCGGAACACATCCAAGGACTCGCCGATCTCATGCAAGGCCCCCCGGTTCTGGCCCAGGTTATAGCTTTCGATCTGGCCGGAAACCAGAAGCACGGGTGACGAAGTGGCGTAGGCGGTGCCTAAAGCGGCGGTGGTGTTGAGGGCGCCTGGCCCAGGGACGACCAAACCCACGCCGGGCTTGCCGGTGGTGCGGGCGTATCCGTCGGCCATATAAGCGACGCCTTGTTCGTGGCGAGCTAGAACCAGGCGAATGCTGGGCTCGTGATAGAAGGCGTCGAATGCGTCCATTATCTGGACCCCAGGAAGGGCGAAAACCACTTCCACGCCGTTGCGGGCCAAGGAACCTACCAGGGCTTGAGCGCCGCTCATCTCAGGCATGGCATACCTCTGCAGATATAGGTCGGCTATAGCCAACACATCATAAGCGACCGAGTTTCACTGTCAACCTGGGAAATGGCGTCGGACCTGGGGTGCTGTTGCCAAAAATCCAACCCGGTGGCAACATAGGTTGGCGATGTGGTTCGTGCTGTGAAATGCACACTAGGCTAGTCAATATTGCTGATTAACCGTCGGACCAAATACAGTGCAACATTTGACTGATGCGTAAATTTTTACCCCCATCCTAACCTTCTCCCGTCGTGGGGAAAGGGATTCGGCTTCTCCTTATTACGTGGGTAAAGTTTGTGGGGTGCTGGGCAGTCTATTAGATCCAGTCGGTTAACTATGATCAACTCTGCAAAAAAAAGGCGGGCATTGATGACAACTAAACCCTTCCGTTCCGTGGCTTTGCCGGTCCGGGTGCATGGTGGACCCAATGTTATTGCACGTTTGTCCGATGAGGTTGACCGCCTGCGGGCGCAGCGTGTTTTCGTGGTCTGCGGCCAGACGGTGGCCCACAAAACCGATCTGCTGGACCGGGTGAAAGAGTCCTTGGGGGGAAAGTTCGCCGGGGTGTTCGATGCCGTTCAGGCCAGTTCTCCACTGCCATCGGTGGAACTGGCCACTGCCCAAGCCAGAGACGCCAAGGCCGACCTCATCGTGGCGCTGGGTGGGGGCAGCGCCGTGGTCACCACCCGTGCGCTCATAATCCTGCTGGCGGAAGGAGGCCGGGCCCAGGACCACGCCACCCAATATCCGCCGGGCCAACCGCCGGTTAGCCCGCGCTTGATGAAACCCAAGATTCCCAACATAGTGGTGTTGACCACCCCAACCACGGCGGTCACCCGCGCCGGAACGGCGGTGCTGGACCTGGAGACCGGGCATCGAGTCGAGCTTTTCGATCCCAAAACCCGCCCGGCGGCCGTGTTTTTAGACACAGATGCCCTGCTGACAGCTCCAACCTGGTTATGCTTAAGCGCCGCCGCCTCCTGCTTCAGCGGTGTGGTCGGGGCGTTGCAGTCGCCGGAGCAGGCCAACCCGCTGGCCGAGGGCGATCTTATCCAGGCCCTTGGCCTCCTGCGGCGAGACATGCAACTGGTAAAATCCCAAGAGGAAAGCGGCCGATCCCGCGTCAACCTTTGCGCCGCGGCGATCTTGATGAACCGGGCCATGGATAGCGGAGCCGGTGGCGGCGGGCTCGGGGTGGTCAGTTCCTTGGCCCACTCCCTGGATAGCGGCTACCCGGAGTGCAGCCACGGTGATGCCTATGCCGTCCTGACGGCTCCGGGGATCGCGTTCAACAGGGACTTCAACCTGGCTGGACAGGCCAGGCTCGCCTCGATCATGGGAGTGATGAACGGGGATATGGATGACCGGCGGGGAGCGGATGCGGCAGCCGCCGCCGTGGCGGAGACTTACCGGCAGTTGGAGATGCCTTCCAGACTTCGGGAAGTGGGCGTGCCTGAAGACGGCGTCAAACAGATCGCTGTCGACTCGATGACCGACTTCGGGATAACCCGTAACGTGCGCCCGGTGAAAGACGCCGCCGAACTGGATGAGTTACTAAAGCAAATCTGGTAGCCTGATCAAAGGCCGGGCCGATCGGACAAGACATAACCGGGAGGGAGCAACCGTGCAATATGACTTTATAGTGGTTGGGGCGGGTTCAGCCGGCTGCGTGCTGGCTACCAGGCTGTCGGAGGACAGCAGCAAGTCGGTGCTGCTCCTGGAGGCCGGACCGGATTATCCGGAGTACGAGAATCTGCCTGTGGACCTGAAGCAAGGCAACAACGTTTGGCGTTCGGCTTACGGCCCACATAGCTGGGATTACCGGGCCACTGCGACACCGTTACAACCGGAGCCGATCGTCATTCCCAGGGGCAAGGCTACAGGCGGCTCCAGCGCAATAAACGGTCAGGTGCTCTTCCGGGGTGTGCCCGAAGACTACGACAACTGGGCTGCATGGGGGAACACGGAGTGGGGGTTTACCAAAGTTCTCCCCTATTTCCGCAAGCTGGAAAATGACTTGGATTTTCGTGGAGACGATTTCCACGGCAACGAGGGACCCATCCCGGTGAGGCGCCCCAAATTGGAGGAAACGCTCCCGGCCTTTAAGTCCTTCTACGCTACCTGCGTGGAGATGGGGTTCCCAGTGGACCCGGACCAAAACCATCCCGACTCCAACGGAATCGCATTACGGCCTTTGAACAACATCGACGGTGTGCGGATGAGCGCGGCGCTGACCTACCTCACATTGGCGCGGCACCGGCTGAACGTTACTATCCGAGGCGGTGTTACGGCCCGGCGCATCATCTTCGAAGGAAAGAAAGCGGTAGGCGTTGAGGCGGAAAGCGGTGGCGAAACATTCATCGTCAATGGCGACCAGATCGTGGTGAGCAGCGGCGCCGTGGCATCACCCCAACTGTTGATGCTGTCCGGGGTAGGTCCGGCGGAGCACCTGGCGGAAATGGGGATCAACCTGGTCCATGATCTGCCTGGAGTCGGCCAGAACCTGCGCGACCACCCGGCGGCCTTTATCCTCCTTCGAGGCACTGGGGAATCTCCCGATGAAGACGCACCCAACATCCAGGTGGGCCTGCGTTTCAGTAACCCGGGGTCGCCCACCAGGGCTGACTTCCAGTTGGCCCCCATTCTCATGAGCAGCGAGCACCGCCCGGCCAGCGTAAAAATTGAAAGCGATGACTTCCATTTTGGCCTTAGCTGCGCCCTGCAGAACGCCACCTCGGCGGGTCAATTGAGGCTTGCCTCCACCGACCCCCACGTACAACCCGATCTGAACTACGACTATTTGTCGGATCCCGGCGACCGGGCCCGGATGCGGGAGGCCCTACGTCTAGCCCTAAAGATATCAGAGCATCCCTCGTTCAGCGGGATGGTGTTGGAACGCCTGAACCCCACCGACGAGGACTTGGTGTCCGACGACACTTTGGACGACTGGATGTTGCGCAACGCCTACACCCAGCACCATACGTCCGGGACTTGCAAGATGGGAGAGGCTTCGGACACCATGGCGGTGGTAGACCAGTTCTGTCACGTCCACGGCATGCAAAACCTGCGGGTGGTGGACGCCTCGGTCATGCCCGATGTTATCCGGGCCAACACGAATGCGACTACCCTGATGATCGCCGAACGGGTAGCCGACTGGATAAAAGAAGGCCGGTAGGGTATCCAACTCCAGTCCCAGCCGATAGAATCAGATAGCAATCTTGTCACAGGATGGTTCTTCTATGACCACGGCGAATTCTAAAGTCAGAGTCGAGCGTGACTCCATGGGCCCCATGGAAGTCCCCGCCGACGCGCTTTACGGCGCATCAACCATGAGGGCGGTGTTGAACTTCCCCATAAGCGACCTGCGGTTCCCCCGCTCCTTCATCCGTGCGCTGGGGTTGGTCAAGCTAGCGGCCGCCAAGACCAACATGGGCTTGGGTTTGCTGGATCAAAAGACCGGCGACGCGATCGTTGCCGCCGCCCAGGAAGTCAGCGACGGCAAGTTGGACGAGCATTTTGTTCTGGATATCTTTCAGACAGGGTCCGGCACGTCCACCAACACCAATGCCAACGAGGTCATCGCCAACCGGGCCTCCCAGATCCTGGGCGGGGATTTAGGTTCCCGCTTGGTACACCCCAACGACCACGTCAACATGGGCCAGTCGTCCAATGACGTTATTCCCACCGCCATCCATCTGGCGGCGCTGTTGGCGATAAAAGAAGACCTGATTCCCGGATTGGAGAGGCTGGGCAAGGAACTAAAAAGCAAGTCAGACCAGTTCTGGCCCGTCATCAAGACCGGAAGGACACATCTGCAAGACGCAACCCCGATCCGGATGGGACAAGTCTTCTTGGGATTCGCCGGGCAGGCGGAGAGCAGCGTTACGCGTCTGGGGCGAGTACAAGATGCTCTGGAAGAGGTTGCTCTGGGCGGGACCGCCGTAGGGACCGGGGTAAATACTCATCCCGAGTTTTCCGCCAGGACCTGCAAGCTGTTGTCGGAGATGACTGGGGTACGCATTCGGGAAACGGACAATCATTTCCAAGCCCAGTGTACCTTGGACGCCTTGGTCGAAGCCAGCGGCGCCCTCAAGACCGTGGCTGTCAGCCTGCACAAGATCGCCAACGACATTCGCTTGATGGCCTGCGGCCCCCGGGCCGGATTCGGCGAGATCACCGTGCCCGAGGTCCAACCGGGGAGTTCAATCATGCCGGGCAAAGTAAACCCGGTGATCTCCGAGTCAGTGATTCAGGTAGTAGCTCAAGTCTTTGGGAACCATGAAGCGGTGGCGATGGCCGGACACGGCAGCTACTTTGAGTTGAACACGATGATGCCGGTGGCGGCCCACAACATACTCCAGTCCATCTCTCTGCTGGCCACGTCGGCAAACAATTTCGCGGAGCAGTGTGTTACGGGCATCGAAGCGACTTCGGTGGGACCGGAGATGCTGGAGAAAGGTTTGATGTTGGGCACGGGTTTGGCCCCGGAGATCGGCTACGACGCGGCGGCGGCTATAGCCAAGGAAGCGGCAGCCACCGGAAAGACGATACGGGAAGTGGCTAAGGAAAAGACCAGCTTGTCTGACGCCGACCTGGACCGGTTACTGGACGCGCAGGCAATGACGGAGCCGGGGCTGGGAGCGGGAGGCGGCGGCGGTTAGGCGGGACGGCCCCAACCCCCGGTCACCAGAGAGGTAGGTCGCGCTCCTTGGCAACTTCTAAGCAAGTGGGACACCGGGCCGCTTCGGCGTGATTCTTGGCATCCCAAACGTTCTCGCCCCTTAGTCCGCACAGGTAAAGAGGCTCTATCTCCTCTATTCCCATGTCCTCTACGTAGTGAACCTCGCCGCTCATGGCCGCAGTTGGCCACCACCAAGGAGTAATACTGGCTGACAGGTCGCTAAGGGATGCCCTGAAGCTATCGAGCCAGCCCTCTTCGGGCAGTTCAACCATCCAGCGCCGGCCTGATGGACCGGCCTCACGGGACGCCTTCAGTTCACCGTTGCGTATGCATTCCCGGATGTCTGCCTGAGACAGATTTAGCCGGTAACTGGCGTCCTGAATAGAAAGTTTCTCCACCATTTCCTCCGGTTGGTCCCCAAGTGATCTGGACTGGACCCGCAAGAGTGCGGTGCGCCGAATGACGGTTATCGCTCCCTTGAGGCTTTAAGAGTCTAGGCGAATCCCCGCGTCTCCGCAAGGGAAATGCTCCGCGGCTTGTCCCCAGGTTTCTTTGGGGTCCCCCTGACACCATGATCGGTGGGCTAGCCGGAATTATTCGGAGCCGAATAATCGGGGCGGGAACTTTTCTGACATCATGATCGTCTATATTGGTAGAATACAGGACCGAGGTGAGGTAATGAGGAAGCTATTGGCAGTTCTGGGGTTGCTAACCCTTCTGATCGTTCTGGCTTGCAGCCCGAGCGAAGGCCGGACCAAGGAGAGTTTTCCGTCATCATCGGTCACGAATCAGGATGACGGCGGGTTCTCCCGCTTAGTAGAGCAAGCAGTCGCCGCCGCCCCGATGGCTCCGCTGGCGCCCCGAGGGAGATGCGCTCCGAAATGCAAGTTCTCGCGAAGGTAGAGTCGGAATCCGCCGGGGGGGCCTCTGGCGCCTTGGAAATTGCCGAGCCGAAGGTCATATCCACGGCCTTCCTGTCGATAGAAGTCGATCTAGTGGAAGCGGCTACCACCCAAGTACGAGATATAGCCGATAGCCTGGGCGGGTTCCTGGAGAACCTGAACAGTTCCGGCGCTGATGAGGGCCAACAGGCGAATATGACCGTTCGCGTCCCTCAAGCCCAGTTTTCCGACGCGGTGGAGCGCATCGAGTTGGTAGGCAAGGTGCAAAGCAAGAACCTGGGGTCCGAGGACGTGTCCGAGAGGTTCATCGACTTGCAAGCCCATTTGAAAAGCTCCATTCGAGAAGAGGAGAGCCTTCTGTCCCTGTTGGGACGGACGACTACCGTGAGCGAAGTCCTGACCATCGAGCGGGAGCTTACCAGAGTCAGGTCTAACATCGAGCGGTTCCAGGGTCAGTTGAACTTCCTGGAGCGTAGGATCGACCTGGCAACGATCACCGTGTCTCTGTTCTCTCCGGATAAGGCATCGGGCGAGCCGCCTTCGGCTTCCATGCGAATAGAGGTCAACGGCGTTACCGATCATGTGGACGCGGTCAAGTCGCTGGTGGCCTCATCCAATGGGGTGTGGTGGACTCTGTTCTGGTGTCGCTGCGCAACGGAAAAGAGAGCGCGGTTATGACCGTTCCCGTGTTCTCCGACGACTTCAACTCAACCGTGGGATTCCTAGAAGACCAAGGCAGGGTGCGCAGCAAGGATGTGCAAGAAGGAAAACCGGGCGAGGATGGCGCGGCGTCCCCGGAAGAAAAGCCCAGGGCCAGGATCGACCTGACGTTTGTCGAGGACAGCAACTCGGTCAATATCGGCTTGATGGTGGCCATTGCCGCGCCCATCGGCGCGTTGGCCCTTGGAGTGATTCTGGGGATCGGATTCTTTGGTGTTTACCGCCGCGGAGGCAGGACTTCTTAACTTCGGCTGCCCCATACCCCAGGATATTTTGTCTTCATCCAGTAGCGCTCCGGATACTTGGTCCGCGGCGCTACTGCTATCTAGCCCTGCTGCTGTCCGGAGTTTTGTGTTAGAGGGTCTTCTAAGGTATCGGCCAAGGACCCGCCCGGCGGCACCATGGGATAGAGGTTGGTGGTGGGATCCACGACGAACTCGATCAAGAATGGCCCGTCGTGGTCCTGGGCGCGGCGCAACGCCGGCATCACATCCTCCCGGTCATCCACCCGCAACGCCTCAATACCGTATGCCTGGGCTAGCTTGACATAATCGGGGCCCGGTATCGGCACCGCCTTGAGGTGGTTCTGGAAAAACATCTCCTGCCACTGTCGTACCATTCCCAAATAACCGTTGTTGAACACCGCTATCTTTACCGGAAGCTTCTCTTCAGTTACCGTCGCTAACTCTTGCAGAGTCATCTGGAACCCGCCGTCTCCCGCGATGCTCCAAACCGGCGCGCCGGGCCGCCCGGCCTGCACTCCCATGGCCGCAGGCAGTTCGTAGCCCATGGTGCCCAAACCTCCCGACGAAACGAAAGAGTTGCAGCGGTCGAAGAATAGGAACTGGGCCGCCCACATCTGGTGCTGGCCCACCCCGGTGACCACGACGGTCTCAGGGTTTTCCTGGATCAGTTCGTTCAAGTCCCGGAGAACGTGCTGAGCTTGGAGTTTATCGCTGCTGGGGATGGCCAAAGAGGGATGGTCCCGTTTCATTCCTTCGATGTGGCCCACCCAGTCGGGCCGTTCCTTCCCCTTTACCAAGGGCAACAACGCTTGCAAGACAGTCTTGGCGTCGCCCACCAGCGGTACTTCCACCGGCACGTTTCGGCCTACTTGAGAGGCCTCAATGTCCAAGTGGATGATACGGGCATGAGGGGCGAACGTTGAAGCTTTGCCGGTAACGCGGTCGTCGAACCGCATGGCCAGGCCCACGATCACGTCGGCCTGGTCTACCGCCATGTTGGCCCAATACATGCCGTGCATTCCCAACATTCCCAGATTCAGGGGATGGTTCCCGGGGAAACCGCTCAAGCCAAGCAACGTGGTGATTACCGGAATACCCGTGGTTTCGGCCAGGGCTTGAACCTCCGCTGAAGCCCCGGAGGCGATGATACCGTGGCCGCTGATGATCACCGGTCTCTCGGCGTCGTTGATCAATCGGGCTGCCTGTTGAATCCCTTCCAGGGTTTCGTCGGATAGGGGCGGTATTTCGGTCTTCGAGGCTTCAGGGAACTCGACTTCCGCTTCTTCCAGTTGAACGTCCCTGGGGACGTCGACCAAAACCGGCCCCGGCCGGCCTTCGCGGGCGACCTGGAAGGCCTCCCGCATGACGTTGGGCAGGTCCCGGGCGTTCATAACCATGAAGGTTGCCTTGGTGCAAGGAGAGACGATGGCGCAGGTGTCGCACTCTTGGAAAGCCTCGGAGCCTAGGGAGGGGCGGGCAACCTGTCCGGTGATGGCCACCATGGGTACCGAATCGGCCTTGGCTGCCATGATGCCGGTGACCAGATTAGTTGCCCCTGGTCCCGATGTGGCAACGCAGACCCCAACCTTCCCGGTGACCCTCGCGTAGCCGTCGGCCGCGTGAGCCGCAGCCTGCTCATGGCGAACAAGAATGTGGCGGAGTTGAGGGTAACCCCAGAGGGCATCGTAAAAGGGGAGAATCGCCCCGCCGGGGTGGCCGAATATCACCTCTACCCCTTCCCGCAGTAGGCTTTCGCATATGATTGCCGAACCCTTGATCTTCAAAAGGGCCTCCAAAAGACGCGCTGTCCCTGGTTAGTGCAGTTTAATCCTCTATCGTGTCCGTTGCTCGCGTCCACCGCTACTTATTCCGCCGGATTTTGATACCTGGTTAAGCCTTTGCTTTTGAGCCGATGCCCGTCAACCGGAACTTGATGTCCAGATTTTCTAAACATAAAAAAGCCCCGGCCCTGATAGGGACGGGACGGAAAGTCGCCCGCGGTACCACCCTAATTGCCCCGGCTAACCGGGACCTCTCATTTAGGACACTAACATGTCCCACCGCTTCTAACGGGCGGCGATTCCGGCCTGGCTTACGCTCCCTCACCCGTAAGTGGGGGGTTCAGCTGGCAGCTCCGGAGGGATATTCGGTGAAGATCGATGCGCCTGCTTCCACCGTACCAGGCTCGCTATCCACCTACCCTTACCTACTCGTCTCCATCACAGCTATTAGCGAAAATCGTACCATTTAGAGGGCTTAACTGTCAAATAACCCATCGACTAAGATGGCAATGGTCTGGACACCTTCAAGACCTTAATCGCCGTTGCCAGAGAGCGCGATGCCGATCCACCAATGGCGTCCCCTGGCCTTCCGTTGACGAACGAAGCCCATCTCCGATAGGTTTATGCCGAAGTCCCGCTGGCGGAGTGGTTTCTGATCGTTTTCGTCGCACCACCTCAAGTAGGCGATGTACAGCTCACGGGCCGTGGCTGCGTGCTTGTCGGCGGTTTCACAGCATTCTTCCACAAACCGGCCGATCAAGGAGTTCACGCTAATTGGCAGACTCGGCCCCGGTTCCCCGTCGGCGTTATCCTCGGGTTCGCTGCCGCCTTTCTCGCCGGCTGCATCTTCCTCCAACGGGTTCTCTGGTATTTCGCTGTGCGGCTCAAGCGAGGCCTCGTCCTCGCCCCCGGTTTGTTCCGCGATGACGTCCTCAACCCGCCCGTTCTCACTGGTTTCTTGGATTGAACCCGACCCATTGATAAGAACTCCGGAGTCGATCTGGTCCTCCAAGGCGAAGGGTAGATCGGTTGACATTGGCAGCGCAGTATCCGGTACAGGGTCGATGAAGTCTTCCGTTGGCAGGATTGGAGTTTTGGGTAGGGATTCATTGCAGGGGGCGGATTTCCCGTTGGCCACGGAGAATTTATTTTTGGTTGGGGTGGCCGGCGGCGATTGCGACGGGGATGACATCAACCAGTCTTGCTGCGCCGCCGGCCCAGTTAGCCAATTTCCCAGGGCCCGGCGATGGCGGGGCTCCAGGTCTACGCCCAGGCTGTTCGCCAATCGGTCCATGAAGTTGGTAAGACACACTACCAAAACAACGTCCAGGATCTGAGACTCTTCTAGACCGGCGTCCCGAAGTTGTTCCACGTCGTTTTCGGTCAGGGCGCCGGGGACCTGGGTAATCTGTACCGCGAAGTCCAATATACGGCGGTCAGTGGAAGACAGAGGGGCCTGGGTATAGTCGGAAAGAAAGTGGCTGGCCATTTCCAGGTCTTGCGAGTGGCGGCGGAGGAAGCCCGCATGGGTCATTGCCCCATACCGGCATCTGTTGGCCACCGAAACAACCGTGGCGATCGCCTCTTCCTGAACCCGGCTCAAGCCCGAGTTTCCGAATGAGATAACTTCATTCAGGCGTTTCACCACGTCCAGCGCTTCGGGTTTAAGGGACATCGCCTGGAAAATCGCGGGCACGTCCGGTAGTTCCGACTCTTCGATCCAAGCCATATCAATTCCCATATGCCGGGACTTGGGCGGCGCGATGTGCCGCCTTAAGAACGCCGTTCCCGGTGCTGCGGTGTAACTCTTTCGCTGAGGCCGGTTGAAGGGGAATCGTCCGGCCTCGGCCACATAGTATTAGCTGTCAGGTATATTCCCATACTAGAACACGGTCATCTTGTTTCAAGCCGCCGTTGCGACCCAAATGGTTTTGCTTGCTTAATCGAGGGCGATAACGGGCAAACCGCCCCACGAACGGGGAGAGGGTTTTCTGGAGCGAGAAGTTGTTGTGGTAGTATGATTCCCGGGGGTAGACCATTGAACGGATCCCAGCCGCAAGACAGCTATATTACCCGCGTACGGTACGTGGCAATGTTGCCTGGTGAAAAGCTGACCCACGTCTTCTCCCCGGCCACGGGATTTTCCCGAGAGCCTCCGGTTAGCGGGCATGTGCTGGTCACCACCAGCCAGAGGATTCTGGCCTTCTCCAATGAAGATGGGAATGACGAGACGCATATCGTGCCGGTGGAGGAACTGAGCGGAGTCGTGGTTAAAACCGTATCCCGCAACTCGGGGTCGTTGGTTCAGGGGATCTTCCTGGTTGTGGGTGGTTTATTTGTCTATGTGATTGCCGCGTTTTGGCTTGCCGGGCGGGTCGATTTACCAAACGTGCCCATCATAAATATGGACTTGGGGGCTATCGGGGTCTTGATAGCCATCTTTGCCGGCGTCTTGCTCATCTGGAATTTCTACCGAAGCAATGAGTCTGGCTCGGTGACCTTCCAAGGCACGAACTGGGTGTTTAGCTTCCCGTACGAGAGTGAGGGGGCCAGGGAACAAGTCTATCGAATGGTGAATACGGTGTTCGTTGCCCGCCGGTCGGTTAACGGCGGTCCGCCGATGACCCCTGAGTGATTCTTTGCACGAATCAGTGCTACCAAGATGGGATCTATCGGGGAAATTAACCCAGGGATAGCCCGGGATCGATGTCCAACTCCAACCCGTACTGCTGGCCGCGCTGGTACTGGTAGTAGGCGCAAGCGGCGATCATTGCCCCATTATCGGTACACAATATCGGGGGCGGGATAATCACCGGCAGAGGCGAGCGCTTGATTATCTCTTGGCGCAACCGCGTGTTGGCGGTGACTCCGCCGCCCAGGACCAGTCCTTTGGCATGGTAACGCTTAGCGGCGTCCACCAACTTGGCGGAGATCACATCCACCACCGACTCTTGGAAAGCCGCAGCCATCTCCCGCACCAACCGTGCCAATTCCTGTTTCCCCAGGTCCTTGCTTTCCGGCGGATACACCCCTTTAGCTTGGGCTAGATGGAGCAGGGCCGTTTTCAACCCGCTGAAGCTGAAATCCAAGGTATCCCTCATCCAAGCCCGTGGCAGCCGTTCTTCGCCGTCCGCTCCTTCGGCCACCCTCTGTATCTCCGGTCCTCCGGGAAATCCCAAACCCAGGATACGGGCTGCTTTGTCGAAAGCCTCGCCGGCGGCATCGTCCCGGGTCCTACCCAACAGTTTGTACGTGCCGTGGCCTTCCATCAAAAGCAGATCGGTATGTCCCCCCGAAGCGATCAAACAAAGCAGAGGAAATCCGGGATCTTCCCCCGGGTTATGCTCGGTGAGCCAGGAGGCGTAGATGTGTCCTTCAAGGTGATTGACTCCCATCAAAGGCACGCCGAGAGAGTAGGAGATCGCTTTGGCGGTGTTCAGTCCGGTGATCAAAGAACCGCCCAGTCCTGGTCCGTGGGTTACCGCTACCACGTCCACTTCATCCAGGGCCATGCCGCAATCGGCCACCGCTTTTTCAACCACCGGGACAATGTCCCTGACATGCTGGCGCGAAGCCACCTCGGGAACTACACCGCCGTAAACGGAGTGAAGCTCCACTTGAGAAGAGATGACGTTGGAATTCATCAACCGGCCATCTTCAACAACGCCGGCCGCGGTTTCATCGCAAGAAGTTTCGATACCTAGGATCTTCAAGCCTATTATTCCGGAACCATAGATATGAGATTTACGGGGACTAGGAACCAGGCGCAAGGGTTGTGACATGAACGAAATGGCTACTTTTGCGCAAGGCCAATCATAGGTGGGGGCAGAGTCACCGTCAACTTTACACTAATTTGGGCCGATGCTATCATCGTAATACAAGTAATCGCTTACCTTGATACTAGGCAAGCTTGCGGAGGAATCGGCCAACAAATGGTAGAACCGCCATTAGCACTAGGCACGTTCGGATTTTACGTTTTCGCCGCGACGGGACCGGCGGTCAGCCTGGGCATTTCCGGCTTGTACCTTCAAATAATAGTGATCGTGGTGTGTATAGGTCTGGTGGCCTTTTTCAGCAGCGCTGAAGCCAGCCTAATATCGGTCAATAAGCTCAGGATCAGGTACCTTGCGGAGCAAGGGAATCGGTCCGCTCGCGTTGTCGCCCGAGTGTTGGAGCACCACGAAAAATTCTTCGCCACCATTCTGCTTACCGAGAACGCCTTCATAATTTTCGCCTCTTCTCTGGGAACGGCTGTGGCCATCAATCTAGCAGGCGGAAACCCGGTCCTGGTTCTAATGGCTCCGTTGGTCATGACCGTGGTCATTGTGACATTCGGGGAGATCACCCCCAAAACTCTGGCGGCTGGGTCATCAGAGCGATGGTCGTTGATAGTAGCAAGGCCTATCAGCGTAATCATGTACCTGGAGACGTCCGTCATATACCTGTTTACCCTACTGCCTCGCTTTCTGGCCAAAATGATGGGGAAAGAACAGGGTGTCTGGGCAACGTCGGTGACCGAAGGGGAGTTGCGGATGCTCATCGACATCAGTAAGACCGAGGGCGCCGTGGCGGAGGGTGAGGCTGATCTGCTGGAGAATGTGTTCAGCTTTGGCGACCGCCAGATGCGTGAGATCATGACCCCCCGGCCGGAATTTGTGATGGTCGAGCGCAATACTACCCTGGAGGAGTTTCTGCGTCTGTACACGGAGCACAACCACACCCGTTTCCCGGTTTACGATGAATTATTGGAGAACGTGGTGGGTGTGCTCTCCAGTAAAGACGTACTTCTCGCCCTGGGGAAGACCAAGCTCGCTCCCCAGGACAGCGTGACGGAATTCCGCCGCCCGGCGTTTTTTGTTCCTGAGACCAAAACCGTCAGCAGTACGTTTAGCGAGATGCAGCAAGGAGGCTACGGGCTGGTCTTGATGGTCGATGAATTTGGGGGAATCGCCGGCCTGGCAACGGTAAAGCAGCTTCTAGAGGTCATCGTCGGCCAGGTTACCATGGAGGACGATGAATCAGGGGAGTTCTATACTCCGGTGGATGAAAATACCTACCGGCTTGATGCCGGGGTGGCTATCTCGGAGATAAATGAAGAGTTGGATCTGGGTCTGCCCGAAGGGGAATACCAGACGGTCGCAGGGTTTATCTTGTTTGACCTGGGGCGCATACCAGAAGAAGGCGACGTGGTTGAGTTTGAAAATCTGAGGTTGACCGTCAAAGAGATGATCGGAGTCAGGATTGAAACGGTCGAGCTAACACGGACTGTTATCGAGGCGGACGGAGCGGCTTCGTGAAGTTGCACCTGGTGCGGCACGGAGAGACCGAATGGAACAAGCTGGGCAGATTTCAAGGCCAACAGGACATCGCTTTAAATCCCCGCGGCCTGGCCCAGGCCAAGGAAACCGCCCGCGCGATGGCGGATGAAGGGGTTATTGCTCTGTACTCCAGCCCGTTGCAAAGGACCATGCAGGTAGCCAATGAAATATCCCGCTTGGCCAGCGTGCCGGTGGTGCCTTTGCCGGGCGTCAAGGAGTTGAATCTGGGCGAGCTTGAGGGAGTTACCGGCGAAGAGATGCGCACCAACTGGCCCGACGTGTACTCCGCCTGGAGTCAAGACCCCGGCATGTTATCCATGCCCAAGGGAGAGTCCCTGTCCCAACTCCAAGACCGTGCCTGGCGTTCCCTCCAGGAAGTGGAGGAAGCCCACTCTGGCGATGATGTGATTGTGGTGGTTTCGCATAACTTCGCGATCCGCACCATGATCCACAAAGTCTTGGGTTTGCCACTGGCCAATTTTCACCGGTTATCCCTCGATCTAAGCTCAGTTAGCACCGTAGAGTACACCTCCAGGGGCCGGCGCCTGGCCTGTTACAACTCCACCGGGCACTTGTCCCCGGAAAACCGTTAGAAAGGGACTCATGGCAAGCGTGGCCAGCCTGGAAGGGCAAGTAGCGGCGGCCCTACGCCGTATGGGTCTCTCCGGCAACGACAGTATCTTGGTTCTGGGAGTGTCCGGAGGATCCGATTCTTCGGCTCTTCTCTATAGTCTGCACCGGCTACAAGAGTCCCATCGGCTAAGACTTCACGTCGCCCATCTGAACCACAACTTTCGCGGCGATGAAGCCGATGAAGATGCTCGATTCGTTGAATCTTTGGCCAACGAGTTAAACCTGCCTGCCACGGTGGAAAAGCAAGATCCCACCGAATACCGGCGAGACCGGTCGATCTCATCTTTCGAGCAACTGGCCAGGGAGATGCGCTATATCTTCATGGCCCGGGTGGCTGACGAAATTGGAGCCTCGGTGGTGGCGGTTGGACACACTGCCGATGACCAGGCGGAAACCGTTTTACAACATGTGTTGAGAGGGTCTGGACTCCACGGTCTACAGGGAATGACGGAGTCGGCGCCCTGGCCATGGCCAATGGGCTATCCCAATCTGCGTATATTCCGTCCTCTGCTGGGGGTGACCAAAGAGGACACGCTGGCCTACTGCCGGGAGTTGGGGCGGGACATTCGGGACGATAGCGGGAATTATCTGTCACGGTTCACCCGAAACCGGGTTAGGCATCGCTTGTTGCCCCTGCTTGCCGATGAGTTCAACCCACGGGTTAGGGAGGCTTTGGCGCGTTTGGCAAGGACGGCGGCTTCGGACCTGGATTTTATCGAGGGCGAAGTGTCGCGGGTGTGGCCCGAATTAGCCACAGTAACCGACGACGCCGTGATCTTCGACCTTGGGCGGATGACGCCCCTCCACCCTTCATTGCAGCGGTTGGCGTTGCGGCGGGGTTATTCCGCCTTGACCGGAGACACTCGGCGGCTACGGGAGAGCCACTTGATCGCCATGGCGGAGCTTGTATCGGGCCGAGCTACCGTGGGAACAGTGGAGTTGCCACAGGGCGCCCGGCTGATCCGAGTCTACGATCGTCTAATCCTGTCACGAGAAACCGAGTTGTCATGTCCGTTGCCTGTTTTTCAAGGCGAACATCCCTTGGCGTTGCCATCTGAGGCAGGGTCCGAAGTGGCCGTGTCAGTGGCGGGCTGGCAAGTTACCATGTGGGCGGGAATCCCCCCAGAAGGGCTTGGCGGTCAAGGAAGCCCTTGGGGACGTCCTGAGCAGTTTGATCGGCCATCGGCCATCCCGGATGAACCCGATTCCTCATTCAAGTGGTCCGCTTGGCTGGACAGGGAGTCCTTGGGAGAAGAGCTGTCTTTGAGGACCCGGCTACCGGGAGACCGGTTTCAGCCCCTGGGCATGAGCTGGGAGAAGAAGCTTCAAGACTTTTTCACCGACGCCAAAGTGCCCCGGACCTGGCGGGACCGGATGCCGCTTTTGCTTTCCCAGCGCGGAATCGCTTGGGTCGCGGGCCACAGGATCGCCGACTGGGCGGCGATTAAAACTGGGGAATTAGAAAGCCGGCCGGCAGTGTGGATCGAAATAAAGACGCAGTAGAGGCTTAATAATTGCAGAATTGAGCCACAATAATGTATAAATTGTGGTATATTATCGATACCAATGTGGTTACAACTTGCAACAGCTTGGGTATATTAAGGACAGAAATGGTTAATTTCAACTGTGTTGAATGCGGGACCGAGTTCGAGGCCGCAGGGGCCGGCGTCTGGCGTTGCCCGGCTTGCACTGAAAAAACCAAATCAGTAGGTGCAGCGCAGAAACCGCCCAAAAGCCAGGGCTATAAGGTCATTCGAGAAGAGGTTGGCGTGCGGGAGTTGAAAGCCAACCCTACCGAACTCATTCGTATGCTAGAGGAGACACCCGGCTTGGAAATCATAATTACTCGCTACGGAAAGCCCGCAGCCAAGCTGGTGTCTTTGAAAGAAACTTCGGAAGAAATACCCTGGTCGGAGCGGGTTAGCTTGCGCGGTACCTGGGCAAACCGGCATGAACTCACCGATGCGGATTTTGCAGAAGCAAAACGAATTTGGGAACCCAAGGCTTTTGACTAACGCCGACCTTCCTAGGTATATTCTGGACACTCACGCTTGGTTCTGGTTCATGGAATATCCGCATTTGTTGAGTCCGGCGGCGGATGCGGCCTTTCGCCTGGCCGCCGCCGGGGGGGCCCATATTATCGTTCCCGCCATAGTGGTCGCTGAACTCTATTACCTGACAGTAAAACGGGGAGATCCTATCTCCCCGGCAATTCTGATTGCCAACATCAATCGAAGCCGGGAGTTCCGGTTCTCGCCGTTAGGCCAGGCCCAATTGTCCAAGATGGGGGAGATCGACGGGGTAGCCGAGATGCATGACCGCCTGATAGTGGCGGAAGCCTTGGCGTGGCAGGCTCCAATCATAACCAATGACGAGGTTATTCGCCGCAGCGGAGTCGCCAAAATTATTTGGTGATAATCACAACCCCAACAGTCTCGACGGGTTGTCTTTGACCAGCATCCCCACCTCCACCTCTTCCATGCCCGCTTGAAGCAGGGTGGCGATACCCATCCGCAAACCCTCGGCCGGCATTGGGTGGAAGTCCTGGCCGAAGTCGGTGCTTACGATGCAGTTTTCCGTGCCGATGGCCATGATCGTGTCCACCAGTTCTTGGGGGGCCAGGCGATAGGTTAACGGCATCATTACGTGCAGGCAATGCTCGATGTAAGCGCCCATCGAGGCCAGGGTTTTCATGTCTTCCAAGGTCATCCCGGTCCAGAATGCCATGGTGGTGCCGTGCGTCACCACAACCCTGCCGATGCCCATGTTCCGGGCTTCCTCCACCAATACCATGCTTTCCTTGGTGGAGATGTGTCCGGTGGCCAACACCATATCGTGCGCCTTGATCTGGTCTAGGATGGCGTATACTTCCGGGACCAGACCGCCGGCATCGTCCAGCAAGTAAATACCGCCTTCCAGTCCTTTGTGCTGGCGGTCGGCCTGGGCCGAATAAGTTGGCATCCAGACAACGCGGCTGCCCATCTTGGCGCTGCTTTCGACTGCCGCGGCGTTCAGGCCCCCAACCTCGAAATCCAGGGCAATGCCGCCGATGAGCGTGATATCCGGCACGGCCTGACTGGCCGTGTAAGCGACCGGATGGGTCGGATACTCGTGGCTTTTCAGCACCATGCCCCGCATTCCCATATCCCGAGCCTGTAGAGCCACATCGATGGCGCTCCCCCGACGTTCTACCCTGGCGTCGGGAGCGCAGTGGACGTGGATATCTAATGCGCCTTCCAGTAATCGGTCAACGTTGCTCAAATCAACTCCTCTTGTGCTTGCATCCCCTGATCAGTCACCCTCCGGACCACCGCGATTGCGGCTGACCGAGGGTCTCATCAGAGGAATTCATGACGATATAACAATTAGAGGCTACTTTACAACCAGCGGAGCCCAATCCGCAATACAAAGGTGAATCCTGGCGCTGATCAGAGATGATCCCACTACTAGCGGCGTGCCCTGGTACCAGTCCAAGGCTTAGCAACCCGATGCGCGATCTGCGGGAGCACGCCGATGAGGAACTTGCGCCGTTCGTTACTCCAGGAGGCTCTGGTAGATCTCCTGGGTCTCTTGAGAGGGTTCGGTGCCGACTTCGGCAGCCAATATTTCCCGGCATTGATGGTAGACGTTGAGGGCCTCGGCCCGGTTGCCTGCCGCCGAGTAGGCCTGCATCAAAAGTTGGTAGCCGCGTTCCCGAAGGTTGTCCAGCTTTACCGCTTCAGTTCCGGTTTCCACGGCAACCATCGGCTCACCCACCAACCTTTGGCTTTCCGACAAGCAATCCAGTGCCCGCAGCAGTTGGCGGTGTAATTTTCCTCGCAACGAATCCACCCAGAAGCCCTCGATGCCCGGGAGAAAGGGCCTTCTGGCGATACACGCAGCCGCGCCAGCCGGGCCTAGAACCTGCTCTGGGCTGCCATTTCTCAAATGGGCCTCAGCTCTGTCGACGGCCGAGAAGCCTGCCTCTAGGTCGGTCCATACATCCGCCGGCAGATCCAATTGGTATTGCCCCGAGCTGCGGAAAAAAGAGACTCCCTCTTTCTTCAACGGCTCGATGGAAACCATGCTCCGGATCCTGCTGGTAATGGCGCTCAATGCCCCTTCCCAGGCGGGGGACATCTCGTCGGGCCAGATGACGGTTGCCAGCTCTTCCTTTGGGACCGTCCTGGTCCGTTCGTGAACCAAATAGGCAAACGCCAGCCGGCCTTGCTTGCCCCTGATTTGGGTTTGATTGACCACAACCTGGCCGTTCGCTTCCATTCCAACCCGGCCTGTGAGATAAATTCTGACGCCCACTATCTGTCAAACTTCCGCCAAAGATTCGACATGATTCGGGCTGTATTATATACGCACCAAACTAGGAAGGAGGGACCTCATGGCTAAGGCAGTCAATTGTCCTTGCGGAGAGACGATCAAAGCGGATACGGACGACGAATTGGTTCAACTGGTACAAGCTCATGGGAAAGAGGTGCACAATCAAGAGGTCAGCAGAGAAGACGCCCTGGCGATGGCTCAGCCGATAGAGTAATTCCCCCCAACCTGCCGGTAATTCGGATCGCCGAATCAGACCGGTGGTAGCGGCGAGCTAGCGGCGGCGGGGATAGGGCGAAGATATCGTCCCCGCCGTCACCCCACCGGCGGGTTGCGGCGGTACCAGTCGGCGATCTCCCCTCCCGTCGCGGCCCAAACGCCTTGCCGGCGAACCATGTGGCCCAAGGCTTCGTCCAGGACTCCGATGCGGAAGGGCTGGCCAATGAGCCAGGGATGCACATGCAACACCATCACCCGGCCGTTGGCGGCGCCGTCCTCGTACATGGCGTCGAAACCTTCCTTGAGCATCAGAGAATAACGGTCCATGTCTACCTTGCGGTCGGCCATGGCGTTAACGTCATCCAGTTCCAACATGATGGGCAGGGCCAAGATTTCGCCCTGGGGGACGTTAAGAGGGTAAGGTTGCTCGTCGTTTGCCCAATCGCAAACGTAAGATATACCGGCCTCGGCTAGAAGCTGGGGCGTCCGGGCCGACTCGCCGTACTCCGGTCCCAGCCAGCCTTGGGGAGCGGAGCCGGTGGCAGTGGTCAGGGCTTTTAGCGATTCGCTGATGTATTCCCGCTCTTGTTCCTGGGACATGCCGCTGTTGATCATGCGGCTAACGGAAACCCCGTGTCCGATAATTTCGCAACCCCACCCCAGCAAGTGGCGCACCAAATAAGGATAATTTTCGGCGGTCATAGCGTCCAAGGCGACGGTGGCTTTTATCCCGTGTCTTTTCAGCACGTCCAATACCCGGAAGATCCCGACGCGGTGGCCGTACTCCCGGTGGGACAGGCGGGCATAGTCGGGAAATGGGCGGGCCACCGAGCCCCCGGCCAAGCTGCGAGATTGGAAGCTGCCCTCCGGCGTACTCCATTCCATGTGCTCCAGGTTGACGATGACGCAGAGAGCTACCCTAGCGTTATCCGGCCATCGGAGAACTCCACGAGTGGTGATGGGAGACCAATCATAATGCGGGTGGTCCATCCCAAGTTGGCGCTGTGCGGGCATACCCCTTTCCTCCATACCCCTGGCTGTCAGCCTTCAGCGGGAACCCGGGCAGGTCCTGTCCGGTCCCCTGACGGCTGACCGCTGATAGCTGATCGCTTACGAAAGTTTTGCCGCGTGAGCCACGGCATCGTCGTAGTAATTTTCGATGTAATAGTCGGCTATGTCGTCCGCGGTGGTCTGCCACACCCCGTCGTGGGACATGATGTGGCTTAGAATGTCGTCCAGATACTTGATCCGATGCGGCTGGCCGATAAGAAAGGGATGCAGGGCGATGCACATGACCCGTCCGCTTTCGGCTCCTTCCTTGTACAGTTGGTCGAATTGGGCTTTGCAGATCCGGGCGAAATAGTCACCCTCGTAGTGGTTGTCCCGGAGCAGCGACGAGTCATTTAGCTCGATGGAATAAGGCACCGAGACAAGCTTTCCGGACTTCACTTTGATGGGGACCGGTTGGTCGTCATGCATCCAGTCGGTGTGGTAGATGAGACCCGCTTCGGCCATCAGGTCCGGGGTCCGTTCCGTGCCGGATATAGCTGGTCCCAGCATGCCTTTGAGCTGTTTACCCGTGTGCAGCTTCAGGGTATCGATGGTGTCCCGGTAGAACTCCCGCTCTTGCTCTTCGGTGTAGGTGTAAAGGTACCGGGTATTGTAGATACCGTGGCTCATGTAGTCGTAGTCGCGTTGGACCATTGCATCGCGGATTTCCGGGAAATGTTCCAATACGGCCATGTTCAGAGAGACGCAGCACCGGATGTTGTACTTGTCCAAGGTCTCCAGCATCCGCCAGAACCCCACCCGGTTGCCGTAGTCCCGGTAAGAGTACTGCTGCACATCGGGAAAGGGAGTGCGAGGCCAGGGGGTGCGGGCCGAATCGTCGTCGGGCATGTATTCGTAATGCTCAACGTTGGGCGAGATCCACAGGGCAACCCGCGCGTCGTTGGGCCACTTGATGATGGGCCGGTCAATGATCGGGCTGTAGTCCACCCGGTTTGGTGGCAACGGCATGGAGACTACCTCCTGGTTAGGTTTGCTTCTGGAATCGACTGAAGAGTTAAGCCGCCACCGCCGGCCAGTGTCCGCGGCTGGGGGAGACTGATTCGTAGCCTTGGGCTACGCGAAATAGCGTGCTTTCGTCGAAGGCGCGCCCGATGAATTGGATGCCTATGGGGAGGCCCGCCTGATTGAATCCGCAGGGAACGGTGATGGCCGGCAATCCGGTGGCATTCTCAGGGCTGGTGTTTCGGGAGATGACGCCGGAGCCCGGACCGCGCACCCGGTGTTCCTCGCCGCCCAGGGTGATGTACTTGGCGTCGATGCGGGGCGCCGCCACCGGCGCGGTGGGGGTTACCAGGAAGTCCACCTCCTGGAGCACCCGGGCGTGTTCTTCTTGGATGATCCGTTGCACCTTCAGGGCTTTGGAGTAGTCCCGCCCTAGGACGAACTGGCCGGCCAGGGTGCGGTAAAGGGTATCCGGCCCATAGTCTTCCCGCTTCGCCTGGATGTACGGCTCGTGGGTCACCACGCTGTCGGCCATGCCGGAGAAGCGCAACGCCCCGGAATACTCCATGTTGGGCAGGCTAACCTCTTTGATTTCCACCCCCAATTCTTGCAGGGCCTCGATGGCCAGACGGACCGCCGCCTCCACTTCGCTGTCCACCAGGTCGAAGAAATAGTTGGTGGGAATGCCCATCTTCATTCCATGGAGGTTTCCCTCAAGGGCAGCGGAGTAGTCGGGCACTGGAACTGGCACGGTGCTGGGGTCTAAGGGGTCGTAACCGGCGAGGGCTTGCAGTACTAAGGCACTGTCGCTGACCGAGCGGGTCATGGGACCGATGTGGTCGCCATTGAAACTGGTTACCAGCAGTCCCCGTTGGCTCAACCGGCCGAAGGTCTGCTTGAGGCCGACCACACCGCAGAAGGTCCCCGGCAGACGGACCGAGCCTCCCAAGTCGGTGCCCAAAGACGCAAAGGTGACCCCCGACGCCACGTTAGCGCCTCCCCCACCGCTGGACCCTCCGGGAATGTGGTCCAGCGCCCAAGGATTGTGCACCGGCCCGTAGTGGGGATTGTTGGATGTCGCTCCGGCGGCAAACTCTTCCAGGTTTTCTTTACCCAGAATGATGGCGCCCGCTGCTTTGCAACGCCGCACAACTTCGGCGTCTTCTTCGGGAACGTTGTCTGAGAGCACTTTAGTCCCCACCGTGGTGCGGATGCCGCCGGTGGCGATGTTGTCCTTTATCCCGATGGGGATCCCTTGAAGCGGACCCAGGTATTCTCCCCTGGCCAAAGCCGCTTCCTGCTCTCTGGCCTGGTCCATCGCTTGGTCCCGGAGGATGGTGATGAATGAGTTCAATACGGGCTGTAGCCGTTCTGCCTGGGCCAAGGCCGCCTCGGTAAGTTCCACCGGAGAGACTTCCCCGGACAGGATCTTGGGCGCCATATCCGAGATTGTTAGTTTGAGCAGGGCCAGATTAGCCATCGGCGCCAGCTCCCTCGTCCGCTTTGATCAGGCGGCTGGACATTATGCACGAGAGGTCTAGGTCCCTCAGCTTTTCTAACTCAGCCAAGTAGCTGTCCAACTCGGGTGCGATAAGATCGAACTCGCCGTCGGAAAGCTCAAATCCGTGGTAGTCCCGGATCATTGCTTTCAGGGTCTCTTTGGAAATCGCCATTGCCTTGACCTCCGGGCCGGGGATGGTTCAGGGCAGAGTGTAAACCAGGGTAATCTGGAAAGCAACGAACCCGTCCAAAGCAACGTAGTCCAGGGAGGTGCCGGCACCCAAAACGCCTGGGGAAATCTCCGCCCAGACTACCATACTCACTCCCTATTTTGCTCAGGGGTACATCCCGTGGATTCGGCAGGAGTCCAGAGTTAAACTGACCTGAAGACTGACGATGAATACTCTACTTTCTATCCGGGATTCCAGTGAAATTATCCAGACTTAAAAAACAAATATCGCTCGATCAAACCCCCAAGTTGGCGTCCGACCAACGAGGAATCACCGGGCTGGAAACCGCGATCGTGTTGATCGCTTTCGTGGTCGTTTCCTCCGTATTTGCCTTCGCGGCGCTATCCACCGGCCTGTTCTCCAGCGACAAAGCCAAAGAGACCCATACCGCCGGGCTAGCCGAGTCTAGAGGCACTCTGGAGCTCAAAGGATCGGTGGTTGCCAAGGTGAGCGGAACCACCGGCGCGACCGGCGTGGTGACGAGCATCGAATTCCAGATATCCAACGCCGCCGCCGGTGAGGCAATTGACATGACTCCGGGTAATACCATTATCAAGTACAGCGACAAGACTCAGACGGTGAATCTGAATTCCAGCACTGAGTTCAGCGCTAGCAACATCGCCGCCTTCGGGGACACGGACTCTCTGTTGGAGATTGGCGAACTCTTCCAAATCACGCTTTTGAATCTAACCTCAAACCTCGCCACCGACTTGGGTACAAATACCGACTTTACCATAGAGATGATACCTTCCGGGGGAGCCGTATTATTCATAGGACGGAGAACACCGGTGTCTTTGGAAGCGAGTAACCGCCTCGACTAGACCTTATTGCAAGGTTTCAGACCCACGAAGGTTCCAGACCCACGATCGAACCAAGCCCCATGCCGCTCCCGCATTTTAATTTCGGTGCGCTGGTAGTATTATGGTAAGAGAACCACCGGGCTAGGCACAGCAGATCTCAGGCCGCCGGGGGACGGCCGGTCCAGAGGCAAAAACTTGAGGAACCTGGCGAATTTCCTGGTTCATCTCTTCGGGCGCGAAGGCGAACGGGACCGTATAAACCTCTCCACGGTCCACGACCGATGCTTGCTCTGCGAACAGCAGATCAGCGATTCCACGACCTACCTAACCTACCGGGTATGCCCTTATTGCCGGTTCCACTACACCCTTTCCGCTCGGGAACGGATCGAGCTTCTGGCGGATAAAGGGACCTTCAAAGAGTCCCAAAGATACCTCAGTTCTGTTGCGCCTCTGTCATTTTCCGGAAAGGCAACCTACCGGGAAATGATATCCCGTGACCAGGACCGCACCGGGTTGACCGAAGCCGCGGTAACCGGCCGATGCCGGATCGACGGCATAGATGTGATGTTGGTGGTGCTGGACTTTGGGTTCATGGGTGGCAGTATGGGCAGCGTGGTGGGGGAGAAGGTGGCCACGGCCTTGGAGACGGCGGCCCGGCGAGACCTTCCGATGGTCGCCTTGGTCACCGGCGGCGGCGCCCGGGTACAAGAAGGCGTTCTGTCTTTGATGCAGATGGCCAAGACGGTGACCGCGGCGAACCGCCTGCGGGAAAAGCAAGTGCCCTTCATCGTGGTGCTGGCCAACCCGTCTACCGGTCAGGCCTACGCCAGCTTCGCCAACCTAGGCGACATAATCATCGCCGAACCGGGCTCGTTGATCGGTTTGTCGCCCCTTCGGACTCTGCGGGAAGTGTCTAAGACACCCCTGCCCCTAGACGCCCATACCGCCGAGGCTCACCTGGGTCACGGTCTGCTTGATAACGTAGTCGATCGTGAGGCTTTGCAACCCCGGTTGTCCATACTCCTCCAGATCCTCACCGCCAAGAAGCACAGCAATGGGAATCTCAAGGAGCTGCTCAAAACGGAGATTGAGACTCCGGAAGACGCGGAGCCGTGGGAGGCGGTCACCATTGCCCGGGACGCCGAAAGGCCGTTGTCCTTGAACTACATGAGAGCGATACTGGATCCTTTCATCGAGCTTCACGGCGACCGGTTAAATAGTGACGACCGGTCGATCGTTGGTGGACTGGGATTTCTCTGCGGCGAGCCGGTGGCTATCATCGGGCAGCAAAGGCGTTCCCCGGTCGATGGAGAGCGCTACCACGTATATCCTGACGGCCTGCGCAAGGCGCAGCGCATGATTGAATTGTCGGCCCGGTTCAAGTTGCCTCTGGTGGCGTTGGTGGATACTCAAGGCGCCGACCCTGGCTTGGAGGCGGAGGAGCAAGGCATTGGCAACGCTATCGCCAAGACGCTGTCGATGATGGCCGATGCTCCTACCCCCATCGTCTCAGTAATAATCGGTGAGGGCGGCAGCGAAGGCGCGCTGGCATTGGGACTTTCCGACCGCACTTTGATGCAACAATTCGCGATCTATTCGCCGATAACGTTGAACCATAACTTGGGAGGCTCCTATCCCGACCATAAGTTGGACCGGGAAGCCGCCGAGGCTCTGATGCTGACTGCCCGGGATTGCGTGGAATTGGGCATCGTGGACCGGATCGTGCCAGAACCCCCTAACGGGTCCCACACCAATCCCAAGGAAGCGGCAGCAGCTTTACAAGTTTCGGTGCTAAAGGAACTGGCCGGGTTGTCCAAACTATCTGAGGGTAAGCTTCGCAAACAACGTTATCGCAAGTTTCGGCGCATGGGAGAGCGGAGCACCTATTCTCATGAAGCGGTGATCCGTGAAGTGGAGTTGCTGCGGGGAATATCCTCCGGGGAACGGGAGGACGGCAAAAACGGCCGCGTCCAAAAGAAAAGGACCCTGGAAGACGAGTCTTCCCATGGTCCAGTTTCCTCTGACGACTAGAAACCTGCTGGCTGTTAGGAGGCTTCCCGTCCGAACTCATGCAGGCTATTCTTGACGCGTTTGACCAAGTGAGCGTATTCCTCGCCCACCGAATCGTCCATCAAAGAAGTGGGCTTTGTTGTGTCTTGGTAAGAGGACCGCAACGCCAGGGTCCCAAGGAATGGTGTGTCTACCTCGGCCGCCAACTTCTCGCCTCCTCCCTGCCCGAATACTTCCCCGGTGTAGTTCTCCACTATTCCCAGCACGTTAAGGTTGAGTTTCCGAATCATGTTGATACAACGCCTGGCGTCGATATTCGCCAGTTGCTGGGGGGTGCTTACAACCACGAATCCATCCATGGGCAAAGTCTGCATGACGGTCAATGGGGAGTCGGAAGTCCCCGGAGGAAGGTCGACCACCAGGTAGTCCAAGTCTCCCCACTCGGTGGTTTGTAAAAACTGGCTGATGGCGTTGTGAATCATGGGACCGCGCCAGATGATCGCTTCTTCCTCGTTTTCTTGAAAGAAGGCCATTGAAACGACTCGGACGCCCCATTTTTCCGATGGGTGAATCTGGCCGTCCACGTAATCGGGTTTGTCTTCAATGCCCAGGACTTTGGTGACATTGGGACAGTCTATGTCCACATCCAGCAGCCCGACACTGTTTCCTTGTTGGGCGAGAGTGACCGCCAGATTGACGGCTACGGTGGTCTTTCCTACTCCGCCTTTGCCGCTGTAGACGCCAATCTTGGTTTTGATCTTGGATAGGCGATCGGTGATCTGGCGTTTCTGTTCCCAGCTGCGTTTGATCTGCTCCAGCCGGGCGTTTTCCTGGGGCGTTGGCATGCGGTCCTCCAGCCGGATCTCCGGGCTGCTTAGGGTTAAGGTTAAAAAAGTCTTGCCTGGGGAATGTCGAAGCCTAGATGCCTAGCTGGGACCTGGCCTCTTCGCTGATAAGGTCGGGGGACCATGGAGGGTCGAATACCAGCTCTATCTCAACGTCTTCCACGCCTTCAACGTCCTGAATCGCCCACTCTGCTTGCTGGGCAATGAAAGGGCCCATGCCGCAACCGGGGAAGGTCAATGTCATCTGAACGTAGACATCGCCTTTAGTGACCTGCACGTCGTAGATCAGTCCTAGATCCACCACGTTTACCGGTATCTCTGGATCGAAAACGGTCTTGAGAGATTCGTAGATCGCTTCCGTGGTTAGCTCTTCCGCCATAATATCCTCCCTAAGGCTTCGGCTGGGCCCGACTTTCTTAATTATATGGAAAGTCGACCTATTTGGTCAACAATTCCTGGATGTATCTAGTCCCAGGATTAGAATCGCTGAATCATGGTTCTGGTTCGGCAATCAATCTCTATATATAGCCTATATGGGCGGTTAAGGAATCAGCAACACCTTGCCAGTGGTGCTCCGGCCCTCAAGCTGGCGGTGGGCTTCCGAGGCCTCGGCCAATGGAAAGACATGCTCCACCCGCAGCTTTAGCTCGCCTGACTTGACCCAGCCCAGCACGTCTCCAGCCCGCTGCTCCAACTCTTCCCTGGTGGCTGTATAGTCGGCCAGTCCGGGGCGGGTCAGGTACAGGGAGCCGTTGCCAAGGATCCTTGGGTCCATGGAGGTGACCGGGCCGCTGGAATTGCCGTAAAGCACCATGTGCCCCCTTCTACCCAAGCAACTGATGCTCTGGTCGAAAGTAGTCTTTGCCACCGAATCGTAAACGGCCCGCACACCCTCGCCGTTGGTGGCTTTCTTTACTTCTTCCGCGAAATCCTGCTGGGTGTAGAGAATGACGTGGTCGGCGCCCGCTTCCCTGGCCAGGTCCGCCTTGGCTTCGGTGGAAACGGTGGTGAAGATATACCCGCCCAGCTTCTTGACCATTTGGATCAGCAATAATCCCACTCCACCGGCGCCGGCATGTATGACAACCCGGTCGCCTTTTTGCACCGAGTAGGTCGAGTGGCAAAGGTAGTGGGCGGTCATGCCCTGCAGCATAGCGGCGGCGCCCGCTCGCGCGTCCAATCCATCCGGCATCTTGATAAGGCGGGAAGCCGGTACTAACGCTTGCTCGGCGTAAGACCCGGGGGTGCCGCAGTAGGCAACGACATCACCTTCTTTAACTTGGGTAACGCCAGACCCGACGCCACGCACTGTTCCGGCCCCTTCCACGCCGATGGTCCGTGGAAGGGGCTGGCCAGGGTTGGCCCCCATCCGGTTGTAGACATCGGTAAAGTTGACGCCCACGGCCTGTATCTCCACCAAGGCTTGTCCTTCTCCAGGGCTCAGATCCGCCACGTCCTGGTACTTCATGGCCTCGGGGCCGCCGTGCTCAGATATCTGTACTGCTTTCATGATTCATCCTCCTAGTTGACCGAGTGCTGATCAAGGGTCACTGCGATTCTCTCTCGCCGTTTGGATCATACAATCATTATCGGTTTCCCCCGACTGACGCCGCATTTCCTAATAAGTTGAGGCCAACTTCTCCGGTATATCCTAACCGCCATGTATCGGGTGAATCTGGGAGTGAGATTAACCCCATGTTGAATGAAGCGCACGCGATACCGGAGAGGTAAATCAGTCCGACGGTAGTATACTCCGAATGTATGTGCTGGGACACGTATGGGTGCGCGGTTCAAGATTGGCCGCGGCGTATTTTTGCCGGATCGGCCTGGCCGGCATAGAGATAAAATCGGAAGTTGGTGACGTTGAAGGCCGGTTCGAAGTCGTTGATATCCCTACCGGAAACTGATATTATTGATAAGACGTTCATCGGTCATCGGTGACCGCCATCCCCCCTGAAAATTCAATCCGTCTAGTCGGCTGGAACAGCCGAATGGCCAGAAATTAGGGTTCAGAGCGGCCATCCAAGTATCGAACCTCCGGGTGGACCGAAGAAACCCAATCTACCGGGAAAGACCCGGTGGACTGCCTCAACCAGCGTAACCAGGACGCCCACCCAGGTAGAACGGTCCCGTTAAACCGAACGAGCAATAGTCCTTGTCCCAGGTTTGATCTGTGGATGGTAGGGATGCGGATGGCGTGATGGAAGGCTAAATGTTCAGCAGAGGCTGAAAATTCTGGAGGTATCTGAATTGATTAGTCAAAGTGGCCCGTCGCTTTCTGAAGCCCTGACTCGGTTTATCGCCTCCAAGAAGGGCGGTAAGAAGGCCCAGGATGGGCATCAAGAGCTCGGCCGCTTTGTGGCCTGGTGTGGACGGCAAAGAAAAGTAAACGACGTTTCGCCGGCTGAGGTTGCTGAATACGCCCAGCACATCGGTCTGGGAGGCGTCGATGCGGCGCTTAGGCTTAATCCATTAAAACCCTTCCTAGCCTATCTCAAAGATGAAGGTTGGATCGTCAATGGATTGGCGGCCCACCTAAGGGTCCCTAGGACGCGAAAAACCACCGGAGGCCGCTCGTCTTCGTCCGGAGCGTATGGGGATGATGATGCTACCCATTTGAGCCAAGAAGGATATGATCGCCTGGTGGCCCAAGTTGCGGTGCTCAAAGGGGAGCGGGTCAGCATCGTGGAAGATATCCGGCGGGCGATGGAGGACAAGGATTTTCGCGAGAACGCCCCATTGGAAGCGGCCAAGGAACGCCAGGGCATCATTGAGTCCAAGATCCGGGAGCTAGAAGCCGGCCTGGTCAGCGCTGTTGTCATGCAGACGGGGCGCCGAACCGCTCAGCAGAAGGCTGTTGTGGGCGCCAAGTTGACTCTGAAGGACATGGATTCAGGTAAGAAGGTGGTTTACACGCTGGTAGACGTTCGGGAAGCCGATGCTTCCTCCGGGAAAATATCCACAGTCTCGCCCGTCGGTTCTGCATTGATGAGCCGCAGTGTTGGCGAAGAGATTGCGATCAACGTTCCTAAAGGCACATTGAAGTACACCATCGAAAAGATTAGCACGTAGCATACTGCCTTATTTAAAGCCGCGTTTTAAGATTGAAATAAAAAGAGGCCCGGACTTCCGGGCCTCTTTTCTTTTTGATCTCTAGCCTAGTTTGTCTATTTCCGCCAAGATATCCAACGGGTCTGGTAGCACGCCGGGAACGTAGGTCTGGCGGTACCGGATGATCCCGTCTTTGTCCACCACGATCACCGCCCTGGTGCTGGCGCCTCGCTCTTCGTTCCATAGATCGAAGGCGATCGTGGCTTTACCCTTGGGATGGAAATCCGATAGCTCGGGGTAAGGCAATCCTCCCAAAGAGGTTGACCATGCGCGGTGAGCCGCTACTGTGTCGCAACTTATGCCCAGAACCTGAGCATTTTTCTCCTCAAACCGGCTGTGATGTTGCCGGAAGAGGGTGGCTTGCGTGGTTCAACCAGATGTGAAGTCGAACACGTGGAAAGAGAGGACCACGTGCTTTTGACCCTTGTAGCTGCTTAGGGTGATGTCTCCTTCACTCACCGAAGGAAGGGTAAAATCAGGGGCTGGGTCGCCAACTTGTGCGGGCATATCCTTACCTTTCTGTTTAGATTTTGCAGACTCGTGCCCGTGGCCGGACACTGGGAGATTATACCTTAGATTTGAACGTTGTACGACCACGTAACAGCTTGACATAACTTCCTCTGAAAACGGGCATGAACGCTGTCATATTCGGGCGTCGTACGGTGGTATACTAGCCGGGATTTCAACCACTTTGCGGGCTGTGAGCCCCCGTACACCAAGTCATCTACCTGTCTTGCCCCACCACGTCAACCGGTTCCGTAGCCGGGTAAGCAGCGCCCGAGTCCTGAGCAGATTGCAAGTAGTTTTTGAACGCGGCGTGTATCTCCCTGAGATAGACCTGTGGCTGGATTCCCTTAGAAAGAAGGACACCAGTCTGATTTCTCACGCCCACTCCGACCACACCGCTCGCCACCTTCGTCCCGTTCTGACGCCGAATACCCTGCTCCTCTTAGCCGATTACCTAAAAAAATCGGACCCGATTCCCCTCTCATACCACGAGCCCCTGGATTGCGGTAAATACACTCTTACGCTGTATCCTGCGGGTCATTGCCTGGGGTCGGCTCAATCGTTGATCGAGTCCAAGAGCACCGGGGAACGAGTGTTGTACACCGGCGACATAAAGGTGAAACCCAGTCCTACCAACGAGCCCCTGGAGGCGGTACCCTGCGACACCCTGATCTTGGAAGCAACCTACGGCCGCCCCAAGTATGTTTTCCCGGATCAGGACCAGGTATTGTCCACCGCTTGCAATACCTTGCGAAACTGGTTATCTCAGGGGCGTAAACCCGTAGTCCAGGGCTGGCGATTGGGCAAATCTCAAGAGGTGATGCATCACTTGTTGAGTCAGGGTTTCGATATGGTGGTGGATGAAGGGGTTTATCAGGTTGCCCAGGTTTATCAACAGGCAGGGGTTAGCTTCCCCGGTGAATTACGCCTGTTCGACGGACAATGGCCCGAGGGAGCCGTTTTGCTTTGTCCGCCGGGGCGTGGGATGACTAAGGCGGTAAACGGCTTCCGAGGCTTGAAGGTCATGGAGCTAACGGGGTGGGCCGTGGATGGAAGCCGGGGCTGGGGCCGCCGTGGCGACGCCAGCTTGCCTTTCAGCGACCATCCGGATTTCAATGAACTGGTTGAATACGTCCGTCGGGTCGACCCCAAAGAGGTGTACACGGTTAACGGCTTTCCCGAGCTGGCGGCCCACCTAAGGGGTCTGGGGTATCCGGCGGTGCACCTGGACGGGCGGCGGGGCGAGGTACAGGACACAGGGTTTCAGATGAAGATGATGTAGGAGATCCCCCCAACTTTCTTTACGAAAGGGGGCTATTCAGGAGTCGAAGAGGAATCGTCAAAAGCGTAGGGGCGCGTTTCAAACCCGCCCCTACGCGCGTGAACGACTTTGCGTTGGTTGGCATAATCTGGGGGGCGCCAACGCCCAGCATGCGGTTGACCGCGCTCAGATAGGCCTTGTCCCTCGCCGATCCGAGTCCGTACCTTCAGCCTTGGATAGCACTTTCCGCCTACAGGGTCATAGCGGGTATCCCGGCGGCTGCGAGGGAAATACAAAAAAGACAGACTCCCAGCCTATTAATTAATAGGAAGATATATGCCTATACTGAATGCTATGAGAAGAAAAGCAGGGTCTCTCATTCCGATTGAGATCTTGATCCTGGAGGCTGGCGCTGCGCTTAAGACTCGCAGCGATCCAAGCTTTTACGGCTTCATGATCGCCAAAGAAATTAAAGAACGTGAAGGAGCGCGCCTGCTTACCGCTCACGGAACGCTTTATAAAGCTCTGGGGAGGATGGAAAAGGCGGGCTTGCTGGAGAGCACTTGGGAAGACCCGCTTATCGCTGCGGAAGAGAGCCGGCCTCGCCGACGTTCTTACAATCTGACTTCCGCAGGTGACCTAGCCCTGGCAAAAGTGAAAGCTGAGGCCAAGCGATTTCCGGCCATTGGGAAAGGACTTTTGACGGCATGAGATGTTCATCTTCAAGAATGGCGGCGTGGCTCGTTCGGAAATGGGTGAATTTGTACACCATTGGCCTGCCTATAGACGTCAAGAAATTTAGGGGAGAAGAGATCGCCTCCGACCTCTGGGAGCAGGCTCAAGATGCATCCGGATCAGTGAGCGGGAGGCGATCTCTTCGGGTGCACATACTTGGCCGTTTGCTGTTCGGCATACCCGACGACCTATTCTGGCGCATGGAACACTCGAAGACGACCGGAGGGAGCATCGCGATGAATCGGGCAAGATATTTAACGTATCCTAGGACTTATATCAATCTCATCGTATTGTTGGTCGGCATGGTAGTTCTCTTCCCTATCGGCGTCGGCGGATTCGTCACCGCCATCGTGGCAGCCGTAGTCCCGCCAGTCTTGCTTGCAACTGTTTTCATGTACAAATGGACAACAGTGGCTATCGGCCCGATCCCCATAGACACATTTCCTGAGGCGCTCGTTGTCTCACTCCTCGGTCTTGTGTTACTCCTGATCGAGTTATTTGTAGCCAACGCGATTGTCTCGATACTGCGGCGCCATGTTTCAGTGCGGATCGCCCGCTTCCATTTTGGACAAGACGCCTAGAGAAACACCCGATCTGCAATTACATCCAAGTGCATTGTCCCGCACCCCGGTCATCCACGCCTATCCGGATGACTTATGGATCTGCCCCGCAAACGGCACTTGACGAGGGCAAAAACAATAGGGGCGACCCGATCGCTCGAGTCGCCCCTATTCTGCATCTGATGTGCCCTGGTGAGGACTTAATCCGGGGTGGTGCCCACGGCCGGGATGCTTGACTCTTCGTCGGCGGCCAGCATGCGGTTGACCGCGCTCAGATAGGCCTTTCCGCTGGCGACGATTATGTCGGTGTCGGCGCCCCGGCCCGTGTAGACCTTCCCGGCATTCTCGATCCGGATGGTGACGCTGCCGATGGAGTCCATGCCCTCGGTAACCGCTTGAACCTTGAAGTCCACCAGTTCGCATTCGCAGCCGATCACCCGGTCGATGGCATTGCAGACAGCGTCCACCGGGCCGTTGCCGGTGGATGCGTCGGTGACCGATTTCTGGTCCGGTCCGATGAGCCGGACGGTGGCGGTGGCGATGTCTTGATCGCCTCCGGAGAACTGCACGTGGTCCAGGGTGTAGCTGATCGGCTCGGTAGCCGTCCGATTCTCCTCGTCCATGAGGATCTCCAGGTCGCGGTCGGTGACCTCCCGTTTCTTGTCGGCCAGCTCTTTAAAGGACTCGAATACCTTGGCCATTTCCTCTCTGGACAGGGCGTAGCCCAAATCTTCCAACCGGGACTGGAGACCCGCGCGGCCACTGAGCTTGCCCAATACCAGGGTATTGCCGGGGACGCCCACCCGCTCGGGCTGCATCACTTCGTAAGTGGAGCGGTTCTTTATCACACCGTCCTGGTGGATACCCGAGGCATGCCGGAAGGCGTTTTCCCCAACGATGGCCTTGTTGGCCTGAACGGCCATGCCGGTGATGCGGCTGACCATGCGGCTGGCCCCGTATATCTGGGTGGTGTCGGCGTTGATCTCTACCCCGAAGTGGTCCTTCCGGGTGTCCAACCCCATGATTATCTCTTCCAATGATGCGTTGCCGGCCCGTTCGCCGATGCCGTTGATGCAGCCCTCAACCTGGCGGGCGCCGAACTCGACGGCAATGAGGCTGTTGGCCACGGCCAGTCCCAGGTCGTTGTGGCAATGGACGCTTAGCACGACGTTTTCGATACCTTGGACATTGGCCTGAACGTCCTTCAGCAGTTGACCGAATCCAGCGGACGAGGGGATGGCGTAGCCCACTGTGTCGGCGATGTTGATGGTTGTGGCCCCGGCCTTAATCACCTCAGACAACATCTGGAACAAGTATTCTGGGTTGGTCCGGGTGGCGTCCATGGGGGAG
Source organism: uncultured Dehalococcoidia bacterium (assembly GCA_950072105.1). Classification (GTDB taxonomy): domain Bacteria; phylum Chloroflexota; class Dehalococcoidia; order Lucifugimonadales; family UBA3495; genus UBA11650. The sequence goes on from CATMOE010000004.1 coordinate 86,417, forward strand.
AACTCGACATCGTCGCAGTAGCCCTTGGCTCGCTCAACCATGGTCACCGCCATCTCCATGACCTCTTCCCGGTTCTTGCGCAGTTGGTGCATCTGATGGATCTCCGAGGAAGAGAGGAACACGTGGATGCGGGGGCGCTCGGAGTGCTCCACGGACCGCCAGGCTTGGTCCACGTCGTTGGCCACGGCCCGGGCCAGGGAGGCGATGATGGGTCCCTTGATCTCTTTGGCGATGTTGGACACCGCCTCAAAGTCACCAGGTGAACTGGCGGCGAAACCCGCTTCGATAATATCCACATTCATCCGCTGCAGTTGGCGGGCGATCTCCATCTTCTCTTGACCCGTCATGCCGATGCCGGCCGACTGCTCTCCGTCGCGGAGGGTAGTGTCCAATAGCAACACTTTTTCCATAGCCATATCTGTTACCTAATCCCTTTCTGTGTTGTAGATTTGAGTGTACTTTTGCCGCTAACTGCGGCGCTCAGAAAGGGTCCGCAGGGGCATGTAGTCCACCGCCGCCAGCCCTGCTAGGACCAGCGGGCGATGGTGGACTACACTCAACGCCTCCAGATTCCTCATTTTAGAATCCCCCGTCACAGATTGTTCCGATTGAGGCCGTGGACCGGCCGGGGTCCAAGTAAGATTTGTCTAGATCACTTTGGGGTCCATCCAGGGCATCATGGCCCGCAGTTCCTTGCCGATCTCCTCGATCTGGCTGTGCTGGGCCTGCTCCCTGAGGGGAGTGAACCGCGGGCGTCCTTCGTCGTTTTCGGCGATCCATTCGCGGGCGAAAGTGCCGTCTTGAATCTCTTTCAAGACCGCCCGCATGTTCTCTCTCACATGCTCGTCGATGATCCGCGGGCCCCGGGTTAGGTCGCCGTACTCGGCCGTGTCGCTCACTGAGTAGCGCATGTAGTTGAACCCGCCTTGGTACATAAGGTCGACGATCATCTTAAGCTCGTGCAAGCACTCGAAGAAGGCGATCTCCTGTGGATAACCGCCCTCAACCAGCGTGTCGAATGCTGCCTTCACCAGGGCGGTCACGCCGCCGCAGAGGATGGTCTGCTCACCGAACAGGTCGCTTTCCGTCTCGTCCTTGATGGTGGTCATCAGTACGCCCGACCCGGTGCTGCCGACTCCCTTGGCGTAGGCCAGTCCGATCTCTTTGGCGTGGCCGGTGGCATCTTGGTGCACTGCCAACAGGCTGGGCACTCCGACACCTTCGGTGAACAACTCGCGCATGCGGTGTCCGGGGGCTTTGGGGGCCACCATCATCACGTCGATGGTGTCAGGTATTACGATTTCCTTGTAATGGATGCTGAAACCGTGGGCGACCATGAAGGCGCTTCCCGGCCTCAGATTGGGCTCGATCTGCTCCCGGTAGACCCGGCCCTGAAGGTGATCGGGAATGACCATCATTAGCACGTCGGCCTCTTTTGCTGCCTCGGGAACGTCGGTCACCCGCAGCCCAGCGGCTTCGGCCACGGCCCGGCTCTTGCTTTCGGGATATAGGCCGACCACCACGTTCTGCCCGTTGTCCTTTAGGTTAAGGGCGTGGGCGTGACCCTGGCTGCCGTAGCCAATCATAGCAATGGTCTTGCCTTCTAGATGGGCCAGGTCCGCATCTTTGTCGTAATAAACTTCTACCATCTTATTTTCTTCCTTTCCAACTTCCGTTTTAGTATTTGGCGCTGAGTTTGGATGGGAAATCAGGAATGGCTACCTGAGTTCACCTGACCGGCTTGCTCCGAGTGTCCGTTGGCCATCCCGTTAGTTTGCCCACGAACCATCGCCACTAGACCGGTCCGCAGCATCTCGATGACGCCGAAGGACGACAGCAGGTTGTGCAAGGCGTTAATCTTGTCCTCTTCTCCGGTGATTTCGATGACCATCGACTCGCTGCCGACATCGATGATGTTGGCTCGGAATAGGTTAACGATCTGGATGATCTCACCACGGGTCATCTGGTTCGCCTTGACCTTAATCAGGGCCAACTCCCGGGTCACGGTGGACTCATTGGTGATGTCCGAAACCTCGATGACGTCGATGAGTTTGTCCAGTTGCTTGGCTACTTGGCTCACGGTGTAGTCGTCGCCATTCACCACGAAAGTCATGCGGGACAGGCCCGGCTGTTCGCTATTGCCCACGGCCAGGCTGGTGATGTTGAATCCTCGGCGGCGGAACATACTGGCTACCCTGGTCAGGACGCCCGGCTTATCTTCCACCAAGGCTATCAGAGTGTGTTGTTCGGTGTGATTTGACCGTACCATTCTAGGTAATCTCTTCGAGTGTTGGTTCTTCCAGCATCTCTTTGACAGATTGGCCGGAGGGGATGAATGGGTAGAGTCCCTCGTCTTCTTTCACCATGAAGTCGACGATGACCGGTCCGGCGGTTTCCATGGCCTGTTGCACCGCGTCCACCACCTGGTCCTTCCGGGTAACTCGAATGCCCCGGATGCCGTAGGCCTCGGCGATCTTCACGAAGTCGGGGTTGGCCGTATATTGGCTGGCGATGTATTCCTTGTCAAAGAAGAGTTCCTGCAACTGATGGACTAAGCCCAGGGAGTTGTTGTTTAAGATGGCGAATTTGACGTCGGCGTGGGCCTCAACGGCCGTAGCGATGTCGCACATCGTCATCTGGAAGCCGCCGTCGCCGGCGATGGACCAGACGGTGACGTCGGGCCGGCCCACCTGAGCGCCCAAGGCTGCGGGGACTTCGAATCCCATAGTGCCCAACCCGCCCGAAGTGATGAATGTGTTGGGCTCGGTGAACCGGCAATGTTGCGCGGCCCACATCTGGTGCATGCCCACGCCGGTGACCACGATACCCCGGCCCTGGGTGACCTCGGTCAACCGCTGGAGCACGTACTGGGGCAGGAGTTCATCGGACTCCCGGACTAGATGCGACGGATGCTGGGCCTTCAACTCGTTGATGTGCTGAAGCCAGTCGATGTGTACGTTGGCCTCCACTTTGGGCAGCAACTGTCCCAGGACCGCTTTCAGGTCGCCTACCATGCCCACGGTGGCCTTGATATTTTTGTCCACCTCCGAGGCGTCTATGTCCACGTGGATGAACTTGGCGTTAGGGGCGAATGCGGATATCCGGCCGGTCACCCGGTCGTCGAAACGCATGCCCAGGCCGATGATTAGGTCGGCTTCGTCGATGGCCAGGTTGGCGTAAGCCATGCCGTGCATGCCCGACATACCCAGGTTCAGTTCATGGCTGGAGGGTATAGCGCTGATTCCCAGGAGGGTGGTTATCACCGGGATCTGGGCCTTTTCGGCTAACTCGGTCATCAGCCCGTAAGCATGGGAGATGAGTACGCCGTGCCCCGACATGATGATGGGCCGTTCGGCTTGGTTGATCAACTCAGCGGCGGCGGCGACTTGGGCCTCGGGTGCTTCCGTTGGAATCTTGTACCCAGGTAGTTTGGGCTCACTGGGCCAAACAAACTCGGTTTTATCGCCCAGCAGAACGTCTCTGGGGATGTCTACCAAGACGGGCCCTGGCCGTCCGGTTCGGGCTATGTGGAAGGCGTCGTGGATGGCCTGCGCGACGTCTTTCACGTCCATGACCAGCATGTTGTGCTTGGTGATGGGCAAGGTTACTCCGGTTACGTCGGTCTCCTGGAAAGCGTCGCTGCCGATGGCGGGTCTGGGCACCTGCCCGGTGATGGCCACCATGGCGACCGAGTCCATCTGGGCGGCGGCGATGCCGGTCACTAGGTTTGTCGCGCCGGGTCCCGACGTCGCGATGCAGACGCCGACCTTGCCCGTGGCCCGGGCGTAGCCGTCGGCGGCCATGGCGGCGGCTTGTTCGTGGCGCACCAGGATATGGCGGATGGCCGGGTAGACGGAGAGGGCGCCATATAAGGGCAGCACCGCTCCGCCGGGTAGTCCGAAGACCACATCCGTGCCTTCTTTAAGGAGGCTTTCGCAAACTATTTCCGCGCCGGTTAGTTCCATCTTCTAGCGTCTAGTCCCCGTTTTAGTTGAATCAGATTCCGTGTCCACCACCCCGACTTTAGGTCCCCCATTTACGGTGGAGAGGACTAATCCCTTCCCCCTCGACGGGGGAAGGTTAGGATGGGGGTGATTCGCCGCCATCACTTTCAATTGGAATCTGTACCAGCCCCGATTTATAGAGTTCAATGGACCCCAGTAAATTTTCCCAATAAAAAACCCATCCCCTGAAGGGACGGGCTGGAAATTCCCGCGGTACCACCCTTCTTTTCCGAAAGTTAGGCTTCAGACTTGCGCCGGATGCCGGTGAGCCACCTCTTGGTAACCCCAACCTCGGAACTGCTCTACGGCCTATAACGAGGCCAGACGCCGCGCCTTACTCTAGTTCAGGCGGGCCGCTCCAGGACGAGTTCAGAGCCCTTCTGCCGCCGGACTTTCACCTACCTCCGGCTCTCTGGGACAGGGCACCCCTACTACTTCCTTTCGTCGCGGTTTTCGTAAAATTATTACATGAAATGCTACCAGTCCACCACGGCCTTGTCAACTTGTCGGCCGCTCCATGGCCACTCTGAAGACGCATCGTTTATGATAGAATACCAAAGCTGGAGCCCCCCTTGCTGTCCCGCTTAGACCGGGGAGAAAAAGGGGGGTTTATGGAAGGAAAGAAACCCTTGTCCGAACGAATCTTCATCGGGGTTGCTTGGCCCTACGCCAACGGGCCGCTGCATCTGGGCCACGTCGCCGGTTGCTATCTTTCGGCAGACATCTTCGCCCGTTATCACCGCGCCAAGGGCAATGAAGTTCTGATGGTTTCGGGAAGCGACAGCCACGGCACCCCCATCACGGTGCGAGCCGAGGCGGAAGGTGTAACCCCGGAAGAGATACTCAACCGGTACCACCCCCAGTTCCTGGACTCCTGGGATAAACTGGGTATCTCCTTCGACCTTTTCACTTCCACCCACACCGAAAATCACCAAGAGGTGGTCCACGACCTGTTTAGTGTTCTTTTGGAAAAGGGTTATCTGTACGAGCAGGCGATGCTCCTGGCCTATTGTCCCGACTGCCAACGGTTTCTGCCCGACCGGTACGTGAACGGCACTTGCCCCCATTGCGGGTTTGAGAGAGCACGAGGCGACCAGTGCGACAATTGCGGTCGAACCCTAGACCCTCAAGACTTGATTCAGCCTAGATGCGTGATCTCCAACAGCGAGCCCGAGTTTAGAGAGTCGGAACACTTTTTCCTAAAGCTGTCCGTCTTCGAGAAACCGCTGCTGGATTGGGTCAAGCAGCAGACCCACTGGCGGCCCAACGTTCTGAACTTCACCCGCCGTTTTCTTGAGGACGGGCTCAAGGACCGGGCCATCACGCGGGACCTGACCTGGGGTGTGCCCATACCCTTGGACGGTTATGAAGGTAAACGTATCTACGTGTGGTTCGAGGCGGTGTCCGGTTATCTGTCGGCAGCCGTGGAGTGGGCCAAATTGCATGGCGACGGCAAGGGCTGGGAAGCCTTCTGGAAGGATCCGGACACTAAGTCGTACTACTTCATCGGCAAAGACAATATACCGTTCCACACAATTATCTGGCCGGCGATTCTGATGGCCTATGGTGGAGGACTCAACCTACCTTATGATGTACCTGCCAACGAGTTCCTAAGCCTGGAGGACCGGAAGTTTTCCACCAGTGAAAACTGGGCCGTGTGGGTGCACGACTACCTGTCCCGATACGACCCGGACCCTCTAAGATACCTGCTGTCCATCAACATGCCGGAGTCCGGCGATACTAACTTCTCTTGGGCTGAGTTCGTCCGCCGCAATAACGATGAACTGGTGGCCACGTTCGGTAACTTGGTCCACAGAGTTTTGTCCTTCACCTACCGGAATTTCGACGAAAAGGTGCCGCCTGCCGGGCCGCCGGGCGACCTAGAACAAGAGCTGCTCCAAAGTGCCCGAGAGGCGATGGATAGCGTCGACCGGGACCTGCACGATTGCCACTTCAAGGCGGCTATCGGCAGGGCATTTGGCCTGGCCCAGCAGGTCAACCGTTATCTAGATACCAGAGCGCCCTGGCAATCCATCAAGACCGACCGGCCGGAGGCGGCAACCACGCTGTATACCGCCATGACAGTGATCAACTGTCTCAAGATGCTGTTGTATCCCTTCCTACCGTTCAGCGCCCAGCGCCTGCACGAATTTCTGGGGTTGGACGGCACGGTTGAAAGCCTTTCGTGGGACTTCGACGAGTTAGTTCAGGCGATCCAGCCGGGCAATCCGCTCCGTCAGCCGAGCCCTCTGTACACGAAATTCGACCCCCAGGTGGTGGACGACGAAGTCCAACGCCTGGGCGCCAGCGTGGCCTAGGAGGTAAGGTGCTCCAAGGCCTGGATGAACGGACTGCGTCTATCTATGCTCCGATACGTCCCCAGCTAAGTCTGGTGGAGGAGCGGCTGGGAAGCCTACGGGATACTACTCCTGATTACCTGGAGCCGCTGCTGGATCACGTGTTGGATTCGGGCGGCAAGCGCATCCGTTCCGCCATCACTTTGCTTGCCGCCGATTTCTTCTCCCATGAACAGGACAACCCCGTCATCATGGCCGCGGCGGTGGAGTTACTGCACCTGGCGACGCTGATCCATGACGATACCGTGGACGACTCGGACCTGCGCCGGGGCCGCCCCACGGTCAGCAGCCTTTGGGGTAAGCACGTGGCGGTGCTATTCGGTGACTTCTTATTCGCTACTTCCGCCACCTTTGTTTGCGACACCAACAACGTACGGGTGATACGCCGTTTCTCCGAAACTATCATGGAACTGGCCACCGGCGAGATGGCGGAATACTTCAACATCTTCAACCTGGAGCAGGCTCAGGAACGCTACCACGACCGCATCTATCGGAAAACCGCCTCGCTCTTCCGTACTGCCGGAGAAACCGGGTCCATCCTGGGCGGCGCGGCGGAACTTCAGATTCAAGCGATGTGCGACTATGGCTATAACATCGGCATGGCCTTCCAAATGGTGGACGACCTGCTGGACGTACAGGGTGACCCGACGAAACTGGGCAAGCCGGTGGGGACCGACCTGCTTCAGGGAATCCTAACTCTGCCTACCATCATGCTGATGGAGAGGTTCCCTGACGATAACCCGGTCAAGGCCCTGTTCAACGACCGGACCGAAGACGGCCACGTGCGGCGGGCCCTGGATATGATCAACAACTCGGGAATCGTCAAAGACTGTTACCGGGTCATCAGAGAGTTCTGCGACAAAGCCACCCAGTCGTTGGAAATCATGCCCGACTGCGATGCAAGACGCTCTCTCCTGGACCTACCCGAATACATCCGCGACCGCAGCCGGTAAAGCCATTCAACTCTGCCCGATAGAAGATCAGACGCCAGATCCCTTCCCCGTCGACGGGGGAAGGTTAGAGCCTGCCCTGAGCGTAGTCGAAGGGATGGGGGTGCCGGTCATTGCACTGAAACCAAGTAAACGCACCGCCGGACTGACTTCCCCTGATTCTCTGACTCTAACCCCCGCCCTCCCAAACCACCTGCCCTCCCACCACAGTAAGCACGGCCCGGATCTCTTTTAGCTGCTCCGGTTCGGCGGAGAAAGGGTCGGTGTCCAGAAGAACCATGTCGGCCAACATGCCTGGTTGGATGGTTCCCTTGCGTTGTCCGGAGCCTTCCGAGTTTGCTCCGGAGGATGTGTACATCCTTAATGCTTCGGCAACCGTTATCGTCTGCCCTCGGAACCCGTTAGGCGGTAGAAAAGTCCCGTTGCTGGTGCGCCGGGTAACGGCGCTGTAGATCGCGGGCCACGGATTGGCGTCTATCACCGGTGCGTCGGACCCGAAGGCCACGGGGATTCCGGACTTGGCCAAAGCGCCAACCGGATACAGGTCGGGAAGCATGTAGGCGTTGACCCTTTCCAGATAATTGTCCCCATTCCAGAAGATGAATCCTGGCTGGGTTACGACCAGGCACCCGGACTGGGCGATCTCCGCCATAAGTTGGGGAGGGCATTCGGCGCAGTGCTCGATGCGGTCTACCGGTTGGGCGGAGGTTTCCGATGCAGGTTTGGGGAGCGGCGCCGCGCCGCTTAACACACGGACTGCGGCCTCGATGGCTTCCTGTTCGATGGCGTGAATGGCGACTGGAAATCCAGAACGATGGGCATTGTCCACCATGTCGCCCAAAGCCGCCAAGTTTGGATCCAGCGCGCCGGTGGTTAGAGTGAGCATGATCTTGGCGTGGCCCAGCCTCAGTTGATCGCCGCCCGCGCCCCAGTTCAGCCCAGCGGACTGGAATTCGGCCAGGCGGGAAACCCCGGCAAACATAGTCACCCGGCATGTCAGTGCGCCCGAGGCCTGAAGTTCCTGAAATGTTCTCCACCGGTCCATCCCGTTGTCCGGGCCCGCGTCTTGAACCGAGGTTATCCCGTAGCCCAGGAGCGTGTTGTTCAGATGGTGAACACTGGCTTGGAAAGCAGCTTGGTCCCGCGACGCGCTCAACCGTTGGCGTAAATAACCGGACATCTCGAATAATAGACCGGAGGGTTGGCCGGTATCCACATCCCGGTGAATCACTCCTTCCACTGGGTCCGGGGTGGTTTCATTGATGCCGGCCAGATCCAGAGCTTGGCTGTTCAATACGGAGGCATGGCCGCTACGGTGGTCCAGCCGTACTGGATGATTGGGCGCGGCACGGTCGAGGTCCCAGCGGGTCGGGTGCCGATTCTCCAAGAGGGACAGGTCGTCGTAACCAAAGCCGCAGATCCAGTGACCGGCCTCAGTGGTTTCCGCCCGGCGTTTAATCGCCCATTCCAAGTCTTGGATGGACAAGACGGCCCTAGGGCTACAGTCGATACCGTGGAGGGAAGCTGCCTGGGCCAATACATGGCAGTGGGAATCCACGAACCCGGGCATCAGGGTCTTGCCGCTACAGTCGATGGTTTGGGTGGCCGGGGCGGCCAGTGCGGCAATTTCGCTGGAAGAGCCTACGGCGGCGATAGTATTGCCGTGTATCGCCACCGCCTGGGCGCCGGCCTGGTTGTGGTCCATGGTCAGCACCCTGGCGTTGAGCAGAAGCAGGCTGGGAGGGCCGGTCCCTTCTTGTTGACCTGATCTAGGCGCAAGATTCCGCATTGAACCGGCCCGCCTGAGCATGAATGGGGGGCTAGCTGGTTTTCAGCAGCCGGGCCTCCTCCATCTGCTCCAGCAACGCGGGAACCGGGTCCCTGTCTTGGAATACGTCGGCGTTGCCGTGGTCGGGAGCGTGGCCCGTGGGGTTGATGATCCAGACCGAGGCTTCCAGAGCGATTCCGTTGGGGTCGGTGAAGTAGATAGAGTGGATGATCTTGTGGTCAATCACCGGGGTAACTTCCACGCCGGCGGCGGCCAAGCGAGCTTGAAGCTCCAACAATGCATCTTCGTTCTCAACGTCGAAGGAAACGTGGTCAAACTGGAGTTGTCCCTTGGCGGGCTGTCCGGCCGGCTTGTGGAACTCCTCCACCATGCCCGGCCATTCGAAGAAAGCGATGGTGTTGCTGGGGCCGATCTCAAAAAAGTAATGCCGGTAAGGATAGCCGCCGGGAATGTTGCCTACGGCCGCCACCAGGGGCATGCCCAATACGTCCCGGTAGAACCGGACGGTTTTCTCCATGTCGTTGGTGACCATGGCCAAATGATTTATTCCGCCGAATTTCATTTCGTTTTCCTCTCTTATCAACCGCGTTGTTTCAGTATATCACCAGTTATCGCGGCCTCACGGTTGCGGCTCAAAATTGCTTCACTGGTGCTGGCTTACGCCATGGGCAATGTCCTCAGACTGGATTTGATTGCTAGATGAATCATTGCTCAAGCAACAATATATACGATATTACTTGCACTGTCAACTATTGCGCGGCGAATCGATTTTATTTAGAATGGGTACATGGCCTCACGATCAAGCCAAGAGCAAATATCCGTATGGCGGTCCTTTCTGGAAGTTCACTCTGCGGTTATCAAGGCGTTGGAAAAGGAACTGATAGAGGACCAAAGCTTTTCCTTGACTTGGTACGACGTTCTGACCCACCTCTCCGAGGCGCCTGGCGCCCGCATGCAGCATCAAGCTTTGGCCGGATCCCTGCTTTTGAGCCGTAGCGGGGTCACCCGCCTGGTGGACCGCATGGCCGATGCCGGGCTGGTCTGCCGCGAATCTTCCCCTGAAGACCGCCGGGTGTCCTACGTGGTGATGACCCAACCCGGCCGAGACGCCCTTGACCGGGCATCCCCCGGGCATATGCGCGGCATCGCCCAACACTTCGTCCAGTACCTGGAAGCCGGAGACGTGCCCCTTCTTCAAGGATTTTTCTCCCGGGTGTTGGATGGGAAGTCTGGGGAGTAACCGATTGAAAGCAGTGGTTTTCGATTGGGACCTAACTCTTTGGAATAGCTGGGACCTCCATCTCCAGTTGATGCAAAGTACCGCCGATGCGCTATCCTTGCCCCGTCCGTCTGGCGCCCAGGTTGCCGACGAATTCCACCGGCCTTTTTTTCAGCACCTCACCTGGTTTTTTGGCTACGATGAGCAACGAGTGGTCGATACTTACATGGGGTTTTATCTTGAGAGCATGGCCACCGTGGGAGGGCTTTATCCGGGTGTGCCTGAGACCCTTGCAGCGCTTAAGGACCGGGGCTACCGGATAGCCTTGTTCTCGGATAAGCGGGAGCAATTCGGAGAGCTTGAGGTTGAGCTCTCGGGGATCGGTCATCTGTTGGACTACACATTGTTTCTGGTGGACGGCAGGCCTTACAAGCCCGATCCCCATGGATTGCTCCACGTACTGGATGTCCTCGGTGTGGCGAAAGATAAGGCGGTGTATGTCGGCGATGGGAGTCACGACTTGGAGTGCGCCCGCCGGGCCGGCGTCGCTGGCGGCGCCGCCCTTTGGGGGGCGTTGAACCGGGAGGACCTGCTCAACGGACGGCCGGATCACAGTTGGGAATCGATGGATCAGGTTCTGCTGAGCCTGGAGTAAGATTATCTTCGCCGAAAGAACCCATCGGAAGACATCCAGGTGTTAGAAAGCAACTCTGATGCAACGCCTCCGCCCTCGGTGAGCTATCGCCGGGAATTCTCCAAGCATCGGACGCGGCTATCGGTAGCGGCGGTGGTCTTGCTGGCGCTCCTAGGAGCGCTGTCCGTGATGCTGGACTGGAGGGAAGTACGGGGAGTGATCGGCCAGGCGGCCTTGATGCCGGTATTTGCTTCCCTGGGGATCACCGCCGTCTCCTACCTGACTTTGGGCTATAGCTTCGCATTGATAAACCGGGTTTTTCGCATACCGCTGGAGCTGCCGGCACTGTTTGGGGTTGGTATTGTTTCGTCGGCGATGATCGCTACCTTGGGCGGAGTGGCTGGACACTCACTTCGGCTATTGCTGCTCACCCGGCGCGGCGTGGCCGCCGGTGACGTGATGGCTCCATCCTTGTTTCACGGTTACCTGGAAAGCCTGATATTTTTCGCCCTGATACCGGCGGGATTGGCTTATCTGGCCCTAACTCACCCGCTGTCTTCCGGATTGTCGCTGGCGGTTACTACCGGAGCTGCCGTCTTGGGAGTGGCTTTCGCCATGACAGCGGTAGTTTTCTTTGTGGGTCCGGTGCGAGCCATCGCCCTATCGCTAGTCGGCAGGACGTGGCATCTGGTGACCCGCAAAAGTATCAAATCCGGCCTGCGGTATTTTGAATCGACGCTACGCCGCGGCATGGGAAGGATGCGGTCCCGGCCTCTGGATATGGCCCTACCGCTTTTATTGATCGTAGCGGATAGGGTTTGCCGGCTGGGCGTGGTGTGGCTGTGCTTTCAGGCGCTGGGAGGGCAAGTGGACCCCGGAGTAGTTGTTACCGGATTCGCGGTGGGAGTCGCCGCCGGAGTGATGTCCATGGTGCCGGGCGGCTTGGGAGTGCAAGAAGGGTCGATGGCTGGGGTATATCATCTGCTGGGAGTGCCCTTGGAGCAGGCAGTGCTGGTGTCGTTTCTGTTCCGGCTGGTCTACTACATGATTCCCTTTGGCGTCAGCCTGCTCTTTTACCGGAACATTCTGAGGGAGCGGATTCCTTTGGGGGCTGCGCAAGGCTGATAATCCGGCAGTTCCTAACCGGTGGACTTGGCCAGATTCGCCGCGTCATGTTGTTCGTCGGCATGGTAAGAGCTGCGAACCAGGGGACCGGAGGCCACGTGTTTGAACCCCATCTTCTCTCCCGTCTCCCGTAGCTCGTCGAACTCCGCCGGGGTGTAGAAGCGGTCGATGGGCCAGTGCTTGGACGAAGGCCGTAGGTACTGACCGATCGTCAAGAGGTCGCAGTCCACGCTGCGCAGGTCCTCCATGGTCTCCACGATCTCGTCCCGAGTCTCGCCCATGCCGGCAATGATGCCCGATTTGGTTACCATGCCGGGGTCCATTTCCTTGACCTCGGCCAGCAGATCCAGGGACAGCCGGTAATCGCCCTTGGGCCGAACCCTGGGAAAGATCCGCCGGGACGACTCGATGTTGTGGTTCAAGACGTCGGGACGGGCGTCGATGACCTTCCGTAAAGCCGAGCTTGAGCCGCCGAAGTCGGGTATCAACAACTCGATGCGGCAGTCAGGACTCTGTTCGCGGATCCTAGTGATGCAGTTGGCGAAGATGTAGGCGCCACCGTCAGGGAGGTCGTCCCGGTTCACTGAGGTTATGACGCAATAGCGCAACCCTAGCGAGCTGACGGTCTCCGCCACACGGTTAGGCTCCATCAGGTCGATGCCGGTGGGCCGGCCGGTGGTGACGGCGCAGTAGTGGCAGCGGCGGGTGCATATGTCGCCCAAAATCATGAAAGTAGCCGTTCCGCGGTCCCAACACTCGCCGATGTTAGGGCAATGAGCCTCTTCGCAGACCGTGTGTAGTTGTTGGCCCTGCATCAGGCCCTTCAAGCGCATGTAACCTGGGCTGCCCGGCGCCTTCACCTTGAGCCATTCCGGCAACCGGGGCCTGACTGGTAGGTTTTGGGGTTGTTGGTTCAAAAACGGTTCCTTCGGTCTACTGTTGCTGGTTAGTTACCGGCTCACAGCCCTTAGATCGCGCCTGGCTATCTGGGAATGGAACGCTAAAGAAAATCGACCACTCGTGGGCGGGTACGGCACTTCTCCGCTGTGATTATAGCGTCGATCTCAGCGACTGCTTGCTCCAATTGGCCTTCGCGGTTGACCACCCGGTAATCGTATTCGCCGACCCTGCCCAACTCGCTTTCGGCGATGCTGATTCGAAGCTCCATCTCGGACGGTTTCTCCGTCATGCGCAGGGTCAGACGGCTTCTAAGGTCGTCCAATGAACTGGGAATCATGAAGATGAAGAGGGCCTCAGGGGCCAGTTCGCGCACGGTGTCCGCCCCTTGCACGTCGACTTTTAGAAAGACGTCCTTCCCATTCCGCAATCCCTGGCGCACCTGGTTGCGGGGCACCCCGTACCAGTTGCCATATACCTGGGCGCACTCCAATAGTTCGTCTCGTTCCTTCATCTTGAGAAACGCGCCGGTTTCCAGGAAAATATAATCGACTCCGTCCTGCTCTCCCTGACGCTGCGTGCGGGTCGTTGCGGTTACCACGAAATGCCATGGCCGGTCTAGCAGCTTCAACGCGTCCAACGCGGCGTCTTTTCCCACGCCGGATGGCCCTGACAGTACGACTAGCAGGGGAGGCGCTGAGCTGGCCTCAAGTATCTGTGGCAATTATGCCGCCTGCCGTGGCTTGGTAAGAGAATGCTGAGTCAGGGCTGGGCCCCCTCTCGTTCGGAGAGCAGGGACAGGTTGCGCCGAAAGTTGGAATAATACACCGTGGCCGCGTCTGCTACCTGTATCCTGGTTTCTCCATTCAACGAAGCAGGCGAGAAGACCCTTTGTTCCAACTCGGCTAACCTCCCGCCAATACTCGCGCATTTCGATTTGGGACAAGGTATCGCGCAGTCAGTCCGCGTGTCCTGGTCGAATCGATCGTCTAGTCCCGGTTACGGCCCTTGCCGCGGGTAAACTCTTTCATCCTTTCCATTACTTTCCGGCCCGCGAACATCTCTCCCATGCCTTCGGAGAAGCTGGGTATCTCCGCGGCTGACGCCTCGCGTGCTCTTGAGTTCACCAGACCGGCCATCAATTTAGCGCGGGCCATTGAAGCTTCCTCGAATATCTCGTGTACGGCTTCGACGTCCGGGCCGTCCTCGTTGGTCAGCGTGTTGCGCATCTCATAGAGTTCGCGGATAAAAGCATCTATCCATGCCACGATCGGCTCCGGGTTGGTTACGCAGATATCCCGGTGCATTATCGGGTCTCCGGATGCTAGCCGGGAGACGTCGGTGAAGCCGCCGGCGGTCAACTGGGCAATGTCCTCCCAATTGGCGCTCTTGGAGACGCAGCCGACCAGGGCGGTGGAAAGCATGAAGGGCAGGTGGCTGGCCGCTGCCACGAAGCTGTCGTGTTCGTCAACCCCGATGAAAAAGGGCCGGGCGCCCACCGCTTCGGCCAAGGTGGTTACCTCGGAAACCGCCTTTTGTCCCACATTGGGGCCGGGGACCACGCAATATGCCTTGCCGCGGAAAAGATCGGCGTCGGCGTTCTCGGGTCCGGCGGTCTCTTTCCCGGCCATGGGGTGCCCGCCGACGAAATTCACTGTCTTGGGAAGGTACTGCTCGGCCCAGTCTAATACCAATCTTTTTGAGCTTCCCACGTCGGTGACCAGGCAGCTCTCGGGCAGCCCAGGGCCAATCACTTCCATAAGCTCCTTCATCGCCATAACCGGGGTTGCCAGAACGACGATCTCCGCGTCCTGCACCGCCGGCATGAGTCTGTTCTCTATCTTGTGGAAGGCTTTTGATTTCTCCGCACCCCGGCGGGCGCTGCCATCGGAGTCGGTGCCCACCAATTCCACGTCTTTTAAGTTGGCCTTCTTCAGCGCTAACGCCAAGGATGTGCCGATGAGTCCGGTACCGATAATCGCTAGTTTCGCCAAGACTATTCTCCTGGGATAGACGTTTGGGCGCATTGGCCTCAAGGTCCCGCCAAGGGCCGCGCGCCAGCTTGAATGTGTATCTTACACTATGGCTTACCGCCATACCACCGGTCTTTCACGTCTCCCGGAGCGCCGGCCACGGGGCCGATTCGAAAGTGGGGGTGATGGCCATGTGGAGATTGCCGGAGACGGGTATCGCCGGCCAAATACTGGGCACGTGGTTGTCAGGGTCCCATGCCGGCGTTGTTTGATGCGCTTGTTCGCGGGACCTAGGCCAGGGCTTCCCGAACAAGTTCGGGGCGGACTATTTTGGCGTAGGGTTGGTGTTCTTTCACCATGCCGGCGCCCATCAAGATTTCCTGTAAACCCTCGAATTCAGGTTGCTCCAAATGGGGGGTAGCGGGCCAAGTGCCCTGCTCTTTGTACCGTGCTACTGATTTGGTGATCAGTTCGCTAGGGACGTCTGGGAAGAAACCAGAAACCGCGTCTCCAACCGTTGCGGGGTCGTTCTCGCGCAGCCACGTTAGTCCCCGGGCGTAGCCCCGGATAAATCGGTGGACTGTCTCTGTGTTGCGCTCCAAATATGCTTCGGCCGCGGCAAAGGAGCTATAGGCGATGTGACCGTTGACCGGCCCCAGGGCCACCGATAGACTGGCTGTGCCGTCGGCGATAAGCTGCTCGGCAGCCGGTTCTGGGAGGTGGATGAAATCTCCCTGGCCGCTCTTGAAGGCGGCTACGGCGTCCGGTAACGGAAGATCGGGTATTAGGGACAAACTTTGTGGGTCGACCCCATTCTTGCGCAACGCGAACTGGAATGAGGCCCATGGCATGGCGGAGAAGCCGACCGGGATGACCGTGGCCCCGCTCAAGCTGTCCCATCGAAAGCCGTCGCCTGATTCCCTGCCCAACACGAAAAACCCGTCTCTAGAATTGATCTCAGCGAAATGGGGCAGCACGGTTTGGGCGCCCGAGTCGGATTCTATGATTGAACGCATCACGCCGCTGCCCGAAATGTCGGCCACTCCCTGGTTCAGCGCGTTGGGAACACTGCCCAGATCGGGTGGACAACTCGAGAAACTTACGTCCAAGCCTTCGCTTTCCAGAAAACCGCCCGCTACCGCCACGTGTATCGGCGTGTAGAAAACGGTACGAAAAACCTCCATCAGACGAAGGGAATATCGGGTGGCGGCCATGCAAACTCCTTAGAATACGTATTGGCTCCCGAACAGAGCATTTTCCCGTCAACGTGATCCGATATTGATGCGGCCTTCGGCGAACCCGAATCAGTTTTGCAGGAAGGGAAGCAGAGCGCCTACAAAAGCTTCAGGGTCCTCGATCTGGGGGATGTGTCCCAGTCCTGGCAGTACCACTTTGGAGGCATTGGCGATGTTGTTGTGGAGCAGTTCTTCGCCATCTCTCAATCGGTCCACCTCGCCGTACATGACCATGGTGGCGGATGCTTGGATCCTGGGAAGCCGAGCCATAATATCGTAGTGTGCCAGCGACTGCATCAACTTGCCCACCCAGACTCCCGCTTGGGCCCTGGTTTGGTTGGTGGCGTCGACCCATTCGGGCTTGGGGTCCGCGAAGGTCGTTGAGGCTTTTAACTCTTCTAGCGTGCGGGGCTTGGCAATATCCTGCTCGTCGTAACCGCCGGAAGCATCTTCCAGGCGCTGGGCCGCCGTGCGCGGGTCCCACACCGGACATCCGACCAGGACCAGCTTGTCCAGCCGCTCTGGGAAGCTGGCGGCCATTTCCGCGGCCAGAATGGCTCCCACAGAGTTGCCCACGTAGTGGCCGCGATGGATATTCAAGATCTGACAGGCGTGGTCCAGCGCGTTGGCGTAATCCGGTATGTTGAAGTGGCGCGACGGCTTGTCTGACTCACCGTGTCCCAGCATGTCGAACGCGTAGCAGGTGTAATGCTGGCTGAGTGAGTCGATCACCGAGTGCCAAGCCCATGTCGAGGTGCCCAGAGGATGAAGCATCACCAAGGGGTAACCGCTGCCTTGCTTTACATAGTGCATCTCGCCTTCCGGCGTTGGCACTCTGTCGCTGAGATCCCGTCGGACGAACATATTCACTCCTGTTTCCCTCCGGACTTAGGGAAATGTATCCTTTCCTGAGGCTGCCAGGCAGAATTCGACGCTATCGTAACTATTGGGCTGGAGTCTGTCAATTTGGGGTGCTGGTCCAGTCGATAGGCGGTGCTCAAACCATTACGCTGATGAGATAGTACGAGCGTATCTGAATTGCTTAAGCTTCGGTTGACCTTGGGAGAGGAGTGTGACAGAATCTTAGACGAGCCTGGTGATTCACATCCGTTCCTTATAAGCGAGGGATCCCATCCCACGCACCCCCCACCAAATCAACTTCCACACATCATCGATTGATTTGAGACGGCATCAGACCAAACCGTTTGCGGGTATATTCCCCAACGAACAGGGCGGTGACAATGCCTACTTGGAATAAAGAAAGTTTGCGGCGTCTGGTCCAACGCGAGATGGGCGAGTACCGTCTGATTGTGGTGTCCAACCGTCAGCCCTATATCCATGAGATTATCGAGGGCGAGTTGAGATATGCAGTGCCCTCCGGCGGGGTCACGACGGCTCTCGACCCCATAATGCAGGAATGTGGCGGCACCTGGGTTGCTTACGGAGGGGGAAAGGGCGACTGGTACGCGGTGGACGACAAAAACAGGATCATGGTTCCGCCCGACGACCCGGCCTATACCCTGCGTCTGGTGTGGCTGACGGCAGAGGAAGAACAGGGGTACTACGACGGGTTCTCCAACGCTGCTTTATGGCCCCTTTGTCACAATGCCTACACCGAACCCGTATTCAAGCTAGATGATTGGGAGACCTACAAATCGGTTAACCGGGAGTTCGCCAAGCAGGTCTTGGATGAGATTGGCGGACAGCCCGCGGCCGTTTTCACCCAGGACTACCACCTGGCGATGTTACCCCGGCTGATCAGGGATGCAGACCCCGACATTATCACCGGCCAGTTCTGGCATATCCCGTGGCCCAATCCGGAGATCTTCCGTATCTGCCCTTGGCAGGATGAACTCCTAGATGGTCTGCTGGGCAACGATATGATAGGTTTCCACATCGGCGACCACTGCAATAACTTCCTGGATACCGTGTTCCGGACATTGAAGAGCCGGGTGGACCACGAATATTCCCGGATCAACTATAAGGACGAACTGACCGTCGTCAGGCCATTCCCCATCAGCGTGGACTTCGAGCGGATCAACCAAGACGCCGAGGGCCAAATTGTTGACGAGGAGATGGACCGCCTGACCGATGAACTAAACTTGGGCGGAAAGTTGGTCGGTCTGGGAATCGACCGCATCGACTATACCAAGGGGATTCCCCACCGCTTTCGAGCGATGGGAAGGTTTCTGGAAAAATTCCCGGAATACATCGGGAAGGTTGTTCTGGTCCAGGCCGGGGTGATTAGCCGCATCCAGGTTGACGCCTATCAGCAGCTGTCGGCGCAGATAGAAGAGTTGCTGGAAGAGATCAACGGGAAGTTCGGCTGCGATGGGTGGCAGCCCATCATCTATATGCCCACCGATCTGCCCGATCTTACGTTAATGGCACTCCGCCGCATGGCCAGATTCTGCGTTGTCAGCTCACTGCACGACGGTATGAACCTGGTGGCCAAAGAGTACGTAGCCAGCCGATTTGACGAGGACGGAGTGCTTATCCTGAGTCCCTTTACCGGTGCGGCCCTGGAGCTGACCGACGCATTGATCGTCAATCCCTACGCCATCGAACAATTCGCGGACGCGATACACCAAGCGGTTGAGATGCCCCGTGAGGAGCGGCGGTCGCGCATGATTCAGATGCGCGAGATCGTTCGGGAAAACAATATCTACAAATGGGCGGCGTTGATGGTGGAGGATCTGATGCAAGGCGCCAGACGCTCCCGCCGTCCGGTCCGAACCAGATAACTTACGCGGTCCCAATAATCACCCACTTTCCTCTTTGATCACATGCCCCACCTCTTACAAGTCTGGCCCAGCATCATCAAACGGTTGAAAGAAGCCGAACAAGTGCTTCTGCTGTCCGACTATGACGGTACTTTGACTCCCATCGCCGCTCGACCCGAATTGGCCGTACTAGGACAGGAAGCCAGGCATACGCTGCTCAGATTGAGTCGGCAGGATAAATATATAGTCGGCATCGTCAGCGGCCGGAGTTTGTCAGACGTTGCCGCTATCATTGACCTGCCGCAAATTCTCTACGCCGGAAATCACGGTCTGGAGATAGCCGGGCCTGACCTGGATTTCGTCCATCCTGAAGCAAAATCGTTGGGTGAGACCCGGGGTCTTCTTCTCCATGACCTACGGGAAGATCTGGCGCTCTTCCCGGGGGTATTCGTCGAGGACAAAGGCGTGACCCTCACCGTTCATTACCGCCTGGCGGCGGACGAACTGGCCGGCGAGATAGAATCCCGCTTTAACACCGCCGTGTCCCCTTACTTAAAACCTGGCGGCTGGAAAACGTCGGTGGGCAAGAAGGTGTTTGAGGTCCGGCCGGACATCCCGTGGGATAAAGGGAAGGCGATCGCCTATCTGCAGGATGCGTACCCCCGGGCGTCGCTGACCTTCTATTTCGGTGACGACGTTACCGACGAGGACGGTTTTGAGGTGGTCCGATCCGGCGGCGGCATCGCGATCTTCGTCGGCCAGGCAAGGCAGCCGACCAAAGCCCTGTATCGTTTGGATTCCCCGCAAGAAGTGCTGCAAGCGCTGCAGTTGATCGGGCAACAGTAGCAGGCTGAGTTCTGCACTGCGATAGCGGTTGACGAGTTTCAACTATACTGGCAGGCCGATCTAATTCCCATCCAGGCTGGCGTGTGTTAGGATGTGACCGCCTTCTCGGCAAATTGAAGCCGTTAATTGTCCCCCGCTGTTGTCCGGCGGCTCGGCGGGCCTGGAGACCAACAGGGTAGATGATCAAAGCGATTTCCTTCGACCTGTATAACACTTTGGTACAGTTCTGGCCGCCGTTAGACGAAGTCCAACAGGCAGCATGTCGAGAGTTAGGCCTGAATGTGTGCAAGGCCTCCATCAGACGAGGCTATGCGGTGGCCGACATCTTTTTCAACGAGGAAAACGGCCGCGACTCCCTGGGCCTGCGCTCCGCCGAAGAGAGACTGGAATTCTTCGCCCGATATGAGCAAATGATCCTGGAGAACGCCGGGCTACCGGTTTCCCTGGATCTGGCGCGGCAAATATGGGCCATGGCCATGACTATCCCCAAAGACTTTGTGGCGTTTGACGACACCATCCCCGCATTGGAGGCGTTGCGCGCCCAGGGTTATCGCCTGGGCGTTCTGTCAAACCTGCGCCGGGATATGGATGAGCTTTGCGAAAAACTGGGGTTGGCCCCATTTCTGGATTTCTGCATCAGTCCCACCGAGCCCGGAGGCGAAAAACCCGACCCGGCCATGTTCCTGGAGGCCCTTAACCGGGTGTCGGTAGCGGCAGAAGAAGCGGTGCACGTAGGGGACCAGTACGCGTCTGACGTTCTGGGCGCCCGGGCGGTAGGTATCCACGGCGTTTTGATCGACCGGGGTGGCTGGCGGGACGATGTTACCGATTGCCCGAAGATAAGCAGCCTTTCTGAGTTAGGCTCCCTTCTGGAAGGCGCCCCCGAATCCCTTACTAACAACCACCGCTGATCTCCGTCCGCCAATCATGGCGGGTTGACCGGACGGTGGTTCTCAACTCTTGCCACTGCTTTTCTGTTCCGCCCTTGCCGGCACACGCTCTTTAGTTGACGACGCTTCACCCCGCTGCTAGACTCGGTTGCATCCAGGGACGGTTGCGCCGTCCCGAACCAGGAGACCACCATGACTCAATCTGCTCAGCCATCGGAAAACGGTACAACCCCGGTTAAGGTTGCTATCTGGTACGACTATATTTGACCCTGGTGCTATGTCGGCCTGGAGCGGGTCGAAAAGCTTACTCAGGAATATGAGATTGAAGTAGAAGGAAGGGCCTACCTGTTGCGCCCCGACACGCCCAAAGAAGGCAAGGTGCGAGAGCGCAGACCCGGGGAAACCGACGATGAATTGTCCGAACCTTTGCGGACTAACGCCAAGGAATCCGGACTAGTGATGCGTCCCCTCTCCAGAACACCCAACACCATGTATGCCTTGGAGGCTACCGAGTACGCTCAGCAGCACGGCAAGTTCATGGAGTTCCATCAGGCGGCCTACCGGGCGCTGTGGAGCGATAAAGAGGACTTGGGAGACCCGGACGTTCTTGGCAAGCTTGCTGAGGGTGTCGGTTTGGATTCAGCCGAACTGCTGTCGTCGTTGGAACAACAGGTTTACACCAACACGGTGATGGAGCAGTACCAAGAGGCGTTGAATCACGGCATTCGCGGGATTCCTACCTTCCTGGTCGGAAACCTGCTGTTTACCGGCGCCCACCCATACGACGTGTTCAAAGAGGCGATGAAGCGAGTCCTGGAACCGGCGGCATAGGGTCTATTCCAGCCGGTCTGACTAGAATATTCACCTGAAACACGAATCCCCCGGCGCGTCCCTTGCAGGGGCAGACCGGGGGATTTATATTTGGACGGTTGGCTCGAAGACGCGAGTTAGTTGTTGTCCCCGGGAGCCGGTGCCGGTACCGCGACAGTGCCGCTATCAGAACTTTCAGCCCCATTGGAATCTAGCCCGTAGTTGATGGCGTACAGACGGGCGTACACTCCCTTCCGTTCGAGTAGCTCATCGTGGTTCCCAATCTCCGCCACATTTCCATGGTCCAGGACAATAATCTTGTCGGCGTTCCGAATTGTGGAGAGGCGGTGGGCGATGACGATAGAGGTGCGCCCTTGGAGCACTCTCTGCAGGGCCCGCTGTATCAGCAACTCGGTATAGGTGTCGATGTTGGCGGTGGCCTCGTCCAGAATGATTATCTTTGGGTCCGCCACCACGGCCCTGGCAAAGCTTAGAAGCTGGCGTTGGCCTATGCTCAGGTTGCTGCCGCGTTCGGCCAGTGTGGAGTTGTAACCGCCCTCTAAGGCCATGATAAAGTCATGGGCGCCTACGGCTTGCGCGGCGGCTATCACGTCTTCGTCGCTGGCCTCAACGTGAAGGTAACGTATGTTTTCGTTGATAGTCCCAGAGAACAGGTAAGGCTCCTGCAGGACCATGCTCATCTGATTGACCATCGTCCTACGTTGCACATGCCGGATGTCATGCCCGTCCACCTTGATCGCGCCCTGGGTAACGTCGGCGAACCGGTGGATGAGGGTAACCAGAGTGCTTTTACCCGCTCCAGTGGACCCTACCAGAGCGACATTCTCGCCCGGCTGAATGTGAAGGTTGATGTCTTGTAGCACGTCGACGCCCGGGACATAGTGGAAGCTGACGTTCTCGAACTCTATCTCGCCCGTGATCGGAGGCATCACAATAGCGTCAGGATCGTCGTTAACTTCCGGTTGCAGGTCGATTACCTCAAATATCCTCACACCGGCGGCCATGCCTCTTTGCAACTGGGTGTATTGCATGGTCAGGTGCCTTATGGGTTCAAAGAACCGTTGAATCCACATGGGGAACGCCAGCAACACACCCCATGATGGGTCGCCCGTCCCCAGGACAGCGGATCCGCCCATGACGATCACTACGCCGAAGGCAATACCGATGAGAGACTCCACGATGGGCTGTAGGCCGCCGGAAAAGCGGCTAGCCTGCATGTTGGCGTCCAAGTGCTCGTAGTTCAGGTCTTGGAAATGTTCCAGGTTCTCGTCTTGGCGGTTCAGGCTTTCCACTACCCGCACGCCGGTGATGTTCTGGTTGTATTCGCCGTTCACCATGGCGATCGCACGGCGGATGCGAGTGAAGGATCGCCGGGCGAAACGTTGCCAGTAGGCCAAGATAAAGAAAAGTACCGGGACTACACTCAGGCAGACCAGGGACAAACGCCAGTCGGCCAGCCCGAGGAGCGGCAATATGACCAACATGATGAGCATGATGCCGACCAGGCTTAGCATATCCGCTACGCTGGTCACCATCAATTCGAAGGTCTCGGTGAGTTGCAACACGTCACTTTGGCTGCGGGACATTATCCTGCCGACCGGTGTCCTGTGGAAGAACGATGGGGAAAGGTCTTGCAGGTGGCTGAACATCTGGGTCCGTAACTGGTACAGAATGCTCTGGCTTAACTTAGGCATGAAGACGGACTGGATGTACATGGCGGTAAAGTACGATAAAGACATTGCCAGAAAGACCAAGGCCACTAGGTGGAGGCGCCAAGATTCAAAGGGAAGCCAGGCCGGAGGAGTGGAATCATACCCCTGGTTGATGCCCCACTGAATCCCCAACAACATAAATAAGGGTATCGTTACGTTGCCCACCGTGTAAGTAACGATAGCGCCGATAGTTATCAGCACATCCTTTTGGTGGGATTTAAGGTAGGTGGCGAGGCGCATAACCACTTTGTTGTCGTAAGCGCTGCCTTGGACCCCTTCGTCGGTCAGGTTGTCCAAGTTTGGAGAGTTCATGCCGCCTGACTGAAGGCCGCGCATGCCGCCCATCATTCCGCCGAAGCCACCGCCCCCGCCTTGTGAATGCATCTAGCTGTCTCCTCCGTCGTCCCCGGAAATGGCCGCATCCAGCAAAACCTCTTCTTGGGGACGCAACTGGAGATCGTAAATCTCCCGGTATGTGCCGCCAACCGCCATCAGTTCGGCGTGGCTGCCTTGCTCGGCGATCTCGCCGTCTTTCAACACTATTATGTGGTCGGCTTCTCTTACCGAACTGAGACGGTGGGCGATGATGAATGTCGTTCGGCCTTTCATCACATCGGTCATGGCCTGATGAATCATCCTCTCCGTTTCCACGTCCACACTGGAAGTGGAGTCGTCTAGAATCAGGACCGGTGGATCGATGAGCACCGTTCTGGCGATAGACAGACGCTGTCTCTGACCGCCGGAAAGCGTGGCGCCCCGCTCACCCACCCATGTATCGTAACCGTGGGGCAGGGACATTATGTGGTCGTGGAGTTGAGCCACCTTGGCGGCTTCAATCACGTCTTCTTTCGTAGCCCCAGAAGCGCCGTAGGCGATGTTGTCTTGAATAGTGGCACTGAACAAAAATATGTCTTGCTGGACTATACCCACGTTACGGCGCAATGACGCCAGCGTGAAGTCACGGATATCCTGGTTATCTATACTGACCCGCCCCTGGGTTACTTCGTAGAACCGTGGCAGCAGGTTGATGATCGTGGTCTTGCCGCTGCCGGGTGCTCCCAAGATAGCGGTGATGCTCCCCGGGGCTGCGGAAACATCGATGTTCTTCAACGCCGGGATCCGCGGGTCGTAGGAGAACGACACATCTTCAAATCGGACGAATCCCTCGGACCGCTCCATCTCTTTGGCATCCGGTTTCTCCACCACCGGAGATTGGGCGTCCAGGACTTCGAAGAGGCGCTTTCCGGAAGAGATGGCCCGGGAGAAGCTGCCGATGATCTGCGGCGTCATGCGTATCGGGAAGGTCAACTGGTTCATCAGCAGAAGGAAGGCGGCAAACCCGCCAGGGTCAAGGTCTCCCTTCATGAGTTCCAATCCGCCGAACCAAAGTACTATCCCCAGCGCCAGAGTAAAATACAGGGTTAGCCAGGCCGTGGTCGATTGCTGCAGCCGTTCGTTTCCGTAGTATTCCCGCTGGAGCTCCGCGGCCTTAACGGCGTATTTGTTCTTTTCGTACTCTTCCGATGCGAAGGCCTTGACGACGTGGATACCGGAAAGGTTCTCCTGAAGGATGGTTACCAACTCCCCCATCACTTCCTGGACGTGCAGCCACATGGCCCTCAACCTAACGACCACGAAGGAAGATTTAACCACCAAGAATGGGAGGAATACCAAGCTGAGGAGGGTGAGTTGCCAGTTGACGGTTGACATCAATGCCACGATCGCGATCACCCGGAGCGGGACTTCCAGGCCCCGGACCATGCCCATGTTCACGTAGCGCCGGATCGCCTCTACGTCGGAAGTAACCTTGGACATGAGATTGCCCGTGTGCTCTTTGTCATGGTAAGCGAAGCTGAGGTGCTGCAGCTTGTCGTACATGTCGTTGCGCACATCGTAGGCAACTTTTTGGGACAGGGAGTCGGTGCAGTACGTTCGGGCAAAGTCGATGAATCCCCGGATGACGCTGGCTGCCAGCAGAATGAGGCCCAGAACCACCAGGGCACTGAATTTCGTGTCCTCCACGGTGCGTATCACACCGTCCTCAAACACGACTAGCATATTGATGGCTTCGCGGAATGTTAGGGGGATGACTAGGGACAGACCTACCGCAATCACGATGGTCAGGTATCCGATGAGGAGACGAACACGATGGCGCCAAGCCATCAAGTTGATTCGGTGTAATATTTGCATCTAGGCGAGTACGCCTCGAACTCCTGACGCCAACCAAGCGGGATAACCACTGATAATCTGACTGTTTGCGGCCCGCCCGGCGGCCATGTTTGTACCGGAGCAGTCAAGTGAGGTGAGGGGAACCCTCTACCACTGGGTTGAAGAGGCGCCCGCAGAGGCGGTGCGCCAGAACAGCAGACTGTTACGGTTCGACCGACAAGTCGTATTATAGACCCAAATCCTGGCCATTTCAAGCCAATAATAATCACCGGGAGTTGTTGTACGGACGGAATCTTTCAAATCTGGGACAGATTCACCGTTGGGGATTTCCCCGGTTGTCCTGTAATGTAAGGCTTGCCACAATGCCCGATAAGATCGTCAACGCGCCTACCGAGAATATGGCTGCCCGTAGCCCGAACAGGTCTGCGATTCCCCCGGCCGAAAGGGCCGCGGCAACGAATCCGGCATCCCGCCAGAAGCGGTACACTCCCAATGAGGTGGCTCGCTCCCGGGCAGGCACCGCGTCTCCGATGGCGGCTAGTAGCGTCGGATAAACCATGGCGGTACCTGGCCCCAAGAGGACCATCGCGACGGCCCAAGGGCCGAAGGACGTAACGAGACCAACCATGCAGATGGCGCCGCCCTGCAGCAACATACCGGTGACGATCAACGGGGTGCGTCCCAACACGTCGCTGATCCATCCGCTGCCGATCTGCAGCGACCCCCAGACCATCGGATAGATCGCCACCAAGATTCCGATACGGTCCAGGTCCAGTCCGTGGCTGGCGAATAAAAGCGGGAAGATTCCCCAGGCTAAGCCATCGTTGAGGTTCTTTACGAATCCGGCCTGAGTAATGCCGAACAGGTCCCGTCTGCGCCAGGTGGTATCGGCAAAGCTACGCCTAAGCGACACGGGATTCGAAACAGCATTGGGGTCCAACGCCGATTGCCGCGCCGTTTCCAAGGCAAGGTAAGGCGCGGTGTCGCGAACCAGAAATACGCTGAGGGCCAGCCCGATGGCGGCGATCCCAATGCCCAGATAGAATGGCTCAGGCCGCAGACCGTAAGACTGGGCAATGACCCCGGTTAGAAACGCCGCGGCGGCCAATGCCACGTATCCGGCCGTTTCGTTGAAGCCCAAAGCCAGGCCGCGCCATCTAGGGCCAACCAGGTCCATCTTCATATTCACCGTCATCGACCAAGTCAACCCTTGGTTGATGCCCAGCAGGACGTTGGCCCCGATCACCCAACCCCAGTCCGGCGTCCAGATCAAGATCAAAGGTACGGGCAATCCGAACAGCCACCCAACGATCAGTATTCGGCGCCGGGTCACTCTCTGGGCAAGATGCCCGGCGAATAGGTTGGACAGGGCCTTGGAGATGCCGAAAGTGGCGATGAAGGAGATGGCCGCCGTCCTGGACGTTATGCCGAATTCGGCTTCGGCCAGCACCGGAAGGATGGTGCGTTCAAGGCCGATCATGCCGCCGACGAACAGGTTGAGGGCGACCAGCAAGGAAAATTGGCGCCAGTTTTCCACCAGCCCCAGGCGCAGCTCGCGGTCAACCGATTTCCGGCCCAGAAATAGATCGAACAAACGCATCAAGGTCCAGATAACTGCAATAGGGTGTTAACTGGGAAGGCGATCAAGTTGGTCGAGGTAGGTGGCGCGGTCGAGTAAGTAGAGGACGGCCCGCTTACATCCGTTCCGGCGCGCTCATTCCCATCAACGCTAGCGAGCGGCGGAATACTATCTGGGCTGATTCTACCAGTTTCAGCCGGGCCAGATTAAGTTGGGCATCTTCCTCATGGGATGATATGACTCGGCAATTCTCGTAAAACCAGTGGAAGGCGGTGGCCAGTTCCATGGTGTAGTGGGGCAACTGATGGGGCTCCAAGGCCCTGGCCATCTGCTCCACCAACTCGGGCAACCTTATCATTGTTCGGATGAGACTCAGTTCGCTGGGGTGGGTTAACAGACCCACGTCGCCGGCGCTCCAGTCGATGTTCTGTCCGTGTGCCGCATTCAGGATACCGGCGATTCTGGCGTGGGCGTACTGGACATAATAAACAGGATTCTCCGAGGATTCCTGCTTAGCCAACTCCAGATCGAACTCCATCTGGGTGGAGGGCGTCCTGGCCAAGAAGAAGTAGCGGCAGGCATCTGCGCCAACCTCTTCGGTCAACTCCTGCAGGGTCACAAAGTTGCCAGTCCGCTTAGACGCGCGAACGACTTCGGTTCCGCGCTTCAATGTAACCATCTGTGATATCAAGATCGTCAGCCGCTCGGGAGGGATGCCCAAGGCGGCGACGGCCGACTTCATCCGTGGGACGTGACCCTGGTGGTCGGCTCCCCAGATATTGACTACCGAATCGAATCCGCGAACTATGAATTTGTTGTAATGGTAGGCGATGTCAGAGGCAAAGTAGGTAGGCTCGCCGGTGGCCCGTATCACTACGTTGTCCTTATCGTCGCCCAATTTAGTAGAGTTGAACCAGACGGCGTTGTCCCGCTCCGACAGGTACTCTTTGTCCCGCAATACCTGCAGCGCCCGGTCGTAATCCCCCTGGTCGAACAGGGTGCGTTCGCTGAACCAGGTATCGAAATTCACTCCGATCTGAGACAAGTCGTTCCGGATCAGAGCGATCATCTTTTCCCGGGCAATGTCGCCCATTTCCCGAAGAGCCTGCGGCTGTTCCATTCCGATGAATCGGGTTCCTTCGGTTTCGGCGATCTCCTCGGCTAGGTCGCCGATATAATCGGCGGCATAACCGTTGGGGGGCAATTCGGCCTCTTGTCCTAGAGACTGCAGATAGCGAGCGTACACCGAACCGTAGAAAGCCTCCATCTGAGTACCGGTGTCATTGATGTAGTATTCCTGGGTAACCTGATAGCCGGCGGCTGACAGTACGTTGGCTAGAGAACTGCCCAGGACTGCTCCGCGAGCATGGCCTACGTGCACCGGTCCGGTGGGGTTGACGCTGACATATTCCACCATCATCTGCTGCCCTTGGCCCAGGTCCACGTTTCCGTATTCGTTCCCCATCCGGCGCACTTCTTCTACCTGCCCTCGGACCCATCGGTCACTGAGATGGAAGTTAATAAAGCCGGGAGGCGCGGCCTCCACCCGGTCGATCTCGTCGCAAGCAGGGATATATTTGATCAGCGATTCGGCAAGCTCCAAGGGATTGATGCGGGTAGCCCGGGCCAACCGGAGAGGCAGGCTGGTGGCGAAATCGCCGTTCTCGGCCTTTGCTGGTCGCTCTACTTGAATCTCAGGCGTAGTTTCCAGTTGCAACAAGCCTTCTCGCTGGGCCTGTTGTACGGCTTGGGAAACCAACTCTCGGACGATGTGCAAGACCGGTGGGGTTGCCATGTGGAGAAACCTATCTTGAGTTCCGAATCTGATGCCGAAATGACCGATAAAAGCCTTAAGGGCGATCAAAATTCCAGAGAACATGCTTATTTTCCTAACTTTCATCCTATCACATCAAGCCGCGGTGATTCCCTCGATTCGGCGTATGAAATTAGTGGGTCTGCCGGACTGGTACAATGACCTGAGTTTCGGCTTGGATTTTCTTCCGAAACATCATTCAGCCGGGGGGGAGCTAGGATGGCAGGTGATATTGGTCTCGTTGGCGGAGAAGAGTTCCGCGTAGGTTGCGAGGACATGGACCGGGAGATAATGAGGGTGTCCGGGCAACAGCCGTCCCGAGTGCTGGTGCTGCCCACGGCGGCGGTGACCGGCCCGGCAAAAGCGGC
This sequence comes from uncultured Dehalococcoidia bacterium, assembly GCA_950072105.1. GTDB lineage: Bacteria > Chloroflexota > Dehalococcoidia > Lucifugimonadales > UBA3495 > UBA11650. Next base: position 115,531 of record CATMOE010000004.1, read on the forward strand.
CAACGACGGCGTCACCCATTTCGGCGGTCTGGGGGGCGACGCCCACCAATTGATGGTGTTGGACCGGACGCAGGCCGAGGACCCAGAATTTAGCCACGCGGTCGACGGGGCCGGTGTGGTCTATTTCACCGGGGGCAACCCCGACCATCTTTTGTCCGCGTTACGGAATTCTCCGCTCCTGACGGCGATCTTGAACGCGGTGGAGCAAGGCACAGTTCTGGCCGGCTCCAGCGCCGGAGCCATGGTGTTCGGGTCTTACATGCGCCGTCCCAGCGCGGGCGGTTGGATAGAAGCTCTTGGTATCGTCCCTGGAGTTGCCGTCATGCCCCACCATGAAAACAGAGACCCCGCCGAGACTTCACGAGACTTGCAGGCCCAAGCCCCCTCCGGTTTGACGGTACTTGGGGTAGATGCCCGCACCGGTTGTCTGGGCAAGCCGGGAAACTGGAGAGTGGTGGGGTCCGGCAAAGTTACCGTATACCGGGGCGCCGAATGGACGGTCTACCAGTCAGGGGATACCCTGCCGGGAGACGTTTAACCTCTCCGATTCCGCAGCTCCTCCCATACCTGGTTGGGCGTGACGCCGGACGCCGCCAAAAGCACCAGGGTGTGGTACAGGAGGTCGGCCACCTCTTTGGGCAGGTCCTCTTTGTTGTCTTGGACCGCCGCGATGGCGGTTTCTCCCGCTTCTTCAATCACCTTTTGCGCGATGCGGCCCATTCCTTCTTGGAGCAGTTTTGCGGTATAGCTGCCTTCCGGGGGGTCCCGCTGCCGGTCTTGGATCACCGCGAAGAGTTCGCTCAAGATTCCCGGACCGGTCTCCGTAACTTCGTATTCCTCGGGCAGTTGTTCCATGGGCGTGTAGAAGCATGAGGTTTCCCCGGTATGGCAGGCGGGTCCGTCGGGCTTGACCTTCAGTAGAAGGGTGTCCCCGTCGCAGTCCAGCCAGGCCTCTGTCAGGTTCAGGTAGTTGCCTGAAATCTCCCCTTTGTGCCAAAGGTCTTCCCGGCTCCGGCTGTAAAACCAAACCTGTACTCCCTCCATCGTTCGTTTCAACGAACCTGGATTCATGTATCCCAGCATCAGTACTTGGCCGGTGTCGGCGTCTTGGGCGATCGCGGGGACCAGACCTTGCTCGTTGAGTTTTACCTTCATAACTTATCCTTACTGATTCGGTTATCAGACAATGTCGTGGCTCATTCGCCTGTGGACAATATATCGGGAAGCTCCAGCAGACTTTTTATCTGATGATTAGGTGTGAGTAACTCGGGGTCGACAGCTACCCCGGTCCGGTTGATCCAAACCGTGGTCATGCCGACCGTGCCGGCTCCAAGTACGTCTTCGAATTGGCGGTCGCCAACGTATGCCGCTTCGCTGGCCGGCACGTTCAACCGGCGCAGCATTTCCCTAAATAGTCCCTGATCGGGTTTGTAAGCGCGGCCTCCTTCCGAAGACAAGACCTCGGCAAAATCCAAGCCCAGTGCGGCCACGTTGGGCAACAGATAGCCGTCATCGGCATTGGAGAGGACCGCCATGCGCCAGTCGCCCTGAATGGCTTTTAAGGCTTCAACGGTTTCTTCATAAGGTGCCCGGAGTGACATGTCCAGGATGGATCTGTGGGAGGCTGCTTCGGGGTCTCCATCCAGTCCAAATACGCGGAATGCTTTTACGAAGCAATCGCGCCAGCCCTCAAAATAACTCTCAAAGGGCGAATCGGGCTCCAGTCGCCGGTTTCGAAAGTTTACCTCCGCCACCTTCCACTCCCGCCACAGGTCCCCGGTCGAAACAGGGAGTTGTTGGGAGTCAATGATCTCTTGGAAAGTGGCCTGCCAGAGATGGGGGCCGTTCTCCACCAGGGTTTCGTACATGTCGAAGATGACAGTGGTTATCTGGCTCATTGGTTTGTCATGTGCTCACCGTGATACGCCGGTATTGAGTTAGCAGGAAATCTCGGTGCTTCCAGGAACTGGAACTAGGATATCGGGTATTGCTGAGGGCGCATCGGCACGCCCTGGGCCGCCAGATACTCTTTCGCTTGAGCGATGGAATAGGTTCCGAAATGGAAGATGCTGGCGGCAAGAACGGCATCGGCTTTGCCCTGAGTGAATGCCTGGTACAAGTGGTCCAGGTTGCCCGCCCCGCCGCTGGCGATCACCGGTACCGGCACCGCCTCGGAGATAGCCTTGGTTAATTCCAAATCATACCCGGCCAGGTGGCCGTCGGCATCCATGCTGGTTAGCAAAAACTCCCCGGCGCCCAACTCTACCGCCCGTAGCGCCCACTTAACCGCGTCGATTCCCGTGGTTTCTCTTCCGCCATGAGTGTAGACCTCCCACCGGGATTCCGGGTCTAAAGAGAGGCCGTCTTGCCGGGTATCCCCGGTTTCGCCAGAATTGGAAACCCTCTTGGCGTCGATGGCCACCACTATGCATTGATTGCCGAATTGGGCCGCCCCTTCTTTAACCAGGTCTGGATTGTTGACGGCGGCCGTATTGACCGAAACTTTGTCGGCCCCGGCGTTGAGCATCCGGCGCATGTCGTCTACGCTGCGGATGCCGCCTCCCACGGTCAGAGGTATGAAGACCTGTTCGGAAACCCGGCCCACCACGTCGACCATGGTGTCTCTAGAGTCGGAGCTGGCGGTAATGTCCAAGAAGACCAGTTCGTCGGCGCCTTCTTGGTCGTAGTAAGAGGCCAACTCGGCGGGGTCGCCGGCGTCCCGCAAGTTTACGAAACTGATGCCTTTGACTACCCGGCCCGCGTCCACGTCCAAACAGGGGATGATACGCTTGGTGAGCACGTCGCGACTGCTCTCCTACTGGGGTTGCCCTCACCCGGGCTCCTTCGGAGCCATCCCTCTCCCTCAGGGAAAGGGGCCGGGGGTAAGGGTTCTACTTCGCAAGAAGTATAGCATCCGGCCTTCTTTGAACTAAACTCGGGACCTGTTACGCGTTTACGCTGTTGGCAAACCCAATCGGGGACGGTAGAATGAGCCGTCGAGAGTTGGGACGGCTACTCATGGAGACGTCAAGCGCGTCCGGTGTACTCGTGGAGATTCAAATAAGGAATCAGGGAGGAAACTTATGGCGATCACTCTGGATGAAGCTGTCAAGATTATTGAAGGGACCATCGCTAAGGCGGAGGAATTCAGCATCAAAGTAAACGTGGCGGTATGCGATGCCGGCGGGCGCCTCATCGCATTTGCGCGCATGGACGGCGCCATATGGGCCGGGGTATACGGCTCCCAAGGCAAGGCAGTTGCTTCCGCCGCCTTCGGCCGGAATAGCGGTGAGCTGGCTGAGCGGGCCGCCCTGCCCACTCCGGCAGGAATCGCCGCCGCCGAGGGCGGACATATGATTATGGGACAGGGAGCGGTGCCCATATTCCGCAACGGGGCATTGGAAGGCGCCTGCGGAGTTGGTGGAGGCACTTCCCAACAGGACGAAGACTGCGCCGCCGCCGGCGTCGCCAAGCTGTGAGATAGCAATCAGCTTTCAGCCGTCAGGGGATCGTCCGGTGGACTTGGCTCCTGATAGCTGAACGCTGAACGCTCACTCTACAAACGCAATCACCAATACGGGAGATCCGCTGCCGCCCTGCAATCGGAGGATTCCGATAACCAGGGTGATTCCGGTTGGCGGCAGCAGGTCCAGATTGGTAAGGTTTTCCAGCGCGATCCTGGGCTGTTCCAGCAGTAACTTGTTCACGCTGAAACTGCCGTCCCAGCCGGGCTCCAATCCAGCGGTGTCCGTGCCCAATCCGGCGATGGCCCGCTGGTCTATCAGGAATCTGGCGGCGTCGTGGTTGAATCCGGGAAAGCGCGGTTCGCCGTTGGGCTCGGCTCCCAGATACGCCACGGAGTCGTGCCACTTTCTTTGCCATCCGGTATGCAAGAGAACGACCGCGTTGGGCGGAACCGTGCCGTGGCGCTCTTCCCAGGCTGCAATCTCGGCGGCACTCAGCGCGTAGCTAGGGTTGCCGATGCATCGCTCCTCAACGTCGATCACCACTGCCGGGGCGGTCAGCGACTCAGCGAGATAGGAGTCTATGCTCAAGCCGCCGGGATGGAAGGCGATGGGAGCGTTGATGTGGGTGGCGCTGTGTTCTCCCATGGAAAACCGGCGTAGGTAGTACCCATCCCGGTCCGGCGTGGCCACCTCTTGGAATTCCACTGGGGGGTCCCCTGGCCATTGGGGTATGCCGGAGTGTATCGTGTGGGACAGGTCCACTACTCTGCTATAGGTGATTGTCTTGGTTGCCGGGGCGTCCCGCCCCTGTTCCGGTCCTACCATTTCCTCGTCCTCACCGGGTAATCGTCTCAGTTGACGCTTAAAACAGGCCCGGCTAGAATACCAGGGATTTCAATTCGGCAGTCAATAGATGAGATTGTTCGCCGCCGAATCATACCCCGAAATTGTCTAATTTGAAGTCGTATAGAGGTAATCCGTATTGGTTTCGCTAGTTAGAATATAAAATAGAAGACATCTTATCTACATGCTGTCCGAAGCCGCCGAGCTTGAGCATGGGATCATGTGCTGCTATCTGTATTGCGCCTTCAGTATGAAGAGGGATGTTGCGGAAGGGGTTACCGAGGAGCAGCTGAAAAGCATACAGGGATGGCGTAGGACTATTATGGAGATCGCCGTTGAAGAGATGCTGCACATGTGCTTGGCCTGCAACCTTCTCACGGCGGTGGGCGGCGCCGCTCATCTGCGCCGGCCCAATCTTCCTTCAAGCCCCAGGGCCTACCCCCCATCCTTCAGACTAGCGTTGGCCCCTTTCTGCCGGGAATCCCTGGCAACGTTCGTGTACATCGAAAGGCCGCTGGATCTGGTGGAGGCTGACGAGAAGGCGTCCGGGCTATCGGCGCATCCACTCCAGACAAGGCTCAGCGATATTTTCTCCAGCGCCCGCGACTACCGGAGCCAAGGCCAACTGTATCTCGGCATAGAAGACGGCCTTGGGTACCTATCTCAGAAATACGGTGAGGACAAGCTTTTCCTTGGGCCGCCTGACTCACAGATAACCGGCTCTCATTTTGATCTTCCAGACTTGATTCAGGTCACGGATCTGGCTTCCGCCGGGCAGGCCTTGCAAGGAATCATCAAGCAGGGTGAAGGGGCCAGGGGCGTCACCGCGGACTCTCATTACGGCAAGTTCGTCGCTATTCAAGAAGAGTATGAAGAGATTCTCAAGGAGGACCCCAACTTCGAGCCGGGACGTCCGGTGATCTACAATCCGTATTCGATGTTGCCTGGAGACATCAGCGATGAAACCACGATCAATCTTTTAGAAGACTCCTTGAGCATCGACGTAAGCAATCTGTTCGATGGGTGCTACGAGCTCATGATGCAGATGCTTGGGAGGCTGTTTCTACACGGAGGGGAATCCCAGGAAGAGCTGACAAAACTGGCGGATATCACCGTGAAGCTGATGTTTGGCGTGATTGGGCCTCTGGGAGAGGCGCTGACAACACTGCCCGCGGGAGCTTCCTATCCGGGTATGAAGGCAGGCGCAAGTTTCCGCTTTTCGCGGGATATCAACACACCACCCAACCAAGTGGCGGCTTGGGAATTATTCATCGAACGGTTAAAAGAACTGTCCGCCTACACCGGGTTTCTCCAAAGCCACGAGGTTGTGTCGACGGTGTTGGGACGCGTCAGAAGATCGTTGTCCCAATGTGCCGATCAGCTTGACAGTGTGAGGCAGCAAAGTTAGCCTACGGCCATCCTCTGGCCAAGTCGCGGCCGTCTCGCGAACCGAATATGAATTCTTCTAGCATCCAGACAGCCTCTGAGGCAAGCCGATGATCTGCACAAGCTGTGGTTTTGACAATCCCGAAGGGATGAACTTCTGCGGCCGATGCTCCACGCCCCTCAGTTATCTGCCCACCGGGGTAATTACCTACCTCTTTACCGACTTGGAAGGCAGCACCCAACTTTGGCAGGAGCACCCCGGCGAAATGAGCGGCGTGTTGGCCCGCCACGATGCATTGCTCACCTCCGTGAACGAAGAGCATGGCGGCATGGTTGTCAGGAGCCGCGACGAAGGGGACAGCCTTTTCGCGGTGTTCGTTCGCGCCAGAGACGCGGCTGCCGCGGCCTGTGCCGTACAGCAAGCTATCCTCAAGGAACCCTGGGCGTTGGAGCTCTCCATCAAGGTCCGGATGGCTCTCCATACCGGAGAGTCTGAGCTACGGGAACACGATTACTATGGTCCGGTGGTGAACCGATGCGCCCGCCTCCGGGGCATCGCCCATGGCGGCCAAGTCGTCCTGTCTCAGGTAACTTCGGAGTTGGTGCAGGATGCCTTGCCTGAAGGCGTGTCCCTGCGCGACATGGGTACGCATCGGCTCCGGGGGATGGAGCGGCCGGAGCAAGTGTTCCAGCTTCTTCACCCAGACCTTCCCGCGGATTTCCCGGCCTTGGAATCGTTGGATGAACACCGGCACAACCTGCCGGTCCAACTTACCAGTTTCATCGGACGGCAAGAAGAGATCGATGAGGTCGCCAGCATGCTTCCCACCGCTCGTCTTATTACTCTCGCGGGCGCGGGCGGTTCCGGTAAAACGAGGCTGGCTCAGGAGATTGGCGCTACGGTCATCGAAGATTATCCCGGTGGGGTTTGGTTCATCGGGCTAGCGGCCCTGTCGGACCCCAATGTGTTGCAATCCCACGTAGCCGAAATATTCGACGTCGGCCAAGACGCCCTCCATGGATACTTGCAAGGGAAAACTGTGCTCCTGATTTTGGACAACTGCGAGCATTTGATCGTCGCCGCGGCATCGCTGGTCCAGTGGTTGCTTTCTTGCCCCGGTGTCTCCGTGCTTGCCACCAGCCGGGAGCCGTTGAACCTAACGGGAGAGCGGATGTTCCAAGTGCCGCCCCTGCCCGTTCCCGTAGTCGCCGCCATCGATGACATATTGGTTGACTGCCCTTCGGTGCAACTCTTCCTAGAGCGGGCCTGGGCAGCGAGGCCCGATTTTGAGTTAACTTCTGGCAACGCAGGGTCCGTGAACCAGATTGTGCGGAGGCTCGACGGGATTCCCTTGGCGATAGAGCTGGCGGCGGCTCGGATGAAAATGATTCAACCGGCCCAGATCGCCAGCCGCCTTGATGATTGCTTTAAAATCCTGTCCGGCGGGCCGGTCGATGCCTTGCCGCACCACCAGACCATCGAGCGGGCTATCGACTGGAGCTACGACATGCTGGATCCGGAGCAGCAGATGCTCTTCCGCCAGGTCTCGGTGTTTCGCGGTGGTTTCACCCTGGACGCCGGCAGTGCGGTCATGGGAACTGAAGACGAGTTCGAGGCGCTTGATGCCATCGGCGAGTTGGTGGACAAATCCTTGGTGCGGACGATGCCCGCAGGCGAGGAAACACGGTACTACATGCTGGAGCCGCTGCGGCAGTACGCCGCTGCCCGGATCACCGCGGACGAGGCGGCAGAAGCGGGCGGCCGGCACGCCCGGTACTATCGGGATCTTGCCGAACGGGCTGCGCCGGACTTGCACGGCCCCCGCCAACTCGAATGGCTGGCGAGGCTGGAGACGGAACACGACAACTTCCGTGTAGCGATGACTTGGGGTTTGGAAGCGGGAGACGCGGATCTAGGACTACGTACTGTGGCTGCCTTGGGTTGGTTCTGGTTGGTGCGTCGGCACATGGCCGAGGCTATGGATTGGTTCGACCGGGTACTGGCTATCGACGGAGGATCTTCAAGCGCCCGTGCTTCGGCGCTGGTTCAGTCCGGATTTACCGGCTCGGTAGTGCGTCATGACGACTTCGAAGGGTGTCTGGTAAAGATCCATGATGGACTGGCGCGTTTCACCGATCTGGGAGACGAGCAAGGGGTAAGGACGGCTGAGACCTACGAGGCCACGATCCTGTGGTTCCAGAGAGACTTGGAGGCAGCGAACCGTAAGCTTGTCGAGATCCAGGCGGCCCACCGGTCCTATGGGTTCGAGTGGGGAGATGCGTTTTGCGACTTCTTCTTAGGTTCTTCTGCTTGGTTCGCCGGAAATCTCGCCGAATCGGTCGAGCATTGCAGTCGAGGACTGGAAACATTCCGGCGCATCGGGGACACCGGGATGATAGCCTGGACGGGCGTCCGTTTGGGAAACACGTTACTAGAATCTGGCAGGCTGGAAGAGGCTACCGCGCTTTATGAAGAGAGCATTCCACCGATGGCCGATCTGGGTGACCGCCTTGGCGTCGGAACGATTCAATTGGGACTTGGATTAGCGGCTCATTTCCAGGGCGATTCGGAATCGGCCAGTCAGATACTTGGCGAGGCGCAGATCAATCTCAGGGAGGGCGGCGGAGGCCAAGAACTGGCCTGGGCGATATCAAATGCGCTGATAGACACCTCCACCCAAGAACTTCTGATCGAGGCAGCGGACCGCTACAAGAGGGGTCTAACCCTGCCACTTGAAGATTGGGTGGAGATGGTGTGTGCCGATGGCGAGGTGTGGCGGAGCCGGACTAGGTCCGGAGACTAGAGTGCGGGCCAGCTACGCCCAAACTGGCGAGCCTTAAGTCCCCCTTTACGAAAGGGGGACTTTGTTGTTCTTACAGGACAGCTAGTTGAGATTGCTGGATCGGGACCGGTTCGCCTTGAACCATATGGTGGTCCACCCATTGCATGGCTTCCCGGGACGTGGCACAGGCAGCCAACTCGACACGCTTTGGGCGGCGGCCGAAAATGGTGTAGCAGATAGACCGGAATTTCCGATGAATGACGTAGCCTCGATAGAATAAGTTCATAAATATTGCGTCTCCTCCCTCCGCCCTTCCGCATAAAAAACAACTTGTGGCGGCCTGGGAAACACATGTTCTAATAAACCAGGCAGCTAGTCAATGAGCAAGTGTCAGTTCGTACCAGAGAAGGTGGCCTGAATCTCTCCACCGCTGAGGGCGCGGTTGTAGAGTTTGGCTTCGTCGATGATGCCGTCGAAAAATTGGATAGTACCTGGGTCTCCCGCGCCGATGACAAGGGCCTGCACCTGGTTGAGGACGGTCATAGTCGTTGTCAGAACCGGTACGCCATCCGCGTAAATTACCGTGCCCCCGGCGACACCGCTCTGGAAAGTAATCGCAACATGATGGAACTGCCCGTCGGCAAGGTTGACACCGGTCGACCTAGTTTGACCCGAGCCCCAGTCATGGGTAACCAAAACGCCGTTCTGTAGGAATAGGCCATAGGCTCCCCGTTTTACGACTATTCCCCGGAAATCGCCTCCGGAGTTGGTGGTTTTGATCCAAGCTTCCAGGGTGCCCGTGGAGACCTGGAGGCTTGAGGTATTGGAGATTGCCACATAGTCATTTGCCCCGTCTAGACTGAAAGCCTGATTCACCTTTCCGGCGGCAAAGGTTGCGCCGTTCCGCATGGTTCCGTTTACGCCACTGACGATATCATTGGCGTTTCCGTTGCCGGGCCACCAGTTCAGCAGTCCAGGAGAAGGCGGCGCCGGCGTAGGTGTGGAAGGTACAGGTGTAGGCGTCGGAGGTACCGGCGTAGGCGTCGGAGGAACCTGCGTGGGAGTGGGAGGCACCGGGGTGGGCGTCGGAGGCACCGGCATCGGTGTGGAAGGTGCGGGGGTAGGCGTCGGAGGAACCTGCGTGGGAGTGGGAGGCACCGGGGTGGGAGTAGCGGTTGGCGTCGGGCCTTGGGTGGGTGCTGGTCTCGGGGTGGGGGTAGTCGTAGCGGCAGGCGCGAGAGTGGGTGCGGTGGTAGGAGTGGGAGTGGCAAAAAGAACCAGGGTCGGCATTGGGACTTGCGTGGCCGAACGCGTTTGGGTAGGGGTGGGTGTGGCGAGAGGGGTGCGAGGAGGATTGTTATCGATCCGTTCGATGATTCGTTGATCAATGAGCCGGGCGATTCTGGCTACGTCGTCCGAGTGGACCTGGCCGCGGGGGCCTCCGGCGATCAGTTGGGCGGCTATACGGCCCTGGGCAAACCACATCATATAGACGTCTAGATTGATGGGGGGCGTCTGAACCCTCATCAAGAAACCCGCCGTAGCATCGCCGATGGCCGGAAGGTCTATGGCCTAGACCACAACGTTCTCTGGACTAAATCCGGCCCCTTCCGCGAACGCCGGACCTGCCAGCTGGGCGAACAACTGAGGGTCCATGGCTCTCATCACCAGAACCGGCGCACTGGCATCGGAGGAGGTGGCGTACATCTCGACGGTGCTGCTGAGATTGCTCAACTGAGACAAGCCTAGAGTGAAGAACAACCCCTCTGCCTCAAATTCCCGCTCGTACGTAAGGAGGGCGTCGGTATCTTGGACGTAGCCCTCTCCCTCGATGATCGCTCCGGGGGCTATGTCCGCCAAAGTAGGCAATAGCGCGGGCAGGTCGTTGGTATTCGTGGGATCCGTTGGCATAGGGGTCAGGGTGGGCGCCGGCGTAGGGGGGATCCAGAGGTACGCGTCGGTGGTACGGAGGCCGGTGGCATGGCGGTGGCTCGTACGGCGGCGGAAGGTGCGAGGGTGGATGGTGCGGCGGTGGGAGGCACGGCGATGACCCGCACCAGCCTCACTATCACCGTGTGGCTGGAGTTCATGTCTATCTTGGCGGACACTCCAACCTCGTCGTAGACCGGCCCAGCCCACCGATCAACTTGCCAGCCCTTCTTGGGTAAGATATCGATCGCCACCGTGCGGCCACGCACATAGCGCCCGCCTTCGATGGGCGTGGGATTGAGGAGAACATCCGCTGCTTCGGGGGGGTCCGCTATGATTTCCAATTCGTGGGTGATTGTTATTGGTGTCGGCGTAGGTGCAGGCGGTGGGACGGGCGTCGGTGCGACGGCGCATGCCGCCCCGGCCAGAGACGCGATAATCACCAACGAGACAATCAGACGTTGCATTAAGGCCCCTGTACAGAGTAGGCGGGTTGGGGCAGGATCGTCTAAGCCCGGACACGGCTGCCGAAGGTATTATGCCAGAACCATCTAGGCGCCGGCGCTATCTAGGAACTCCTGCATGGGCTTAGTTTCCTGGGTGGATGCCTGCATGTCGCGAATCATAACTACGCCCTGCTCGATCTCGTCGTCTCCCAAGATCGCGGTGTAAGGGATCCCCAGAGCGTTGGCTTGGCGCATCTGACCCCTTAGCCCACGGGAGCCGCTGCTCAAGATAGCTCCCACCCCGTTGGCCCGTAGCCGGGCGGCCAGTTCCAATGCGGCCGGGCGGGCAGCATCGCCCACATTGGCCACCAGATACTTGGGAGAAGGTTCATCGGGCACTTCTACTCCGCCGCGTTCCAGGTTCAAGGCCAGGCGCTCCATACCGGTGGCGAAGCCGATTCCCGGCGTGGAACGGCCACCCAGACTCTCGATCAGTCCGTCGTAACGGCCGCCGCCGCAGATGGTGGACTGAGCGCCGCCTTCTAGGGGCTGAATCTCGAAGACGGTGCGGCTGTAGTAATCCAGACCACGCACCAGCCGGTGGTCGATCTCGTAGGGTATAGCCACGGCGTCAAGGTATCCCCTAAGGCTGGACCAGTGGTCCTGGCAGGCTTGGCACAAATGATCCGACGACCGGGGCGCTTCATCTCCAAGAGCCCGGCAGGTCTCAACCTTGCAATCCAAGAGACGAAGGGGGTTACGGTCCAGACGCTGCCGGCATTCGGCGCAGAGCTTGCTTTCGTGACCCTGGTAATAGTTCTTCAGTTCGCCAACGTATGCTGGGCGGCATTCAGTGTCGCCGATGCTGTTGATCAGCAAACTAGTGTCTTTCAGCCCCAAGGAAAGCATCAATCGCCAGGCCAGTTCGATTACCTCAGCGTCCACCGAAGGGTCGGCGTCTCCCAGCACTTCTACGCCGAACTGATGGTGCTCGCGAAATCGCCCGGCTTGAGGCCGTTCGTAGCGAAACACTGGGCAGAAGTAGTACATCCGCACGGGCTGGGGCAGGTTGTGCATACCGTGTTCCAGGTAGGCCCGGCAGACCGGGGCGGTACCCTCGGGACGCAGTGTCACTTGGTCGCCACCCCGGTCCTCGAAGGTGTACATCTCCTTTTCCACGATGTCCGTGCCTTCCCCCACCGATCGGATGAACAGGTTCGAGTCCTCGAACACCGGAGTGTCGATCCGGCCAAAGCCGTATTGCCTAGCCAGGTCTACGGCTTTGGATTCGATGTATCTCCAATACTTTTGGTCCTGGGGGAGCAGGTCGTTGGTGCCTCTGGGCGCTTGGAACAAGTTCTTTAGTCTCCTTGATTGATGGCGTTAAGACGGCCCATTATACGTGGTCATAGTGGAGGTGGAAACCGTCGCTGATCCGGTGAAATGGTGCCGGCGATCAGACAACCCGGTCCGTCTCCATGCCCAGGAGTTGCTCCTCGGTTAGTCCACCGATGGAACACAGAATGTCATGGTTGTGTTCGCCCAACAACGGCGGGGGACCGGTGGGGGTGTCGGGGCAGGCGGTAAGGTTGATGGGTGTGTTGGCCGTCCGGAATGAGCCTCCCATGGTGTCGCCGCAGTCGACGAACATCTTGCGAGCCTCCAGGTGGGGGCATTGGTCCAGGTCGGCGGTGTTCTGCACCATTCCCATTGAGTAACCGATCTCGATGAGCTGCTCGGCCACCTCCCTTTTCGACAAGTGTTGGGACCACTCCTCGATGGCGGGGACGATGTTCTCGAAGTAGAACTCGCCGCTGATACCCTTGCCCAGATACCGGGGGTCCTGGATCAGGTCTTCCCGGCCCACGAGTTGCCATAGGGCGACCCACTTCTCCTCGTCGCCGGCCCCGGCCAGCACCGCGTACCCATCGTTGGTTTTCAGCGCCAGTTGGGCGCTGAACATGTTCTCCCTGGCCCGGCTACTGCTTTGGCCGGTCAATTGGTACAGGGGCATGCTGCTGGTGGTGTGGGCTACCATGCAGTCGTACATGGCCATGTCCACGTGCTGTCCCTTGCCAGTCTTATGCCGGGCTTCCAAGGCCAACATAACGCCCAGGGCTGACCAGACTCCGGGCACGGTGTCGCCGATGTTGTCGCCGACCATCTGCGGAGCCCCGCCGTGGGCTCCGGTGATCTCCATCCAGCCGCCCATGCCTTGAACGCAAGGGTTGTTGGCCGGCCACTGGGAGTAGGGGCCTTGCATATCATCGGAGTCGCCGTAGCCGGTGATGCTGGCGTAGATCAGGCCGGGGTTCAATTCGGAGAGCGTTTCGTAGCCCAAACCCAGCCGCCGCAGTGCGCCGGGACCCCAGTTGTCCAGAAGGATGTCAGACTCTTTGACCATCTTCTCGAAGGCGGATCTGCATCGGGGGTCGCGTAGGTCTAAGGTCACGCTTTTCTTGTTCCGGTTGACGCCCAGGTATCTCACGGAGACTTTCTGCCCATTGGCTCCGTCCTTGAAGGGGGTATTGATCCGTGAACGATCACCGAATCCGGGCCGTTCTACTTTGATAACTTCGGCGCCCATGTCGGCAAATATCATCGAGCAGAAGGGACCAGCCACTATGTGGGTCAGGTCCAAGACCCGGATGCCTTCCAGGGGCAAGGGTAGCTTTTCGCCGTTAGCCGTCATAGTTAAACCTTTATTGACCGTCGGTAGGGATCTGCAGCCCCAGGCCGGCTTTGATGTATCGTTTCATGTTCTCTACGTAGATACCGGTGGGGTCTTCCAACCGCTCACGGTGTTCCGCGGTCAGGGGGCGCACCTTGCCTGGCACTCCCAGGACCAGAGAGTTGTCTGGAATCACGGCGTCGGCCAGCACCAACGCCGACGCGCCGATGAGCACGTAGTTGCCGACTTTGGCGCTCTCCAGAATGGCGGCGTTCATGCCGATGAGCACGTTGTTGCCGACGATGCCGCCATGGATAACTGCTCCGTGGGTCATAAGAACATTGTCGCCCAACTCCAGATAGTCGTCGGTATGCAGGACGCAGTTATCCTGGATAGAGCAGGCTTTTCCGATGATTATCTTGCCGTAGTCGCCTCGAATCACGGCGCCCGGCCAGATGCTGGTGTCCTCGCCGATCTCAACGTCGCCGACTATATAAGCAGTCTCACTGACGAAACAGGAGGGATGAATCTTTGGAGTTTTTCCATCGAGGCTGCGAATCACGGGGACCTCCGGTGTTGCTGATTGGGCCGTTGCCCTTCCGGTAAAAGGATACACGGTGACTGGGACTATCGCCAGGGGAATTTTCGAGCAGTCAGCTATCAGCGGTCAGGGGAAATCCCCCCAACCCCCCTTTACGAAAGGGGGGCGAGACACGTTTTACGATTGAGGACTTTTATATGCCGAAGACTTGGGTGAGCCAGGCTAGGCTGTATTTGCAGGCGTAGGCGAAGGTGATGAACTTGATGGTCTTGCCCACCCAAACTATGCTCAGGAAGCTCCAAAGAGGGTACCGAAGGGCGCCGGCCGCGATGCCGATGATGTCGAAGATGGGGTTGGGCACTAGCGAAACCAAGAACAAGGGAAGCCAGCCCCGGCGGCGTACCAAGGGCTCCAGCCGATTGTATAGGCGAGACCTCCGGGCCATGTCTCGTCCGCTATAACCCAGAAAGTACCCTGTTAGCTCGCCCACACTCTCGCTGGTCCCGGCGATGAGACCCAGAAGCACCGGATTCAGGAATACGCTACCGGCGCATACGGCTCCCAAGGCGGGCACCGGAATTATCAGACCGGCGCTGGCGATCAGTGATGCCAGGGCCACTCCGCCGTAGCCCGCCTGAGCTGGAGTTAATTGATCCCGCAGTAAAAGAGCGGTCGCCGAGGCGGCCAGGACCGCTAGGATTATCCCGATCCGAATTAGGGTGCTGGGATCACGCCAATCCCACCGGGCGGGCGCGGAAAGGACCCGGACCAAGCTGTTCATAGAGAAACCGGCCCAGGGATGGACCCGCATTGGTCATCCAGGCCGCCCTGAAGAAATAATGTCAACAGGGCGTTGAACTCGTCGGCTTTTTCCATGTGGGGCCAATGCCCGCACTGAGGGAAGGTGCGTACTAAACATCGGGGGATCGTGTCTTTTATCCAGCCAGCGTGGCTTACCGGGATGACAATGTCTTCTTCTCCCCAGAGGCACATCAGAGGAGAAGACACTTGAGGCAATCGATCAAGAATCCGCCATCGACGGCGAAGCCCCAGGAGGTTAATGCTGGAGCGGATAGAATGGAGGGTGCAACTGGTGGAGCCGGGCAAAAACTGGACACGGGCCATTTCGGTCAGCACCTCGTCGGGTATCGAAGACGGCTCATGAAAAACTCGCTTGTTGATACCCATCAGGCTGTATATCCAGCGTTGGAAGAGGAACTCCCCCAAACCCGGCACAGACATCAAACGTAACACCCAGGAAACCTGGCGGCCGATTCCTCCGGGAGCGACCAGCGCGGCCACAAGTCCTCCGGCTGAGTTACCCACCAACGAAGCTCTCTCCACCCCCAAGGCGCGGAGAAACTGTCCGGTGAAATCGACGGCGTTGCGGGGTCCATAGTCCAAATCATCTGGCTTTTCAGAGTCACCGTGGCCGGGCATGTCTGGGGCTAGAACGGTGAATCCCGCGTTGGCCAGGGGCTCAAGATTCCGCCGCCAAGTGTCCAGGGACGAACCCAATCCGTGCAACAGCAACACCACCGGCCCTTGCCCGGCCTGCACGTAGTGGATTTTGACCCCGTTAAGGGCGATTGTCTTGTGCTCCAAAAGGTTCCCCGGCCGGCGTATGGCCTCACGAATTACTCTACATCGCCGAATATCCTCGACATTTCCTACTCACGATCGCTTTTCTGGCCCGAGCCCGGCTTGGTACCAGTTGCCTGGATCCCCCCTTCCTCGGAAGGGCCGGGATGACGGACCGGTAATCTCGACGGCTTTGGGTACGTTGCCCATCGATGCCATCGCGAACACCTTTGGGAATGATGCTGGCCCACTCCGGGTCTTCGGTTATATTCTCCGAGGGGACCTGGCGCGTTAGCTCACTGATAAAAAACGGATTGCCATCGGTCCGCTCATGCATGACTCCCGCGGCTTCGGGGGTTAGGGTGATTCCCACATTACCCTGGACGAATTCCGTTACTTCTTGTTGGGTAAGTCCTTGTAGTTGGACCCTGTAGAATAGCTTCTCCCGAACAAGAGCCCCAAGGGTCTGGGAAAGTGGATGTCGCCTGGAAACTTCGACGTCCCGGTAAGCACCAACCAGCAAGATGCGGCTGGTCTCGATTTCGCGGGCTACAAACTCTAAAAGTAGTAAGGATGACTGGTCGGCCCAATGGAGGTCGTCCAGGACCAGCATGAGGGGCTGACGATGCGCCGCGTTCTTCAGGAAGGTGGTGATGGAGTCGAAAAGCCGGAAACGGGCTTGCTCCGGCTCCAGGCTCGGAGGCGTTGTCAATTCCTGTAGCTTGCCCCGAATCTCGGGAACTATCTCGGCAATGTAGGAGGCGCCAGGACCCATATCTGCGGCAAGTTGTTCGGTGCTTGCCTGTTCAATGTACGACCGCATGGTCTGGACCCAGGCCCAGTAGGGCGGCGTCCCCAGTTCTTCGTAGCACCGGCCCCAGTGGACCTGCGTCCCACGCCCTTCTGCCATCATGGCTAACTCTTGGGCGGTGCGGGTCTTGCCGATTCCCGGTTCTCCGGCAAGCATGGCCAGACGTCCTTGGCCAGACATGGCATCATCCAAGGCCGCACTGAGCTCGGCCAACTCCTGTTGACGGCCCACGAAAACACGGCTTATGTTGCGGTTCAGATGAGAATGGACCATGCTTGTAGGGTCCGGTGGGTTGGGTATGGAGGAATACTACGTCGGAGGCAACAGGTTGTCCAGAGGGAATTCGATCACATAAACTCAGAACATGATTGGTAAGCCGCGCTCCACGATGGCAGTCCTCTGAGGCGTAGCTGTATTGAGTGTGAAATTAGGAGCACCAAAAGGACTTGGTTTCCGTGCGGTGGCAACTGGAACGAGAAATGAGGAAACCAGTCGAGTCATGAGAGATTGGACCTAACCTGCTTCTCACAGAGGGTTGTCTAGCCGAATGCGGCCCGGTAGGCTTCTTCCACTGGGTAGTTGTAAGTAACAGCCTATTCGGGACTTGCCACGCAGAACTCATTTCCTTCTGGATCGGCCATCACGGTCCATGTTCCATACGGCTCGTCGAATTGCTCGATTCGACTTGCACCCAGCCCTACTAAACGCTCGACATCGGCCTCCATCGTTGTTCCTGAAGGTTCGACGTCCAGGTGCAAGCGGTTCTTAACCGTTTTGCCTTCTGGGACTTTGATGAACGCTAGACGGGGCAGGTGGCCGTCGGCCGCTTGGGACAGTGCAGCGTCAAAGTTGTCCCAGTTGACGATCTCGTAGCCCAAGGCCGCACTCCAGAACAGGGCCAGCGCCTGTGGGTCATGGCAGTCAAAGGTTATGTACTTGATCACCGACGTCAATGAACTTCTCCCTCTTTAGGTTCCAACACGGTTATCGGAAAGCGGCGGTTTGTCACCTTAGACCTTTCCGGACTTTGAAAACAGGAAAAGATGAAAGCTTAAGCTGACATACACTCGAAAGTGAGACGGTCGCCTTCCGGATTGATAGGCTGGGTGCCGATCCCCTTCCACACTTTTTACCCCGATTGCTTCTCCCACAAGGCTTCCAGGACGGCCCCCGGAGACATGGGCAGAGAATTCATGCGCACGCCTATGGCGTTGTGGATCGCGTTGGCAACGGCCGGCACCGGTGGGATTATCGAGACCTCCCCCACACCTCTAACGCCGGTAGGATGGCCCGGATTCGGCACCTCCACTAGTTGGGTGTCAATCATAGGCAGGTCGATGCTGAGCGGCATGCGGTAGTGAGGTGGTCTGGGAAATTTGAACAGGTAGCTAAGAGAGGGTCCCGCTCCTAGAATTGCAAAAAAGGAGCAGGACATGAAACAGATACGGAAGAAACACAGCCCAGCCTTCAAAGCC